>CALQIX020000016.1 GCA_943330745.2 Lishizhenia tianjinensis
ATTGATCATTTGAAAAAACAGGTGTGGGATACCACCGTGAGTGTTCCTTTATCGGTTGGCGAAAATAAAATCCAAGTATCCGTGATGAACGAACTCGGTTTGGAGAATTTCAAGTACCCGACCTATGTGAATTACACCCCAACCGAAGACATTATAGCTAAAACGTATTATATTGGAATAGGGGTGAACGAATTCATAGATTCGAGTCACAACCTCAATTACTGCGTAAAAGACGTTCGAGATTTAGCAAAAGCTTTCGCTACTGAAAATAAGAATATTGATACTCTGCTGTTCACCGACCATCAAGTCACCAAAGAGAATATTCTCGCACTCAAAGACTACTTAAAGAAAACTAGTGTCAACGACAAAGTGATCATCTCGTGTAGTTCTCATGGTTTGTTGGATGATAGCCTCAACTTCTACCTTGCTATGCACGATGTGGATTTTAACAAGCCCCAAGCACGCGGTTTGAAATACGAAGAATTGGAGAGCTTATTGGATGGAATTCCTGCGCGTCAAAAGTTGCTCTTATTAGATGCCTGCAACAGCGGCGATAACGACAAGACGGAATTATTGAAAAAGGATTTAGCTCAAGTCGAAAATCAAAAAGAAACGCCTGAATTAGCAGAATACAAGAACAAAACCAAGGGCGTCATCATCAAACTCGAGGAAGAAAACAAAAGTAATTTCAAGAAAATGAATGAACTTTTCGTGAATGTGCGCAACAATACGGGTTCGGTTATTATCTCCGCGGCGGGCGGACAAGAAAGTGCGTTGGAAGCAATTCAAGTAGATGGAAAAACCATTGAAAACGGAGCTTTTACCTACAGCATCTTGGAGTGCCTAAAACAAAACGAAGGGAAGGAACTCAAAGTAAATACGCTCAAGCAATACGCTGAAAAGCGTGTAGAAGAGATCACCAACGGAAAACAAAAACCCACCTCGCGCCAAGAAACCATGGAAGTGGATTGGGGGGTGAGGTAAAATAGTATTAATAAAAACTTTTCCATGCTTTATTACTCCTGAGTCTGAAAGTCTTATTTATTAATCTTATAGTAGAATTGAACTGAAATATCAGAGTAATTATATTTTTGCTTGGCGCTTTTAGGGAAATAAGTCTTTTTTTGCATATTTATTATGTGCTCTTTTGATTTATAGTAACCAGAATTATATGCTGAAGCATAAAACTTCAATTTTTCTTCAACCGAATTATATGTATTACTTTTAAATCGATTTTCAACTACTGCACAAAATGCAGCAAGGTATTTTAATTGCCAATCTAATGAATTTAATCTCTCCAATCTTGCAATTCTACTATTTTTTGAATTTGGGTTCTTAAATAATAAATCATTATAATCTTTAAAATGTGTTAGATTTAGGGTAATGTAATTCTCTAATGACTCAATAAAAGATGGTTTCATTTGAAAATAGCCTACTGAAAAATCAGAATAATCCTTCCCAAACTGAGTATACATAACTTTTAAACTATAAAGTTCAACCTCGTTGTAAACAGAGCTAAATTGAGATATTTCCGGGGCTACAATTGAAAAAACAAATTCAGAACTCAACTTGACTTTTCCAGCTGTTTTATCAAATTGTTTTTTATTCGAATTATAAAATCGAACAGCGTTATTAAATTCTTCTTTATATACATCAGGGTACTTTGATTGACTCAAAAAAAGTGATGACGATGAAAAAAATAGATGGAAAAGTATAATCGTAATTAATTTCATAAAAGATTTTATGACAATTAATCTAATTTAAATTCGTAAATAACCAGTTCTTTTCCTTCCCAAGAATTCCAAATGAAGCAATTTTTAGTTTCATCATACCATGCTTTTATAGCTGGAGCTTTCCCGAAACTTTTTCCATCAATTACGACATAGTCATATGCTAAATCTATGGATAGAGTATGTGATTTATTTTTTGACTGAATTACATACTTATCAACACTGGGTAGAAACGCACCCTTACCATAACCTATTTTACGATCTTGCGTTTTCTTAATCTGTCCATTTGCGTTTTCATAAACCCATCCATCTTCCATTGAGAAGTTGTATTTAAAAAACCCGTCAGGCTGTGTTTCTAAATCAAAAATATACGGATAACCTTTTGATATCGAACCATTATTGTTCAAGTAAAATAAATTATCCTTTTCGAATATAAATGCAAATTTGCCATTTTCATGCAATTGAGTTGAATAATTCATTCCATTATAAGGTCCAAAAACTTTTCCGTTTATGTTAACAAATTGCTTGTTCTTATTGGTATATGAAAAATAATAAGTTCCGTTACTTAGAATTTCTCCATAAGGATTGTCATCGCAATCGATTTCAAGAGATTTACCATTGACATTCACATATTTCTTTTTATTTTTAATATAATTATACATGTAATTTCTACCATTCAATTGTATACTATATTCTGATACATTATCCAAAGGTTCACTCAAGACGCCATTTAAAACCACATATTTATTGCCGTTAATTACACAAATATACGCAACAATAACGTCGTTTTTAGTAACTCTCACTAACTCATCGTAACGAATTTTATCAGTATAATCCTCACCATCAATACTTGATAAATACCATTTACCTTTATCGCCGGTACTTCCATATGTTGGCCATGCATTTTCAACATCATCTTTATCATTTTTGTCTATCTCTAACATTTGAGCTTTACCCTCATAAAATGAATACCACGACCCACCTAATTTGTAGAAAAAATTATAATTTGTAGGAATTTTGTAATTTTCATTAGAATAAATCTCATAAATTTCGTTTGTTGCCTCCTCAAAAGGCCCCATAATTTGATCTCTGAAATTCACAAAACATTTTTCAGACTCCCAATATTTAAAAACGTAACCATTTACTTTAGACAAATCAATTTCAAAAATATTTCTCCAAACAAAATCAAATGAATGAATGATTTTACCATTAAAAATTAAAGTTTCTTTTGATCGAATTGTATCATTGATTACACATGAGTAACCATTTTTATTGGCACTTTGAAATGTGTAATACTCACCGGAGTGTAATACCTCATTTTTAGATAATGTATGCAATACGGTTCTTGTTGGAACTCCAACTTGAGAAATTAAAGATAAAGAACTTATAAAAAATGATAAAAAAAAGACTGAGAATTTCATGATTATTTTATTTTGTTTACAAAAATAACACTTAAAATCTCAAATCAAAATAATTTTCATTTAAATAACTTACAATACAATGAAATATGAACAGCAGGGGGATTTTTTTTAAGAAGCAATATGTTATTGATTGTATCGAATTTGAATATCCTAATGGCATGCTTGAGAAGGAGGCTATGAATATGAGGAATAAAATCTAACCTTAACAGCTTATATCCGCCATTGAAAGGAGCGGGTATTCGTAAATCTTTAACTTGAAAACTTCAGATCGATTTATTTAAATTCAAAAAGAATATTGTCGCATAGCACTCGGTGAAATATAAACAGGAAAGAAATTGAGCTATTTGATGTGGATTTCGATAATCCCAAAAGCACACGGTTTGAAATACGAAGAACTGGAAAGTTTGCTAGTTGGTATTTCAGCACGTCCAAAGTTATTGTTTTTATATTATTGAAATAGTAGGGAAAACGATAATACGGAAGGGTTGAAAAAGGATTTGTCTCAAACGGAAAATCAAAAATTAACCCTGAATTAGCGGAATATAAGATCATAACAAAAGGCGTCATCATTAAACTCATAAAGGAAAATAAAAGCAACGTCAAGAAGTTGAATAAGCTTTTTGTGAACGTGCACAACATCTTTGCAGTAGGCGGTCAAGAAAGTGCGCTAGAAGCAAATCAAGTAGACGGTAAAACCATTGAAAACGGTGCGTTTACATATCGCATCTTGAAAAGCAATAAGCAAAACCAAAGCAAAGAGCTCAAAGTATTAGCCTTCAAGCTGTACGTGGAAAAGCGCGTGGAGTAAATCATCAACGATCAACAAAAACCGACCTTGATCCAATAAACTATGTAAGTCGATTGGGAGGTTAGGTAAAGTGTATTAAACAGTTTTCTTCTAATCGATTTATATTATTTTATTATATCTAAAAGAATATAATGAAAAAAGTAGCTGAATTTGTGAAAGAGCGTCGAAAAGAAGCTGGCTTGACCCAAGAAGCTTTTGCTGAAAGGGTAGGAGTAGCGTTGACTGTTGTTCGTAAAATAGAGCAAGGGAAAACAAATTTGAATATGGACAAAGTGAATTTGGTGCTCAAAATGTTTGGTCATGAGTTAGCAGCAGTAAGTATGAAAGAATTAACTTCTTCTGAATCATGAGACAAGCGAAGGTATTTTACCAAGATATTCTTGCCGGAATATTGACAGAGACCAATGATGGCGATTATGTTTTTCAATACCAGGATTCTTACGTTCATGAACATCCTGATGATTTCATTACGGTTTCCATGCCTATATCGCCTTTTCCCTACCGTGAAAAACGATTATTTCCTTTTTTTGAAGGATTGATTCCTGAAGGGTGGTTGCTTGATATTGCTTCCAAAAACTGGAAAGTGAATCGCAACGATCGGATGGGGTTATTGTTGGCTTGTTGTCGGAATTGCATTGGTGCAGTGAGTATTGAACCTTTTAATGAAAGTCATGATTGATAAATGTTTGTATTGTTACCAACCGCTTGATGGAGCCCCTGATTTTCATGAAAAATGCAGCAAGCAATTTTTTGGTACGCATGTGCCTCCAACATTGAATCATACGCTGGAAGAAATGACGGAATTGGCAAAGCGTGTCGTTGAACGCAGTGTAGCAGTTCCTGGTGTGCAGCCCAAGTTATCGCTTTCGGTACTAAAGGAAATTGCTGGAAATACGGAACAACGTTTGACTGTTGTTGGTGCGCTAGGTGGTAACTATATTTTGAAACCACCTTCCGAGTTTTATCCTGAAATGCCAGCCAATGAACATGTAACAATGCGGATAGCGGAAGCCTTCGGAATCAAGGTTGTTCCATCGAGTTTGATTCCCTTGAAATCGGGTCAACTAGCATACCTTACCCAACGGATTGACCGAACTAAAAAGGGCGAAAAAATCCATATGTTGGACCTTTTTCAAATTACTGAGGCTTTCGATAAATATAAAAGTTCGATGGAGAAAGTTGGAAAAGCAATCCTTGAACATTCGGAAAATACCTTGTTGGACGCCTTAAATTTGTTCGAGCTGACCCTTTTCTGTTTCTTAACAGGTAATAACAACATGCATTTGAAAAACTTCTCCATGATTAAATCTTCATCTGGTTGGGTATTGGCTCCGGCATATAATTTACTAAATGTTTCAATCGTAAATCCTACTGATAAAGAGGAACTTGCACTGACTCTTGGTGGTAAAAAGAGGAAGTTAAATAAATCTTATTTTGAACGCTATGGAGAAGAGTTGGGATTGACCAACAAACAGATTCAAAGTGTATTCAATCGTTTGAGTAAAAACAAGGTCAAAGCTATTGAATGGATTCACCAATCTTTCTTGTCAGATGCCCTAAAAAAAGACTATTTGGAAGTACTGGAGGAACGATATCGACTCGTAATTGCTTATCGCATAGATTGAGAAAAACAATTAGTTGCAGTTTTTTAATTTTTAATTGCAAAACAATATGTAAACATTATATGACTTTAATTTTCAAACTAGTTATCTTTAATTAGATAAAATCATCAGAAAAACATTAATTGTCGATTATTATAATTACTTTTACACCACCAAAAAGGATAATTAGTAGAATTTTTCCTTAATATGAAGATTATTAGTTTGAAAGTATAAAGAAACGCCTCTATGGCTGGAGGAATAGAAAACCCTAAGAAGTATCAAATTTCTTAGGGTTTTTGTCTTAAATAAGCGATTAACTGATAGTGTTATTGATGTAAATGCAGCTTCTCGGATTCTATTAGTAATTCCCGATTGCTGAAAATAAAAAATAAATGAAACGAATCAACGAATACAAAAAGTTATTTCAAATTGAAAACGAAATTGATCTTGCATCATTGAAGTTAACCTATAGAAAACTAGTTAAGCAATGGCATCCTGATAAGTTTCAAGATGGTGATCCGTTGAAAGAGGAGGCTAACATAATGGGAAGACAGGTAACAGATGGGTATCACTTTTTAGTGAGTATTGCTCCTGAAACAAAAGAAGCAAATTTGGATGAATACCGCAAGACCATAATGGAATGTGGAATTGCTGATTTCAAACACAAAGGCTTATTATTGGAAATTACTTTCACTGATGGTGCAACATATGAATATTTCGGTGTTAATGCCAATGTCTACAAAAAACTGATCAATTCAGATAAGCAAGTTCGATTTGCAAAACGATTCATTTACGAAAGCTACTTGTATAGAAAGTCAAAAAAAGCAATTGAAGAAGGGAATTATGAGTAATAGTCCAATTTCCGTTAAAAATAAATTGCATGAAAAAACATCGCATCCTTGATTTCTCTTGGTTTCTTTGTTTAAAGCCTCAGTAACATAATTAATGAGGCATTAATTATAGGTTTAAAACGAATCCGCCATTTTCGAATTCTTCTTAGCTTGATTAACTCAAATTTATGCGTAAAACAAACTGATTTTTTACAGCTCCACAGAAGTTGTCATGATCCAATATTTCCTGCCTCAGATAATCATAAAGTCAAAAAAAAATCAGAGTTGAAAAACTCTGATTTTGTACCCCGGGCCGGAATCGAACCGGCACTCCCGAAAGAACAGGATTTTGAATCCAGCGCGTCTACCAGTTCCGCCACCGGGGCATTAAGGGTTGCAAATATACTATTAAATTTTTAAATCGAAAAAAGTCTTTTTATTTTATCGAATTAAATGGAAAAAGGTGTGGCCAATTTTCTCTTCTCCATTTGCACCAACAACGCGATACTTTAAAAAGTAAACTCCTTCCGTTGCTTCTTTACCATTTGGAATCTTACCATTCCATAATTGATTGGGTGAGTTTAATTCAATCATTACAATTCCCCAACGATCAACAATTACTGCTTCTTGGTACAAAGCGTTCAAGGTAGTAATTCCATATTCGTCATTACTGCCATCGTTATTTGGAGAAAATACATTTGGTATTTCAATTTCTAAGGGGCCGCAAGGAATGATTGAAATATAGATAGAATCACTTTCTGTACATCCATTTATATCATATACATCCACTTGGAATATACCAGATGAAACAGGATAAAATTGAATCGAAGGTACATTTTGACCATCTGACCAAAGGTAGAAAATGGTACCAGTACCACCTGAAGCAATGGCATTCAAATTTGTCATTTCACCCGAACAAACAGTAACATCTGGTCCTGCATTTACTGTGAGTTGGTTGGGTTGTGAAATTGTCACCAATTGAGTATTCGGGCAGTTATTAATATCAGATACCGTAATCGAATAATTTCCGGCAGTTAACCCTGTAAAAACGGAAGATGATTGTTGGTTTCCATTGTTAATCTGGTATTGTAATGGTTCTGTACCAGGTAAAAAGGGGGATGCTGTTACAGTGATTGTACCTGTAGATTCTCCAAAACATATAACGTTCACCACATCAACTTGATCAATATTCGGTCCACCCGAGCTGTTAATTGTTACCGGCAATGTTTGAATACAATTATTCGCATCAGTAACAGTTACACTATAATTCCCTGCTGATAAATTTGTGGCTGTTGCCGCATTACCCCCTGAAGGTGACCACGCGTAAGTATATCCAGCTGTTCCACCACTAGCAGAAACAGAAACACTTCCATCACTACTTCCGCAATTAGCCGGATTGTTAGCTGTTTGATTAATAACAAGTTGGCTAGGTTGAGTGATAATAATCGTTTGTGTGCCAGTACAATTTGCATTATCCGTTGCGGTTACTGTATAGGTACCAGCGGTTAAATTTGACATAGAAGATCCGTTCATATTGCCTGGACTCCATGAATAAGTGTAAGGAGCGGTTCCACCAGAAGCAGAAACGGTTGCTGATCCATTTGATCCTCCAAAACACGATACATTTGTTTGTACTTGGGTAGTTACCGTTATTGTTGGACATGGATTTGTTGTGCAATTCGGCAAATTTGCAATTGTTAGAACTGTTATGGTGCCCGAATTATCAGTTACTTGAACTTGTGAATTTCCAGCAGGAATGGTTGCATTAGTTCCGGTCGAAAAGTTAACCCATTGCGCAGGCGAATTACATGAATTTGCAGGTGTGAATCCGTTTAAACATTGAAAACCAAACCAAGTATACCCGCAAGATTGACATTCAGCTTGATTGGTAATTGGTGTAGTAGTTGCTGCTTGATAATAAGCCCAATTGTAAGGAGCTATGCCATTTGATACAGTAACTGATCCGTTCGATTCTATACAGGCTGTCAAGGCCTGACAAGGACTAACATTAATTGAAATGGTTTCACTACCACAGGGTAGGGTATAGGTAATTTGTTGGATTCCTGCACCCGAAACAGATGGATCGAAAACACCTGAAGCATTGACTCCATTTCCAGACCATGTTCCTCCTGCGGTTGCAGCTGTTAATGTTAGAGGTGCGTCAGTTTCACAAACACTTTGTACTGGACAAATAGTTGCATCACAGCAGCTGGCAACCAATGGTGCACAAGCGCTAGCAGCAAAAGTCTGAATATATCCTGTTCGAGTGGCGTTTGAAGAATTACCCGTACTTCCGCCGGCGATAATATCCCCACTAGTTGAAACATGAACATCATATACTTTGAATGAGGTTGGATAGAATGCTAATTGCGTTAGATTTGCATCGTATTTAACTATCCCAGTAGAAGAACCCACATAAACATTACCACAATCATCAATATCAATACCACTATTACTCACTGAAAAATCGCCTAAAGCTGTTGTTGAAGCTCCTCCAGGAATAGCTACTGTAGAAATAATGACTCCTGTTTGCAAGTTTCTCTTATGAACATTTGACCCATTTTGGGTGTAATAAAAGTTGTTATTCGCTTTTATAGCACAGATTCCAGCATTGTCATAGCGGTAATTTTCACATTTGTATCCTAAATCATACGAATTATCAATTTTATAAAGGAGTGGAGTACCGGAACATAAACTAAAATTCTGACTGAATGCTCCAACAGTGTCCTGTGTCATAAAATAATACTTACCACTTGGTGATGTACAAATCGATCGAACTTCTTGAACACTTGGAGGAAAACCTAAGGTACTTCCTTGAGCGAAATCAGCACTAGTTATCACAGCACCTGTATTTACATTGATGTCGTATACGGTGGCTTTTAATGTAAGTGCAGCTCCTCCTGTTCCTCCTACAACTAATTTAGATTGATCACAATTGAAAGAGATTGTCCAAAATTCGCCATTTGAAAAAGCCCCTGTTGGACTAGCATTGTTCCAGATAAGTGCTCCAGCCGGACCTATTTTTTGAATTTGTGCCGTTGAACCCGCTGTTACATATGAATTTCCACTATTATCAACGGCAAATGTACCTAACCAAACATTTGATGTGTCATAAGGTGTGTTATACGTCCATTGCAATGTTCCCGCTGCATTGTATTTCAAAATTTGCATGGGCATAACACCTCCTAAGGCATAGGCGTTTCCAGATCCATCGCGCTCGCATTCCCAAACACAATCCCAATTGGTAGCAAATGTAGGAGTTTGGGTCCATGGATCAATTATTACTTTTTTACTGGACGAATACTCTGAAAGCTGAAATTGTATGGTGAATGGATCCAATTGAACAAAAGAGGAAGTAATTTCTTTTTTTACCGATTCATTTTTGGAAGATGCGTAAAAAGTAAAGGGTTCGTGATCGATAATATCCCCGAAAATGGTCGGAATCAACACTTTTCCATTTTCAAGTTTAACTGCCTTGTCATAAACCATTTTTACATCAGTGGGATTGGCACCCGGATTTAAAATTATGGCATATTTCACTCCTGATTCAGGATGAACCGTATATTCGATATCAATATTTGGATAGATATTTTTATAAATGATTTTCTCGTATCCGGCAATATTGGATTCATTAGTATACTTTCCGTTTTTTCCTTTAAAGGTGTAGCTATGATAATCCGTTGTTTTATTTTCACTAATAATTTTACACGGTAAAGCATTAGACCAAAGTAGGGTGACATTTTCAGACTTAAACAAGAATTTACCTACCAGTTTTTCTTGTTTTTTATAGTCTGAAATGGTTGTAGCATTTAGTTTATTGGCTAATTCCTCGCGTTTTTCTTTAGGAACTAAAGATGATTCGAGTAGTGAATATTTTACTCCTTTTTCACTGAATAAAATTCGAGTATTGCCAAAATCAACCGCATATTTCACCTTTCCAAATTCATTCGAATTGTATTCATCGAATTGCCCTTTATTTTCAATAAAAACTTTCCTTTTTTTGAATTCTGCTTTCCAGTTTTCTTGAGCTACTATTGTGCTTAACAGAAATAATACGGAAAGGAATAAGAATATTTTTTTCATGAAATCACAAGTTTGTATAATTTACCAATAAAGGATAAATATAACAAAAAGCAATAACAACTTAAAAAATTAGCGAATTAGGTGGAAAAACGTATGGCCTTTTTTTTCAGATCCATCTAACCCAATTACTGTGTATTTGATGAAATAAACTCCAGCTGTCGCCTCTGTGCCATCTTGTGTTCTCCCATCCCATTGATAGGTCAAATTATCGATTTTTACCATCACATTTCCCCATCGGTTAACGATAACAGCATCAATGGAAGCTGCATTTTTTGTCCATACAAAATATCCCTCATTATTTCCATCCTCATTGGGTGTAAATACATTCGGAACCTCCACTTCAACGGGTAGTACTGGAATTACAACAATTGAATCAGTCCAAGTATCGTCACAAAATCCGTTGCTAGCAGTTAGAACAACATAATACGTTCCAGAGGTTAAATACGTATTGTTTACAGAACTTAAATCTATTGATGTACCAGTGTTTCCATCACCAAAATCCCAAGAATAGGTGGTAGCATTTTGACTTTGGTTGGTAAATAAAACCGTAAGTGGCGCTCCACCCGTATTAGGCGTTGAGGTTGCTGAAGCAATAGGAAGGGGTAAAATAACTGGGGTAACTTGATTGGTGTCTTGACAACCATTTGCATCTGTTACAATAACTTGATATATGGATGAAGGAGTTGGCGTAACTGTCGCTGGATTACCAGATAATCCAATCCAATTGTATGAGTAAGGACCTGTTCCACCTGAGGCGCTTGCTAGCAAATCTAACGTACTTCCGACACAAACTTCGGCAGTTGGATCAACTAAAGCAATTAATTCACTCGGTTCAGTGATTGTAACATCAATGGAATCAATACATCCATTCACATCCGCCCCAAAAATAGTATAGGTTTCAGGAGATAAATTGGAGAATACAGAAAAATCTTGTGGTGTACCATTGGTAAGGTAATATACATAAGGGCTAGGACCAACACTTGCTAATACAGATGCAATTCCATCTGTTGATCCAACGCAGCTCACATTACTTATTGCACCAACACTTAAATTAATAGCAGGATTGGCATAAACGATTGATGTAAGTGAGTCAATACATCCATTTTGATCTTCTACTAATACAGTGTAATTTCCTGCTCCAAGTAACGAAAAAATTCCACTAGTTTGTGGCAAACCATTTTGAAGAACTGAATAGGTGTAATTAGGTATTCCTCCTGTTGCTGAAACTTCAATTAACCCATTAGATAAATTACACGTGGTAGAATCGGTATTCAATTCCGTTAACTGTAATTCGGTTGGTTCGGTTAATGTATCACTTATTGTAAATGTACAACCTTGCGCGTCCGAAACGGTAATTTGATAAATTCCTGCTGTCAAATTTTGAAATTGTCCATTTGATTGAACTGGAAGCGTATTTAATCCATAAGAATAGGGTGGATTTCCATTTGCTGCATCAACTAATATTTCTCCATTATTTCCCCCAAAACAACGCACATTACTATCTGCAATTATAGAAGCTGTTAATGTTGATAAATCTGTAATTTGAGTAGGAAGACTAACCAAACAGCCTCCTTGATCTTGCACGTAGAACGTATAATTTCCTGCTGACAAATTGTTGAAGGTAGTGGTAGATCCAAACGTTACATTATCATTTGAGTAAGATAATGTGCCACTACCACCAGCAGCTGTTATTGTTACGCTGCCATTGGCTTGCAAGCATGTTGATTGAATAGATGATGTAGTTGCGTTAATAGAGCCAGGAGCAGGAGTAATCGTTACATCATCTGTCAACGTAATTGGTGTGGTTGAACCACATGGTGTGTAAGTAAATACAGCTGTATAAGTTGTTGTCGTGCTTGGACAAACGGTGATTGCCGGAGTAGTTCCTAAGGAAGTTGTTCCTTGAAACCATTCAAACGTGTACAATGGATTTCCAGCGGGTTTAAATCTCCATCCTTCCGGTGTTGTAACTGTCCAGTCGGGTGCTGAGTTTCTGCCGGGTGCTGTAATTCCTTGTGTTCCTGATGGATCTTGTAAGCCAATAATCGCATTTCCAGCATTCCAACCAGTACATAACGGTTTTGATTCAACATACACATCAATGTAATTAGTTGTTTCGTTTAGAACCATCATGTGACGACTTGAAGTAGATGTACAACTAAATTGACAAATCACATCATAGGAGACAACTAATTGACGACATGGAGCCGCTCCAACTACATAGTAATTAATGTTACCACAAACTGACGGGTCAATGTCATGATAAATACCAAATACATTACCGGCTGAGGTAAGATTGGTAGAAGGACAACTAGCCGTAAAAGACCAAGGACAATATCCACCAGGACTGGTTGTAGTAAAGTTAAGGTTTCCATTAGAACCAATTAACATTGAGTTATACGTAACTCCGTAAAAACAAAAGGGAAATGGAATATTTATAACACCACTCCAAACATCATCCGTGTTTACAGATACGGCTGTTCCTCCAGCTTGACTATAAGGGATTGGTGGCGCGTGGGGAATTGACTCAACGGTATATGAAGTTGTTTCTTTTAGTTCTAAAAACGTCGCCGCTAAGTTAGAACATCCTTGTGCTGCCGAACAATCAGCCGTTTGATCTGGTCCTGCATTTACAAATGGACATGGAACACTCTGTCCGTATGCGTTTGATAAAAAAAAGATTGTTGTGACGACTATAAAAGTATGGAATAATTTCATGAAATGAGTTTGATGTCTTTGACGATAAAATGCATTGTTTAGTTGCATTTACAAGCAATTGACTCTTTTACCAATTAAATTTACAAGGCGAAAAAATATGAATTTCCTTTTTTAATATTGGATGAAAAATGGTGAGTTCGGAAGCATGTAAGTGCAAACGGTTGTTTCGCAGTCCATAGATGTCATCGCCAACAATGGGACAATTCAATCCTAAATGATGTGCAGCATGTACTCTAAGTTGATGCGTTCGACCAGTAATTGGTTTAAATTCAATCAAAGTTCTTCCTTCTCTCTGTTCAATTACCTTATAAATTGTTCTGGATTTTTTTCCATATTCAAAACATACTTTTTGCTTGGGTCTATCAGTTATATCTCCGATAAGAGGTAGAATTACTTCCCCTTCAAGTTGGTTTAATTCTCCTTCAAGTAAAGCAATGTATTTTTTGTTGATAGAACGTTTAATGAATTGATTCTGAAGATGCTTGTGAACTTCTTTCGTTTTTGCCGCAACAAGGATTCCAGAAGTTGACATATCTAGTCGATGGAGTAGGAGTGGACCTGTTGCGTCAGGATAAAGTTCCTGTAGCCGTGTGAGAACAGAATCCGTTAATCGTTTACCCGGCACAGATAAGAATTCAGCAGGTTTGTCAACAACAACAATCCATTCATCTTCAAATAATATTGGGATTTCTTTGATTTCCGCTTGTTGATTTAATGGATTTTCTTCAACAATACTAGCGCTTAGCATATGATTTAAAATAGGCTCACATTTCCCTCTACAAGCGGAATAAAATTGTTTGTGAACCCGTATTTCTGAATCTGGCGACATGCCCCACCAAAATTCAGCTAGACAAATTGGTTTCAAATTATTTTTAAACGCATATTGAAAAAGTTTTGGCGCTGCGCATTCCCCAGCACCTGCAGGAGGTTTATCAAAAACAGTTTCTTGAAAGATTGCCAATAAACTTTTTTCTTCCTTTTTATGATTGATGAATGTGTAATGAGTAAATATTTTATTTTGTAATTCGTTCGATTTTTGTTTTCTAAGTAATTTTAAATCCGTTAGTTCTGTTTCTAAAGGTTCAAATTGGTTTTTTAATTCGGTGAGCTTTTCTTGAGATTGAATGGTTAAGAATTTAAATTCTAGTTGTTGTGAGATACTTTCTTTTTTTAATTCTTCAATTAATCGTTCAAATTGGACAGTAGTTAATGTAAGTGATTCTAATTTGCGCAACTCGGCTCTTTCTTTCTTTTTAGTTTTTAGGTACCTCCGAAACTCATCCAATAAATTTTGCCGCTCCTGGATATAATCCTCGTAATTTTTTTTGAGTGTTAAATAGGTCCTGTCGTTTTCAATTTCCTCAATGCGCGCATTCAATTTGTTAATATTGAGCTCTTCCTGTTTAAAAAATCCATCTTCCTTCAAAATATCAAAAACGGGAGGTACAAATCCGGGTTGATCATTTTTATCACCAAGTTTTCCGGAAAACGCTTTGAGGTATCCAAGCTCACCTTTTTGATTTTGAACAACTAATACACCAAACATTTTACCAATAGCTCCATTTCGTTGTGCGTTTTCAATTCCGAAATTGTGCGATAAATCATTTTGAATCAATGATTTTTGTAATTCTTTAGCAGCATAAACGGCTAATGCATTGGGTTGATAAAAGAATGGGAAATCAATTTTTTCTGGTAGGGGGAAATGGGCATCAAATGTCTGAAGGGGAATAAAACAAGTGGTATTTTCCATCAATTTGCAAAAGTAAGATTAAGTATTAGAAAGTTGCGTAAATCACAAGTTAATTTATTTCATTCGCTGAATTCAATTTTTTTGTATCCTAGAAATTAATCGATATTTGTACAAAAATAAATAGTATGAACGTCTTTAGAATGTTAATAGGTCTGAGTTTCCTTTTTGTATTTATAACATCTTGCTCTGTGCATAAAAGATATCATCGAAAAGGATATACAGTGACTTGGAATAAGGATAAATCAGTTCACAAAAGAAAGAAGCAATCAACTGAAGCTAGTAAGAAAACAGATACGTTGAATAGGAATGTATTCAAATTATCGAGCCAGTTAACCAATCCAAAACCCAATTTAGAATTATCCCAAACTGAAAAATCAGACAGCGTAAACAATTCTTTACGAACAGAAAAAGTATTTGAAATTGATTCTTGTAAACAAATTCAGCCTAAACAAAATAGAATTATAGAAGAATTAAAATCTAGTGTTGTACAAAATAGAGCTACGATTAAACATCCAACAATCACTCAAAACGGAGTTTCAAATAATTTAAAGCATACACAGAAATTAAAACCAACAAGTTTTGATGGAGCAGGAAGATCACTGGGTATTGCAGGTATATTTTTATTAATAGGATTAATTATAGGTTTGCTAGGCGCTTTGCTTTCCATACAAATTCTGGGTTTAATTTCAGTCATTTGTTTAGGGATTTCTGGTCTGTTCTTTATGCTCTTTATTTTTGAAGGGTTGTTGACCATTTTAACCTTTGGAATGCTCTAGAAAATCGAATGATTCACTGAAATAGTTAGTGTGACATTTTGACAGTCTTTGATTATTGTGTACTTTTGTTGGCTACAAAAGATATATGGAACATAATCACAATAAAGTTATAGACGAAGGGAGACAAGGGGAAGTACTTGTTTTAGATAATTCAAATGATTCTGGTAAAAAGTTATACGTAGAGAGTTACGGCTGTCAAATGAATTTTTCGGACAGTGAGGTAGTTGCGTCAATCATGACAAACAATGGGTATTCAACTACGCGAAACATAGATGAAGCAGATGTGGTTTTAATAAATACCTGCTCTATTCGAGAGAATGCTGAGCAGCGTGTACGCAATCGATTAACAGAATTCAAGCATCGCAAGGATCAAAAACCAGATTTGGTAGTTGGTATTTTGGGTTGTATGGCTGAACGATTGAAAAAATCATTGTTAGAAGAAGAAAAATTAGTGGATTTGGTTGCCGGTCCAGATGCATATCGCGATTTGCCAAATCTAGTAGACGAAGTAGGGACAGGTCAAAAAGCAGTAAATGTACTGCTGTCTCGCGATGAAACATATGCCGATATTTCTCCAGTAAGATTGGATCATGGCGGAATTTCTGCTTTCGTAACAATCATGCGCGGTTGCGACAATATGTGCTCATTTTGCGTTGTACCTTTTACGCGAGGAAGGGAGCGTTCTCGTGATCCACAAACAATCGTTGAGGAATGCAAGGATTTACTTTCTAAAGGATACAAGGAAGTTACGCTACTTGGTCAAAATGTTGATAGTTATCGCTGGAATTTAACATCAAAGGGTGTGGTGAAGGATGAAAACCAACAAACGACTAATTTTGCTCAACTGATGGAAATGGTGGCGCTAGTTTCACCTGAGCTGCGCATTCGTTTTAGTACATCTCATCCAAAAGACATGACGGATGACGTATTAGAAATTATGGCAAAATACGAGAATATTTGTCCATACATTCATTTACCTGTTCAATCTGGACATTCTGCTGTACTTGAACGGATGAATAGAGGGTATTCGCGCGAGTGGTATTTGGAGCGAATAGATGCTATTCGCCGTTTCATGCCTGATTGTGCAATTTCAACCGATATTATTACTGGATTTTGTGGAGAAACGGATGAAGAACATGAAGCCACAATTTCTTTGATGCAGCAGGTGAAATTTGATTTTGCATATATGTTTAAGTATTCTGAGCGACCAAAAACCTTGGCAGAACGAAGGTTTGCTGACGATGTACCGGAGGAGGTAAAAGCAAAACGATTAAACGAGATCATCGATTTACAACTGAAACATTCTAAATTATCCAATGAAAAACAAGTTGGTCAAACAGTAAAAGTGTTGATTGAAGGAACGTCCAAGCGATCAGAAGAACATTTATGCGGTAGAAACGGCCAAAATGCGATGGTGATTTTTCCTCGAGAAAATTATGAAAAAGGGCAATATGTAATGGTGAAAATAACGAGTTGTACTTCTGCTACCCTATTAGGAGAAGCAGTTGCAAGTTGTTGAAAACAGAAAATATGAACGTCTTACAAATCAAACAACGATTTGGTATTATTGGTAATACTCCTCTGTTAAATCGTGCATTAGAGGTAGCAATGCAAGTTGCACCAACCGATATTTCAGTACTAGTTACGGGCGAAAGTGGCACAGGAAAAGAGATCATTCCGCAAGTAATTCATCAAATTAGTTCCCGGAAACATGGAGAGTATATTGCAGTAAATTGTGGAGCTATTCCAGAAGGAACTATTGATTCTGAATTGTTTGGTCATGAAAAGGGTTCGTTTACCGGTGCAGCAGGAAGCAGACAAGGGTATTTTGAAGTGGCTAATGGTGGAACGATTTTTTTGGATGAAGTGGCTGAATTACCCATGCAAACACAAGTTCGATTGCTGCGGGTGCTTGAAACCGGCGAGTTTATTCGTGTAGGTTCGTCAAAGGTGATAAAAACGAATGTGCGCGTTGTAGCTGCTACCAATGAAAATATGAATCAAGCAATTGCCTCAGGGAAATTTCGTGAAGATTTATATTACCGGTTGAATACGGTCCCTATTTCACTTCCACCTTTACGTCAACGTAAAGAAGATATTCATTTGTTATTCAGGAAGTTTGCAAATGATTTTGCTGATAAATATAGAATGCCATCTATTCGTTTAAAGGAAGATGCTGTGACTTTGGTTCAACAATATACATGGCCCGGAAACATTCGCCAACTCCGTAATTTAGTCGAACAAATTTCGGTGATAGAAACCGAAAGGGAATTGGACGCTACAACTTTGTTAAATTACTTACCTGATCCTTCAGAAAAAATGCCTGCAATGCTTGGTGGTAAAGAACAGGAGAGTTTTTCAGAAAGAGAAATAATGTATAAATTTTTGTTCGATATGAAGAAAGATTTAACGGATCTTAAAAAATTAGTTCTAGAAATAGTTGGTCAAGGTGGTTCATTTACGTTAAACGGAGATCAAACGGCAGTTGTTAATCGGATCTACGATGAGGTGAACCATGGATCTTTGCCATCTTCACGTTTTCTTCCGAGTTCTTCTGAAACAAGTTTTGCTGAAGTTCAAATTCATAGGCCTGCAGAAACTTTTGAAGTACATGAAGAAATAGAGGAGTCTCTTTCCTTAGAAGATCGAGAAAAGGAATTGATTCAAAAAGCCTTGGAAAAACATAGAGGCAAAAGAAAATATGCAGCCTTAGAACTTGGAATATCAGAACGCACGTTGTATCGCAAAATAAAAGAATTTAACATGGTAGAATGAAAAAATTTAGTTTGATCATCATTTTATTTATTGTATTAACATCTTGTTGGCCGTATAGTGTTTCGTTGCGTGATACAGGCTCAATGCCAGTAGAATGGAAATCATTTACAGTTAAAACATTAGAAAATACTGCGGCGAATGCTCCATTGAGTTATGCTCCCAATCTATCGGAAGACATAAAAGATGGAATTCAAAATAACACGCGCTTGGTTTTGAATACCCAGGTAGGAAAAGGAGAAGTTAATATTGAAGGAAGTATTACGAATTATTCGATTGTACCCGTTGCACTGCAACAAGGAGATAATGCAGCAAAAAACAGGCTTTCTATTACAACTCAATTTACTATCTTTATCACTGCTCCTGAAGAACAAACTATGAAATTAACAGCAACTAGATTTGTGGATTATGATTCAAATACAGACCTTGCTGGTGTGGAAAGTGTTTTATTAGCTCAAATTAACGAGCAAATTGTTCAAGATGTTATCAATAAATTATTAGCAAACTGGTAATGTTAAATTGGGAACAAATAGCGCAGCGTATTCACAATCCATCACTTTGCTCAACGGAGGATCTTACTGAACTGAAGGATTTATGCGAGAAATACCCTTACTCGCAAGTTTTCCCAATGGTTTACTTAAAAGTGCTCTCAGACGGAAAACACATTCGTTTTGAGGAAGAATTAGAGAATTTTGCCTATCGTATAACGGATCGGGTTCAGTTATATGACTTATTGCATAATCATGGCGAAACGGTAGTTCAAAAGGATGAAACAAGAGATTTAGAAGAAGTAATTCCTTCAATAGAAAAAGAAGTTGCGATTCAAGACTTTGAGAAAGAAACCCAAAAATTAGATGAATATTTAAACGACCAACCAGCAAGTAAACCGGATGAAATAAAAAGTGATATTATTTTGGATGTTCCTGTTGTTAATTCACCTGCAGGAGAAATTGAAGATCAAGAAATCACTTCTAAAGTGGTTGATTCGTTGGAAGAAATAGAAATTGATGTTGAACTTGATGCATTAGAAAAACAAATTCAAGCTTCTAGTTTAAGTGCTAATTACCGGCTTGATCAATTAGAAAATAAGGATCAGTCAATAAATGAAATAGAGTTTGACTTATCAATCGTGGATACAATTATTGACGATAAGGAAGAGAATGATACCGAAAATAGGCCTATTGATTCAACACACCTTACTTCAATAAGCACCGAAACAACTCGAACATTTACCAGTTGGCTGAATGTAAATGAGGAGGATGAAGAGATAGAGGAAGAACGCTCTATCAATAGAGAAATTACCTATATTGAATTTGATAAGCCGAAACGTGCATTTTTCTCACCTGTTAAAATTGCTAAAGAGAGTTTAAGTGAAGAATCGTTGCCAGTCAGTGAAACATTAGCCAAAATTTTTGAAATTCAAGGGAATATTCCAAAAGCAATTTATGTTTATGAGCAATTAGGCTTGATTATTCCAGAAAAAAAGAGTTACTTTGCATCCCTAATACGAAAATTAAAGAAAAAACTAAATTAAAACAAATGGATATACTTTTTTCAATATTAATCATAGCAGCTAGTTTACTATTAATTTTAGTAGTTTATATTCAAAATCCAAAAGGTGGTGGCTTAAGTTCTGATTTTGGAGCGGCTCAACAAATTGGCGGTGTTCAAAAAACAAATGACTTTATAGATAAAACTACATGGTCTTTAGCAGCAATTATCATGGTTTCGTCTATCTTTTTAACGTTACGAACAAAATCTCCAGATCAAAAGAAAATTCAAGAACAGCAACGTAAGGAGGCTGAAAAACAACAAAAAGGGGGCAAACCAGCAGCAAAACCAGCAACTAAGCCAGCTAAATAGTCTTCTTAAATTAGATATTTTAAACTGTCAGTATGTCACGCGTACTGACAGTTTTTTTTTGCTTTAACGCAATATTGTCGCGAAAAGTTGAATGGCATAAAATTCGACAAATCCAAAACAACTATTAAAAATTAATATTTATTTATGTCAGTAAAATTCAAACCTTTGGCAGACCGAGTTCTGATTGAAGCGGCGCCAGCAGAACAAAAAACAGCAAGTGGTATCTTCATTCCTGACACTGCAAAGGAAAAACCTTTAAATGGAACTGTTGTAGCAATGGGTACAGGTAAAAAAGATGAGCCAATGACCGTTAAGGTAGGTGATTCTGTCTTGTATGGTCAATATTCTGGTACAGAAATCAAAATTGATGGCAAATCATATTTGATTATGAAAGAAGCCGATATTTATGGAGTATTTAATTAATTAACACAAAAAAATTAGAAAAATGGCAAAAGATATTTATTTCGACGTTGAGGCAAGAGAAAAATTAAAAAGAGGAGTTGATTCATTGGCAAATGCGGTGAAAGTAACCCTTGGACCGAAAGGAAGAAATGTAGTAATTAGTAAAAAATTTGGTGCTCCTCAAGTAACAAAAGATGGGGTAACTGTAGCTAAGGAAATTGAATTAAGTGATCCTGTTGAAAACATGGGAGCTCAAATGGTTAAAGAGGTAGCATCTAAAACAGCTGATATTGCCGGGGATGGAACAACAACAGCGACTGTTTTGGCACAAGCAATTATCGGTGCTGGATTGAAAAATGTAGCAGCTGGAGCAAATCCAATGGATTTAAAAAGAGGAATTGACAAAGCGGTAGCAGAAGTTGTCCGAAATTTAAAGGCTATTTCGAAAGAAGTTGGTTCTGACAATGAAAAAATTCAACAAATCGCCTCGATTTCAGCAAATAATGATGAAACCATCGGAAGACTAATCGCCGAAGCCATGAAAGTGGTTGGTAAAGACGGAGTTATTACAGTAGAAGAAGCTAAAGGTACTGAAACTGAGGTGAAAACGGTAGAAGGAATGCAGTTTGATAGAGGTTATTTATCTCCGTATTTCGTTACAAATACAGAGAAAATGATCACTGAAATGGAAAATCCATTGATACTCATCTGTGAGAAAAAAATCTCAAGTATGAAAGAGTTACTTCCTATTTTAGAACCAGTTGTACAAAACGGAAAATCATTGTTGATTATTGCCGAAGATGTTGATGGTGAAGCACTAGGGACATTAGTTGTAAATCGTTTGAGAGGTTCGTTGAAAATTGCTGCTGTAAAAGCTCCAGGATTTGGTGACCGAAGGAAAGCAATGTTGGAGGATATCGCAATTTTAACGGGTGGTCAAGTAATTTCAGAAGAACGTGGAATGACATTGGAAAATACCACATTGGACATGCTTGGTACTGCCGAGAAAATTGAAATTGATAAAGACAATACAACGGTTATCAATGGTAAGGGTAAAAAAGAAGATATTAAAGCACGTGTTGGTCAAATAAAAGCTCAAATAGATTCTACAAGTTCTGAATACGACAAAGAAAAATTGCAAGAACGTTTGGCTAAATTAGCTGGTGGTGTTGCTGTTCTTTATGTTGGAGCTCCAACTGAAGTTGAAATGAAAGAGAAAAAAGACCGTGTAGATGACGCATTAGCTGCTACGAGAGCTGCAGTGGAAGAAGGTGTTGTTGCTGGCGGTGGAGTTGCTTTAATTCGTGCTATTGAATCTTTGGATAAATTAAAAGGTGAAAATGAAGATGAAATGACTGGTATAGCTATAGTTAAACGTGCGGCAGAAGAACCATTGCGACAAATTATTGCTAATGCTGGTGGTGAAGGTGCTGTAATCGTTCAGAAAGTACGAGAAGGAGAAGGTGATTTTGGATACAATGCTCGCACAGATAAATACGAAGATTTATTTAAAGCAGGTGTTATTGACCCAACTAAAGTTACTCGTATTGCTATAGAAAATGCTGCGTCAATTGCTTCCATGTTATTAACTACCGAATGCGTTATTTCTGATCAACCAGAAGAATCAAACGCCGCATCTGCAATGGCAGGAATGGGTGGTGGAATGCCAGGGATGATGTAATTTTGGATTTACAAGAGTCTACTTCGGTTGACTCTTTTCCGTTTTTCTCTTCCCGATTTATTTCGGATAGAAAAAAACGTCACTATATATGAAAGGGCTGACTTGTAAAAGGCAGTCCTTTTTTTGTTTATTAGGAGATTCATTATTAGTTGTGATTTTAAAAATATGTGCTGAAAAAAAAACTAATTCGTTTATTTTAAATAGGATGCAACGAATGAATTATGTTTTATTCAAAATTCGATAACCCTGCTTGTTAAAAAGCAATTAACTATTTTCGTAATAATTAATGCGATTATGTTTTGTATATTTGGTATTGTAAAACATGACAACGAAAGATAAAATATTAAAAATCCTTAAATCGAATAAATCGAATTTGTCAAAGTTTGGTATTTCAAAAGTCGGATTGTTTGGTTCATATATTCGAAATGAACAATGCCAAGAAAGTGATATTGATTTGTTGATAGAATTTGAACCTGAAAAGGAGAACTATGACAATTTTATGGCAGTTTATGATTTTTTTGAGAACTTATTTCAATATGAAAAAATAGAAATTGTTACAAAAAATGGCTTAAGTCCGTACATCGGTCCAAAAATTTTAAGTGAGGTACAATATGTCTAAGGATCCTAAAGAATATTTGCGTCATATTCAAGATGAATGTCAATTTTTAGTTTCTGTAACGAATAATTTGACATATAGTAATTTTATTCAAGATGAAACTTTAAAACGCGCAGTAGTTAGAAGTCTCGAAATTATTGGTGAGGCAACAAAAAAGATATCGGCTGATTTTAAAGTTAAATGGACTTTAATTGAATGGAAAAATATGGCAGGTATGAGAGATAGATTAATTCATGACTATATAGGAGTCAATTATACTATAGTTTGGGATGTCGTAATTAATAAAATTCCTCCCGTTTTTAGTCAGATTTCCGAATATTTATCTGAAGAATAACCTTTATAGTCATTTTCATTAATCAACAAATGAAATATATTATCACATATTTGAGTGTTTGTTTTATTAGTTTGTGCCTTCATGGACAGATTAATCTAGAATTAAAAATGAAACTAGATAGTATTCAAAATTTAGATCAAGCAATAAGAATAGAGGTGCGTAATGTGATGTCAAACACAGAATATTTGGATTCATTAAGTCAAACAAACGGCTTTGTCTTGTCGGATTATGTAAAGAACTTAATGTTAAAACAAGAATCATTTGATAGGGCGAATTTAATTTTCATTGATTCAATAGTTAATAAATTTGGTTACCCAGGAAAAAGTATGGTTGGCGAATCGACGGCCCAAATAGCTTGGTTGATTATTCAGCATTCCTACAACATTGACGACTATTACAAAGTAATACTTAAAGCATCAAAAAAAGGGGAGATTCCAGATAGTCTATTCGCAAAAACTAAAGACCGATGTCGAATAAACCATGGTAAAAAGCAAATATATGGGACACAGACTGAATGTTTTCCTAACCATGCAGGAAGTTTTGATTGTTATATTTCTCCTATTCAAAACACAATAAAGGTAAATAAACGCAGAAAAAAAGTTGGATTCTATACAACCATCGAGGAATATGCACAAATGAATGGGTATCGCATAAGAAATAAAAATAACAGAAAATAATCGCCACTCCCGCTCATCTATTTTTAAACCGTTATTAACAAAAAAAACAGGCAATCATTATAATTGCCTGTTCATTAAATCCTTAAATCAACTTGTTAATTCAGAACTATCTGCTTGTCTTTCGGATGTTTTACTTTATATCCAAAATCTAAAATTTTAGAATCTTTGGATTTCAAATCAAAACGCCATTCCACAATCCCAGTGCGTTCCTCAATTGTTCCTCCTGATAAAGCAAGAGCTTCAATCGTAATCTCTCCATTTTGAGTGATTGGAATTTGATCTAAAACAACGATTTCAATTGGTGTAGCTTTTAAGTTTTTAATCTCAATCGTGTATTTCATTGTTTTTTCTATTTTGTCGTTCAAGATTTTATCCTTTGAATCCTTTTTCAAAAGTGTTCTTTTCGTTACAATGTTTGGATCTTTCCCTAGACTCAAAGAAAGCGTGTCATCAATAGTTGTGGGATCGATGTATGTTTCTCCAACATAAGAACCATCGGTGAAAATATTTGCTTTTGCAGGAACTAATCCTAGCTCATCCAATTTTGATAACTCTGCCACCAAATAAACTGCTTGATCCAGTTTAGGTATTGTAAAATACTTGAATTTCACATCTAAATCCGCATTTTTAATTAACACCATGTGTTGCTCGTTGTTTGAAGGAATCGTGTAAGGCAAGTCAATTTTGAATTCTGCCGATGTTAAATTTCGCACAACCGTTGTAAAATCTGCTGAAGTAAAAGCATCTTTTTCTAAAAGATCTTCATTAGTTCTGGATATTGAATTAGAAAAAACCATTTGCTCACTCAACTCTTTCTTCATCATAGCCGGTGCATTTCCTTGATTGTAGTTAACATTTTGATTTCTATAGGCATAGTAATCAATATACCATGGATGCAATGTTGGTTTTGTTTTGTTTTGGTATGGATTGTTGGTTGATATTGTCAGTTTCACATCTTTCCATTCCAATCCAGTATTTTGAAAAACTTGAGCTTTGTAATTCAAGTTCATTTTGTTTGTTCCAATATCTGTTCGCAAGTCGTAAAGTGGAACCCAGCCTGCATTGGAAACCAAATAGGATAAATTAATTTTTCCAACAACATTTTCTTTTGTGGTTAGTGTAACGATAATTCGATGAATGGGAGCATATTTATTTGGATCTTCTCCGTTGTTTCTATCAAAATTACGCAGCTTCGAAAGTCGATCATCCATTAGCGTTTTTTTAGTTTGTTTATCATACAATCTCTTGTTTAGTGCTAATAGTTTTTTATTGATTTCATTCATCTTAAGTGAGTAGAAATCAATAGTTTGTTTCAGTAAATTGATGGAGTCGTTTACTTTACCTTGTCCGCGCACAGCACCATTAATCGTGATGATATTTTTTGTCGCATTTAACACCGCAATTTCATCTTGAATTTCTTGGATGTCATACCCCATAGTACGCAATGAGTCTTCTAAAGCCATGATCTCTCGTTTTGTTTTTGCTGTTAGTGCATCGGGTAAAACATTTTCTGGTTGTGGATAAAAAATAGTATGCTTACTATCCAGAATAATTACATTTCCAGTTGCTTTGACTTGAATACTTTTAGCATCAATATACGGGCTAATTCCTTCAATGATTACTTCTGTATTTCCGGGAGAAATAGTGTAATTGGCTTTGTGGTATAGTTGGGCACCTTGAGCAAACACCGTTACGTCACTTAAAGTTGATTTAACAATGGTTTTATCGGTTGCATTTGCATTTAAGGTTAACACCGCCGATAATACTAAAAGAATTTTTTTCATAAAATTTAATTTTGGTTTAGGTTCATCCATGACAGATAACACGAGAACATACATATTGAGGCTTAAAACGTTCAAAAATAGGGATGAAAAAAGCGAATTATTTCTTAGTTGTCAGATAATCAATTACTTCTGCAGCTCCAAAAAGTCCAAAAAGAGCAGGCATATAACTAATTGTCCCGTAGAATGATTTCTTGAAATTCAGACCATTGGTCATTTTTAATGAATTTTTATCTTGGATTTCAGATGAATATACGGCGGTAATACCTCTAAAAGACATTTCTTTACTTCTCATGCGCTTTTTGATATGAGCACCTAATTTACAATTTGAGACATTTTCGAGATTAGTAACTTGAACTTTGGATGGATCTTTTTTTCCGCCCGCTCCTAAATGAGTTATTATTTTGATTTTAAGTCTCTTACATGCTGTTATCCATTCTAATTTAGGCGAAACAGAATCAATGCAATCCATGACGTAATCTGGTTTATATTCTTCAAGAATCTTCCAAACACGTTCGGGCATTACAAATTCATCAAGTATATTTAATTTTATTTCGGAATTAATATCTATTAAACGTTCTGCTAATATCGAAGTTTTACTTTTCCCAATGGTTGAATCTAAGGCCGTTAATTGTCTGTTTTTATTAGTCGGATCAAAAACGTCCCCATCAATAATTGTCATGGTTCCAACGCCTGCTCGCGCAATGAATTCAGCAGCAAATGAACCAATCCCTCCTAATCCAACAACCAATACATGTGCTTTTTGAAGTTTTTCAATATTTTCTGCTCCTACCAATAATTCGGAACGCTCTAACCAATGTGCCATTTTGAGTGAATTGAGAACAATTTGCAAAAAGTAATTTCGGATTGCAAAAATACTGTATATTTGCAGTTAAAATTAATAACATATGAAATACATACTTTTCACTTTAACAATGTTTATTTGTTGTTTATCATTTTCTCAAAATGGGATTCTATATATCGATACAAATTCTACTCTTTTCAAAAGCGATATGGATGCGTTTCTGAACGAAAACAGTCCCCAATCACTCATAAATTTTTTAAAAAAAGAATTAAGAAGATCAGAAATTTCAGGTGAAACTGAGGCAGTATTTGTGTTTGATTTTAATGGATTTTCTGATGGTTTTCCTGATGAATTTGGTATTGACTTGGAATCAGAAAAAGAAGGTGTTGGAAAAATAAAAGGTGTTCTTCAAGTTGCAGGTTTAGACCCGAAGTTTTTAAGTGATGTTGTAGGTGATACAAGTTCATTTGAAGTAAAATCGCACTATGATTGTTTGACAAAATTTGACGGAACAATATATTGTAATTCTTACTATTCAATGGATGACATTCAGGGTGTAGTGTTTATAGAGGAGGATTTTTCTCAAGAGAATTTTATTGAAGAAGGAGTGGTGGAAAGTGAGAATAATTATTATGAATTCTTTGATGAAAAAAATTTTTACAACAAAACGAGAATTGGGTTTGTTCGTACTTTTAAATTTAAAAATGAATTAAATCCAAATGAAATCATAGAAAAAAAATGTATTACATTTTCTATCCCACTTTCTACAATTGAGAACATGGGGTGGAATTACGGCTTTGATAAAATGTATTATAATTATTTCAAAAAGAAATCGCTAAAACAACAAAAAAAGGACAACTCTGGGAAAGAGTTATTTTTCACGGAGTATAGCAATGTTAAAGAAATCGCCAAAACTTTTTATTATTCAACCTCTAAATACAAAGATTTACATTTTGGGATTAAAATATTTCAGTATTAGATTAATTTGTAATAAATTGAGTTGAATATATTATACCAATTACTTATTTGTTCTTGTTGAAGTGTTTCAATCGATTGATTTCTTAATTGAGCAACCATTTTATAAATCGTTTCAATTGAAAATGTAGAGGTATCTGTTTCTAGTAAAAATTGGTCTGATTCAAGATTTACAAGTTCATTTCGAAGATCTTCATTTTTTAAGATTGCTTCGCCAAAACTTGGAATGATATTGTTTTCGATTGTTTGTTTTAACAAGTTTGCCTTATTGAATCCGTGCCAAATCCAGTGTTGTGTTGGTTTGATTTCTTTTTTTAATTGAAACAATTCATTACTTGCTCGCACGCAATGAATGATAATAGGTAGGTTGTATTTCTCTGAAAGTTCAATTTGTTGAATGAATGCTTTTCGTTGAAGTTCAAATTCAGAGGAACACAATTTATCCAAGCCAATTTCACCAAAAGCCAAGCAAAAGGGATGTTGTAAATCAGTTTCTAGTTCTCGAATTTTCAACTTATAATTTTCATCCACGTTCCACGGATGGATTCCACGAGAATGAACAGATTCAACTGATGAATGAGCGTTTAGAATAGAAATAGAATTTCTTTGATGAAAATGGGTATGAATATCAGCAAAAAACATTTAGAAATTATAATCTCTCAATACCACTTTTTGAATTTCAAGTTTATCTGAATCATTTGCCGGAGTGGGTTGTCTTTCTTCATTCATAAAAGTATATACTGGCTGGAATTGAATGATTTTTCCTTTGTAGAAGTAGCATTCCAGGAAAAAAGCTTGTCGCACACCTAATCTGTGAATTTGGTCAAACATAAAATTCCCTAAGCCATAAAATATCGGTTTTCCTTTGTATAACGCAATTTCCTGAGCTTGATGTGCTTGTGAACCTATGACTACGTCAGCACCAAAATCAATCAGTTTTTGACAAATCTTCTTTTGATTCGGAGTAGGGGAATAGGAATCGACTTCACCATATTGCACACAGGCCAAAATGTAATCCACTTTTAATTGATTTTTCAAGGAATCAATCAGTTTTTTTGCTTTGGCTTCAGCATATCTGTTCGAGCCCATTTTTTTATCTGCACATTCACCGCAGGGACAAAGTTCATTGAATCCTATCCAAGCAATTTTTCGTTTGTCTTTTAATTCAATTACCAATGGTTTATTAGCTTCTGAAGGAGTTGCGCCACCACCGAAGTATTTCATATCGTGGCCCTTATACCATTTTAATGCGTTCAAATAAGGTTGATCGCCAACATCTAGATTGTGATTACCAGTCAATTCAATAATGTTTGCTTTGATGCGATTAAAAATTTCAAAATGAGCTGTTTTGGTTGCAAATTTCATTTTCATGGAAGCATATACACACGAATCTTGGTTGCTAACTTCGTTGCTAATATGAACTAGTTCACGATTATTGAAATAGGGAAGAATATTGGCTAAATAAAAATCAATACCCTTCGCATCTAATACTATTCCTGTTCTACGTGTAAGTGCTGTAACTCCAGTATGCGTATAGGTTGTAATTTCTTTTTGATAGTTAAAATCATCAGAATCGTATTTGATCCACAAAGGATATTTCGTTGGATCTTTAAAAAAATTGATTGAATTTACTTTTTTAGCTAAATATCGTTGATCAACAGAGTCTAATGTAGTGATTACCAAATCTTTTTTACTTTTAAAATTGAACTTCCCCAACTGAATTGATTTTGGCTCTTTGCTCAATTTTAATTTTTCCCGGAGTGATTTAGAAATGTCATTTGTACAAGAAATTGAACCGTTTTCCAATTTAATTTTTAGGCTGTCGAGACTAATATCTTCACTTAAATTGAGGAAGGAACCCATCACTATCAATGGAATACTATCATTTACAGTGTTTTTTGAATCTTTTGAAGTATTTCTAGTTGATTCTGATTTACTTGAAATTGAAATAAATGCGGTAACGATTATGGATGATGTAATTCCAATAATAAGTAATGCGAATTTTTTCATTTTAGCAGAAATAGTGTATTTTCAGGACTTATTTGTTTTTAGCTTTTTAAAATAATATTAAGATAATTAGATATTTACCTTATAATAATGTTGAATTCTGATGTGAATATTTTGAAAAGATGAAAATGCGATTAAAATTAAAAAGGGTAACAAAACTAATGTATATCTCTCTTCAATTCCTCGTTGAAAATATGTTAAATAAAATAGATACATTAAAATAGGTATAATAAACGAAACAATTAGTTTGTTTTTTCTACAAAAGAATATTGCCATTGGAAGAGTAAAATAAATGGTTGAATGAATTATTAAAGCTATGAAGCGTAGGAATTCCATAACCCAATTACCACGAAAACTAACTTGAAATTGATAAAGTGATAAATTCGAATGAAATATCATACTTTTCAAAATATTCAGAGGGGTTAGAAAGTATGAATTTAGTATTTGTTTTGATTTATAAGAAACTGAAAGTTGATTAAATTTTTCAGACGCAATTATTTCGCTTCGAAGTGGAATAGACGGCATAATGGTTTTTGAATCAAAGTAAGTTTTCTGATCAATAATTGCTTTCTGATAAGATTGTAAAGCATCTACTAATTTATTTGCACCAATAGTTTTTAAAACTTTATTAGGGATTCGGTGAATAAAATCATTAATGTTTTTGCTGCTGCTGTCTAATTTCATTGTATTTTCCCAAAACGGAACTAGTGTTTCATGAAAATGCTTTCCCGATGTTTCCCATTGTTTGAAAAATTCCCATGCTGATTGATGAGGCAAGCGAAAAAGCCCCGGAATTTCATTTTGATAAATTGGATGTAATTCAGTCCAATGTCCAAGAACAATTTTATTACGAATTTCCCAAAAACTAAAAAGCGAAAATGAAATTAAAAAAATCATTAGGGTTCTTTTAATAAAAGTTAATGAATCCTTAGTTGAAAAATAATCATTAATCAACAGAAAAATAAGTGGTAAGATAAATATACCTAATTGAGGTCGAATGATTAATATTACAGAAAAAGTAATTGCAGCAAGTATATAATATTTGGCTTTTGTTTCTTCATTAATATTTCCTTTAGTTAAAAAGTAAACATAAATAATTAAGAGAGCAGGGGTAACGCCTTCAGTCAGCGAATAATTCAAAAAGCTAATTGAAAATGGCAAGAAACCATAAATAATTGCTACAATTAGCCCGAGTGTTTTTGATTTAAGAATTATCTCAGATATTTGATAAAGTAGAATAACGGAAATTGAAAAAAGAATACATTGAAAAAGAAATAAGAAAAAAAGTGATTTTGTTTTCCCAAAAAGTAATACGCAAAATAGATATATAGATCCATAACCTGGAGGTCGAATTATACTTGTGTATTTCTCAAGATTATTAGCGTAAAGCGAGCCATGATTTATAAGATTGTCAAAGGGATTTAGATAACTATAATCGTCATTTGTAATAACAGTAGAATTTTGTCTTAATTCTTTCCTGTCGTGTTGAAGATTATTTTTATTTAGTTCATTCCAGAATACAGCATTAAATAACGATCCAATAAAAAGAAAAATAAAAATTCTATTTTTTGTCATTCCTCTAATTAATTTCCATGTTTTTCCCAAATTTGAACCAATTCAATCATGGTGTCAACTGCTTTTTGCATATCTTGAACTGAAACAAATTCATGTTTGGAATGAATAGCCATTTCACCTGTAAATAGGTTAGGGCAGGGTAGACCTATGAAGGATAATCGAGATCCATCTGTTCCACCACGAATAATCATTTTTTTAGGTTCAATTCCTGCTTTTTCAATCGCTTGAACGGCATATTCATTTACAAAAGGAACCGTGTCCAAAATTTCTTTCATATTTCGGTATTGTTCACTCGTTTGGTGTTCAACCGATGATCCAGGGAAGTTATTCACTGCAGAATTTGCCAATTCGATCAATCGATTTTCATATTCACCTAATTTAGTTGTTTGATGATCTCGAATAATAAACGAAACTGTTGCTGTTTCTAGACCACCGGATATTGAAGTAGGATGAACAAATCCTTCGCGATCCTTTGTTGTTTCGGGCGACCAACTATCTTTTGGTAAGGAATCTACAAAATGTGAAGCGACTTTTATTGCGTGAACCATTTTTCCTTTTGCATAACCAGGATGAGCGCTAACACCATGAAAAGTAAATGTCATGGCATCTGCAGAAAATGTTTCATCCTCAATAGATCCAAGTGGCCCACCGTCTAGCGTATATCCAAAATTTGCATCGAGTTTTTTCATATCTATCTTATCTACTCCACGACCAATTTCTTCATCCGGTGTAAATAGAATTCTTATTTTTCCATGCTGAATTTGTGGGTTTTGCATCATAAATTGAGCGAAATCCATGATAATGGCAACTCCTGCTTTGTCATCTCCACCTAATAAGGTTGTACCGCTTGCTGTTATGATGTCGTCTCCAAATTTCGATGCTAAATAAGGATGTTTTTCGGTTGTAATTATTTGGGTAGGATCATCTGGTAAAATAATTGGTTGTCCTTGGTAATTGTCATGAACGATCGGTTTTACGTCTTTTCCGCTGCAATCAGGAGCAGTGTCCACGTGTGAACAAAAACAAATAGTTGGAATATTTTCGCGGGATGAAGTGGCTGGTATGGTTGCGTAAACATAACCCCATTTATCCATTTCAGCATCAACTATCCCAATTAGTTTAAGTTCTTCTACAAGCAATTTAGAAAGATCTTTTTGTTTTAAACTAGATGGGGTGGTTTCAGAATTAGGGTCTGCTTCTGTATCAATTTGAACGTATCGAATGAGTCGATCTTTCACTGAGTAATCGTAATTTGTATGTTTCATATTATCCATGTATAGTTTCAGTTTTTCCATATTGTTCCATTAACGTAGCTTCAAATTCAAGGAATTTTTGCCAACGTAATTCGACATTGATTTTTCCGCCATATTTCTTTGCGAAACCAATGAATGTAGTGTAGTGTCGGGCTTCACTTTCCATTAAGTCTCGGTAGAATTTCTTTAAATCTTCATCTTTTAATTCCTCAGAAAGTATTTTAAAACGTTCACAACTTCTTGCTTCTATCATAGCAGCGAAAAGCATTTGATCCACGAAGTATCCTTCTTTTGATCCATGTGCACTGCGTTTTAAATAACCTGCTAAATCATTCACATATGGATCTTTACGCTCAAAAGTTAATGTCAATCCACGATCCAAAAGTTTTTGATGAACCATATCGAAATGCATCATTTCCTCCTGACAAATTGCAGTCATTGCCTGAACCAAATCCACATAAAAGGGATATTGTACGATCATTGAAATGGCATTACTTGCAGCTTTTTGTTCACAGAAAGCATGGTCAATCAAAATTTCATGCAGATTACGCTCAACGATGTTTACCCAGCGAGGGTCTGTTGCCATTTTTAATCCTAACATGAGTTATCGTTTAAATTGTTCTGACAAGGAGGACCATGAAACTTGATTTTGTTCGCCTGTACTCATGTTTTTTAAGAGAACAATTTCATTCTCTAATTCACTTTCACCCAATAATGCAACGAATTGAGCATGTGTATCATTGGCATATTTCATTTGTTTTTGAATTTTTGCCGATTCAGGATAGAGTTCTGCTGATATTCCTTTTTTTCGCAATTGATGAACCAATTTATAGGCGGCTGAAGCTTCATTTTTACCAAAATTGATAAACATTACCTCAATTCCTCGCTCCAAATCGTCAGGAAACAAGTTCAAAGTCGTTAGAATGTCGTAAATGCGATCAGCACCAAAAGAGATTCCAACACCAGATAATCCTTTCATACCAAATAATCCAGTTAAATCATCATAGCGTCCACCACCACAAATACTACCCATTTGTACATCGTGCGCTGTTACTTCAAAGATTGCCCCCGTGTAATAATTTAGTCCACGAGCAAGTGTTACGTCAAGCTCAATAATTCCTTTTGATAAGCCAATTTCGTTCACTGAGTGAAATATTGTTTCAATTTCTTCAATGCCTTTTAATCCAATTTCACTTGTGGATAGATAATTTTTTAAAAAATTGATTTTAAATTCATTATCTCCTTTTAATTGAAATAAAGGTTTAATTAATTCGATACTTTTTTCTGCGATATTTCGATTTCGTAATTCCTCCAAAACACCTTCTTCACCAATTTTATCGAGTTTATCAATTGCAACAGTAATTTCAACTAATTTTTCAGATTCACCACAAACTTCTGCAATTCCAGAAAGTATTTTTCGATTATTTATATGTATGGTAAAACCAGGAAGGTTGAAAGAACTTAGGACTTCGTCAAAAATGAAGATTAAATCTGTTTCATGAAGTAACGAATCGCTGCCTACAACGTCAGCATCACACTGAAAAAATTCTTGATATCGTCCGTGCTGTGGACGATCCGCTCTCCAAACAGGTTGAATTTGATATCGTTTAAATGGGAATGACAATTCATGTTGATGCTGAACTACAAAACGAGCAAATGGAACGGTTAAATCATAGCGCAATGCTTTTTCAGCCAACGAATTAGCGAATTTAGGAAGATTATCAGCTGCTAAAGCTTCTAAATCAGCCTTACGTACCTTTTCACCACTGTTCAATATTCGAAAAATCAAACGATCTCCTTCGTCGCCATATTTTCCTAATAGCGTTGAAGACAATTCAAATGATGGAGTTTCAATAGGAGCAAAGCCATATTTTTGAAAAACGCTTTTCATGGTTGAAAATAAATAGTTTCTCTTGGCAACATCAGCCGGTAAAAAATCCCGTGTTCCTTTCGGTATGGAGGGTTTTTGAGCCATAGTTATAAATTTGATAAATTAGTTTCTAAGGAATGAATGATGCCATCCGCCAATCCAATTTTCGGTACGAAGATCTCGGTGCAATTTATTCGTTTCATAATAAAGAGATAAATTTCAAGCGCTGGAACGATTACATCTGCACGATCACTTTTCAAAGGAAATTGAATCATTCGCTCTTCCATTGTTAAAAATCTTAACTTTTCATGTAGCACTTGCAGTGCAGAAATGGTAGCTGGCGCTGAACTTTTTAAGTCTAGTATTTTATGCGCTTTTCCAATATTCCCGCCCGTTCCAAAAGTTTTTAACTGCTTGTTCGAAGGAATATTCGCTTCGATCCATTTAGATAAATCGTCCCAAATATAATTGCTTTCCTTTTGCTTAAGCAGGCGTATTGTTCCTAATTCGAAGGACTTAGCAGCGGTTCGTTGTCCATTTTCAAAAACACTGATTTCCGTACTTCCACCACCAACATCAATAACCAAAAAAGGGAGGGTTTTATCAAATTCTAAGGTAGTAAAAGCTTCAAGTATAAAATTTGCTTCAGTGGCTCCAGAAATCACTTCGAGATCTACACCTGTTTTTTCCTGAATTAGTTTTATGATTTCAGTTGCGTTTTTAGCATCACGCATCGCTGATGTAGCAACCGCCTTGATTTTGGATACCTGAAACGATTTACATATCAACTCAAAAGCCTGAATTGTACGTAGAAAATCAGTTATTTTATGGTCAGAAACGAATCCAGTTGAGTATACGTCATCGCCCAAACGAAGTGGAATCCGTGTATAATAAATTTTACTGCTTGTTTCATTTTTAAATTCTCCAACAAGCAAACGCGCCGCATTTGTACCAACATCAATAACACCAAACCTCATATTCTATCTCAATTTAATTTCGTAAGGTAAACGCATTTGAATACCAGACCAAGTTTCAATTCTTTTAAGTTTTGTATAATAATCTAAAAGTTCAGCTGGAATGGTTGATTTAACCGTTGTTTCATCGGATTCATCATTGAACATTTCTAGTAGTTCCAAAAATTCATTTTGTTTGTTTCCAGGAAAATACTCGATTTTAGGTTCTGAGATTTTTGCCAATTTTGCTGCATAATTTATGGCATCTGTTAAACCACCTATTTCATCGACAAGTCCAATTCTTTTCGCATCTTTTCCAGTCCAAACTCTACCTCTAGCAAAAACATTTACTTGGTCCTTGGTCATTTTTCTTCCGTTAGCTACGCGTTCAAGAAATAAATCATAAATATCATCTACTTCACTTTGAATTATTGCCAATTCTTGAGGAGTTAATTTACGATTCAAACTCATGGGTGCATGTGCGTTTGTGGAAGCCCGGTCAAAAGTAATTCCGAGGTAGTTTTCAAGCATTTTTCCTGTGTAAGGGATCATCCCAAAAACACCAATGGAGCCTGTGATAGTTGTTGGTTCTGCAAATATTTTTGTTGCCGGGGCAGCAATGTAATACCCACCTGAGGCGGCAACATCTCCCATGGAAACAATCACCTTTTTTACTTTATTTGTAAGGGTAACTTCTCTCCAAATCTCTTCACTAGCCAATGCGCTTCCACCTGGACTATTGATTCTAAAAACAACTGTTTTAATGGATTCTTTTTCGCGTGCTTCCTTGAACAATTTGCAAATTTTATTAGAAGCAACACCGTCTCCACTAGTAGCAACTTCCCCTTCGGCAACGATAACTGCAATATTTGATTCTTCGGCAGCAACAAGGGTTTGATCCTCATTAAACTCCTTTCGGGCGTATTTTTCGAAGTTGTATAAATTCAGTTCACTTGATTTTTTGCAGTTCATTTTTTTACAAAGTATTTCAATGATTTCGTCCTTGTATTTTAAACCATCTAAAAGCTTATATTTTACTGCATCATCTGTTCGTTTTATCAACATCGAGTCGGCGATTAAATTCAAATTCGTACTTGTAATCTTTCTGTCTTTGGCTATTTCATCTGTAATATCTTCCCACATGCTTTTCATGTATCGTTCAATTTGTACTCGGCTCGAATCGCTCATTTCAGTTCTGAAAAACGGCTCAACAGCACTTTTGAAATCATTGTTTTTACCGCGGATAATCTCCACTTCAACATTGAGTTTATCCAAAGAATTCTTGAAAAAAGTTAATTCGGCGCCCATTCCCAAAAATTCCATGGTGGACGTTGGGAATCCATAAATTGAGTTTGCTGCCGAGGTTAGGTAATACTCTTTTTGAGTAATTAATTCACCTGAATTATAGGCGATTACAAATTTACCTGATTTTTCAAAATCATTGATCGCATCTCGAATCTCTTTTGCGGTTGAGTATCCACAATTTAAATCATCTAATTCAATGAAAATCCCTTTGATTTTTGAATCTTTCTTTGCCTTTTCAAAGCCCATTAGCAAATCACGCAAACCAATTGAATTTGAAACATTGAAGCTAGTAGCGTTTAGATCCGCTTTACCTTTTTCAGCAATTTCCCCTTTCAATGTTAGGTGAAGGATCGTATTTTCTTTGACAGTTGTTTCTTTATTTCCACTTAAGGCGACGATTATTCCTCCAAAAAACAACAGGGTTATCATCCAACCAATAAAGGATGTGATGCAAATGGCTATGAATGTTGGCCAAAATATTTTCCAAAAACTAATTTTTACTTTTTTTTGTTCTTCCATGATTTGTTACTTAATTCGATTATTAATTTGCCGTTCAAACGGCTTATTTTAATGACATTGGTTTTCTAAAAAGTTAATTCTTCAATTGTATTACAAAATCTCGCGCACCGATTATCTTAGGTTGCATGAATTCGTCCTTTTCAGTCGATGAAATTTGATTTCTGAATTTCGTAATTAATGCTTCGTTTTTAGAACTTGATTTCAAAGGTCGCCGAAATTCAATTGCTTGAAGTGCCGTTAATAATTCAATACCTTGAATGGTAAAGCAATTATCAATGATTTTTAAAAATTTAGTTGCTGCATTTGCTCCCATGCTCACATGATCTTCCTGTCCATTGCTTGAATCAATTGAATCGATGGAGGCAGGAGTGCAATATTGTTTGTTTTGACTCACGATTGAGGCGCATGTATATTGAACGATCATGAATCCGGAGTTTAACCCAGGTACAGCGACCAAAAATGAGGGTAGACCTCGAGTACCAGAAATTAATTTATATACTCTTCGTTCAGATATACTTCCCATTTCAGCCATTGCAATAGCTAGGAAATCTAATGTTATCGCAAGAGGTTGTCCGTGAAAATTTCCACCGGAAACAATTAAATCTTCATCAGGAAAAATAGTTGGATTATCAGTTACCGCATTAATTTCATTTTCAAAAACTCCTTTTGCATAGTGTAATGCGTCCCAGGTAGCGCCATGTACTTGAGGAATGCAGCGAAATGAATATGGATCTTGAACGTGCATTTTGTTTTGATTGGCAATTTCGCTATCGGTAAGATTTGCTCTCATTTTCTGAGAAGTTACTTGTTGTCCGGAATGATTTCGGATCCTATGCAAAGAAGCGCCAAAAGGTTCCATGCGACCATCGTATCCTTCCAAGGACAAGCTAGCTACTTGAATCCAATTTTCCCAAAGTTGCATTGATTTTAACCATCCCATACACCCATGTGCGCTCATAAATTGGGTCCCGTTTAATAAAGCCAATCCTTCTTTTGCGCCCAGTTCAATTGGGGAAAGATTAAAGATTTTCAAGACTTCCATGCTAGGAAGAATTTCATTTTTAAACGAAACAGTTCCTTCTCCCAATAAAGGCAATGACAAATGGGCTAGGGGAGCAAGATCGCCTGAAGCACCTAAACTTCCTTGTTCATAAACAATCGGTAAGATATCTTCATTATAGAAAAATACAAGTCGTTCCATTGTTTCTATGCGAACACCGGAATGGCCTTTTGCTAAACCTATTATTTTTAGCAATAACATGCATTTTACGATGCTAGTATCTATTTGACATCCAGTTCCACAAGCATGTGATAGTACTAAATTTCGTTGGAGAAGTGATAAATCGTCTTTTGAAATTGCAGTATCACACAAAGATCCAAAGCCCGTATTTATACCATAGATTAGTTGGTCTGAATCTTTAATTTTTGAATCCAAATAATTTCTACAATCAATGATTGCTTTTCGTGCTGCTTCACCCAATTCAATTTTGCGCTTGTTTTCAAGAATTGATTGAATATCACTTAACTCTAGCCATTGATTATTTAGGACAAAATTTTCCATTGAACGTTTGAAATTAATTAACAAAGATAGGATTATTTGGTGGGATACGACTACCTGAATTATTGAATATTAGCGTTAATATTTAGGTATATCTCATGTATTTCGAGGATGTTTATTTGCAAGAAGATACATCTGATCCTTATTCAGTGCAATTGATTCTACTCCCTCGCTTTCGAATCAATCGTAATGGTTACCGGACCATCATTGATTAATGAAATCTGCATATCAGCACCAAAAACACCCGTTTTAATTGTGTTTGGAAGGAGTTGGTTCAACATTAAAATAAACTTTTCGTATAGGGGAACGGCAATTTCAGGAGATGCAGAGCGAATAAAACTTGGACGATTTCCTTTTTTTGTGGATGCAAATAAGGTAAATTGACTAACCAGTAGGATTTCTCCACCCACATCTTGAACAGAAAGATTCATTTTTCCATCTTGGTCTGAAAAAATACGTAAATCAGCTATTTTCTTTGAAATCCAGCGTAAGTCTTCCTCCAAATCGTTTTTTTCAAACCCCACCAATACAAGGTAGCCTGTTTTAATTTGACCATGAATCTGCTGATTGATGCTTACTGATGCTTCAGTTACACGTTGAATTACCACTCTCATTCATGGTCGTTTCTACGGTGGATGTCGCTTCCATAATCTTCAAGCATTTGCAAATAATGAATGTACCTAGATTCCTCAATCTCTCCATTTTCCACTGCCTCTTTTACGGCACAGTGAGGTTCATTTACATGCATGCAGTTATGAAATTTACATTGACCTAATAATTGACGCATTTCCGGAAAGTAATGAGCCAGAACCTCTTTTTCAATTTCAACTAGACCAAAGGCTCTAATACCGGGACTATCAATAATAAACCCACCTGATTCCACTTGATACATTTCTGCAAAAGTGGTGGTGTGTTTACCCGAAAAATGAGCTTCTGATATTTCACCAATTCGTAGATCAATTCGCGGATCTATGCATTTTACGATTGAACTTTTGCCAACGCCACTGTTTCCAGCAAAAAGCACTTGTTTTTCTTTTATTTCCTTGTTTAAAAACTGATAGGTCTCGGATTCAAGAGTAGAAATGAAATGACAAGGATATCCAATGCTTTCGTAGATTTCCTTCCAAATTTGCATCGTTAATTTAGACTCTTCGCTATATACATCAATTTTGTTGAATAAAATTGTAACGGGAATTCTGAAAGACTCTGCAGAAACTAAAAAACGGTCAATAAAACCTAATTGCGTGGTGGGTTGTTCAATCGTAACCACTAAATAGATACAATCAATATTGGAAGCGAGAATTTGCTTTTGTTTGCTGAGATTGGTTGATTTCCGAACCAAATAATTGCGTCTTGGTTCAACCGTTTCAATTGTAAATAATTCTTCGTCATCGTTTTTTTCTTCACGTAAAATCACTCGATCTCCAACTGCAACAGGATTAGTTGTTCTCAATCCCTCAAGTCTAAACTTTCCTCGAATACGCGCTGTAATTTCAACACCATTGTCCATTAAAACCGTATAAAATTTACCCGTAGATTTTAGAACAATTCCAACTGACATTAATTTCTGGTTTTAAGGAACTTTGATCCAATTTGTGATGATAGGATGGGAGGCAAATTGTTTTTGGTTGGCTGCTTTTAGGTCGTCCCAAAGTTGATTTATTCCGCTTTGTAAAGCTGCGGTTTCCTCCGTAAATCCATCATATATAGCTTGACTTTCAGAAAAATAAGTCTTAACGAAATTTGTATCAAAATCACCTGAACAAAAGGCCGGATGAGACAACACATATTTACCAAAATCTAGGGTTGTTTTTAGTCCTGAAATTTCGAAATCATCAATTGCCGTAACACATTTCCTAATTGCCTCTTCACGATCTTTACCCCAAACGACTAATTTTGCAATCATGGGATCGTAATAAATAGGTATTTCCATTCCTTCTTCAAAAGCACCGTCCACCCGAACCCCTTCACCGGAAGGCAAACGATAGCGATTTAATGTTCCGATGTCAGGGGTGAAGCCATTAAGGGTATCCTCGGCATACACGCGAATTTCAATTGCATGACCATTGATTTCAAGTTCGTGTTGTAGTTTTGGAAGTCGTTCACCTCTAGCTACCCGTACTTGCCACTCGACCAAATCTAATCCTGAAATTTCTTCTGTCACAGGATGTTCCACCTGCAAACGTGTATTCATCTCTAAGAAAAAGAAATCCAAATTGGCATCTAATAAAAACTCAACCGTTCCAGCTCCTTCATAATTACAAGCTTTACAAACAGCCACTGCAGCTTCCCCCATGCGTTGACGCAGTTCTGGACTAACGATTGCACTTGGTGCTTCTTCAACTACTTTTTGGTGACGGCGTTGGATAGAACATTCACGTTCAAAAATATAAACGGTATTTCCCTGTTGATCAGCAAATACTTGTATTTCTATGTGTCTTGGTTTGGTAACAAATTTTTCGATAAAAACGGCATCATCTCCAAATGAATTGCGTGCTTCACTTTGAGCAAGGTTCATTTGTTCTTCAAACTCTTCTGAATTTTCAACCAAACGCATGCCTTTTCCACCTCCACCGGCAGAAGCTTTTATTAATATGGGGTAGCCAACTTTTTCTGCAATTTTTTTAGCTTCATCAATATCGGTTATGGCATAATCAACACCTGGAACCAATGGAACTCCAAACTCCTTAACCGCTTGTTTCGCACTTAATTTATCGCCCATAACTTCCATTGATTCTGGGGAAGGCCCGATCAATTTAATTCCTGCTGCTTTTACTTTTCGGGCAAAACCAGCATTTTCAGATAAAAAACCATATCCTGGATGAATTCCATCCACGCCAAGTTTTTTGCAATAATCTAAAATTTTGTCTTGATTTAAGTAACTTTCAGAGGAGGGACTTGCCCCCAAATAGACGGCCTCATCAGCTTCTTTGACATGTGGGGCATCTTTATCTGCATCTGAATAAACAGCTACGGTGGAAATATTCATTTTTCGAAGGGTTCGAATAACTCTTCGTGCAATTTCTCCTCGATTAGCAATCAGTACTTTTTTCATAGAATTAAGCTTTGGTTCTCAAAAGTAAATATTGGAACCGAAATAAATCAAGAAATTGTTTATTTATAAGGAAATAAATTCCTAAAGGTCTAAAAATGGAAATTTTCAATTGTATTTGTCATTAAAGGCATACCCCAATCTTAAATTAATGCCAGGTGTCCAGTCATCAAAATACAAGGGGCCGGAATCAATAGAAATTCTTAATCCCGATTCATATCCATTGAAAAATGGTTTGAACTCTAATCCAAAGGGAATATAATAATATGGTATTCCTCCATCCAGCCAATTAATTCCTGCTGTAAAACCAACAAAAGGATCAAGTATTCCATCATATCCATTTAATGGATAAAATTTTGTGTTAGCACCAGCAGCAAAAAATCCAATTCCAAGTTCTAAGGAGGAGTATCTATTTAAATAATGTTGAAGTCCAATTTCTAAAAGGCTACCACTTAAGCCTGCGGAAATATAGGTAACCGTTCTAAAGTCAGGCAATTCGTATGTAATAAAAGGGTTTCCTGGGTTGGATGATTGGGCTAAATCGGTTAAACCGAAAAGTTTCGAATATTTAATACTTAAAAGGGGTACTGGATAGGTGCCTTCAAAATCATTTAGAAAATTTAATCCTGCATTTACTTCAAAATTCCATCTGTTACTCAGTAAATAGGAATAATGTACCGACGCACCAATTAAATTGAAGCTATTTAACTTATCACTAAAAACTCTAGCGCCTCCAAGGGCTATACCTAGATTACTTTTTTGAATTTTGTAATCAAAAAAATTATATCCAACATTAAGTCCCAGTGCAGAATACGACCAGAGATAATGAATTTTTGTTGATGGATAAAATGGAACAGCAGGATCAATATAATTAATGGTTTCATATCCAGTTACCATGGGTAAACTGACAGCTCCCTCTACGAAAAATTTATTATTCAAATGTTGCTTGTAATTGAAGCTTATTCCAAAACTATTTGAGTTTAATCCAGCCGCACTCCCTAAAAAATAAGGTTTTTGACTAATTAAAGGGCTTGGAAATGAAAAAAAAATGAAAAGTACGAGGAGGGTTACGCTTCTTCTTGATTTACTGATCATAATAAGATTAAAATTTAATATCACCTTTTATTTGTTTATCCACTGGGATTTTTTCAATTGGCTCATCCTTGTTTTCTGATGCATCACTCACTTTAATTTGCCTTTTGTTTCTTTTTGTTTTTACCTTTTTGTTTCGTTTTGCTCTGAAAATATCAAGAAATGACTGAATCAATTGAAAATCGTTCCACCCATTAAACTCTTCCTGGTAATTTAAACCTGCCCCTTGGGAGAATAAGCCAGCGGATTGATTCACGGTATTTCGATTTGATTCGTTGAATGCATTTACGCGGAACGTTCCTTTTTCGTTGATTAAATATTCTATCCGTACATCACCAATTATCGTATTTTTAGATGCTGTTGATGAACTTGTTTCAGAATTGTTGGATCCAGTTTCTACGCCCACAGAGGTGGTAATGATCAACCGGTCCTCAAAAAAGCGTTTTTCAGCAATCAACTCAATGTCTGAATCGATGTTCATTTTCATTTTAAATTCTTCGGATGCTTTTGATAACAAGTCGTTTATTTGTGCTTCTGCTAAATCCAAAGCTGCTGAACCACTGGCCGAAATATTTCCTTTTAAAGGTTGGAATCGATTAAAGACAAGTAATGAGAAAAACTGACGGTTTATCTCACTTTGTTCATCTAAAACTCGATTCAGTAAGGCTTTTCCTGTTTCAGGTAAGTTTTGTTCTGCTTTTAAATTAAAAGAGCTTTCAGGTTTTGTGAGTTGACCATTTAAAACCAATTCGCAATTCACTGGCTGATTTGCTAACGTAGTTTCCTCTAATTCTGGGGCTAATGCACCATAGTCAGATTTTGTTTTAAAGGATGTTGTAATGTTTATTATGGCATCATAAATATTGTCTGACCATTCTATATAACTTCCTTGATCAATATTGAATTCTTTTTTAATTTGACCCATGGCAAAATTGTATGTACTGCCTTTTTCAATATTGTATTTCCCAGTCATTTTAATATCATTGTCTTTATCGTCAATTTTCATGGCAATTTTACCATTTCCAAAACAGACGATTTTATCTTGAGTTTGATCATTAAAAACGACATTAAGTTCCGTTTCTGGAGTTACATCGAAATTTAAGTCGAGTGTAACGCCTGATAAATCTAACTTTTTAATCGAGTCATCAGTTGTATTTGACTTGGTGAAGGTTATGAAGTCGTCTCCTTCCTCAACTTCAGAAACACCATACAATGGAAGGGTTAACTTACTTCCTTTACTTGTTTTTATATCAACTACAATATCTAATTGATTACTATTCCCAGAAATATTACAATTTCCTGTTCCGTAAACTTTTCCGTAGTAATAATCACCATCTTTATACTTCGTATTTAATACAAGAAAACGTTTGGATGGATTCAGACGCTCTAAAATATCAATTCCGATGTCATAATTCCATTTTCCAAGGAAGTTATTCAAACCAAAATTTAAAAATGCCCGGTTATTTTCTTCGTCAACAATTTCAATTTTATCACCGTAAACATCATTGTCGGATAAGTTGAATTTTCCAGATAATGCCATGGTTGTCCCTAAAATTTCTACTTTTGCTTTAGCACGTTTCAAAAATAATTCACGGCTCTGAAATTTAGGTTTATTAGGTGTTCCCGTTATTTTAACAAGGCCTGAAATGTCCCCTCTGATATTGCTTATAACATCTTTATCCACGTACGCATTGGCAAATGAAATATCAAATTCTTTGAACTTTAAGTTAAAATCTAAGTTGTCTTTAGCACGTTTGAAATAGTATTTCCCATCGTATTCAAAATTGGTTTTGCCTTTGTTCTTAATGATCCCGCTCAAATCAAGGAAGTCTAGTTTCGGATCCCAATCAACATTTACTCGAATATCTCCAACCGCTTGTGTTTTTAGTTGAAGTTGCTCAATATCTAAGGTGCTTTTTAATGAAAGATTATTGATAGGATCTGAAACCCTTCCTGTTCCATTTAGCATACCGCTTAGCCCTTGTCTCAATCCAAATAATTTGTCAATATCAGCCAAATTAATATTTTCCAATTTGTAATCTAAGTAATCTTTCGTTAAACTAGAAAGGTTACCATCCAATGAAATTCTTTGGTCATTATTCGATAAAATAAAATTTTCAATAGATACTAATTCAGGACTATAGGAGATATAAGAGGATTCGCTGATTTTCCAGATTTGACTATTGATTGAAAATGCAGATTCATTTAAATTTATTTCGAAATTACTGGCATCTTTAATTGTTGTCAACCAAGAAAGATTAGAATTGATGTTATCCGTTGTTCTCCAGTTTATCGTAGAGGTCAATAAATCCCTTCTCACTCCTTCATTTTGGGTTTTAAAATTTATGTCTTTGAATTTGATTTTATTCCCATAATTGACATCAAACAGATCTAATTTAACATCCAGTTTTTCCTTGTTTATTGTTTGGTTTAATTCTATTTTTCCGATTTTCACATTGTCAAATGTTAGACCTTCGGATGAATACATTTTAAGTTCAAAATTTTCATCTTTTGCGCTATAGGAACCATTAATGGTGGTGCCATATGAGATTGAAAAGTTTTTTATTCCAGGGAACACTTTTCCTAATAAACTACTTGCATTTAGAATGGTTAAATCATAGGTGAAATGATTGTTTTTGCTTACATTCTTCTTCGGGAAAGACTTAGAAAGGAACGGGAAAGCATTTGAGATTTGGTTCGTGAATTCATCCCCAATACTTTTTAGATCAAATTTCCCAATTACCTCCAATTCAATCAGACTATCACTGACAATTTTAAATTTATCCTCCAACTTTCCACGTGTGATACTGAGTTCGAACCGAGGTATATCAATCTCTTCCTTTCCTTCTTTGTATACAAAACCTGTGAAAATTACTTTTCCACTCATGGTTAATGGATTTAATCCTTGTAAATCAACATCAATATTGGATTTTAAACTTGATGCCTTGCTAGAACGCGCTAGGTTTAAACTATTTAATAATGCTTCGGTGAGATTTACTTTGAATTTTAATTTTTTATCTCCTTTTAAATCAACATAACCTACGTAGGTAAGTTTTAATATATCATCATCCAGTGCAATTTCCGATTGGAAAACTTGATTGATAAGAGAACCATTTGTAATTGTTGCATTATTGATTGAATAGTCTTGATAATCAAATTGGTTTATTTTTCCGTTTAATTGATCGATTTCAAAGTTCCCTGATGGATAATAGGTCGATTGTATACTGACCTTTCCATCAATTGTTTTCAATGATTTATCCGCTAAAAGTTCACCAAGCTTAAAATCAATAAATTCAATATCATCCCCATTTTTTGTTTTTGATTGTAAACCGATTGTTCCTTTGGAAGAGGATATTTGAAATGGCGTGTGGAGTTTAACTTCTCCTAATTTAGTTTTTGTTGTTTCAAATAAAATACTTAAATCATTCGGTTTACCTGTAATATTGAAATTTTTTGTTTCAAAAAAACCAAGTCGTTCAACTTCTTTACCTAGATTGATTTTTTCTACACCAGCTGACTTAGGAAGACGAAAAGCAGTAAGATCTTCAACAGAAACATAAGCATATTTTATGGTCTCGTTGATTTCAAGATTATCCATATTACTGAAATTTGGCAAAACAAAATCGCCTTCAATCTTTGAAACTTTTCCAAAGCCTAATCGAAAATCAGTGAGTGTTAATTGATTCACAGTATTTGAAATATTTCCTTCAAGCCTAACGAAGTCTGACATTCCTTCCGTTTCGGAAGTGAAAAAAGCAATTTCTTCCAATGCAATTGAAGACTGAAGGATGTTTGCGTCAAATTTCACTTTATTTTCAAAATCTTCAAAATCTGTTTGTTTCGAGTAAAGCAAATTGAATTTGCTAGCTGATATATCTGATTGATTGGTGCAAATATCTAAATCGCCCAATAGAATTCCTTTCTCATTGATAACAAGGCTTGCGGCCAATTGATTAATTGTGAAGCCAGATTTTTCCTTCAATTTAAGTTCTATCACATTTGTTTTAAAATTGGTTAGATTTACTTTGAAATCCGTTGCTTTTAGCGAAAGGTTTGAAATTGCTAAATGATTCCAATCAATTCCGTTTGAATATTGTTTTTTTCTGTTATCGTCATAGTTAAATCGAATATCACTTAATTCAACTCGATTGATATTGAAATTAAATGGCTTGGGTTCACTTGTGCTTTCAGAACTAAAATAATCTGCCAGAAAAGCATAATTGTAAATGCCTGTATTTTTGGAACGATTAATTTTTATTGTTCCTCCTTTGAGTTGTACTTTATCTAAGGTGAAAATTTGTTTAGATATATCTAATAAATCAATGTTAACCAACAGAGAATTGATTAATGCCAATGTGTCTTTTTGTTGATCTTCTACATAAACACCATCTAGTGCGGCTCGGTCAAAAAATAAAATATCAACTTTATCAATGTGAATTTTTGCATTTAGTTCCGATGATAGATAAGTTGTGGCAGCAGAGGCAAGATACGTTTGAAAGGTGGATGTACGAATAACAAAAGCTAGAATAAAAAATGCAATGAGCAGCCATTCGAGGATAATCCCCGTTGTTCTCCCAATGATTTTAAATACCTTTGCCATCTATTTCGATAATTTACAAAGTTAATCAATATTGGCGCAAACAAAAACATATATTTTAGGCATAGAATCCTCCTGTGATGATACCTCTGCAGCTGTGTCTTTGAATACGCAAATCTTATCTAACGTAATTGCGACACAAAAGATACATGAATTATATGGTGGAATTGTACCTGAACTAGCGAGTCGTGCGCATTTGAAAAATATTATCCCAGTTGTATCAGAGGCGATTAAGCAGGCAGGGCTAACCCTAAATGATCTTGATGCAATTGCTTTCACCAAAGGTCCAGGACTTTTGGGCTCTTTGCTTGTGGGAACTTCTTTTGCAAAAGCATTGAGTTTATCGCTCAATAAACCATTGATTGACGTGCACCACATGAAAGCACATATTATGGCTCATTTTATTGATAATGAACGTGATAGAAAGCCTTCGTTTCCATTTTTATGTTTAACGGTTTCTGGTGGACATACCCAAATTGTGAAGGTTTCCTCTTTTCAAAAAATGGAGGTGATAGGAAGTACAATTGACGATGCGGCTGGTGAAGCATTTGATAAATGCGGGAAAATCATGGGGCTTGTTTATCCCGGAGGACCGTTAATCGATAAATTGGCGCAGAACGGTGATCCAAAGCGATTTCAATTTGCTAAACCAAAAGTGGATGGACTCAATTTTAGTTTTAGTGGGTTAAAAACTTCTTTTTTGTATTTTATTCAAGGGGAAACTAGAAAAAACGCGAATTTCATCCAAGAAAATTTGAATGATTTGTGTGCTAGTCTACAACAAACGATTCTAGATATTTTATTCATAAAATTGGAACTTGCTGTTCAACAAGAAGGAATTACAGAAATTGCAATTGCAGGTGGTGTTTCAGCGAATCAAGGTTTGCGCGATAGATTACAAGACTATGAGAAAATGAAAGGTTGGAATATATATGTTCCTGAATTTCAATTTTGCACGGATAATGCTGGAATGATTTCTGTGGCTGGTTATTATCATTATCTGGAATCTGAATTTACTGATTTAAGCGTAAGCTCAGAAGCACGAAGCATTTCGTTTTAATTTCGAAGATAATTTTACAATTCACACGATTTATTGTTTTTTTCCGTTATCTTAGGAATCTAAATCGATTTTTATGGAAGCTCAATTAATTCAAAAGGAAGAAATCTCGTCATTGTCGTTTAAGAATTCAATGTCCATTAGTCAGCATCCAAATTTGATTCATCAAATTGAGCAGGCCACAATTTTGGGAAATGCGCATCATTCTAAAGTTTCCATTTATTTTCATGATGACACGAATCTAAAGAAGGTAGAGACAACAATTTGGGCGGCTGGCTCCAAATTTATTTGTCTCAAAGGAGGGGTTTGGATACCAATTAGTCGACTTGTGGAGATTAAAATGTAAATTTGTGTTTTACTTTTCAAAATGAGATTTTTTTTAATTCTGTTTATATTGTTGTGTAACTTTTCCATGGCTCAAAGCGTTGTGAAATGGTCAGGAGTTTATTCAAAAAAAACGGATGAAGTTATTTTGACTGCTACTATTGAGAAAAATTGGCATTTATATAGTCAATATATTTCCCCCAACGCTGGACCTATCGCAACCAAAATAACATTTGTAAAAAATAAAAAAGTAAAAATAAAAGGAAAGCCGTTAGAAGAAAATGTTCATGCATTTTACGATGAAAATTTCATGGCGCATTTGTCGGTTTTTGATGATAAGGCCATTTTCAGGCAGAAAATCAAAGTGAAAAAAAGTACAGATGTTAAATTGGTAATAACTTACATGGTTTGTGACGATAGTAGGTGTTTACCTCCAACTGATGAAACAATAACAATAAAAATTGAAAAATAATGAAGGTCTTTAGTGCTGTTTTTACTTTTATGTTACTCACGCTAAGTAATTTAGTGTACAGTCAAATTGATAATCCCGAAGATAAAGTAAAGGCTACATTTAGTTTGGAACAAAATGGGTGCGAGGCTTATGTGGTTGCAAAAATAACTGTGGTGCCAGGTTGGCATATAAATTCAAACAAACTTCCTGCTGGTTCTTTTTCCATTCCAACCCAATTGAATATTAATCCATTGTCTGGTGTAACTGTTGTTCCAGGGGTTATTGAACCAAAACCTGTAATTGAAAACAATACGGATATTGATGAGATTTTGAGTTATCACAAAGGAAGTTTTATCATTAAACGGAAATTGGTGCTTTCCTCACCAAACGATTTGATTATATCGGGTTCTTTTTCTTTTCAAACCTGTAATGATGTAAAGTGTTTACCAGAATATACATTAAAATTTTCTTTACCTGCAAAAGCATGTTCGTTAAGTAAAGAAAAAACAGACAGTATAATTGCGCAATCAACCCTAGCTACTGAAAATGTGGTAACTGAAAAGAAAAGTAATGAATCCGCTAAATCGGGTTCGGTAAATGCAACTAACGGCTCTTCTGGAACTGGTAAATCAATGCTTATAATTTTTGTTTTATCGTTTTTAAGTGGATTTGCGGCATTGCTTACTCCTTGTGTGTTTCCAATGATTCCAATGACTGTTAGTTATTTTACCAAGACAAGCAAAAACAAAGCTATGGGGATAAGGAATGCCTTGTTCTATGGAATTTCGATTATCACTATTTATGTGATTTTAGGAACTATTGTTACTGCCATTTTTGGCCCTGCAGCTCTCAATGCTTTATCTACCAATGTTTGGTTTAATATATTCTTCTTTATTTTATTGGTTGTTTTTGCAGTCTCTTTTATGGGAGCTTTCGAAATAACACTGCCCAATTCTTGGTTGAATAAGTCTGATACAGTATCCAATAAAGGAGGATTTATTGGGATTTTCTTTATGGCTTTAACGTTGGCGTTAGTGTCATTTTCTTGTACCGGTCCGATAGTAGGAACTTTATTAGTTGAGTCGGCATCCATCGGTGGAATTGCCCCATTTGTTGGTATGTTTGGATTTTCTTTGGCTTTAGCCTTGCCTTTTACATTGTTCGCCGCTTTTCCAGGTTGGATGAATTCACTTCCGAAATCAGGTGGTTGGTTGAATACAGTAAAAGTATTTTTAGGATTTCTTGAACTAGCATTAGCATTCAAATTTTTATCAACTGCTGATTTGGTTTCTCAATCCCATTTATTGGAGAGAGAATTGTTTTTGGCTATTTGGATAGGGATATTTACTGTATTGGCTATTTATTTGTTGGGAGGATTTAAATTACCGCATGACAGTCCATTTGAAAGATTATCGGTTGGACGAGTATTGTTAGGAACCACGACTTTGATTTTCGTAGCTTACTTAATTCCAGGAATGTGGGGTGCTCCGTTAAAATTAATCAGTGGTTTTCCTCCATCACCGACCTATAGTGAATGGAAACAATCAGGCTCTTCCAATACCTCGAATCAATCCGCAGAACATGTTGAGGGAATGCATGAAGGAGTGCACGGAATCATGATGTTTGACGATTATGATAAAGCCTTAGCCTATGCAAAAAAGGTAAATAAGCCACTCATGCTTGACTTTACCGGTTGGGGTTGTCAAAATTGCCGTAAAATGGAAGAAACGGTTTGGAATGCCGAAGGTGTTTTATCTATTTTGAAGGATAAAGTAGTTGTTGCTTCCTTGTATGTGGATGAAAAAAAGGAATTACCTGCTTCCGAACATAAGGAATTGGAATATGCTCCGGGAAAAAAGATGTCAATTACGCAAGTAGGACATAAATGGGGATTTCTTCAAATGAGTAGATACAAAAGTAATTCTCAACCTCATTACAGAATGCTTTCTCCAGACGGAAAAGATTTAGCTAATGGTCCTGCAGATTTTGAACACCATGGAAATGCCGAAGCATTCAAAAAATGGTTGGAAGAAGGATTGAAGTTGGCAAAATAAGTTAGAGAGTTACAAGCTAAATTTTGCTTGCATACACGATACTAAAGCTGCGGTTTCTGTGCGTAATCGATTTTCGCCTAATGTTATTGGTACATATCCTGTGGTAAGCGCTAATTCAATTTCTTCGAGCGTAAAATCACCTTCTGGACCAATTACAATCACCTTATTTTGAAAGGAAGTATCAATCTTCATTTTTTCTCCTTCTCGACAATGCGCTATCAAACCAGATGGATTTTGTTTCAAAAAATCTTTCCATTTGATGAGTCCAGTAATTTCAGGCAGAAAATAACGTCCAGATTGCTTCACAGCCGCGATAGCAGTTTTCTCCAATCGATCCAATTTAATTTCGCGTCGTTCACTGTTTTGACAGAGTATTAAACTCAATTTTGTTAACCCTATTTCAGTTGCTTTTTCAATAAACCACTCCATACGATCCATGTTTTTTGTTGGCGCAATGGCAATATGAATCGGTTTTTCTTGTGGATGTTTTGTTATTTTTTCGATTTTAACCGTACATCGTTTTGGATGTGCCTCAATAATTGTGGTTATTGCAGAAATCCCATTGCCATTAAATAATTCTATTGAATCATTTTCCTTCAGGCGCATCACCTGTATGCCATGCTTGGATTCCGCTTCAGATAAGGTGAGTAGAGTTGTGGCCTCCGTTAATTCTGGTGTATAAAATCGATGCATTAATGAAGTAATCGGTAAGTTAATTCTTGCATCAATTCCCCATGAGGAACATTATTGCTATTCACTCCCTTGGATTTTAAATCAAATTCATAAAGTATTTCAATGTTTGCAGCAATTTTCTTTGGAGCAAACTTACCAGCTGCCTGTATTAATTCACCAGCAACAAATGGATGAACCTTGAGAGAATTGGCAATGAATTCCCTTGATTTATTCTGTGCAAAATGAACGCGCATAAGCTGGGTGAAAAACTTAAACAAATTTGAAACAATGCTAGTTAGGTCAGCAGCTTTGGGATTTTGGTCAAAATAATGCACAATTTTATTTGCTTTCGTAATATCAAGTTTGGCTAACGCATTCGTTAATTCAAAAAGATTATAATCCTTAGAAATCCCAATATTTTCCTCGATGTGCACTTCGTTAATCGTGGTTCCTTTTTCAACTAAAATGGAAAGTTTGTCGATTTCATTCACCAATCGCGATAAATCATTACCTACATTTTCTGCCAATAACATGGTTGCTTTGGAGGAAATCATAAATCCCTTTCCTTTTAAATAGGTTACGATCCAATCTGGCAATTGATATTCTCTAATTTTTTCAGATTTAAAAACTACTCCTTTTTTAGAGGATTCTTTCAGGAATTTTTTTCGAGCATCAATTGTCTTGTATTTATAACAAACCACCAGAATGGTTGTATCTAGCAGATTTTCAACGTATGATTCCAATTGCTCTACTTGCTTAAAATCTTGCGCTTCTCTTATAACAACTAGCCTTCTTTCCGCCATCATGGGGTATCCTTTCAATTCACTTATAAGAGAAAGCAGGTCAGCATCTCGGCCATAAACGATTGTTTGATTAAAATCTCGTTCATGTTCTTCCAATGCAAATTCTTCAATCGCTTCTGCTATTTTATCAATGAAAAAAGGTTCCTCACCATGTAAAATATATACAGGTTTAAAATCTTTGTTTTTTATCGAAGAAAGAAGTTGTTTAAAATCCATTTCTTCAAAATTACAAAACACAATGGGATTTGTGATTTAAACTATCCAAAAAAATTAGCGCTATATTTAAAGAAATAAAGTGCATCTTTTTAACTTTGTATGGATAATGAACAAATTCGACTATTAACACGTTTTAAAAATTAAAAATGAAACAATTCCAAATACCGGAATTTTACCGATCGTCAATTATTTCATCAGTTAAAGCTAGGCGTAGATTAGAAGACCCTAGAAAAAAAGATTTTACACCAACGATATTAAATTTTGGTAGGTTGCGTTTATTGATTGCTCGTCATTTTGGTTTTTGTTACGGTGTTGAAAATGCAATTGAAATCGCATACAGAGCCTTAACTGAAAATCCAGGAAAACGTATTTTTTTGTTAAGTCAAATGATTCATAATCCAGATGTTAATGACGATTTATTAGCAAATGGGATTCAATTTCTTCAAGATACAACCGGAAAACAGCTTATTCCTTTTGAAACTCTATCAAATTCTGATATCGTTTTAATACCTGCATTTGGAACTACTCTTGAAATTGAAAATAGATTAATTGCACAAGGAATTGATGTCAAACTATACAATACAACCTGCCCCTTTGTTGAAAAAGTATGGAATCGATCTGAAAAATTGGGAGAAAATAACCATACAATTATTATTCATGGTAAATACAATCACGAGGAAACTAGAGCAACATTCTCTCGATCCACAAAGAACGGTAAAGCACTAATCTTAAAAGATTTAAAGGAGGCTAAGGTCCTAGCTGAATACGTAATGGGTAAGAAAAGTACGGAAGATTTTTACATTGATTTTGCGGGAAAATACTCTGAAGGATTTGATGTGTTAAAAGATTTATCCAAATTAGGGGTGGTGAATCAAACGACAATGTTGGCTACTGAAACACAGGAGATTACTGATTACTTGCGTGAAATTATGATTGAGAAATTCGGTTTGGATGATATAAAAAATCATATGGCAGACACCCGCGATACCCTCTGTTACGCAACAAACGATAATCAGTCATCAACTCATGGTTTACTCGAAGAACCTGCTGATTTTGGGATTGTTGTTGGTGGGTATAATAGTTCTAATACAACACATTTGGTCGAATTGATAGAGAAAAATTATCCTGTTTTTTTCGTTCGTGGTGCTGGTGAATTGACTTCCAAAACGGAAATAACACATTTTAATATACATACTAAAGTAATTGAAAACACAGTTGATTTTATTCCTTCTAAGGATTGTGTGACAGTTGCAGTTACTTCTGGAGCATCTTGTCCGGATGCGATTATGGATCAAGTAATTCAACGTTTATTGGAGATTTTTGAGGTGAAAGAAAGTATTGAACAAATTTTAGATTAAGTTCTTCCACAACCTGAGCGAATGTAAGCTTACTCTGGCTAATTGATTTTAGCCATTTTTATCGTTAGTTATTTCAATATTGCTATTATCTTTGTAGTTGAAAAAAATTAAATATGTCAGCAATAGCAAATGAAATGGATGTTCTACAAATGTTAGAGCAGTTGGGTATTGAATCTGAAAATAATGGTGCATCAACCGGAGGAAAATGGTTTAAAACACGTGGACCTAAAATTGATTCAATTTCTCCTGTAGATGGAAAATTAATCGCATCCGTAAATTCAGCAACTGAAGCTGATTATGAGGCTATTGTATTAAAAGCACAAGAAGCATATGTGCAATGGAAAGCTATTCCAGCGCCGAAAAGAGGAGAAATTGTTCGTCAATTAGCAGAGAAAATCCGATTTTACAAGGAGCCACTTGGACGTTTAGTTTCTTATGAAATGGGAAAATCCTTACAAGAGGGCTTAGGTGAAGTTCAAGAAATGATTGATATCTGTGATTTTGCAGTTGGCTTATCTCGTCAATTATATGGACTAACAATGCATTCAGAACGACCAGGTCACAGAATGTATGAGCAATATCATCCATTGGGAATTGTCGGAATTATATCAGCATTTAATTTTCCGGTTGCAGTTTGGAATTGGAACACAGCATTAGCATGGGTTTGTGGAAATGTTTGTATTTGGAAACCATCCGAAAAAACACCTTTGACGGCAATTGCTTGTCAACAAATCACGAAAGAAGTTTTTGATGCAAATGATGTCCCTGAAGGAGTTTCTTGTTTAGTTATCGGTGGAGCGGAAATTGGAAAATTAATGGCGGAAGATGCACGCGTTCCTTTAATTTCTGCAACAGGTTCGACAAGAATGGGTAAATCAGTTGGTGCTGCTGTTGGTGCTCGATTAGGAAGATCTTTGTTGGAATTGGGTGGAAATAACGCTATTATTATTGCTCCAACTGCTGACTTGAAAATGGTTGTTCCTGGTGCCGTATTTGGTGCCGTTGGTACAGCTGGACAACGTTGTACCTCAACCCGACGATTGATTATTCATGAAACTATTTATGACAAAGTAAAAGAAGCTTTGGTTAAAGCATATGGTCAATTGAGAATTGGAGATCCATTGGATCAAAATAATCACGTTGGTCCATTGATTGATTCCGATGCTGTAGCAAATTATTTGGATGCCATTGAAAAAGCGAAAGCTGAAGGAGGAAAAATTGTTGTAGATGGCGGAGTTTTGAGTGGCGCCGAATATGAATCTGGGTGTTATGTGAAACCGGCAATCATTGAAGCTGAAAATCATTTTAAAATTGTTCAACATGAAACTTTTGCGCCGATACTTTATATTATGAAGTATTCTGGTGGTTTAGAAAATGCAATTCGTTTTCAAAATAATGTACCTCAAGGTCTTTCTTCAGCAATTATGACGAATGATCTGAAAGAAGCGGAAGCATTTTTATCCAATGCAGGTTCTGATTGCGGAATTGCAAATGTAAATATAGGTACATCTGGAGCGGAAATTGGCGGAGCATTTGGTGGAGAGAAAGAAACGGGTGGTGGTAGAGAATCTGGATCAGATGCTTGGAAAGTGTACATGAGACGCCAAACAAATACGATTAATTATTCTGATAGTTTGCCGTTGGCTCAAGGTATTAAATTTGATTTATAAGAAATTCAACCTATAGAAAGCGGACATAGTGCCGCTTTTTTTATCCTCCACAATTAAATGATCTCTTCAGTTATCGAATAATTTAATTTCCAACTATGATTCAGCATATTAAACGAGTGGTTTCTGATTTTATCAATAAAACCAGGTCAAATCAAGAGATTTTCTCCAAAATTTACAAGAAAAATTACTGGGGAGGTGATAATGATCAACCATTTTATTCAGGTGAGGGTACATATATGGGAGATTTAAGTTTATACACCGAATCTTTGTTGAAATTCGTTCAAGAAAACCAAATAAAATCCATCTGTGAGATTGGTTGTGGAGATTTTCATGTGTCCAAAAAATTAGTTGAAAAGATTTCTGTAGATTACACGGGGATTGATGTGGTACCTGATTTGGTAAATCACCTAAATAAACAATTTTCTTCTGAAAGTATTAACTTCATTTGTTTGGATGCGGCATCGTCAAATGCTAAACTGCCTCAAGTAGATTTGTGTATTATTCGTCAAGTACTACAGCATTTAAGCAACAAACAAATTCATCAAATTTTAAAGAATACGAGCCATATCCCAAATTTGATAATTACAGAACATGTTCCAGTAAATCCAGTTGTATTTAATGCGGATAAAGTGACGAATGGATACATTAGATTACAGAATAAAATACCATCTGGAATCTTTTTGGACAAACCACCTTTTAATAAAGTAATTGAAGCTGATTTATTGCATATTAAGTTGAATGATAAAAATGCTGATTGTCAACTTATTGAAGCAGAGTTAATTACTTCTTGGATTAAACAATAATGATGTCAAACGAAATAAAATCCTTCTTTGAATTGAATTTTATTTTCATGTAACATTAGCCTCAGAATTTTTTTTACTTGTTCATTATTTATTCCGAATGTAGATTCGATTTCCTCAAGCGACTTTTTCTCACATAATAGGTTAATAAGCGCTTCCTTTAAAAATTTTACTTCGCTTTCTTTCCTTTTTGCGGATTGGCAGACATCGCAGATTCCACAAGTTGTTGATTCTTGACCAAAATAACTGATTAATTGTTGCGATCTACATGTGTCAGAGCGAAGATAACTAATACTTGCATGAAGTTTTTCAGTGGCATAGTTCTTCTTATTTTGATATGCCTCTGGGTATAATTGTAGGTAATCGTCAGGAAGTCTTTCATGTAGAAAAGTTATTTTCGGTAAATCATTTTGCCAAATAATATCAGCAATTCCATACTTTTCTAATGATTTTAGTTGTTGCTCTATTTCTTTTTTGGTTAGAGTTAACTGATCTAACAAGCGATGGGTTTTTATGGGTACATGTTCTTCAAATGACGATGTGAAATTTCGCAGAATAACACTGATTAGAGGTCTGAAATTCTCGTACTTTATTTGGAAATTATACAATTCAAGATTACTAACATTCCATTGCAAGGTTGTCTCTTGAAATGCATTTTCATTTAGTTGAATGTCCCCATTTGACTCTAGAATTTTTAAAGAATTAAAAGTCTGATTCATTTCTAATTTGTAAGTTTGACAAAACAAGGATAAATCAATTGGATAGGTCTCATTTTCGCCAGAACCTATCGCAACCTTTAGGAAGCTACATAACGCTCGGTAGGTTGTTTTTACCGTTTCAATTGGTGGGAATTGAGCCGCAAGTCTATTTTCTAAATCGGTAATATCTTGCTCTTCAAAAAATACAGCCGTTCTAGAATTCAATCCATCTCTACCTGCACGACCAGCTTCTTGGTAATAGGCTTCAATACTTGGAGGAAATTCGAAATGAGCTACAAATCGAACATCTGGTTTGTCTATTCCCATTCCAAAAGCATTTGTTGCAACCATTAACTGAAAATCATTTTCCATCCAACCAGTTAACATTTTACTTCGTTCTTCACGATCTAAGCCTCCATGATAAATACCACATCTAATGTTGTTTGATAGTAAAACACGTGCAAAATCCTTGACACTTTTCCGGGTTTGACAGTATACAATTCCACTTTTATTTTGAAAAATTTTAATAAAATTTAAAATGTTATTTATTTTATTTTCAGACTTATACACCTCGTAACTTAAATTTTTTCTTTCAAAAGAAGATTCGTGAATTTTTGGGTTTTTTAATTTAAGTTGTTCAGCAATATCTTTTTTAACTTTTGAGGTTGCAGTTGCTGTCAATGCAATTACTGGAATGGTAGGTTGAAGTTCTCTCAAACGTGAGATTAATCGAAAAGATGGTCTAAAATCATGTCCCCATTCTGAAATACAATGTGCCTCATCAACAACCAGTAGCGAAATGCGCATTAATTTAAATCGTTCTTGAAATAAGGCAGATTGAATCCGTTCGGGTGAAGTATACAAAAAATCAATTCCACCAAAGCGAGCATTATCCAATAAAATATCAATTTCTCGATAGGTCATTCCGCTGGTTATTGCCTTTGCTCGTATCCCTTTGGAAACTAAATTCTGTACTTGATCCTGCATCAATGCAATAAGGGGAGAAATTACAACGGTGATTCCTTCACGCGCCAAACCAGGTACCTGAAAACAGATAGATTTACCTCCGCCCGTAGGGAGAAGTGCTAAAACGTCATGCCCATAAATAGCATCGTCAATAATTGATTCTTGTGACAATCGAAATGCATCGAAACCCCAGTATTTTTTTAATATTTCAATGCTCTTTTTCACCCTTACTTTAGATTATCAAAGGTAAGCAAAAGGGAATTGCATTTGTCAATTTCTTAGTGAACATTATTAAATTTATATTGTTTTGATTGAAATTTAAACAGCTGTCAATTTAGGTTGTTAAATTTGTATTATATTTACGATACATCAAAAAAAGTAACATGCCTGGGTTAAAATTTAGAGTTTTATTAGATTCTGAAAAAAACGAAGAAATTTTTAGGGATATTTTGATACGTGATACGGATGATTTTGAATCGTTCTACATGGCAATTAAAAAGTCTTTCGGATTCACTGGTCAAGAGATGGCAAGTTTTTATGTTTCCAATGATTCTTGGGATAAGGGACATGAAATTAGTTTAGTTGATCTATCCTATGGGGATGAATCAGTTGATTCGCTTCCGACCGTAATGAACCAAGCAAAAATTAAAGATTTTTTGGAAGAACCAGATCAAAAATTTATCCTTGTGTATGATTTTATGAAAATGTGGATTTTTCTAATTGAATTGATTGGATTCGATCGTTCTGAGCCTGAAACACCGGAAATGTTATTGGCTATGGGCATAGCACCATTAGAGGGATCTAAATTTGAAATGAATGATGCTTTGTTCAATGGAGATGAAGTAACGGGCTTTGATGAGGATGATGATGAGGATGAAGATGGGGATGACTATGGTTTCAATGATTTTGAAAATGGTTATTCAGAGGATGACTATAATGATTATTAATACATGAATACGAATAATACGGACCCAATTGGGCTAGCAATTCAAACATACAGTAAGAATAAAAAACCTTTTGATATTATCGTTCACGCTGATTTGTGTGAAGACGATATAATTCCTATCGAGGTGTTGTTCCGCACATTTGAGGAAATGCCAGAGGCGGAGAAATTAGCACTTTCAAAAGCAAAAGGTAGGATTTTAGATGTTGGGGCCGGTGCCGGAGTTCATTCGTTAGAACTTATGGATCGTGGTTTTAGCGTTCGAGCAATTGATATTTCTCCTGGTGCCGTGGATTTTATGAAATCACAACAAATCGATGCAGTGAACTCAAGTTTTCTAACCTTTAAAGACGGTAAATTTGATACGATTCTGATGTTGATGAATGGCATTGGAGTAGTTGGTAAATTAAGCAACTTAAAAAAAGCGCTTGAACATGCTAAAAAACTCCTCAACAAAGGAGGTGCATTGTATTGTGATTCATCGGATATAAAATACCTTTATGAAGAAGAGGATGGTTCATATTGGTTAGATTTGGTTACGGAATATTACGGGAATTTCAGATTTCAAATGTCCTATAAACAAGCGAAAAGTGCATGGTTTGATTGGTTGTACGTTGATTATGATTCGCTTCACAAAGAAGCTTTAGGATGTGGATTTTCTTGCCGTAAAATTTTTGATAATGAGAATCATTATTTGGCCGAATTAATTCTAATTTAATGCAAAAAGAATTAGAAGATTTTATTCTTACTGCATTAGCTGAGGACATTGGAAGTGGAGATCATACTGCATTGGCTTGTATTCCACAAACAGCGCAGGGTTCTGCTAAATTATTAGTGAAAGAAACAGGGATTTTGGCGGGAGTTGAAGTGGCCAAATCAATTGCCTCTTGTTTTGATTCTTCTTTAAAGTTTGATTTCTTTATGAAGGATGGAGATATTATAAAACCGGGAGATATTGCTTTTGAAATTTCAGGATCTGCACGTTCAATACTTACAACAGAACGATTGATTCTAAATTGTATGCAGCGCATGAGTGGAATTGCTACTCAAACTAAATCAATCGTTAAATTAATTGAAGGCACAAACACAACTTTATTAGATACGCGAAAAACAACTCCTGGATTGCGTTTCCTTGAAAAATGGGCAGTGAAAATAGGAGGGGGGCAAAATCATCGTTTTGGTTTGTATGATATGATTATGATTAAAGATAATCATGTTGATTTTGCAGGCGGAATAAAACAAGCACTTGAGGCAGTTCAGAAATATCAACTAAATAAAAACTTGAACTTAAAAGTTGAGTTGGAAGTTCGAAATGAAAAAGAGCTATTTGAAGCCTTATCTGTAGGTGGATTTGATCGAATTATGTTGGATAATTTTTCTCCTGAATTAATAAAATCGGTACTCCCTAAAATTCCAGAAGCCATTGAAACCGAAGCATCCGGTGGAATTACGATTGACACAATAAGGGCATACGCAGAAACCGGAGTTCAATTTATTTCAGTTGGTGCGTTGACTCATTCAGTAAAAAGTTTGGATTTGAGCTTGAAGTCTTCTTTCAACTAGTAAGAGGTCAGCTTATCATATGTAACCCATTACAGAATAAGAAATATATCCTATCCACTCTTTTAGAATATTTGTCCAGGGATGAAATAATTCGAAATTAGGTAATAAAAAGTCAGATAGACTATAATTCCTTTCTTCCGATAAAGCTGAATCCGTTGAAAAACAGTCTACTGGAATCTGAGCTTTGTCAAACACCGCCTTGGCTCTTTTCATGTGCAAACCAGAAGTGATTAACAAAGCTTTGTTTTTGTCGGTTGGAAAACACTTAATTTTTTGCAATAATTTTTTAGTTTCTCTTGCATTCTCAACTGTATTTCTTGATTTTGTTTCAATTAAAATATCATTGGAAGGAATACCCCATTTCACTAAATTATTTTTCATCTGCTGTGCTTCGTGAAGTCCGTCTTCCGAAATTGAACCACTATCCCCTGAAATTAATATTTTCTGAATTTTTTTAGTATGGTATAAATTCAATGCTTGCCATATGCGATCGGCACTTCGGTTTATTTGCAGTGAATTTGTGTAGTGATTATAATGTGCCATACCACTGAGTACGATCCCAATTTCGTATTTTTTTACTTCCGAAATAGGCCTTGGTGAAGTGTCCCATAAACGATATATTTCAGACAAAATAATTGTTTGAGTAAATAGATAAATACTAGCAATTGTAATCCATGTTAGAACTTTTTTTCGCTTTAAATTGTTACTTTTCCATGAAAAAATAGCAAGGATAAGTATCCACATTAGCGGAGAAAGAAAATAGTATAAAAGTTTAGAGAGAATAAAAAACATATCAGTTAATCTAAAAAGTAAATGTATTGATTTATCTGTTACTGAAAAAAATAAGTCCTTTTAAATAATAGTTAATTTGTTTGGCGAAATACCATAAAAATGGTATTTTTGCATTCATTAATTATCTTATTTATAATTAATCTAAATAAATAATAAACTAACATGATTACGGTAACAGATTCAGCTAAAAAACAAGCTGTAAGATTGATGGAAGACGATGGGAAAGATGGCTTTTTTATTCGAGTTGGTGTTGAGGGTGGAGGATGTTCAGGATTGATGTATCAACTTACTTTTGATAATGAAGAAAAAGAAGGCGATAAATCGTTTGAAGATAATGGGGTTAAAGTAGTTGTTGACAAAAAGAGTTACTTATATTTAATTGGTACAACTCTAGATTTTTCTGGTGGATTAAATGGAAAAGGATTTGTTTTTTCTAATCCAAATGCGGACAGAACGTGTGGTTGTGGTGAATCTTTTTCGGTTTAATTACTTTTTTATCCAATTAAATGGCAAATTACACAGAGAACGAATTAGCTAAGGATCTCGAAAATCAGGAATACAAATATGGTTTCGTTTCTGATATTGAGTCAGACAAAATTCCTGTAGGTTTAAATGAAGACATAATTCATTTAATTTCTAGTAAGAAAGAGGAGCCAAGTTGGCTTTTGGAATATCGATTAAAAGCATTCCAGATATGGAAAACAATGACCGAGCCTGAATGGGCACATGTTCATTACGACAAGCCTAAATTCAACGAGATTACTTATTATTCAGCACCAAAACAAACCAAAAAATACGAATCGTGGGATGATGTGGATCCTGAAATGAAAGAAACCATGAAAAAATTGGGGATTTCACTTGAGGAACAGAAAAAATTGACGGGTGTCGCAGTGGATTTTGTAATGGATTCAGTTTCCGTTGCAACGTCTTTTAAAGCAAAATTGGCTGAATTAGGAATAATTTTCTGCTCATTTTCTGAAGCAGTAAAAGAACACCCGGAATTGGTTCAAAAATATATGGGTTCGGTTGTTCCAACTACTGATAACTTTTACGCTGCGCTAAATTCAGCAGTTTTTACCGATGGTTCTTTTTGTTATATTCCCAAAGGTGTTCGTTGTCCTATGGAACTTTCAACTTATTTTCGAATTAATGAAGGAGGTACGGGTCAATTTGAGCGAACATTGGTAATTGCAGACGAAGGGGCTTATGTTTCTTATTTAGAAGGATGTACTGCTCCTCAACGTGATGAAAATCAATTACATGCAGCCGTAGTAGAATTAGTAGCATTAGAAAATGCAGAAATAAAATATTCAACAGTTCAAAATTGGTATCCTGGAGATAAAGAAGGTAAAGGAGGCGTGTTTAATTTTGTGACAAAACGTGGTATTTGTGAACGCAATGCTAAAATTTCCTGGACACAAGTTGAAACAGGATCAGCAGTTACATGGAAATATCCATCGTGTGTTTTAAAAGGAGATAATTCTATTGGTGAATTTTATTCTGTAGCGGTCACGAACAATTATCAACAAGCTGATACAGGAACAAAAATGGTTCATTTGGGTAAGAATACCAAAAGTACAATCATTTCAAAAGGGATATCTGCCGGAAAATCACAAAATTCGTATCGTGGATTAGTTCAGATTCATAAAAGCGCCCAAAATGCCCGAAATTTTTCGCAATGTGATTCTTTACTCATGACCGACCAATGTGGAGCACATACTTTTCCATATATTGAATGTAAAAATCCAACAGCTAAAATAGAGCATGAGGCTACAACATCAAAAATTGGTGAGGATCAATTGTTTTATTGCATGCAGCGTGGAATAAGTGAAGAGAAAGCAATAAGTCTCATTGTCAACGGATATTGCAAGGAAGTATTAAATCAGTTGCCAATGGAATTTGCTGTGGAAGCACAGAAATTATTGGCGATTAGCTTAGAAGGTAGTGTTGGGTAGTATGGATTGATAAATTGCAGATTGACAGATTGTGGATTGAAAAATAGTGAATAAGAGAGATTAAATGGCAACTATCGGAAGTTTTGAAAATATAGAAGTTTGGCGAACGAGTATGGATCTATGTACTGAGGTATATAAGATTACAAATTCTGATACATTTTCAAGAGATTTTGGATTAAAAGATCAAATTAGAAGGGCTTCTGTTTCAATTCCATCTAATATTTCCGAAGGATATGAACGCGATAGTAAAAATCAGTTGCTGTATTTTCTATCAATTGCAAAGGGCTCATGCGGCGAGGTTCGTACTCAATTACGTATAGCCTATAATCTCAATTATTTGAACGATTTGGATTTTCAAAGTCTGAATTTGATGTGTGAATCGACGAGCAAGCAATTATCAGGTTTTATTAAATATTTAAGGGATTTTAAAGGAATTAAGTAAAATGTGTAGGCAATTTTGCAATCATCAAATCTGTAATTTGCAATTAAAAATTTTAAAATGATAAAAATAAATAACTTACATGCTTCAATAGACGGGAAGAAAATTCTGAAAGGATTAAACTTAACTGTCAATGCCGGAGAAGTACATGCCATTATGGGACCAAATGGTGCGGGAAAAAGCACCTTGTCTAGTGTTCTTGCAGGTCGTGAAGAATATGAAGTAACAGAAGGTTCAGTAGATTTTAACGGAATTGATTTGTTGGAGCTTTCAACAGAAGATCGTGCAAGAGAAGGATTGTTTTTGGCGTTTCAATACCCCATTGAAATACCAGGTGTTTCTAATGTCAATTTTCTTAGAACCGCAATGAATGAAATTAGAGAATATAAAGGGTTAGATCCTATTTCCGCTAAAGATTTTATGACGATGGTTCGCGAAAAATCTGCCTTGGTTGAATTGGATAGTAAATTAGCTTCTCGTGCCGTAAATGAAGGTTTTTCAGGAGGAGAAAAAAAACGAAATGAGATTTTCCAGATGGCGATGCTAGAACCGAAATTAGCTATTTTGGACGAAACAGATTCTGGATTGGATATTGATGCATTGCGCATTGTAGCAAATGGAGTGAATCAACTAAAATCTGCACAAAACGCAACAATTGTGATTACCCATTATCAAAGACTACTGGATTATATTATTCCTGATTTTGTTCATGTGCTTTTTGATGGACGCATTGTAAAAACAGGTACAAAGGAATTAGCGGTCGAATTGGAAGAAAAAGGATACGATTGGATTAAAGATGAATTCTCAACAGTTGGATGAAATGGAAATGCCTACACAGACTTCTAAATTAAATCAATTCAGGACAAATTTTAAGGAAGGGAACCTTTCATTTGATCCTAGTTTACGAATCCTTTCACGAAGTGTGTTGGAAAATTCTGATTTTCCTACTACTCGAAACGAATCATGGAAATATACGCGATTGACAAAATTAAGTCAACTGTCATTAACAACAACAGAAAAAATTAATTCTCCCATTTCAGTTCCTTTGAAATCACCTTACGTTATTTCTATTGTAAACGGAAACATTATTGATCTTCCTACGATTCAGGGAGTTAGTATTAGCAGATTGAGCGATTGTTCTGAAAAACAACTTGAATTAGTTTGTAAAAATGTTTCAATTGAAAATGATGTGTTTCACGCCCTCAATACACTTTACATAAAAGATGGTATTTTAATTGAGATTCAAGAAAATCAACAAATTAATGATGCGATACAATTGATTTTTGAAACGCAAGAGTCTTCTATTTTTTGCCCCATTAGAATTATTATTGTGGGTAAAAAAAGTTCAAAAGCCCATTTTTTTCAACATTTTTCAGGAAAAGGAACAGGATTAACCCTTCCAGTTTTTGAGTATTTTATTGAACAGAATGCTCATTTAAGTTTGGATAAAATTCAATTGGAAAATGATGAATCTTTTCATATTTCAACGGATCAAGTGTATCAAGAACGCGATTCTTTTTTTAAAATAAATACCATTACCTTATCGGGTAAATTGATTCGTAATAATTTGAATATTTTAGTTAACGGAGAAAATTGTGAAACTAATTTAAATGGAACGTATTTATTGGGAGATGGACAATTAGTTGATAATCATACAGTAGTGGATCATTTGAAGCCTAATTGTAATTCCAATGAATTATATAAAGGAGTTTTGAATGGGAAATCAATTGGTGTTTTCAATGGAAAAGTATTTGTGCGTCCAGATGCTCAAAAAATAAATGCTTTTCAGTCAAATGCCAATGTTCTTTTATCTGAGGATGCATCTATGAACTCAAAGCCCGAACTTGAAATTTATGCAGATGATGTCAAATGTTCTCATGGATCAACAACCGGACAAATGGATGAAGAGGCTATATTCTATCTACGAACTAGAGGTATTTCAGATCGTTCCGCTAGGGCATTGATGACCCAAGCATTCATTGGTGATGTATTGAATCAGATTGAGAACGAAGAAATAGTAGATTACGTTCAGTCTAAACTTGTTGAATTACACGATTGGGTAATTTAATTATTAATAATTATTCTATTTTTCAAATTAATCTCGTTCTTTTTAGATCTAGATAACTTCTTTTTTTGTTTTTTATTCAGCATTTCGAAACAGCAAGGACAATCCATTTGGCAGCAAATGTGGCTATGATTACACGCTCTATCTGAATATGCCTTCCTGAAACTTCCACCATAAGTCCTTTTAGTAGAACAAGAGGCTAGAATCCAGAATGTTATAAAAAAGAATAATTTTCTTGACATAATTATACTGTCGTTGTCAATAACTCATACCTTAACCAATTCAAGGCGCTCAATACAGTCATTTGAAGGTTTCTTTCGCGATTATCTCCGAATTGAAATTTTTTAGCCTTTACTCCATTATTTGTTGCAAGTCCTATCCAAACCAATCCAACGGGTTTGTCTTCAGTTCCTCCCAATGGCCCGGCGATACCCGTAGTGGAAATACACACGTCGACACCTAATTTTTTAAGTCCACCCACAGCCATTTCCTGAGCAATTATCTCACTAACAGCCCCGTTTGTCAATAACGTTTCTTTTTTAATATCCAATAAAGACTCTTTGATATCATAAGAATAAGTCAATAAAGAACCCTCAAAATATTCAGATGCACCTGAAACAGATACTATTTGATTCGCTAATAAACCAGAGGTACAACTTTCTACTGTTCCTATTTTGAGGTTTCTATCTTTCAGTAATTTGCCAATTATTTGGGGTAAAGTATCATTTTCAAATCCAAACACTGCCTCAGGTAAAAGCAATTGAATTTCAGAAAGATATTCTTCTATTTTTTGTTTGTCAATTTCACCATTTGGCGATGAAAGGCGCAATTTCACTAAACCTGGTGAAGGCAAGTAGGCTAAGCCGAATCCTTCAGATCGAACTTTATTTTCCCATTCACTTATTTGTTCTGCTAAAAATGATTCACCAATACCTTGTGTTAAAATTGTTTTATGATACAGGGAATTTAACTGAAAACGTTGTTTGAACAAAGGAAAAACTTCCTCTGTCATTATTCCTTTCATTTCATACGGAACACCTGGTAATGAAATAACAATTCGATTTTCTTTTTCAAACCACATACCTGCTGCTGTTCCATAATTATTAGGTAAAATAGTGCAATTTTTTGGTAAGGCAGCTTGTTGAATATTTGATTCAAGCATGGGTCTGTTTCTACTTGTAAAATAGTTAGTTATCTTTTCTAAAGTAGGTTTATGTATCTCAAGTTCTGTATTGAAAAATCGAGCCAATGTATGCTTAGTAATGTCGTCTTTTGTTGGACCTAATCCACCGGTAATTAAAACCACATCTGCTCGATTGATTGCATATTCAACCGTTTCAATTATTTTGTCTGCTTGATCTGAAATTGTTAGTCCTTCTATTACTGAACCACCTAATTTTGATAACTCTTGTCCTATCCAAGCCGCATTTGTATTGATTGTTTGCCCAATTAACAACTCATCGCCAATAGAAATTACAATTGCTTTCATGTAGTGGTTTTTTTGAATTTCGCAATGGATTCAATATGTCCGGTATGTGGAAATTGATCGGCTAAGGAAAATTTAAGCAATTCATATCCAGCTTGCACAAGCGTATCTGTATCTCTCGCTTGTGTTGACGGATTACAGGAGATATAAACTATGTTTTCTGCCCCCAAATCTATTACTTTCTGTAATGTTTTTGGCGCAATTCCAGCACGAGGAGGGTCAAGTATTATAGATGCAATTTTCCCATTCAATTCAGGCTTTTCTTTCAGGAATTTTCCAACATCTGCTGCAAAAAACTCCAAGCCTTTCAACTGATTAACTTGCGCATTTCGTTTCGCATCCTCAATTGCCTCTGGCACAATATCAACTCCTATAACCTTTATTCCGTTTGACCTTTTTGCAAGAATTTGACCTATTGTTCCTGTTCCACAAAATAAATCCAAAACTACTTTGTCAGATTTGATTTCCTCCTCAAAAACATATTCAAGTGCCTTATTATACAACAATTCGGCGCATGCTGGATTCGTCTGAAAAAAGCTTTCCATGCTAATTTCAAATGATAAATCCACTAATTTTTCAGTTACAACGGGTTTTCCGTACAGTAATTTATTGTCACCATTTTCAATTTTTGCACGGTCCGCAACATTGTCATTTATGGTGTGCTGAATTCCTGCAATTCGATCGCCCATACCATTCAATATAAATGATACAAAGCTTTCTCGATCAAAATTTTCGAGTCCCTCTGAAGACGTTACTAAATTAATGAGTAATTGATTTTGATAAAATGATTTACGAACGACGATGTGCCTGTAAAATCCTGTTTTTTTTGGGGGATGCCAAGCTGGCAAATTTGTGTTTTTCAAATAATCTTGGATCCTTGTTAAAAAGGTTTCCCATTGTTCATCAAAAAGTCCACTTGGTTTTTTTAAATTTTCAACCTTCCACCAAGTCCCTCGCCGCTTAAATCCCAATGCAAATGCCTCGTCCAATTCCTCACCAGTTTCAGGCACGTGCTCAATGGAAGAAAAACTATATTCCATTTTGTTTCGATAGAAATAGGCTTGTGGTGATTCAATGAATGAATCGAAAACTGAATCAATATCTTTAATACCCGCCAACCTAGAAAATGTTTCTAAGGTAGATTTTTGTTTGTATTTTCCTTGAATTGATAATGGTATTCGGACATATGGTCCACCAGAAATTTCTTGGAATTGTGTTTCTGTTTCAAATTCAGACCGTTTGATTACATCAATTAAGTTTGCCTCTGCGTGCTTTTTTCGTTTCGTGGTAATTTTTGCAGAAACTGTTTGACCTGGGAAAGAATTGTCTACAAAAACAATAAAGTTTCCATCCTCTGTTGGGATCTTGGCAATTCCTCTTCCTCCAAATGCATAATCAACAATCTCTAATTCTACAATTTCCCCACGATTAAATAGATTTGTTGCGCTCATTTCTTTGTTTTATAATTCAAGTAATTTCCAAGGTAATTGACTTAAATTGGTTATTTGATTGATGTGTTTTATTTGTTTTTCCTCAATTTGTGGATTGAAATGTACGGCCTTCATTCCAACACGCTCAGCACCGAGAATATCAACTTCATAATCATCTCCAATCATGAAGGAATTTTCGGCAGTCGCTCCTGCTTTATTCATTGCAAATTGAAATATTTTTGGGTCTGGTTTATTGAAACCTACTTCTTCGGAGCAAACAATGATATCGAAAAAAGTCTTCAGTTTACAATTCTTTAATTTTATGTATTGAACTTCCTTAAATCCATTCGTAATAATATGCATTTCATATCCGATTTTTTTCAATTCAGATAAAGTTTCGAGTGTGTTAGGGAACAATTCGGTTTGTTTAGGCGAAAGTTCAACATATCCATCACTAAAGTGTTTGATCAACTTAGGGGCATCTAACTTCCAATTTTCCAAGGTCTTTCTAAATCGCTCGTCTCTTAAAAATTCTTTGGTGATTTCTTTCTTCCCATACGATTTCCACAATGAAGCATTTACTTCTACATAGTGATCATGAAATGCTATAAAACTAAAGTTCGGTTGTTCTATTTTAGCCTCGTTATACAATTGATTAAGAGCTCGTTTTGAATTGCCATCAAAATCCCACAAGGTTCTATCTAAGTCAAAAAATAAGTGCTTTTTCATTATGTAAATACAAAATAAGCAAGCGATGTTGTTATTAATCCACTTAACAATATGCCCACAAAAACCCATAAAAAAGTATCCTTATCTTTCCCGTAAAATTTAGCCACAATGATTGTACCTACAGGAATTGAAAGTAAGGAAGGAGCAATAAAACAGATCCCAAATTTCCCTAATGAATGTTTGAGTTTTAGCGTTAATTTGTTGCCACGTGTAAAGATTTTCTTTTTTGGAATTACCTTACCACTTCTTATCAATTCTTCCTCCTTTTTCAGTTTGTTTATTTTAGTTCTCTTCATGATAAATTCAGCGGCAAAATAAAAAAAGAGTGAGCTTAATGTAGCCCCTGAAACGGCACTAACGTAGGTAGAAAGAAAACTCATCCCAAGAGGGACACCCGCAAAGGGTGAAAATAAAAATTTTATTGTCGATAACAAAAAAACACTCGAAAATGCTGCCCAATTCATCGTTAAATTTTTTCTCCGTAAGCTAAATCTCCGGCATCACCAAGTCCAGGAACAATATAGGATTGAGCGGTTAATTCTTCATCTATGGCAGCGACAAAAATCTCCGTGTTTTCCGGTAAGTGCTTCTTAACATATGCCAGAGCTTGAGGGGTTGCTATGGCTGCAACAATAAAAATTCTTTTGGGATTTCCTTGTCGTAACATCGCTTTGTAAACAGTAACCATGGAACTTCCTGTTGCTAACATGGGATCACTAATTATCCAAGTCTTTCCATCCAAATTGGGTGTTGCCATGTATTCCACATAAATTTCAAATTCTTCTGCTGTCGAATGCTTTCTGTAGGCTGAAATAAATGCACTTTCGGCATGATCGAAATAATTTAATAATCCTTGATGCATCGATAATCCAGCGCGAAGAATAGTAGCTAAAAGGATTTCTTCCTTCACTAATTCAATTTTTGCTTGCCCTAAAGGAGTGGTAACCTTTTCTTCCTGGAAGATTAACCGTTTGGATAATTCATAGCCTAAAATTTCTGCAATACGCTCCATATTTCTTCGAAAGCGCAAGGGATCTTTTTGTATTTCAACATTTCTTATCTCTGCTAAAAAAGTATTGAGTACTGATGCCTGCTTGGAAATTGTATGTATCATTTGATTTAGCTTTTTGTAAAAATACATAGAAAATCGAGTAGGTACTTAAACTCTGTCAAAAATTCACAGAATTTGTCTAAAATCTGACAGCGTGTCGCAGTTTCATCTATTGGAACTATCTTTGACATGCCAAAACCGCTTTAAAATTAGTTCAAATGAAAAAGAAAGAAACAGAAGAAAATGTGTCAAATCCAGATGTTGCTAATCAAACGGATTCAACAGTTGATAATCAAATAGATAATGAGAACGATTCAACCACAGATGTGGAAATTGAGGGTACCGTTGAGGAGGAAGAGGTTGTTCAGGAAATTTCGTGGGAAGAAAAATACATGGAAATGAATGATCGTTACATGCGCTTGTATGCCGAATTTGATAATTTCCGTCGACGAACACAAAAAGAAAAAGTTGAATTAATGGGAACTGCTAGCTCAGGTGTTTTGAAAGATTTAATTCCTGTTTTGGATGACTTTGAACGGGCTATAACCTATAATGAAACAGCTCAAGAGATTGATAGTGTAAAAGAAGGATTTGGGTTGATTTATTCTAAATATAAATTGATTTTAGAATCTAAAGGTTTAAAACCAATGAATTCTAAAGGTCAACCATTTGATAGTGAGCTTCATGAAGCGATTGCAAATATTCCAGCACCTTCCGATGATTTAAAAGGTAAAATTATTGATGATGTGGAAAAAGGGTATTTATTGAATGAAAAAGTAGTACGCTTTGCTAAAGTGGTTGTTGGACAATAAAAGATAACGGAAGAATGAGTCAAAAACGTGATTATTACGAGGTTTTAGGTGTTGCAAAAAACGCTGATGAAGCTGAAATTAAAAAGGCATATAGGAAATTAGCGATCAAATTTCATCCAGATAAAAATCCTGATGACCCAAGTGCTGAAGATAAATTTAAAGAAGCTGCGGAAGCGTATGAAGTACTAAGTAACTCTGAGAAAAAAGCGCAATACGATCGATTTGGTCACGCCGGAATGGGTGGGCAAGGAGGTTATGGTGGAGGAATGAATATGGATGACATTTTTTCACAATTTGGAGATGTTTTCGGAAGTGCGTTTGGGGGTGGAAGTTTTGGTGGTAGTAGATCAGGAGGGGGTTCTAGAACTGTACGAGGCACCAATCTTCGTGTAAAAATGAAACTTACTTTGGATGAAATTGCAAATGGCGTTAAGAAGAAAATCAAAGTTAATAAACTCATCAACGCCGATGGTGTAACCTATAAAAGTTGTTCAACATGTAACGGAACTGGTAGAATTACACGTGTTGCCCAAACATTCTTGGGAGCGATGCAAACACAATCTGCTTGCCATGTTTGTCAGGGAGCAGGTAAAATGATTGACAAAAAACCTGCTGATGCTGATGCACAAGGATTAAAGCGTCAAGAGGAAGTCATAGAAATTGAAATTCCTGCAGGAGTGGAAGAGGGAATGCAATTAAGTGTTTCTGGTAAAGGAAATGCTGGATCTTTTAACGGCGTACCCGGTGATTTAATCGTGGTTATTGAAGAAACAGAACATGAAGACTTACGTCGTGAAGGTGAAAACTTACACTATGATGCAGTTGTTAGTTTTATTGAAGCCGTTCTAGGCGAATCAATTGAAGTACCAACCGTAAATGGTAAAGTAAAGATTAAAGTGGATGCAGGTACTCAAAGTGGTAAAGTTCTTCGATTAAAAGGGAAGGGGTTGCCCGTTCTTCAAGGATATGGCACGGGTGATTTATTTGTGCATATTCATGTGTGGACACCAACCAAACTTTCGAAAGAGGAACGTGAAATCTTAGATAAAATGAAGGATTCTGAAAATTTTAAACCAGGCTCAGATGCAGAAAGTAAAGGTTTCTTTCGTAGAATGAAAGATATGTTTAGTTAGGAAATGAGTTTTTTAACAAAAACAAGCCAAGGAAGAAATGATTTTGCAAGTTATGCATTGACAATTTGTTTGGTCATTTTAAGTTATGGATTTTTGGGCTCTTTGCCTTTGCTCATTGATTTGAAATTATCCGGTACAAGTTTCGATGAGATGATGAGTATCGAACACATGACTCGAATTTTAGGGAAAAATAGATTGTTAATTCATTTACTTTTGCCTTTCTTTTTTATTTTTGGTTCACTTTTAGTTGGAATAAAGTACTTTCATAAACAGTCCATTCGGTCTTTTTTCACCTCAGCCAATTCTTTTCGATGGAAACGTTTTTTTACAACCTTCTTTTTATGGTGGGTAGTAATGTCCCTGTTTTTAGTGATTTCATTTCAAACTTCTTCTGATTTAAAATGGAATTTCAATTGGAGCAATTTTTGGCCATTGTTACTAATCTCCTTTGCAATGATACCTATTCAAACTACTGCTGAAGAGTTGTTTTTTCGAGGGTATTTGGCGAAAGCTTTTTATCAAAAAACAGGAAGTGTTCTGCATGCTATTCTCATTACGTCTATTTTGTTTGCGAGCATGCATGCGTTTAATCCCGAAGTTGAGACCCTTGGATATGGCATTCTAGTTTATTATTTTTTAACTGCCATATTTTTAGCTGTAATGACGGTAATGGACAACGGTATGGAATTATCCATGGGGTATCATGCCGCAAATAATGTTTTTACTGCGATTATGATAACCAACAATTGGCAAGCTTTTCAAACAGATGCAGTTTTTATGGATACAGCCTCACCAACATTTGGAATTGACTCTATTTTAACCTTGGTAATTATCCAACCTTTATTTTTACTTCTTCTCTCAAAAATGTATAAATGGAATAATTGGAAAAAATTAGTGATGTAATTAATTAAGTAACTCAAAGAGAATTACTTTTTCCATACTTTTGTAACACTCTAACCTTAATAAAACATAGTATGCACCTGTGGAACACTTTAAGCAAAGAGGATTTAGAAGAAAAATTGCGTCTTAGCGGTCATGAATTTGTAACTATTTCATTTTATCAATACGCAAAAATCGAAAATCCTCACTTATTCAGAGATCATCTTTTTCAGATGTGGTCAAATCTTGATGTTATTGGTAGAACCTATGTAGCATCTGAAGGTATTAATGCGCAACTAGCTGTACCTCATAAAAATCTGGATCAATTTATTGAGGAATTGTATTCAATTGATTTCCTTTCAGGGATTTGGCTCAATTATTCAGTTGATGATTCTGAAGCAGAGTATTCATTTTTGAAATTAAAAGTGAAGGTTCGAAATAAAATTGTTGCCGATGGCTTAAATGATTCGACTTTCGATGTAACTAACAAAGGAAAGCATCTAAATGCTACTGAATTCAATAATTTAATTGCACAACCAGAAACAATCTTGATTGATTTTCGGAATCATTATGAATCGGAAGTAGGCCACTTTAAAGGAGCAATTCTCCCGGATGTAGATACCTTTAGAGAGTCTTTGCCGTACATTGAAGAATCCTATTTAAAGGGACACGAGGATAAAAATCTAGTAATGTATTGCACAGGTGGAATTCGATGCGAAAAAGCATCTGCATGGTTTAAGCATCGAGGATTCAAAAATGTTCATCAGCTGGAAGGTGGTATAATCAAATATGCAAATGATTGTAAAAAAGAAGGAATAGAAAATAAATTTATTGGAAAGAATTTCGTTTTTGACGAAAGAAGAGGGGAACGAATTTCTGACGACATTATCGCTGTTTGTCATCAATGTGGTGAACCTGCAGATGTGCATACGAATTGCGCTAATGAGGCATGTCATCTCCTTTTTATTCAATGTGATTCATGCAAGAATAAAATGGAAAATTGTTGTTCGAATGAATGTCAAACAATCATTCATTTGCCTATTGAAGAACAAAAAATACTACGAAAAGGCTTCGAAAACAGCAACAAAATTTTCAAAAAAGGTAGGTCTCCGAAACTTAAATTTAAATTAAACCAAGAAAAACCAATATCTTTGAATAATCAAAGTACAAATTAAGTGAATTTAGTAATTAACTGGGATGTTTCTCCCGAAATTATAGATGGGTGGAGAACACCTAATTTATACGGCTTACTCTTCGTAACAGGATTAATCATTGGTTATTTTGTGATTAAACGGATGTTTAAAAAGGAGCAAATTGATGACAAACAATTAGATAGCTTGGTTCTTTATATGATAATTTCGATCATTGTAGGGGCCCGTTTAGGTCATGTGCTATTTTACGGTCCATACTGGGATTTTGTAGATGTTAATGGGCATAAAGTGGAGGGCTATTTCTCTCATCCTGAATCAATTATCAAAGTATGGGAAGGTGGTTTGGCAAGTCACGGTGCAGCAATTGCAATATTATTGGCTCTTTGGTATTATTCTCGGAAAGTGGTCAAAAAGCCTTATTTATGGATTTTAGACCGAATTGCAGCACCAATTGCCATAGCTGGTTGTTTTATTCGATTAGGAAATTTAGTGAATCATGAAATTGTGGGAGATGTGACGAATTTGCCATGGGCCTTTAGTTTTTCTATGTATTATGATGAAGCTACAAATATGTTTGATCCCACTCCGCGACACCCTGCGCAATTATATGAAGCAATTGCTTATTTATTTTCGTTCGGATTCCTTTTTTTCCTTTACTGGAAGAAAGAAGGTTATTTAAAGCCCGGACTTGTTTTTGGTTCTTTTTTAATTTTGACTTTCGGGTCTCGTTTTCTCGTTGAATTCATTAAATTAGGTCAAACTGCTCGTGATTTTCAATTTTCGATAAATACAGGTCAAATATTAAGTATTCCATTAATTCTGGCTGGTATTTACCTTGTTTATAAAGCATTATATGATAAAGTACAAGACAGCACAAGAAATTGAAATAATGCGCGAAGCTGCTCAAATTGTTAGCAGAACATTAGGAATTATTGCAAAGCATCTCTATGAAGGACAAACACCAAAAGAATTGGATCGGATTGCTGAAGAATATATTTTATCTCAAAATGCAAAACCGGGATTTAAAGGTCTTTATGGTTGCCCAAGTACCTTGCTTATTTCTGTAAATGAACAAGTTGTACATGGCTTGCCAACGGATCGACCATTCCAATCTGGAGATGTTGTTTCTGTTGATTGTGGTTCTATTTATAAAGGATATTATGGAGATCATGCTTTTACTTTTGAAGTAGGTGATGTTAAACCTGAAGTAAAAAAACTATTAGAGGTAACAAAGGAATGTTTATACTTGGGAATAGAAAATTGTCATACAGGAAATCGAGTAGGGGATATTGGCTTCGTTATTCAACAGCACGCTGAAAAAAATGGGTATGGTGTAGTTCGAGATCTCGTGGGACACGGTTTAGGAAAAACACTCCATGAAGATCCACAAGTACCGAATTATGGAAGAAGAGGGAGTGGCAAGCGAATTCAAAATGGATTGACTATCGCCATTGAGCCAATGATAAATATGGGTACAGAAAAGGTTAATCAATTAGAAGATAATTGGACAATAGTGACCGCTGATGGACTTCCTAGCGCTCATTTTGAGCATAATATTGCTGTCGTTGACGGATTACCAATCATATTATCCACGTTTGATTATATCTATGAAGCGCTAGATAAACGTTCATGATTCGGGAAGAAAGAACAGTTTTTTTAACACTATTAACTTTTATTGTCTATGCAGGATTGCAATGGTTGGAGAAAGGTGCATTTCTATTTCCGTTTCCATTAAACGAGGCTGCATTAGTTGTTATATTTATATATATATTAGTCTTAAATCGAAATGCTATTACAACCATTTTTTGGATATACGGTAGCGTACTCCTTTTTAAATTACTATCACAACAATTTTTCTGGACCTTGTTTTTATCAGATGAAACACTAGAGATTTTCTTTTCAACTCTTTGGACTGATATTTATTATATTTTTTATGGACTTAGTTTTCTGTGCTTCTCTTATTTATATCTTTCGGCAAGAAAGAATAAAAATTTCATTTTGTTTTTTTTCATTTGTGCGGGTTGTTTCATAGTAGGGTTGGTTATGAATGAAGCGATTCTTGAGTTAGTATCTCTATTCTCAATCATTGTTTATGGCTATCGTTTAAAACCTAATCGTATTATTCAAGCACAACTTATTTTACTATTAGTACTTGAAATGGGAAAACAACTTATGTTGATTTATTGAGCGACGAATGTATAGTAAATATATCCATCAGCATTGCCAGAACCACCTGTAAACTTAGATCGTGACTTAGCGTAACTCAATGCTAGGTCAATCATACATTGATCGGCTCCTTTACTTCTAGATACATCATATTTCGCTGAAGATATGCCACCGTAATTATCAACGCGAATTTTTATAGCCACTTTTCCCGCTCCTTTACAGGAATATCCAGGAGCTTCTAGTTTAGATTCCGTTCGTGTGGGAACATCATATGAAACCAAAACATTTCCTTTAAAGGCAAATTGAGAACCAGAGGATTGAGTTTTTGAATTTGTGGGATTTGACGTCGTTTTAGGAGTCGTTTTTTTATTTCGTTCGTTTACCTGTTGTTGAATTTCTTCTAAGTGTTTGCGTTCATCAGAAAAAGAATTATCGTTATTTCCTGATTGTTTGTTTTGTTGATTTCCTATTTGTTGTGACCAATTTTTTTCTGAGAAAAGTCGCTTGTCATTCAAATCCTTAGTTGTATTTTTTACCTCACCACCCTGAAATTCGGGTGCGACTTGGATATTCTCTGGTTTTAATTCTATTTCATCTTCTGGAATATCAACTCGTGATTCATTAAACATTCGTTCTATAGGAACAAGTTGATCAAAATACTTTAGCTGCATGTATGTAAACAAAAGAACATAGGTTGCTAATGCAGCAAGAATACCATATTTGAATTTGTCGATATAATAAAAAAACTTGTCCATTAATTTTTTAATTGTACCAATTTTCGTTCCTTAATGAAAAAATACGAAATTGAATCACCTTTTGACAGTAAAATTAAATCCGAATTAATTAAATTGATTGTTTGATAATGAACGGGAACAATTGCCTGTCCGTTTCTATCAAAGATCCCATAAATTGAACCACCACCAACTTTTAAAAAATCTGTTCCCTCAATAAATTCAATGGTTGAATAGGCATTGGGTATTATAAATTTTTCTTTGATATCAATTACCCCCATCAATGAATCTTTACTCACAATAGCAATTTCCTTTGAAAAACTCTCAGCATATTCATAATTAGGCTTAATAACTTCCTTTCCCATTTCATCAAAATATCCCCATTTACCATTTTTGTTGAAAGCGATATAATTTGAAATTGATCCTAATTCAAGATAATTAAATGGAACAAATGTTTTTCCTTTAGAATCGATTAATCCGATTTTACCATTCTTCTTCACCTTAGCTAATCCATTTTTAAAGATTGAATAGGTTTGATAATTCGGATACGTTTCATAAGCTGGTTGAACAACAAACTTCAAATTTTCATCCAAATAGCCAATTTTATTATCACTAACAATTAGTGCTCTGTTATCTGATAATTTGCCAATAAAATCAAATTTAGCAGGAATGAGTTGGGTCCCATTAAAATCACAAATACCAAATTTGCTGCTGTCAGAAAAAATCAATAAAGTGTCATTAAAGAAATCGATTGATACATAATATGGTTTCACTAAAAATGAACCTACACTATCAATTATTGCTTGATTATTCTCAATTTTAACACGGGAAATGCTATTTTCAAAAGATTCAACTTCTTGAAAACGTTCTGGGATAAGAGCTACACGATTTTTAGAATAAAAACCATAAAGGGAATCTTTTTTAACGTAGATCTTACCTTCACTTACGGGACCTATTTCTGAATATATGGGATCGAAAATAAAAAAACCGTTGCGATCAATTAACCCAACGTGCTTATTTATTTCAACCACAGCTCTACCTTGGTTGAAATCGGATGCATCATCGAATTTTGGCTCAATTATAAATTTGTTGGATTTTGAGATATACCCATACTTTTTATCCTTTACAACCACTGCGAGATCTTCGGAAAAATAACCAGCTTCTTCATAAAGGGCAGGAATTATCAATTTACCCTCCTTGTTCATGTAGCCCCAAGCGTTATCAATCTTTACAGGTAAAAGAGTAAGTTTAGATAAAGACTCTTCGTTTTTTATTTCATTTCCGAAAGGATAATCAGGATATTTCTTGATGAAATCTTGGTATTTGTTTTCTCCATAATCACTCATGAATATTTTGTAAAGCCTTCTCCAGGCTTCAGGAATGTTATGGTTCGTTCCTTGTTCCTTAATGAAAATCTCTAACGATTTTAGGGAATTAGACGCGGTACTTAATTCATACACCTTATTTTCCGCTTCATTTTTATAAGGGTTGTCTTTACACTCGTTCAAAAATTGCAAATAAGAAATGAGGGTTTCTTTTTGCGTGTATTCAAAAAATTGTTGTTTGTAAAATAAATTATATGCCTCTGGTTTAAAAGAGGATTCTGGATATTTCTCAATAAAAGTAAATGTTGATTTTGTTTTATTCTCTTTTTTAGTAAGTTCAAACGCTAATGAATCCCTTTTGAATATTGCCTTATTCAGAAAAGTAGAATTACTATGTTTTTCAATAAATTGATCAAAACATAACACGTTATTATCGGAAAGACAAGCAGAATAGAAACCTTTGCTAATCCCTTGTTCCAAATCTAGAATCGATTCTTCAGAATAGTTATACTTTTCAAGTTTAATGCGCATTTTTAATTTCACATTTTCCCGATTCGATTTGGCAATTTTGATGTACTTGTATGCAGAATCAAGTGAATGAAAAGGATTGTCTTTCCTGAAGTAAATTAAAGCTAAGCCATATGATGCCGGAGAGACGTCTTTTTTTAATGATTTCTCAAAATATTTCTTTGCCTGAAAATAATCGAAAATCACTAGAGCTTGGTAGCCCTTCTCAATTTTACTTGCAAGAGTATAATGTGAAAATGAAAAAAATAAAAACAAGCAAATGGTAATTACTCTATTTATTTTTTGGTTGCGAATCACTTGATAATAATTATTTAATTTCAATATAGGGTAAAATTAACAATTTATTGCGTGGATATTGACATAAACTGTATGTTTAATCTTGTTAAAAAACGTAATTTTGCAGACATTTTAATATCAAAATTTATGTCAAACGCACTTGGAAATCATATTTTAGTTGAGTTTATGAATTGTGACCCACACATTATGAATGATGTTGCAGGAATTGAACGAGACATGGTGGGTGCAGCTCAAAAAGCTGGAGCTACTGTTATTAATTCAACTTTTCATCATTTTTCACCTTATGGTGTCTCTGGTGTGGTCGTTATACAAGAAAGCCATCTTGCTATTCATACTTGGCCTGAATATGGATATGCGGCTGTTGATTTATTTACTTGTGGTGAAATGAATGCGTGGATTTCTTTTGATCACTTGAAAGAGTGTTTTAAAGCCAAATCTTACTCTGCAATTGAAATGAAGAGAGGATCGGTGAATTTATTGACGCGAAATGATTTTGATATCACGACAATGCGCCAGAAAGCTGCCGATTGGCAGAATCCAGAATTTTATACAAGAAATGTTTGGTTTACCGACAAAGATGATAACCAAGCGCTATCTCTCCGTTTTACAGGAGACGTATTTTATGATGTACAATCGCCATTTCAACGTGTTAGGATTTTAGAATCCTACAAATATGGGAAAATGTTGGCATTGGATGATATGGTTATGACTACTCAAAAAGATGAATTTCATTATCACGAAATGATCTCCCATCCTGCTCTTTTTACTATTGGAAATGCACAAAATGTATTGGTTATTGGTGGAGGTGACGGTGGTACAATTCGTGAAGTATTGCGTCATGATTCAGTGGAAAAAGTAACAATGGTTGAAATTGATGGGGAAGTAATTAAGGCTTGTAAAGAATTTTTGCCTGAAATCGCAAATTCTTTTGATCACCCGAAATTAGAATTATTGGTTGATGATGGTATTTCATTTATAAAAAATGCACAATCAGAATTTTATGATTTAATCATTGTTGATGGTTCTGATCCAGTTGGTCCTGCAGAAGGATTATTTTCGGTGGAATTTTATACCAATTGTTACAATGCCTTGAAGAAAAATGGAATATTAGTTGCCCAAGGTGAGTCTCCGAAATTTAATGAGAAAGCTTTTTCGGAATTAAATCATACCTTACAAGGGATATTTGGTGAGGATAAAGCACCGGTTTCATTGTTTTTTGTACCGACTTATCCAACTGGAATGTGGAGCTTTCAATATGGGATAAAAGGGGACTTAAATCCAAAAGAACTTGCTGATAGTTATCAAGTAGATTCATTCGTTTCAGAACAAAAACTTCGATATTACAATTCTGAAATTCATACAGGAACCTTTGCTACACCGAATTTCGTGAAAGATCTTTTGAAAAAGAATTAATTTTTAGCCTATCTATTTTGAAGTATCTCGCTCGTTTGATTTTTTGGGTGATTGGTTGGAAAATTGATCCGAATCCTCCTGTAGATATAAAAAAATGTGTTATTGCTGTTGGACCGCATACCTCTAATTGGGATTTTATTTTAGGACGACTCGCCTTTTTTCAATATGGTGTTAAAGCCAAATTTTTAATTAAAAAGGAGCTTTTTTTCTTCCCATTAGGATTGTTTTTAAAATCATTGGGGGGAATTCCCGTTGATAGAAAGAGAAATTCTAATTTAACGGAATACGCAGTGAAACTTTTTCAAAATACAGAAACAATGTATTTGGTGTTTACTCCTGAAGGAACTCGAAAATATAATCCAAATTGGAAAAAAGGGTTTTATTATATTGCATTAAAAGCTAATGTTCCAATATATATATGTTATATGGATTATGCTAATAAAATGGGTGGGTTTCATTCAATTTATCTACCAACCGGTGACGTAGAAAAAGACATTGATGAAATTAAAAAGGTTATGGGACAATTCAAAGGAAAGTATCCCGAATTAGGGGTTTATTGATTTTTAGGTTTAAAAGAATCTGTTTTTTTATCATAGCCATAAGGACAATGTTTACAGCCACTTTTACAACAATATCCACGTTTTTTATGATAGTGTTCAGTGAAAATAATATAGCCTTCTTGGCTCAAGTAATAATCTTCTTCGGTTAAATGTTGCTTTTTGTTAAATCCTAATGATTCCCGATTCATTTTTATTAAATGTCTGAATTAAATAATATACCGGCTGAAGAATTATCCATTGTTCAACCACTAAAGCTAAACGATCAGATGATCAATTTGTTCATTAAGCGAGATGATTTAATCCATCCGTTGATTTCAGGCAACAAGTGGAGAAAATTAAAACTAAATATTTTGCATGTCCAACAACATAATTTGAATGGAATTTTAACTTTTGGTGGAGCCTATTCGAATCATTTATTGGCTACTGCCATGGCTGGCAAATTATTTGAAATAGAAACAGTAGGAATAGTGCGAGGAGACGAGCTAAGCAAAGAGTCTAACGTGATTTTGAATTATTGTCATTCCTTAGGAATGAAACTTAAATTTGTTTCGAGAGATGATTACCAATATAAAGAGGAGTCAGAATATAAACAAGAATTATTAACTGAATTTACTAACTTCTGGATTATTCCAGAAGGTGGGGGGAATTATCATGGAGTTATTGGATGCATGAATATCTTGACGGAAACAACTAATGATTTTGATTATGTATGCGTAGCACAAGGCACTACAGCAACATCAATTGGTATTTTGTTAGCGTCTCCTTCAACTTGTAAATTACTTGTATGTCCTGCATTAAAAGGGTTTGATTCTATATCTGAAATGAAAAGAAAAATGAATCGATTTGGTTTTGATAATGAATTTATTGAGGACAAAATGAGTCAAGTTATTGTTCTTTCAACTGATGTCTTGGGGGCTTATGGACATGCTACAGACGAACTTAAACAATTTAGTTATTCCTTCACAGAAAAAAGTGGTGTGCCTATTGATTTAACTTATAATGCAAAGGCTCTTTTTAAATTAAAAGAATACATTGAATTGAATGGGTTGTATGATAAGAAAATACTCTATATTCATACTGGCGGATTTTCCTAAGTAAGTTATCTAACTCCTTTAATAAAAGCAAAATTTCTTCGCATGAAAACAAATTTAAGGTAGTATCTGACGGCCAACAAATTTAACGATTAACTCTATCGGACTAAATTAACGCTTCCAGTAACAATAGTTCTGTTATCAGTTTGCTGTGTTTTGAAAGCGATTTTCCAGGTGTAGATACCATCCGGGCATTGCTGAGCTTTAAATCCATAGGTTCCGTCCCATCGTGCAGTTGCGTTATGACTTTCCCAAATCAATTCTCCCCATCTGTTGAATATCATTAACTCAAAATTATAAGGATCAAATCCAGATGTAAAAACAGGGCCCCATGCTTGATTAAATTCATCTTCATCAGGTGTAAATGAATTAGGAACATAGAAGATAGTTTCCTCGTTATAATTAATAACCATAGTAGCTTCATCTGAACAACCATTTGGTGAGCTTGCGACCAATGTAACCAAGTAATTTCCTTCCGGATTTAAAAAGACTATATTTGGGTTTTCTTGGTTTGATGTTGTACCATTTCCAAAATCCCAAAAATAATCTGTCGCATCAATAGAGGAATTGTAAAAATTTATTGGTTGATTCGAATTCGTAATTACTGAGGTGCTTGCTGTAAATGCTGCGTTGGGAGTATTTTCAACACAGATTAAACTTGTTGAAGTAGCTGAATTAGAACAATTACCATTTGATGCTATTAGAGTGATATCGTAACAACCCGGATTTGATAAAACAGTGGACAAAGTAGAACCATTTCCAATATTCTGTCCATTCGCTTGCCAAGCATAGGATAAACCAGCTACTGGATTGGTTGAAAGCAAGACATCTAAGGGTGCACATCCTGTTGTTAACACATTATTTATTATTGGCAAAGATGGATTAGTGTTAGTTAATATGTACGGTACATTGTTGAAATCATTCCAGTTTGAAGTAGTTGATTTGAAAAATGGAGCTCCTGGTGCAACAGAAACTACTGGAATATCTTGCCAGATAGCCGGTTGGGATAAGTTCCATCGTGCCATATCACTCCAATTACCATCAGCAATTGGATCAAAATTTACCGTCAAATTAATGGGAGTAGCTCCATTCGTGCGATTTACTTGATGGTAAAAATCTGGATTACTAGCGCAAAGGATAGGTTCAAAAGAATTTCGGTTATAGCCTACTGGAGTTTCATTAGTAGCATCTAAATTTGCTAAACGAACAGTATAAGTATTTGACGAGGCATTTGTAGGAGTTATCTCAATTGGTCTATAACGAAAAGTACCGCTTCCTGGAACGTTTTGACTTGTATTGGCAGTTGATCCAACAGGAAAAAGATACATTCCATTATTTAAGGTATTTCTTGAGAGAAATCC
>CALQIX020000017.1 GCA_943330745.2 Lishizhenia tianjinensis
AATTGGTTGCCCATTTAATGTGAATTGAATTTGGTTTACATTCGAAACATTGGCAACGTTGAAAGAAACGTTTTGTGAAGCATTCGTAGTTGTGGTAGAGTTTCCAGACGGAGATCCCAATGTAATGGTAGCATCTTTACATCTTGAGATGGAATAAGTTTCAGTTGCCGTTCCACAGTTGTTTGTTGCGCTAATCTCAATTGTTAATGTACCATTTGGTAAATTAATTTGGCCTGAAATTAAGCCATTAATGTTGGTGTAATTAGATGTTGTATTTCCATTAACTTTAACAGTAACGGTTGTATTTGCTGTGTAATTTTGAATTTGAGCACTTAGCGCCAAACTAGCAGCATTTGTTGAACCACCAGAAGGAATAGAATTCAAGAAATTAATTGCTAATGGATTACAAGGAAGAGATTGATTGATTGTAATCACTTGACTTACGGTGTTACACCCATTATTTACGGTAATTTCAACCACATTGGTTCCTTGCGCAAGATTCAAGTTAGCGCTTACCTCATTTCCATTCAATGAAATTCCAGAAATGGCTTGACCATTTAGTTTTAAAACAATTTGGTTAGGGGCTGAGACATTGGCAACGTTGAATTTCACCAACTGTGAAGAACTTGCAGTTGTAGAAACAAGTGCAGACGGTGTATTGAGTGTTATTGTAGCATCTTTACATCTTGAAATGGAATAAGTTTGAGTTGCTGTTCCGCAGTTGTTTGTTGCGCTAATCTCAATGTTTAATGTACCATTTGGTAAATTAATTTGTCCTGAAATTAAGCCATTAATGTTGGTGTAATTAGATGTTGTATTTCCATTAACTTTAACAGTAACGGTTGTATTTGCCGTGTAATTTTGAATTTGAGCACTTAGCGCCAAACTAGCAGCATTTGTTGAACCACCAGAAGGAATAGAATTCAAGAAATTAATTGCTAATGGATTACAAGGTGCAGCATAATTAACAACAATCGTTTTTGAACTGTTACCACATTCATTGCTTGAAGATAAAACTAGGGTGTTTTGTCCTGCAACTAATGTGATTGATGCAGATAATTGTCCATTAGAATAGTTATAGCCTGAGATTAGATTACCATTATTTGATAGAGAAATTGTTTGATTCGCGGATAGATTCGTAATGGAAGCTAGAAGCGTCAATTGTGCATTGTTCACAGTGCTTGTTGAATTTACTGGAGAATTAATGGTTATAAATGGAGCATCACAATTTTTTCCATTGATGATTATCGTTTTTGCACTGGTTCCACATGAGGTTGTTGAAGTTAATACAATCGTATTTATTCCAGCAGTCAACGACAGAGGAGCAACGAGCTGACCATTATTGAAGTTGAAATTGGTAATAGACACCCCATTATGAAGCAAAATCAATTCTGACGCTGAATTAACGTTTTGAGTAACCGCTTGGAAGGTGAAATTACCCGTATTTAATGTCTGATTTGAATTTGCTGGATTAGTAATAGTAACAGTTGGAGCAATACATGGGGCAAAGTTAACAGTGAAAGTTTTTGTATCTGCACCGCATGAGTTTACCGCAGATAGAACGAAAACATTCGGACCAGAAGCTAATTGTATTTGAGCATTAAAGTTATTTCCTGTTAGTGTATGTGAAACGATAGAACCATTTTGGGTAAAAGTAATTCCTTGATTCAAATTTGATCCTGTAACCATTGCAGAAATAGCTAATGCATTAGAAGTGGTGGTAACCAACGACGGTATGTTTGAGACTTGAATGGCTGGAGCAGTACAGTTGTTATAAATTAAATTTACTGCTTCTAAATCCGTTCCACAATCGTTGCTTGAACTGATTAAGATGGTGTTAGCTCCCGGTTGTAAATTTAAAGTTGATGTCAATAAATTAGAAGTGTATTGAAACGCAACACCCATTCCATTTAATTTCACAGAAATATTTTGCGTATTTGATACATTCAAAAGTGTTGCCTTCAGTACGATGCTTGGAGAGGTAATCGTGGTGTTTTGAGAAATTGGATCAACTACTGTAATAATTGGAGCAATACAATTTTGATAGTTTATAATAACATCATTCGTTGCAGTACCGCAATTATTTTGAATGGTTAATTTGAATGTATTTACACCTGGGGATAAATTCACATTACTTGTAATCAAGCCATTTGCAAATGTAAATGCACTAGTGTTTCCATTCAAGGTCAATGAAATTCCTTGTGAAGAAGTCATTCCAGTTAAAATAGATTTAAATACAAACGGTGCAGTATTTACAGTTGTGCCCGTAACAGATGGTGATGTTAATAAAATGGTTGGGGTAATACAATTATTGTTTGTTACATTCCACGTTTTGCTTGCTTGACCACAACTTGTAATTGCCGTCAAAACAAAAGTATTATTTCCAGTTGCAAGATTTACACTTGAACTTAAGACTCCATTATTATAACTGAAATTGATTGGTTGACCATTTAAAGTAAGGTTTACTCCTTGGTTAGTCGCTTGATTAAGGATTGTTGCAGAAAACAAATAAGAAGAATTGGTTACTGCATTATTCATAGCAACTAAAGTAATAACTGGAGCAATACATGGAATGTAATTAATTGTCACTGTTTCCACGTCAACGCCACATCCATTGGTAGTTGTTACCGTTAAAATATTAGGCCCAGTTGTTAAGGTCATTGCTGCCTCTAATGAACCTGATGCTTTAGAATACGTATGGCTGTTAATCACGCTACCGTTATTGCGAATAACCACGTTTTGTTTCGAGTCAATATTACTTACTTTACCTTTTAATACAAATGCAGGTGCAGTAACCGTTAAACCTGAACTAGATGGATTATCTATTGTGATTAATGGAGCGTTACATGTTTGATAGTCAATGGTAAATGTTTGCGATATGTTGCCACAAGCATTCGTTGCATTCACAACAAATGTATTTATGCCAGGACTCAAGGATGTGTTTAAAGTGGCCTTTCCATTATTCAATGTGATTGGACCAACAATAACAGCGTTTTGCGTGATGCTTAACTGATTTGCATTTGCAATATTAGAGGCTAAAAACGAAATTGCTGCCAATGGAGTGTTTACAGTTGTACCTGTGGCACTTGGTGTTTCTAATGAAAGCACAGGTGGAACGCAATTGTCATAATTTAAGCTGGTACTAAATACATTTGAACCACAAGCATTTATTAATTCCAGCCTAAAAGTATTAACTCCCGGTAATAAGGATAAATTACTCACAAATAATCCATTAACCGTGTTAAAGCTAAAACCGGTAATTTGTACGTTGTTTTGGAAAAATTTGATTCCTTGTAAATCCGTTATTCCCGTTAAAGCGGCAGTAAAACTATAGCCTGCATTTTTTACGGTTGTATTTTCATTAGCAGGATTTGTGAAAACGGCGGTTGGTAAAGTACAATTAAGGTAGGTAAGACTAACTACTTTACTATCAAAACCACAACTGTTGTACACGCGAATAGTATATGAATTTACACCAGGAACCAATTGAGCAGATACACGCAATTGTTTGGTGGTAGTATTATATTCAAATGGAAGGTTTTGACCTGTATTAGTGGTTATGCTGATTTGGTTTGAAGAGGTAACTTCGGCAACTGTTGCTTCAAAAGTGTATTGCGGGTTTGCAACAGTAATGGCTCCAGTTGGTTGTAATACATTAATTCGAGGTTGATTACACGGAACACTTGTGCTAGTATTATTTGAGTGACCACCCCCAAATCTAAATTGTAAGTATAATGAAGTATAATGATATCTATCTTTTTTAGCTCTTGCTGTTGAAACAAGACCATCAAAATCATCACGCAATGTAAACGTAGTTTTGTGTTCAAAACCTAGGGTAACCCGTTTTCCGATGTGATAACCCAATCCAAAGCCAAGACTAGGCATGAATGCTACATTAAAAGAATTTGCAGTATATCCATCCAATTGAGTATCGTAAATGCCATCCAAGGTATTTGTTATTTGATTTTCTAAGCCATTCCCTGAACTAACCATAGATGAATAATCATAGATTCCTGAAAGTGAAGTATCCGCTGGGTTTTTTAAATCGCCATTCGCTTGATGCCAAGTAAATCCTACTCCTCCAAAAATGTAAGGATCCCAACCCGTTCTGCTTGTAAGTCGATTTAAATGAACCGCTAACTCAAATCCTAGTCGATGAACGTCCGTTTGGAAATTATGAGCGATCAATCCTTGAGGAGTATATCCATTTAGAGCACCTCCTGGATAACCAGCCAAACTTGTTGTGTCATAATCTTGGCCATACCAAAATCCCCTTAAATACCTTGCTCGAAGATCAAAGCTTAATAAACTGTATGAATTAAAATTAAAGGATCTTCCCAATGTTAATCCCCAGCCAACGCTTGTTTTATTTTTAACATCTGTGGAATTCCATGTACCACCAACATTTACTCCCATAAACCACTTGGAAGCGTTGTCGTAATCAACGCGTGGAGTTTGAGCATTTAATGCAATTGTCAGAAACATAAAGCAAATAAACAAGTAATTCTTTTTCATATTTATTAATTTGGATTTCCCTTTTTCGATTACCGTGCCAAAAGTCTGAAAAAAAATAGAATTATTGACTATCAGAATTGTTTAACTTTTGATTTATATGTTAAAATAAGTAATTAATATTGTGGATACTAGAATTATGAAGGTAAAAAGGAACGTTGTTATTTTTTTGTTAATGTCATTTTTCGGATGTAACAATCTTGTAATTGCCCAGCAACCTCCGAATGATTTTTGTGTCAATGCCCAAGAACTTTGTCCCAACCAATTTTCATTTGCTTCAACGAATCAGGCAACAATAGATACATGTCAAACGTGCTCCGACTTTGGTGTTTTCAATTCAGTCGTTCCACAAGCAACGATTTGGTATGTTTTCAAAACGAATTCAAATGGAGATAGTGTCGCTGTTACGATTGATGTTACTAGTATTCCGTTTGGCGTTGAAGTAGGAGGGGCCTTGCAATTGCGTATTTTGAAACAAGTTAACGCGTGCGATCCTTCTGGCTATGAATTTGTAAACAGTTCTGTTTCAAGTACCAATTCAGATACACTCTTTTATTTTGGAGGCTTACTTCCAAATACCTATTACAGTTTAGTGTTCAATGAAAATACAACAGGAGTTGCAGACCCAGGGATAGCGTTTTTTGTAAAAGTAGCTGGCGAAGCGGTGGTTCATGAATCTCCAAGTGCAATTTTGACTTATTCGGATACTGTTTGTTTGAATGAAACCACATTATTTAGTCTTCAACTGAATAATTGTCCCAATGCAACTTTAATAAATTGGTTTATCAATGATGTGTTGATGAATACTTCAAACGAGCTTGTTTTTGAGTCTTCAGCGTTAAGTGACAGTGATGTTGTTCGGGTTGAAACCACTTGTTATTCTCCTTGTTCAGAATCAATTTCGGTTGTCACTAATCCCATTTATGTTCATTCTTTTTTAGTTTCTGCAGGCAACGATACAATCATTGATCCCGGAGAAATTGCTCAATTGCATGCAAGTACAACAGCTGAATTATTTTATTGGGACACTCAATTGTTTTTAAGTAATCCTACTATTTTAGAGCCTTTTGCTTATCCTGATCAAACATTTACTTATCCATTTTTAGCAATCGACGCAGGTTGCTCGCTTTATGATTATGTAACTGTTTTTGTACGAACTGATATGGATATTCCAAACACCTTTTCACCAAATAATGATGGAGTAAATGACACGTGGAAAATCCCATCCATTGAGTTGTATCCTAAAAATGAGTTGACAATTTTCAATAGAAATGGAAGTAAGGTTAGTGATTTTTCTCCTTACTCACCTGCCAACGAATGGACAGGAACTTGGAATGGTGCAGCATTGCCAGAGGGAGTGTATTTTTATGTGTTGGAATTGAATGACGAAAAAAATAAAATGTTAAAAGGAACAATTACACTCATTCGATGAAGAAATACATTGTTCTTTTTGTGGTTAGTAGTGTCAATTTGATTGTGTATGCTCAGTTTGATTCGCATTTCAATCAATGGTCAGGCAATCTACAGCAGGTAAATTCTGCAGTTACTGGGTTGAATCCTAAAATGGAAATTAAATCGAACTACCGCATGCAATGGGTTGGATTTGAGGGTGCCCCACGACAAAGTAGAATTACTGTTGCCGTACCTTTGAGAAAAGAAAACAAATTATACGAGTTAACGCGTCAAGGATTGGGATGTTCGATTGAAAATGATCAGGTTGCAGCTTTTTCTGTGAACAAAATCCAAGTTCAATATGGAATTCATTTTCGATTGAAACATAAGCTGCGTTTATCATTTGGTATAGGTGCGGGTGCTTTTCAATTGGGATACAATCCGGAAAAGGTAGAAACATACTACCCCGACCCTTCGGTGAAGCGACAAGTCAATGTAATAAAACCCTTGGTTAATTTTGGAGGAGTTGTGAGTGGAGAGCGATTTATTGGAGGCGTTTCTGTACATCATTTTATCCCTTTAAAATGGAATGAAGTGGGTATAAATTCCAATTATAGTACTCAAATTGCACTTATCGGAAAATACGCGATAAAAATCAATAATTTATATGAACTTATTCCTTCCGTATTAGTGTCTAAAACATTAAATGCACCGATGTTGTTGGAAAGCAATGTGAAATTGAATTATGTTGATCGAGTATTTTCCTTTGTCGGGTTTCGTGTTTCGAGATCAATCTATTTAGGGGGTGAAATAGGATTAACAAAAAAGTGGTTCGCTTCTTATTCCTTTGAATATGGATTAACGGGGGTAAAAAATGTAACGTTCAGTTCCCATGAAATTGGCTTAACCTTCCGAATGAATAATGGAGTCATTGAACCAGGATATAATCACAGAGCGAATTATTAAAATTCTATTTAACTAGCGTTACAATTCCAGTTTCTCCAGGTCTATTTCCGTCATTGTATTCGATAATAAAATAGTACGTTCCAACAGGCATTAATTCATTGTTATACAAACCATTCCATGAATTGCTTTCATAGTTCCCAACTACCGATTCAAAAATTAAATTACCCCATCTATTGTAAATATACACTTTGTTTTTCGGGAAAATTTGATCAATTCCATTTAGCTCCCAGGTATCATTCGCGTTGTCTCCATCTGGCGTAAATGCAGTTGGAATAATAATCGAACATTCATCAAATGTAACAAACACACTCGCTGAAGGTCCTTGACATCCATTGACAAGTTGGGTTGCAAAATATTCCGTTGTTCCACTAGTCTGTTCTGGTATATAGCTTGATTCAGCACTTAAAAAGTCGGTTAGATTTTGATCACTGTACCAAAAAATCGTTCCTGTACTAAGGGCAAAAATAGCTTCCGGAATATCATTTTGACAATAGGTTGAATCGTTTCCAACAACGGGAGCAGGAGGAATTGTATTTACTGTTAAATTTAGTATGGCAATTGAATCGCAGCCGTTTACATTTGTCAAAGTGATGCTTTGACTCCCCGAACCATTAAAGGTCAAACCATTCCAACTATACGGCAGTTCATTCGTGCAAATTGCTTGGTCCGTTGTACTTGTTAAAACAAGGGAAATAGCAAGATTTAAGGTGGCTAAAGAATCACAACCTGCATTGCTTAATAAGGTAGCTGTTTGAGTTCCCGCGGAATTAAAAACTAATCCATTCCAAACATAAGGTAATTGATTTTCGCAGATTGAAATTGTATTGGTGCTTGATAAAATGTTGCTTACTTGTAAGTTCATTGTGATAACTGAATCACATGTATTGATGGTATTTAACGTAATGGTTTGTGTTCCCGAAGCATTAAAAATTACCCCGTTCCAATTATATGGAAGTTCATTGGCACAGATAGTCTTGTTTTCCGTGGTGGCGTAAGTTGGATTAACAATAACGGTGGTATTAGTGTTTGAGGCACATTGACCCGTTGTTGGGGTAAATAAATAGGTGGTTGATACTAACGGTAAAGGATTAACAGCCGGAGTCCAAGCACCGTTTATCAAATTGTTGGATTGGTTGGGTAGGACGAAAAGGTCACCTACACAGATAGGAGCGATAGGATCAAATAGGGGAGTGGTAATAGGATCAACGGTTAGGGTTAACTGATCGTTAACTGATGGGCAAGGACCATTTCCCGTTAAGGTAAGTGTTATTGTTCCTGAGGTGATAGCCGGAGTATAAGTTGTTGTTAATGTCGTTGCATTACTGAAAGTACCTGTTGGAGCCGTCCATAGCGCTGAATTAGTAGATCCGCCCAATTGACCAGTTAATGTGATCGAACCTCCTGCACAAACTTGTTGATCGATTCCTGCATTAATGGTTGGAGTAGGATTAACTGTAATCAAAACGTTGTCTTGAATGGAAGGGCAGGGCCCTGTTGCTGTTAATGTGATTAGTTGAGTTGAATTAGATGAAAAGGAACTGGTTAAACTTGCTGGATTTGAAAATGTTCCAGAGTTAGATGTCCAACTAAATCCGGTTGCTGAACCACCAATCGAGCCGTTAAGTGAAGCTAAATCCCCTTCGCAAATTGTTTGATCAAGACCTGCATTAACGGTTGATGCCGGGGTGACTGTAATGGTTTCAGTATCTGTTAAATCAGGACAATTATTATTCAAATCAACTGTTAGTGTATAGTTTCCTGTAGAATTTACAGTTATAGATTGCGAAGTTGCATTGGTACTCCAAAGGTTGCCCGATGTGTAATTGGATGATAGGCCAACTGAACCTCCATTACAAAAGGTTAAAGGTCCGTTTGCACTTATGGTGGGTTGATTTTTTAATTGATAATAGGCTAAATAATTAGTTCCGTTGTTATTTACAAATACTGTGTCTGAACATCCCGTCGTTGAAGAATTACTTCCTGGAACAGAATAAAAAACTTCGAGCACATAATTTCCAGCAGGGAAGGTGGTTAAATCAATTGCGTAATTTTCTTTTGACCATTTTTGGTCAGAGGCATTTAAACAGGGGCCACCGGTAGGAAATGTGCTTGTTCCCACATTACATGATTCTTTAAACGGTAAGTTGAGTATAGTGAAAATTGGGTTTGTTGGTCGATTTCCAACCGTGTAAATGGTATAATTCAAGTTTGAACCACATACATTACCACCTGGGTTTTTCCATGTTTTAACTTCGCTACCCCTCAAAATTAAGGTATTTGAATTACTAAAAAAATCGCCATAATTGAAGTTTTCATATTGAATACCGCTCGTATTTATTTGGTCTGCCGCATTGGTGGCTGATGTATTATAAAACTGATTAATAAGGCAATTCTCAACCCTTGTGGCACTGGCAAAAGTTCCAAAATTACATAAGTTAACTATGGACACATTAACAGTGTCAGAACAACCAATAATTGAAGAAACAACGCAGTAATAATTTCCGGCACATAAATTTGTCGCTATTGAACTTGATTGATTAATTGAGTTGTTTGCTGAATTATACCAATCATACGTGTACGGCCCTATCGATCCTGTAACGGAAACTGTTGCAGTCCCATCACAATTACAAGTTGACCCAACAGAGACGGATAAATTAGAGGAAATAGGAGTAATTGGTTGACAATTATTGTTGAATTGAGCAATAAAAACCGAGTTTAAAACATTATTAGCTACTCCTGGGGTTTGTAAGTCTGACCCACAGGAAGATGCATCAATTGATGTTTCATTGTCAGCACATCCTTCGGACCAGTTTGCTTGAACGGTTGGATTTCCACCGTTGAAATACCATACATTATCCGCTCCCGAACCTCCAGATGCAAAAAATATTTGCGTATTCAAATTGACATCTCCATAACACATTGAAGCCACCTCGCACCCAGCTAAATTTACCAATCGAGCACAATCACCAGAATTAGCCATACCCATTCTCGTCCAAACTCCTCCTGCTGTCCATCCAGCTGCTGGATAAGAACATCCTACAGCTCCCGGTGTAGTTGGATTTGAATCAAACAAAGTAGTATTACTAATTGGAGCAACAATTTTGCAGTTATTATCTGACATGATTAAATCATTTGCAGGCAAATCAATGTTTGGGTCGCTATTATTATAAACTAAAATAATTGTTCCAAGCGGGACACATTGCCAAATTGAATTGTATGAAAAACGATTGCACCCAGCAGCAATTCCACCAGTACCGTGGTATCCACTGTTGTCATCAATAATCCATCCGCGAATATCGACACAAGGAGGAGGGCCGCCCAGGCAATTATAGCTAGCAACGGTGTCAACAACAACAAATTCGATGTATTCTTGAGATCCAGCTGGGCCATTTGAAAATTCATTGATAATAATCGTTTGCGCCATAAGGAACTTAGAACTCAAAAGTAATAAACAGAGAAAGAAAAACTTTTTCATTGCAATCGCTTAATTTTTATCTGGCCGAGTAACATAAATTAAAATAGTAAATTCCGCCGGAAAGTTAGTAATAATCTTGATTCTATCAATTTTCTTTGGACAATTAACAATCTTTTAATCTTTTAATAAATATAAATGGCGAATTACTTGACAAGGGGGGGTGTGATGTTGTACATTTGTAATCCTTAAAAAATGAACTTATGAGTAAAATGAAATTATCGGAATTCTTATTTGATCTTCCAGATGAGTTAGTTGCAGAATATCCAGCTGAAAACCGTGATGAAGCAAAATTAATGGTGCTTCACCGTAAAACGGGTCAAATTGAGCACCGACTTTTCAAAGATATCATGGATTATTTTGATGAGGGTGATGTAATGATAATGAACAATACACGCGTTTTTCCAGCTAGGATGTATGGAAATAAAGAAAAAACAGGTGCAAAGATTGAAGTGTTTTTGTTGCGCGAATTGAATCGAGAAAGCCTTTTGTGGGATGTGTTGGTTGATCCAGCGCGAAAAATAAGAATTGGAAATAAATTGTATTTCGGCGAGGACGACTCGTTGGTTGCAGAGGTAATTGATAATACGACTTCACGTGGCAGAACATTGCGTTTTCTTTTTGATGGTACGTATGAAGAATTTAAGCAAAAAATCACTGAATTAGGTGAAACTCCTTTGCCAAAATACATCAAACGTGATGTTGAACCAAGTGACGAAGAGAGATATCAAACCATTTTCGCGAAAGAAGAGGGTGCAGTAGCTGCTCCAACTGCTGGACTTCATTTTTCACGTGAATTAATGAAAAAATTAGAAATTAAAGGGATAAATTTTGCCGAAGTAACTCTACACGTTGGTTTAGGAACGTTTAGACCTGTTGAAGTGGAAGATTTGACGAAACATAAAATGGATTCTGAACAGGTAATCATTACGCAAAATGCCGCTGATATCGTGAATGAGGCTAAACGAAATAGAAAAAAAGTCTGTGCGGTTGGTACAACTTCTATTCGGGCAACGGAAACTTCTGTATCAACGGATGGAATGCTAAAACCTTACGATGGTTGGACAAATAAATTCATTTTTCCTCCGTATGATTTTTCTGTTGCAGATTGTATGATTACGAATTTCCATACTCCGCTTTCCACGTTGTTAATGATGATTTCTGCTTTTTGTGGTCATAGTTTAATGATGGAAGGATACAAGCAAGCGATTGAGCATAAATATCGTTTTTATTCTTACGGTGACGCAATGTTAATTCTATAGTGTACCATTCGTTTTTTATCGCCTGAGTATGATTCAATATTGATGAAAATGAATATATTTGAGTGAAATGAGCGATAATAAACAAATGACTTTTCTTGGTCATCTTGAGGAATTGAGGTGGAGATTGGTTCGCGCTGCGGCTGCAATCATTGTTTTTGCTATTGTAATTTGGTCATACCAAGAATGGATTATGGATCATATCTTTCTTTCTATGAATAAGAAGGGTTTCATAACTTTTAGGTTGATGTGCGATTATTTTGGCATCTGTATCGAAGAAATTCCGATCAAAATGCAAAGTATGACCATGGGAGGACAATTTTCCTATGCATTAATGATGAGTTTTATGGGAGGTATTGTTTTTTCTTTTCCTTATCTCTTTTACCAATTGTGGAGTTTCGTAAAACCCGGATTAAAACTCAATGAAATCAATGCAACAAAAGGAATCGTTTTCTATGTGAGTGTCCTTTTTTTTCTCGGAATAATCTTCGGTTATTTTGTTGTTGCGCCCATTTCCGTTCAATTTTTTGGGAGTTATCAGATAAGCAAACAAATAGAAAATAATTTCACCATTAGCTCTTATATGAGTACAGTGGTGTCAACGGTTTTTTATTCTGGATTGTTATTTCTACTTCCTGTAGTGTCTTATCTGTTGACAAGAATTGGATTAATAACACCTGAATTTTTAAGGAAATATAGAAAACATGCAATTGTGGTGGTGTTAATTCTTGCCGCAATTATTACCCCACCCGATGTGATTTCTCAAATAATCGTTTCCATTCCGATTTTGATTTTGTACGAAGTTGGAATTATCGTTTCAGCTCGTGCAGCAAAAAAAATAGCAGCAGCATCAACTAATTAATTAGGTATGCGATTCAAGTTAATTTTCATACTTATTTTTTGTTTTCCATTAGTGGTTTTATCTCAACAAACAGTGATAACTGGGGTTGTGACGGATGTAAGTACAAACGAGAAATTACCTTATGTTTCTGTTCGGTTTTTAGATTCAAAGATCGGAACACTCACAGATTCCGTTGGAAGGTTTAAATTAGAAACGTATTATGCCACTGATTCTCTCCGTTTTTCATTGTCCGGATTTGTGTCCCAAACTGTTCGTATAAAAAGAGATGAAACCCAAGAGGTCAATATTCAATTGGGAATACTAACGGATGATTTGGCAGAAATTGTGATTTTAACCCCCGATGAGTTTCCGTCCACGCGATTACACAAAAGAATGGTAGCCAATAAACCCATTAATAACAAAGAAAAATTAAATTCGTATGAGTACGATTTATATAGTAAAATTCAATTTGACCTAAATAATTTGGATGATAATTTTGGTAAAAATGGAGTGGTTAAGCGCCTAGATTTGATCATGGATTACTTGGATTCTACAACAACCGGAGAGAATTATTTACCACTCATTTTAAGCGAGAATTATTCAAACTTCTATTTCAAGAACAATCCGAAAATTAAAAAAGAGCTGATTCAAGCTACTCAAATTACAGGGATAGACAATCTGCAAATCAATCAGTTTTTGGGTGATATGTATTTGGATGTCAATGTGTATGATAATGTGATTGATGTATTCAATAAATCATTTATAAGTCCCACTTCACCCATAGCTAGAAGCTATTACAAGTTTTTTCTAGAGGATTCCACGTTCATTGATAATGATTGGTGCTATAAGTTGCGGTTTTTACCGAAGCGTTCGGGTGATTTGACCTTTCAAGGCGAAATGTGGATTCATGATACCACCTACGCCATCAAGCTCATAAAAGCTTCTATTGCATCTGACGCCAATTTAAATTACATACAAGATTTGTATCTGGAGCATCGATTTGATCAAGTGGAGAAGGAAGTTTGGATGTTGAAAGAGGAGCGGCTGATTGCTAACATTAAGCTCACGCAAAAGACTAAAATTTATGGGATTTATGCCCGAAAAAATAGTACACGAAGAAATTATGTGATTAATGCTAAGCGTGATCCTGAATTTTATACCACCGGTAATGCGATTCAGGTTATGGATAGTGCTAAAATTCGACCCGAATCCTATTGGCAATCCGTTAGAACAGAACAATTAACCCAACAACAAGAAGGCATAGTTGACATGGTCGATTCATTGAATAGTTTGCCCTTTTTTCAAACTTTAAAGAATTTAACCTATTTCTCAACGACAGGGTACTATCCGGTTGGAAAATTAGAATATGGTAGCGCATTTACCCTTGTTTCTTTCAATCAAGTTGAAAAATTTAGAACTGCTTTTGCTTTGAGAACATCCAATAATTTTTCCAAAAGACTCGAATTAGGCGGAAGAATCGCTTATGGTTTTGGAGATGAGCGTTTCAAATATGGCCTAACAACACGCTTCAATATTACGCCCAAGAAGCGAGGAATGATGACGGCTTATTATACCTATGATATTGAGCAAATTGGTCAATCGCCAACGGCAGCATCTATGGGATCAACTTTTGCTACTGTTTTGAGTACCGCTCCCTTTGATAAATTAACGTTTGTAAAAAAGACGGGGATAAGTTTAGAAAAAGACATAAAGAAAGATGTAGTAATATTTTCTGCATTTGATTGGAAAGAATTTACACCGTTGGGTTTAGCTAATTATTTGAAATTAAATCAAACTACTGGGTTAAATGATACAATTAGTAATATTCGTACAGCAGAGGTTACAGCTCGTTTTCGATGGACAAAAGACGAAGAATTTTTAGCAGGACAATTTGATCGCACAAGTTTACGCTCAGTTTTTCCAATACTCTCTATTCAAGCAATTTTCGGAATTAAAGGAATTGCAGGAAGCCAATACAATTATCAAAAGCTTGAGTTTCAGTTGGAGCATAATGCGCAAGTTGGAATTTTTGGTCGCATGCGTTATGGAGCTATTGCCGGATATATTTTTGGAAATACAGCTTATCCTTTGTTGAAAGTACACGAGGGAAATCAATCGTTGTGGTTGTTGACAAGTGCTTTCAATAATCTCAATTTTTTAGAATTTATTTCAGACCGTTACGTGGGAGCTTTTATTGAAAATCATTGGGAAGGATTGTTGTTTGACCGCATACCCATTAACAAGAAACTCAAATGGAGATTATTAACAACAGGTAGGGTAGCGTATGGTGCCATAAGTGCCCGGCATGAACAAGAAATGTTGATTCCAACTTTTGTGAAGCGTTTTGGAAATGTACCATATATTGAATCTTCCATCGGAATAGAGAATATTTTGAAGGCACTTCGGGTAGATTTGGTATGGAGAATGACACATCAAATACCTGGAGTTTCACCTCTGGGCGTTCGCGCTCGTCTTTCTTTAAATTTTTAGTTTCCGATTGTTATAAAAATATTTCCTAAAATAAAAGAAATTGTTATTTTTGCACCCGGATTGATCGAATTCGTTCTACTTTCCAACGGTCCTATAGCTCATTCGGTTAGAGCAACTGACTCATAATCAGTAGGTGCTTGGTTCGATTCCAAGTGGGACCACGTCTTTAAACTCTAAACCCTTGATTATCAATTAGTTAGTCAGGGGTTTTTTCTTTGAGTGTAACATCCAGTGTAACATTTAAGGACTCGAACCTATGATTTTTGGGTCATTTTTTAGGGTTTTTTAGGTGTGTTTTAACCATTTTTCAACACTTTTTTAGACCATTTCACGCTAAAATGTAGCGCCTCCAAAGTGTGATTTTTATGTTTTTTGATACTTCTTTTCAAAATTTTCGAAGAAAATATCACTTTCTTTTAAAGAAATTTCATTCAATATTTTGTAAGTTCTTAAAAATGAGTGGAAAATTATGATGTATAAATCTAATCATTGTAAATATGTTTTCGAATGAGCGATTTCAAATTCCGTTTTGTTTATCATGAACCATATTGTTGGGTAATTTTCATCAATTCAATTAAATTATACTCTTTCAACTTTGAAGGTAGTTTATGTAAAACTGAATCTTGCTCTTCGGCCAGATACTCCAAATGATTTAATAAATCTACTAAAAGAAACTCTTTGGTGACAGATTTTGGAAACGATGTTTTTAACTTAAACTCAAAGTGTTTACCATTCAACTCAAATTTTCCTTTTCGTTTATGATTGTAAACCCAAGTTATGTTATACAGTTGGGTTAATCCAAATCCAAGATTGTTATATGAGTTTGGAGACAATAATAGGAAATCATCATCTTTTAAAAAACGCTCAATTAGTGTTTGATCGTCAGGAGGAACTAAACCAAATTTTGATTTATGAGGAGCATAATATAACCCTTGACTTACTTGAATCAATATTCCTTCAGAAGTTAATTCTGCTAAGTGTCTGTCAATTGAATTGGAAAAATATTCCAAGTCATTGTTTCAAACGTGAATAAGCTAGAAAAATTAAGGGAGCTCAATCTCGTTATTCATTCAAACAAAATCTACAAATACAACAGGTACAAAACTTTGTTTTTTTTCTAGATGTAAAGCGTAAGTAAAGAATTTTTTGTATTATTGCATCATCAATTGAAGTACAAAATCTAGGTATCTTCTGTTAAATCACACACATTTTATTGATTATCAACAACATTTATGGATATTAAAGAACTTGAAAAGAAAAAAATTTCTGATTTGCGCGTTATTGCTGAAACTTTAGGCATTGGTAATGCAAATGAACTAAAGAAAGATGAAATAATAAAACTATTAGTCGCAAACAGCACCAACGAATCAGTTGAAACGGAAAAATCAGAAAAGGTTGTTCAAGATGCAGAGATAAAAAAAACACGAGTAAGAACTCGAAAAATTAGTGATGCTCCACATGTAGAACCTCCAGTATCGTTATTTGATGAAACACCAGTAGTTATTGAGCAAAAGATTTTAAAAGAAGATATAGTAATACCTGCAACGCCAAAAGCCGAGTCACCGGAAAAATCCGAAAAGGTAGATCGCACCTCGCCGATAAATTCGGGACAAAAAAAGCCCGGAGCAGATAATCGTAATGCTGCCCCAAAAAAGGTAGAAAATAGACAAGGCGAAAATAGACAGGTAGAAAATCGTCCACACGAAAACCGAACCAATGAAAACCGACCTCAGGAAAGAAGAAATCCAGAGAATCGTAATCAAGATAATAGAAATACAGAGAATCGCAATTCGGAGAATCGTAATCCGGAGAATCGCAATCCAGAAAATAGAAACCCAGAATCGCGCACTCCGGATAATAGGAATTCAGATTCACGTAATCACGAGGAAAGCAAACAAGCTGAAAAAGATTATTCAGCTTTTGATTTGGTTGGAATTGTTTCAGCAGAAGGGGTATTGGAAGTGATTCAAGAAGGATTTGGTTTTTTACGTTCCTCAGATTACAATTATTTGCCTTCTCCAGATGATGTGTACGTTTCACAAAATCAGATTAAATTATTTGGACTTAAAACAGGAGATACTGTAAAAGGAACGATTCGTCCACCAAGAGAAGGGGAGAAGTACTTTCCACTAGTAAAAGTAGAATCCATCAATGGTAGAGATCCATCGTATATTCGGGATCGTGTTCCTTTTCAATATTTAACACCTTTGTTTCCGGATGAGAAATTCAAATTGACGGGACACAGTCAAGAAACGCTTTCAACGCGTGTTATGGATTTGTTTGCTCCAATTGGTAAAGGACAACGCGGAATGATTGTGGCGCAACCAAAAACGGGTAAAACCATGTTATTAAAGGACGTGGCAAATGCGATAGCAGCAAATCATCCAGAGACCTATCTAATTGTTTTGTTGATTGATGAGCGTCCTGAGGAAGTAACAGACATGGCTCGAAGCGTAAAAGCTGAAGTAATTGCATCGACATTTGATGAACCGGCAGAACGTCATGTGAAAGTTGCCAATATGGTACTTGAGAAAGCCAAACGAATGGTAGAATGTGGTCATGATGTTTGTATCCTATTAGATTCAATTACACGTTTAGCTAGAGCCTACAATACGGTTTCTCCTGCATCAGGTAAGGTATTGTCGGGTGGGGTGGATGCCAATGCGCTTCACAAACCGAAACGATTCTTTGGTTCTGCTCGGAAGATTGAAAATGGAGGTTCGCTTTCTATCTTAGCAACTGCATTAGTTGATACAGGATCCAAAATGGATGAGGTTATCTTCGAAGAGTTCAAAGGTACAGGTAATATGGAACTTCAATTGGATCGTAAAATTGCAAATCGTCGAATTTATCCAGCAATTGATATTACTGCTTCAGGTACACGAAGAGAAGATTTATTGGTTAGTAAGGATGTGTTGCAACGCGTTTGGTTGATCCGTAAATTTATTGCGGATATGAACCCAATTGAGGCTATGGAATTCTTGAAATCACACATGGATAACACAAGATCTAACGAAGAGTTTTTAGTTTCAATGAATAGTTAGTATGAAAACTGGATTGTTAATTGGGACCTTTGCCTCCCTTTTGTGGTTTTGCACCAAATTGGCTTTTTTTGGAGCAGGTTTTTCTTCGGATTCTGTGAATGGATTTGTCTTTCTGAATATGTTTTTAGGAACCTTTGCCGTAGCTTTTGGTTTGTATTTGGTGAAGAAAAAAGGGCTAGAAAGTAATATTTTGACCGATATTAAAAATGCAATGGTCCCAGGTGTTTCTTATGCTGTTTTGACAAGCATTTTCATTTTTTTGTATTATGGAAAAATTGACAAAAGCTTTAATGAACGCCAATTGACAAAAACCTATAAACAAATTGATAAAATCTTAAGCGATTCGGTTCAAGTAAAGAAAATAAAAACAGATAATCCTCAATTCAAGGCATATTCCAAAGAACAATTGTTTTCAGAAATGAAGAAAAGCCCTGAAATGTTCTTTAGTGCTGAATTCACAATGACACTTTCTTTGTTGGCATTAATGGTTTATGTAACCTTGAATAGTGTGTTAATCGCAGTAGTTTATCGGAGATTTATTTTTCGACCGCAATTTACGGAGGAAAATAAAGGTTAAAATCAAATCTACTGAGGAGGAAGAATAGTGCAGTAAAACTACTGGCTTTTCCCAATAACAGGCGAAACTTTATCTAACAATGTTTTTTTACGCGAATGATTTAGACGAAAGCTATGTCTAAGAACTACTTCCAGCAAAGAAGCATCAACCAACCCGCTACCAATATCAACAAGCTAATTACCAGCACAATTGTTCGTGTTAAACTAACTGTAATTTCTTTCGTGTCAGTTGCAGTTTCCTTGGACATAATTGTCATGATCAGTCTCAAGTAAATATAAACACCAATTGCTGAGTTAACTAGAGCAAAGACAATCAACCAAGGGTAATAAGACCAAACACTAGAAAACAACATTAATTTCCCAAAAAAACCGGTCATTGGTGGAATTCCCGATGTTGATAACAAAGCAGTAATCGCCACCAAACCAATTAGCGGTTTGCGATAACCAATACCTTTAAAGGAAGCTATTTCATCCGTATCATCATTCAAGATCATTGAAATCGTTAATAGAGCAACAACAGAAGTTCCGTAACCTAACATAAAAACCCACAATGTGGAATCGCTTAATGCACTCGGGTACAAAATAGCCATCAATGCATATGCTCCATTTGTAATACTCGAATAGGCCATTAATCGCTTGAATTTGGTTTGAACGAGTGCTGATAAATTCCCTATAAACATTGAAATACCGATTAAGACAGCAATTAAGATAGACCAGAAATCGTATAAGCCTCCAAAAGCCAAGTGAAAAAACTTAATAAACGCGTAAATCCCAACTACCTTAACAACGGATGACATATATCCCATAAATACCGTTGGACTACCTTGATAAACATCGGGTACCCAGAAATGAAAAGGAGCAACACCAACTTTAAAGAGAAAAGAGGCTAAAATAAAAATCATTCCAACATACAACATCGCATTGCCGGATGAATTAATTGTTTTAGATAGAATCTCGGATAACTCAAAAGATTGTGTTGCACCGTATGTTAAAACAACACCAAACAACAAAAGACAGGTTGCAAATGCACCCATGAAAAAATATTTTACTGCAGCTTCTGAAGATTCAGAAACCCCTTTTCTTGAACCTGCTAGCACATATAAGGGAATGGATAAAATCTCCAATCCAAGGAAAAACATAAATAAATCGGTAAATCCAATCAGAATAATTCCTCCACAAAGAGAAAATAATAATAAGGCATTATAATCCCCGGCATGACTTTTTTCCTCTAAAAATTCTTTTTGTCCAGAAAGTACTATTAATAGTGTTAGTAAAATGGCCAATACAACAAATCCATTTCCAACCTGATTAAATTCCAGTAAATTATATTCCGCAGGAAGTATGTTCAATGGATAATGCTGAACAACAGCAGCTCCAATTAAACCAATTACAGAAACGAGTGTAGTTAGCTTTGGTTGATTGTAAATACCTAAAAATAAAGCAATAATTCCTGTTAGAAATAATACGATGATAGCCTCCATATTAGTGGGTAGTTGTTTCGTTAAAAATAATAATTAGCTTGTCAAGACTTGGTCCAACCAGATCTGCAATGAATTGAGGAAACAATCCGATTCCAACAATGGCAATGGTTAGTAGAATAAATACTAAAATTTCATTCCAACGCAAATCTTCAAAAGATTCATTTTTAGGTGCACCAAACATACTCAACTGATAAGCTCTTAATGTATACACGGCACCAAATACAAGTGTTGTGGCTGAAAGAAGGCCAACGGCAAAGTGAAATTTTGTTAATTCTTTCAACAAGGTGAATTCACCTATAAATCCTGCAGTAAATGGCACCGAAACTGAAGCGAAAGCGATCACGGCAAACCAAAAACCAAATTTAGGAGCTAGGGTAGCTGTACCTTGCATGTGGGACAATTCACGTGTTTTTAATCTTGATTCAAGAATATCTGCTACAAGGAACAATCCGATGGCGATTAAAGAGTGATTGACAATTTGTACCGATGCTCCAACGAGTGCATTTTTGGTAAACACCATAATTCCAGCTGCTATTAATCCCAAATGACTAATGGAAGCATAAGCAAATAATCGCTTAATATCTTGCTGTTTAATGCAAATGATCGCAGCGTATATTATACCAATAACACTTAAACTAATTACTAACCATTTAATTTCAGCGACTCCTTCGGGAGCAAGCGGAATCATCCATTTCATCATTCCAAAAAGGGCCATTTTCAACATCAGGGCCGAAAGCAGCATTGTTCCAGACATGGGTGCTGTAGTATAGGTATCAGGCTGCCAAGTATGAAAAGGGAAAAGTGGAATTTTAATGGCAAATGCAAGCAGAAACCCTGAAATGATCCAGCACGCTTCTTTCGCCGGAAGATGAACGGCTAATAAATCAGAATAAGCGAATGAATTTGCTTTTAAACCTAACGCAATAAAAGAAAGTAGCATTGCTAATGATCCGACAAGTGTATAAATGAAAAATTTCAACAATACTTTATTTGTTCCTTTTCCAAACCAATACAGGATCAGAAAAACTGGAATAAGTGTAAATTCCCAAAAAATATAAAACAAGATACCGTCAGCTGCTGTAAATACTCCTAACAAACCGAATTGCATGAAAAACACAAGAGCATGAAAAACACGATTTTCGGAAGTAGCTGAATTGTTGTAATTACTTAAGAGAATTATCGGAACGATCAAGTTTGTTAGCGCGATCATCATTAACCCTAATCCGTCATACCCAATTTGAAAAGTTAATCCGAATGGCATTTCTGTAGTTTCAAAAATGGATACAGATGAACCTGTTTCAAAATTAATTAGGTGAATTAGTGCAATAGCTGCAGACACAAAGCTACCAGCCAACCCAAATAGTTTGATACTATTACGGGGAACAAAAAAGGAAATTAATCCTAGGACAACTGTTATAATTAGAAGTTCCACAGCTTGAAATAAATTAAATAATAACTAATTAAACCAACGATTCCCAAAATCATCCAGAAAAAGTAACTCGACAAAATCCCTGTTTGAATTTTGCGGATTTGAGAACCTGAAAAACTGATCACTTGAGTTAAAAGTCCAATTCCTTTAACTAAAATTCTATTTTCTACGAATGGTAGTACTTTTGATGCTTTCCATTCAACTGATTTTACAAATAAAGCATTGTAAATCTCATCAAAATATAATTTTTTGGAGGAAAGTTTCTCCCATCCGGTAAAGTCATGTTCTTCCTTGGTTACTTTTTGTTTAGAAACATACATCCAGTAAGAAATACCTATAATTAAGAAGGTAATAATACTTGTTCCAATCATGATTCCAACAGCCGAACTTGTTTCTATATGGTGTGGATGAATTTTGTCTAATCCAAACGTTCCATGATTCAGAAAATGATCCAACCAATGTGAGCCATTTGAAACAATAAAATCAGGTAGATTTAGTGCACCACCAAGTACAGAAAATATGGCCAGAACAATCAAGGGTAGTGTCATAACACTCGGACTTTCATGTAAATGTTCTTGCGTGTGATGATCCCCTCTAAATTGACCAAAAAACACCAAAAAATACATACGAAACATATATATGGCAGTTAGAGAAGCCGATAAAATCAATAAAGAAAAAATCACTGGACTATGCACAAAACCAGCGGCCAAAATCTCATCTTTTGAGAAAAAACCTGATAATAACGGGAAACCTGCAATTGCTAAGGTTCCTAGTAAGAAAACGAGGTGCGTTACGGGCATGTATTTTTTCAATCCACCCATTTTTGTGATATCTTGTTCGTGATGATTCGCGTGAATTATACTACCTGATCCAAGAAACAATAGTGCTTTGAAGAATGCATGAGTTGTAACATGGAAAATAGCTACAGTATATGAACCCAATCCAAGCGCAACAAACATTAAGCCCAACTGAGATACGGTGGAATAGGCTAGCACTTTTTTAATATCGTTTTGACGCATCGCAATAAACGCAGCTACAAGCGATGTCGCAAGACCAATGTATAAGATAATATGTTGTGTATAGGGTGCTAATTCGAATAAGAAATTGGAACGAACAACCAGGTAAATTCCAGCTGTAACCATTGTTGCGGCATGAATTAATGCAGAAACGGGAGTTGGCCCAGCCATTGCATCTGGCAACCAGGTAAATAATGGTATTTGGGCAGATTTTCCAGTAGCGGCAATGAACAAACACAAGGTAATTCCAATAATAGCGACAGAATCAGTGGCAATTGAAAGTGACTTCATTTTTTCAGCAATCACAGAAAACTCAAGTGAGCCAAATAGATTGATTAATAAAAAACAACCAATTAACAAACCTAAATCCCCTATTCGATTCATCACAAACGCTTTTCGGGCAGCCAATGTATTTAACAATCCTTTTTCTTTGTCGTTATAATGAAACCCAATCAATAGATACGAACAGATTCCAACTCCTTCCCATCCAAAAAACAGCATGAAATAACTACTTCCTAACACCAAAATTAACATGGAGAAAATGAATAAATTCAAATAGGTGAAGAACTTATAAAAACCTGGGTCTCCCTTCATATATCCCATGGAAAAAATATGAATCAACGAACCAATTCCGGTAATTATCATTGTCATCCAAATTGCCAAAGCATCTACTTGTAATCCTGCATTCAGACTGAAATCAGTAAGTTTTAATAGAGAAAACAAAGGAACATTAACTACTGAATCAAGCGAAAGAAAAATGCTGAAAGAAATAACGAATGGTATTGCGACCATAAGAGTGCCAATTGTTCCAACTACAGTTTCGGACAAATTCTTTCCAATTGTCCCATTTAGAATACCCCCAATAAGTGGAAAAAGTAAAACTAATAGTATTAACGTTTCAGTTCCCATCGATTACCCTTTTAAATTGTTAAATAAGTCTGCGTCAATATTTCGTTTATTTCGGTAGGCAAGAATAAGAATAGAAAGACCAACAGTTGCTTCTGCCGCTGCGACAACTACAATAAAGAAAACAAAAATTTGTGCATCGCCTTGATTGAAATAGCTGGAAAATGCAACAAGCAAAAGATTTACAGAATTCAGCATTAATTCAATACACATCAACATGACAATCATATTTTTGCGTGTCATTAGTCCAATTGCTCCAATTGAAAATAGAATGGAGGAGAGGATAACGTAGTAATCTACTGTTAACCCTTGTGTTATAGATAAAACTGCTGGCATAATTAATCAATGTGTTGTTTTTCTCTTTTGGCAAGCAAAACAGCTCCCACCATAGCAGAGATGAATAAAATCGATGAAACCTCAAAGGGAACAACGTATTTGGAGAACAAAAGAGTTCCTAAATTTTCAACTAAACCAACGTCACTTTTAACAATGGTATTAGTAAAGGTTATACCGTCTTTTAATGCGGCCAAAATCACAAGTAGAAGTGCTCCACCGGCAATTACTGCTGTAAAAGAAATAGGATGATTTGTTTTCCTCTCATCAACCTTATTTAAATTTAATAGCATAAGAACGAAAAGGAAAAGAACCATAATTGCACCGGCATAAACGATAATATTTACAACGGCAATAAATTGAGCATTCATTAATATGAAATGTCCAGAAATAAAGAAGAATGTAATTACTAAGTAAAGTACGCTTCTAATTGGGTGTTTACTGAGAATCACCATCAGTGCTGAACCGATTGTCATTCCGCCCAAGATAATTGAGATTAATTCTAATATCATATTGCTCCTCTTTTTCCTGTGTTTTGCCTAAGGGTGATGTCAATTCTATCATCTATTGACTCAACCAATTTATCTTTCCCATAAATAAAGTCCGCTCGTTCAAATTCAGTTGGAACAATTCTATCGGTAAGAAAAATCGCCTCTTTCGGACATGCTTCTTCACAAAGACCACAAAAAATACATCTCAACATATTAATTTCATAGGTTGAAGCATATTTTTCTTCTCGGTATAAATTTTCTTCGCCGCGCTTTCTTTCATCTGCTACCATAGTAATTGCTTCTGCAGGACAAGCTACTGCACACAATCCACATGCTGTACAATTTTCTCGTCCTTCTTCGTCACGTTTTAATACGTGCTGACCGCGATAAACAGGTGCGAAAACACGAATTTCTTCTGGGTATTTGATTGTTTTTTTTCGTTTTAAAATATGTTTCATTGTAATCATCATACCACTAAAAATGGCAGGTAGATACAACTTCTCAATGAAAGTCATTGGTTTGTCAGAAACAACTTTTTTTCTATTCGTAAAGCTTTCCATTTCTTTTAATTTTTAGAACCAACCTTTGTTAAAGGCGATCACTATAGCTGTAATTAACATATTAATTATGGCGGCTGGGATAAGTGTTTTCCAACCCAAATGCATTAATTGATCAAATCGGAATCGCGGAATTGTCCATCGAATCCACATGAAAACAAAAATGAACAAAAATGTTTTGGTGAAAAAAGCTAGTACACCCAATATTGCTAGCGTATTGCCATCAAAGTAATCCATGCCTGGAAAGTTATATCCTCCAAAGAAAAGAATTGCCATCAACGCAGAAGAAATAAACATAGAAACATACTCGGCAAACAAAAATAGACCTAGTTTCATGGAAGAATATTCCGTGTGATAACCACCAACTAGTTCAGATTCGCATTCCGCCAAATCAAAAGGAGCTCTATTTGTTTCAGCAAGGGAACAAATAAAGAAAATTAAGAAACAAACGGGTTGATAGAAGATATTCCAATTCATCCCGTGTTGACTTTTAACAATATCAGTCAGACTTAAACTTCCTGTAAGTAAAATGATAGTAATCAAAGAAATACCCATCGCTAGCTCGTATGAAATCATTTGGGAGGAAGCGCGTATTGCACCAAAAAGTGAGTACTTATTATTGGAAGCCCAACCACCAATCATGATCCCATAAACTCCAATAGAAACAACTCCAAAAATGAATAAAACGCCAATATTAAAATCAGCAATTTGAAGGGAGATTTGTCTTCCGAAAATTTCAATTGGCGGTCCCCATGGAATTATTGTACTTGTGATTAATGCTGTGAACATGGAAATTCCTGGACCTATAATAAATAACCATTTGTCTGAGTTTTTTGGAATAAAATCTTCTTTCATAAACATTTTCACCCCATCAGCAATTGGTTGAAGTAAACCGAATGGTCCAGCGCGATCAGGTCCAATTCGATCCTGAATCCATGCCGCCAATTTTCGTTCGAAATAAGTAGAATACGCTGCAATACCTAATGATATTAGGAAAACGATTATTACCAGTGAGAATTTTTCTATTAAAAGCGCCGTATCCATTATTCAATATTTTTTGTTGGCGAATCTATTTTTGTTTCATATTTCCCTTGAGAAATTACCGAATGACGATCTACTACTCTTGGTCCGGTTACGTTCCATTTTGCAGTATCTTTTTTCTCAAATCTACATTCGTTACATATCCACCCTGGTTTTCCTTCAATATCTTCTACTTCTCCGTATGTATCTTTTCGCGCAGTAACTCGATATACTTCATTACCGAACATCCATAGAACTACTTTTCCGGAACATTTTGTACAACTGCATTCTGCTTCCATAGGTTTCAAAAACCAAACACGACTTTTGAAACGAAATGTTTTATCGGTCAAAGCACCAACCGGACAAACATCGATCATATTTCCAGAAAAATCATTATCGATGGCATTTTCAATATAGGTGCTGATTTCAGCATGTTCACCTCTGTTTAATACTCCGTGAACTCGATTTTCTGTTAAATTATTGGCAACATGAACGCATCGATAACAAAGAATGCATCGATTCATGTGTAATTTAATGGTATCGCCAATATCTATTGGGTCAAACGTTCGTTTTTCTTCTTCGTATCTACTTTTCTGCGAACCATGTTCGTATCCTAAATCTTGTAAATGACATTCACCTGCTTGATCACAAACTGGACAATCTAATGGATGATTCGCTAATAAAAACTCAACAACACCCCCACGATTTTCATGTACTTTTTCAGATGTTTTGTTTTTTACAATCATGCCATCCATCACGTTCGTAGAACAAGATGCAACCAATTTAGGCATAGGTCTTGGATCTGCGGTTGAACCGGCAGCAACCTCCACTAAGCACGTTCTACATTTACCTCCAGTTCCAGGTAATTTGCTGTAATAACACATTGCAGGTGGAACAACCTCACCACCAATTTGCCGTGCGGCATTCAATATTGTAGTACCTGGTTCTACTTCTACCTCAATATTATCTATAGTAACTTTAATCATAACTCCCGATCTATGCACCTACAGGTTCTTTACTTAACCCAAAGTTTCTTGTTTGTGATTCTTCTTTATTTGTTACGTGCCATTCAAATTCTTCTCTGAAATGATGAATAGCAGCTGCCACTGGCCAAGCCGCAGCATCTCCTAATGGACAAATCGTATTTCCTTCAATTTTTTTATTGATTTCTGCTAATAGATCAATATCTCTTAAATTTCCTTGACCATTTTCCAAACGATAAAGTACTTTTTCCATCCAACTCGTTCCTTCACGACAAGGTGAACATTGTCCACAAGACTCATGAGAATAGAATCGAGCAAAATTCCACGTGTTTCTAACAATACATTGATCTTCGTCAAACACAATAAATCCACCTGAACCCAACATAGATCCTGTAGCAAACCCACCGTCAGAAAGACTTTCATAGGTCATTAAACGATCTTCACCGGCAGCCGTTTTGGTTACCAAGTAATGAGGTAAAATAGGAACTGATGAACCTCCAGGAATACACGCTTTTAACTTTTTACCATTGGCCATTCCGCGACAATAATCATCGCCATATATAAATTCTTCAACTGATAAACCTAAATCAATTTCATAAACTCCCGGACGAGCCAAATTTCCACTTGCTGAAATTAACTTAGTTCCAGTGCTTCTTCCAATACCAATTTGAGCATAGGCATCGCCTCCATCATTCACAATTGGAACAACTGCTGCAATACTTTCAACATTATTTACAACTGTAGGACATCCCCACAATCCTTTTACAGCAGGGAATGGAGGTTTGATTCTAGGATTTCCACGTTTTCCTTCCAATGATTCAATCAAGGCTGTTTCTTCGCCACAAATATAGGCTCCACCACCAGGCATTACGCGTAAATCTAGATCATATCCAGAACCTAAAATATTTTTCCCGAGATATCCTTGAGCATATGCTTCAGCAATTGCCTTTTCTAAAATATGGAGAATCCACATGAATTCACCGCGAATATAGATAAAGGATAAATTACAGCCTAAAGCATAGCTTGATGTAATCATTCCTTCAATTAATAAATGTGGAAGGTGCTCCATTAAATACCGATCCTTAAATGTTCCAGGTTCAGATTCATCAGCGTTACATACCAAATAACGCGGAACTCCCTCTGGTTTTGCTAAAAAAGACCACTTCATTCCGGTAGGAAATCCTGCGCCACCTCTTCCGCGTAAACCTGATTTTTTTACTTCTTCAACGACATCATCTGGTGACATCGTTTTAATCGCTTTATCAACGGATCGATAACCACCATTTTTTCTGTAAACATCAAAAGTTTCGATGCCCGGAATATTGACTTGTTCTATAAGTAATTTTCTTCCTTTCATATACTTAGGATTCAAATTGGCCTGATCGATAGGCATCAATTAGTTCATCAACTTTATCTTTCGTTAAAAACTCATGGTTTTTATGGCGGCATTGTAGCATGGGTCCATACCCACAAGCGCCTAAACACTCCGCTGTTTTCAAGGTGAACATACCGTCTTCAGTGGTTTCACCAACCTTAATGTTCAATTTATTTTCAATGTGCGAAATAATATCATCACTTCCCACCAACATGCAAGGTCCGGTTCTACAAACTTCAAAAACATGCTTACCAACTGGATCTAAATGGAACATGGTATAAAATGTTGCCACTTCATACACTTCAATCGGTTGAATTTTTAATAATTCCGCCACATAATCCATTGTTTCAATACTCAGCCATCCAAATTCAATTTGAGCAAGGTGTAACACACGAATCAACGCACTTTTATGTTTCCCTTCAGGAACATGGGTCATTAATTCATTTACTTTTGCCAAAGATTCAGGACTTAATTCCCTTTTCTCCGCGTGTCGTTTGTTCCAATCAACGTGTAATTTCATAATCTATGCGTCTAATTCACCTGCAATTACGTTCATACTACTCAATGTGAGTACTGCATCACTTATCGTCATTCCTTTAATCATTTCAGGATATGCTTGGTAATATATAAAACAAGGTCTTCTAAATTGTAAACGGTACGGGTTTCTTCCACCATCGCTAATTAGGTAATAACCCAACTCACCGTTTCCACCTTCAACGGCATGATAAACTTCACCAGCAGGAATGTGAGTTTCGCCCATGATGATTTTAAAATGGTAAATCAATGCTTCCATTTGATTATATACTTCAGCCTTTGGAGGTAAGAAAAATTCTGGTAGATCAGCTTTGTATGGACCTTCCGGTAAATTCGAATAGGCTTGTTGAATGATTCTCATACTTTGACGAATTTCTTCTTGTCTTACCATAAAGCGATCATACGTATCTCCATTTACTCCAACTGGTATATTGAAATCAAAATCTTCGTACGACGAATAGGGTTGCGCCACTCGAACATCATAATCTACGCCAGCTGCGCGAAGATTTGGACCTGTGAATGAATAATTCAAAGCTCTTTCTGCTGAAATTGGTCCTGCTCCTTTCGTACGATCCATAAAAATTCGATTCCGTTCAAGCATAGAATTAAATTCTTCAAACGCAGGGGGGAAAGTTTTAAGGAATGATTTTAATTTGGTATGAAACGTTTCATTAAAATCACGTTCGAAACCACCTATTCTTCCAATATTAGTAGTTAGACGAGCTCCGCAAATTTCTTCATACAATTCGTAGATTTTCTCACGCTCTGTAAATGGATAGAAAAAACTTGTTAAAGCTCCAGCATCTACACCAATTACTGAGTCACAAATTAAATGATCTGCAATGCGTGCCAATTCCATAATAATTACCCGCATGTATTGAACTCTTTTTGGAATTTCTGCCCCAATGAGTTTTTCAACCGTCATTTCCCACCCAATGTTGTTAATGGGGGAGGAGCAGTAATTTAAGCGGTCTGTAATAGGAGTTATTTGGTTGTATGGCCTTCTTTCCGCTAATTTTTCAAATGCACGGTGAATATATCCTACAGTTTGTTCAGCAGAAACAATTTTTTCACCATCTACTTGCAACACGTTCTGAAAAATTCCGTGTGTTGAAGGGTGAGTGGGTCCAAAATTTATGGTAGCTATTTCTCCGTCAATTGTATCTTTTGACAAATCGGTTAGCTCATTTGCTTTATAGTGTTCTTTAGCTTCCATACCTTTTAAAATCTTCCAAAATAGCGATCATCTTTATCTTCACGTGTTTCATCTTCCAAATGGAATTCTTTTCGCATTGGAAAATAATCCATTGAATCTTCGTTCAAAATTCTGCATAAATTGGGATGCCCTGTAAAGTTTACCCCATAAAAATCAAATGTTTCACGTTCCATCCAATTAGCACCATTATAAATCTCAACTATGGAGGAAATGGAAGGGTTCGCAATCGGCAAAAATGCCTTTAATCTCAATCGAAAATTATTTCTCCAACTATGTAATTGATAAACGACTGCAATTTCTCTATTTGTATCAGTTGGATAATGAACGGCAGCAATATTGGTAAGAAAAGAACATTGCAATACGGAATCATTTTTTAACCAATCGATCATCTCATAGGCTTTTGACGGATTTACTTCAAGCGTCAATAAACCATAAGGCTCGTCAGATGTACGAATATCGGCCGCAAAAAATTCATTGAGCCTATTCAATACTTGTTCATTACTTATTGCGTTCATCGTTAATATCGATTTGGTAATTTTTCATTAAGTGTTTATACTCATCACTGTATCTACGTCTCATGGATTCCAACTTCACCAGTTTATGAATGTTTATTACGCCATCTATTATTTGTTCAGGTCTTGGAGGACAACCAGGAACATAAACATCAACTGGAATAATCCGATCAATACCTTGTAAAACACTATACGTATCGAAAATGCCACCAGAAGAGGCACACGCACCAACAGACAAAACCCATTTTGGCTCTGCCATTTGTTCATATATTTGTTTCAAAACTGGGCCTAGTTTTTTGGATATTGTCCCAGCAACAATTAATAAATCGGCTTGACGTGGAGTAAACGACATACGTTCCATTCCAAAACGGGACATATCATAGGTGCTTCCCATGGTTGCCATAAACTCAATTCCACAGCAAGATGTGGCAAATGGAAGCGGCCAAACTGAATTTGCACGAGCCAATCCGATGGCCTTGTCAAGGGTTGTCAATTGATACCCTTCACCATTAATTACTTCTAAATTTTCTATTTTTCCCATTCTAATGCACCTTTTTTGAATACGTAGAAAAATCCGATAAGGAAGAATGCTACAAACATAATAACAGCTAATAATCCTTCTAGTTCAAGTTGATTGAAATTAACTGCATACGGGTAAAAGAAAATAACCTCCACATCGAAAAGAACAAATAAAATTGCAGTCATAAAATACCGAATAGAAACTGGGAATCGAGCATTTCCTTGTACTTCTATTCCACATTCAAAATTAGCGTCTTTCTTTTTTGATTTTAGACGCGGCATTAAAATATGGGTAACAAATAGGGTGAAAACTACGAATCCACCGGCCACCACCATCTGAAGCAGTAATGGAAAGTAATCAATAGTAGATGAAGATGTATTCATTTTTTGTGTGTAAATGTCAAATAATCAATATCTTAATCTAAAGTCTCATGTATTTTCTGATATACTTTGAATTTAGTCGTGGCAAATTTAACTTTTCTTTTCAATTATTCAATGTGAATTGCGGGTAAAAAATAATTTAATTCATACCTTTTCTCAATAAAAATAAAGAAATGCATCAAACCAATAAGATTGTGAAATCAAAGATGATTCATGAATTTGAAACTTAAAATTGACAAGCTTATTATTGGTTATTCAAACAGGCTTTAACTTTTGCTTGATGTGCCGCTCTATCAGCAGGTTTTTTTGATTGTAAATCCGTTAAGAAAAGTTTGCATTTTTTTTCTACTTCGTCGGCTCGTAGAAGCAATTTAGTCGTTTCAGCTTCGGATAAAGCGCTTTTTTTCAATACCTTGTCTATTGAATCACTTTTCTTTACGCAATCGCAAAAATCCCATTGAGAACCGTATTTTTTTTCAATACGGCTTTTATTTTCATGTTGAATTGAGTCAATTTTTGGATGACTTTCGTTCGGACTCGCTGTATTTTTTAAGCGGGAACTATCACTTGAATCGCAGGAAATTAAACCGATTACTAAACTAATAGCTAATGGTATCTTCATGATTACTTAACTAGGTCCTCAGAAGATCGAGCGATTGAGTTTTTATCAACGCGCAATTTACTTCCTTCTGAACTAATTAAAATTGTTGTTTCAGCAACTTCCAATACTTTTCCATGTATTCCTGAAGAAGTAATTACCTTGTCTCCAGCACTTAAAGATTCAACAAATTTTTTCAATTCCTTGCGACGTTTCATGGGCGCTCTAAAAATCAAGAAAAAATATACAAGCACTGCTCCAAGCAGTAATAACATATTGATAGCTTCTTTACTCATTTTGGGTTTTATTTATTTAATTACAACTTTAGCTTTGACATGAACAACCGTTAAGTTCGGTTCTGTATTGGCAATAATTCGAACAGATTTAGAAATTACACCATCACCTGTTTTATCTGTATTCACTTCTGCTTTTATTTCAGCAGATTCTCCAGCGGGAATTGGCTTTTTAGGGAAATCAGCAACTGTGCATGTACATGAGCCTTTGACTTCACTGATGACAAGAGGACTTTTTCCAGTATTTGTAACTTTAAAGACAGCCTTAATTTTTTCGCCTTTATTAACAGTTCCAGCGTCATATACCGCGTTCACTTTCATTTCAGTTTTCTTTCCAATCTCTACGTTATTATCTGATTGACAGGAGGTGAAACATAGAAATGAAAACAAAGAACAAAATACGAGTATGTTTTTCATGATATTTAATTTAAAAGGCCACGGCCCATTTTTATTATTTTTTTCTCTTTTTTTAATATTTCAATGGCGTTATCTAATACTCCATTAATAAACGTATTACTTTTTGGTGTGCTGTAGTATTTTGAAATTTCGATTGTCTCATTAAGTGTTACTTTAATTGGTATTTCTGGGAAAATCTGCAATTCAGTAATCCCCATTTTTAACAAGATTATATCCATTTTTGCAATTCGGTCCAATTCCCAATTTTTAGTTAAATCGTCAATCAATGATTCATTTTCAGCATTCTTGGCGATTGTATTTCTAAACAATTGAATTACAAAGTCTTTTTCAGAATCATTTTCCTTGTAAAGCGGTAAAATTTGAAATTCCTCATTTTCTTGTGCGGTTTTTAAGGTTTTTAATACCATTGAGCAAGTGTGATCCAAATCATCCATCCAATGAATGCTACATTCTTCGAAGAAATTATGAAGTGGTTCCGAATTGGCAATTTCGATTTTAAATAAGTTTAGAATAAAAGCTTTGTCATTTTCATAGCCGGTTTTTTCATCATTCATAAATTCAAAGTAGGTTTCACTTTCTTGAATTTGAAGAAACATTTTACGAATGACTTCTTGATTTTCTACTCCAATCCAATTTGCTTTTTGTTTTTCAGAAGAAGATCGTAATTCTTTGCTATTGTTCAGTTGTTTGATCAATAAATTATTGACAAATTTTCTGTTGGGTTCCAAATCTTCTTGTGTTGGACGCATTTTCTTTTTTTTGTCCTCCAATCGATTTTCCGCGGCATGAACCAATTCAGGCATTGAAAGTAGCAGAAGCAAATACAAATCATACATTCGCTCAACGGATCCAAGTAATTCGTTTTCAAACTTCAATAGATCCTCTTCGCCTGATTGATAATAGGCATAAAGCATTTGTAAAATCTTAATACGTAAATGTCTTCTGTTTAACATGCTTTTATTTTGTGAAATCGATGATGCCAACTGCTTTGATGCGCTCTTCTGCTATTGCGTTGGCTATTTGGTAAGTTGGAAGTTTCTCTTCTTGCGATCGGGAAACTATATTATAAATCGTTTGATAAATTTCTTCTGCTTTTGTGTGTGCCCATTCGCTTGACAATCCATGAACCTCAGAAAAACAATTGATTACCCCACCAGCGTTTATTGCATAATCGGGAGCATAAATAATTCCTTTATCCATTACCGCTTGGCCATGAATTGATTCGTTTCTCAATTGATTATTCGCTGCACCTGCAATTATTGAACATTTCAACTTTGCCAGAGTCTCGTCATTGATTGTTGCACCCAGAGCACAAGGAGCATAAATATCCATGTCAATATCATAAATATCTTGCGGAGCAACAACTCTAGCATTGTAGGTTGATGAAACACGATCTAACGTTTGTTGGTAGATATCTGAAATAAAAACTTCAGCTCCTTCATTTGTGAGGTGTTTAACCAAATACTCTCCAACATGGCCAACTCCTTGAACAGCAATTTTCTTACCAGCTAATGAATCGGATCCAAATTGGATTTTAGCACACGCTTTCATTCCCATGTAAACACCCAAAGCCGTTACTGGAGAAGGATCTCCACTTTTTCCAGGCAAACCGACAACATGCCTAGTTTCTTTACTAACCCAACCCATGTCTTCTGGTGAAATGCCAACATCTTCTGCCGTAATGTATTTACCAGATAGACTTTCAACAAATTTGCCAAACCGTCTGAAAAAAGCTTCCGATTTCATAGTATGAGAATCTCCTATAATTACGGCTTTTCCACCTCCTAAATTCAAGTTTGAAATTGAGTTTTTATAGGTCATTCCGCGTGAAAGTCTCAAAACATCATTGAGCGCCTCCATTTCATTGGCATATTTCCACATGCGCGTTCCACCTAAAGAAGGCCCTAAAACAGTACTGTGAATTGCAATTATTGCTTTTAATCCTGTTTCTTCGTCGTTACAGAATAAAAGTTGTTCATGACCCATAGTTGCCATTTGCGCCAACACAGGGTTTTCATTTAAATTAATTTCGTTTATTGTCTTTACCTCCATGAAGAATCGAGTTTATCCGTTTTAATCAATAGTTTTTGATTTCGAATGCTTAAATTTGCTTCTAGCATAAGAAATAAGTCCACAAAATTAGAAAATAATCCCATGAAGTCGCTGAGCTATCTCAACAAATATTTTTTTAAATACAAATGGCACCTTTTATTGGGGATTTTGTTTACAATTGTTTCCAATTATTTTGGAGTGAAAATGCCTGTTTATGTCAAGGAAACAGTGGATGATTTCATGACCAATACAAATTTCACAAAGGTTGATAGCGTTTTATTATTGTCTCTAAAATTGGGAGGGATATATATGTTTCTATCCATCGCAAAGGGTTTTTTTCTTTTTCTCATGCGGCAAACAATCATTGTGATGTCTCGATTAATTGAATTTGATTTAAAAAATGAGATTTATACCCAATATCAAAATTTAGATGCCCCATTTTACAAACGAAATTCTACGGGTGATTTAATGAATCGGATTTCGGAAGATGTGAGTCAAGTTCGTATGTACTTAGGTCCTGGAATTATGTATTCGATCAACTTGGTTGTTTTGTTTTTTATGGTGATTTATCAGATGATTGCCATTAACCCTATTTTGACATTTTTCGTCTTGTTACCGCTTCCAATCATGTCGGTGTTGATTTATTTTGTTTCTACAAAAATGAATCAGTTGAGTGGAAAGGTTCAAGAGGAACAATCCGCCTTATCTACTATAGCTCAAGAGTCTTTTGCTGGAATGCGCGTTATTAAAGCCTACAGCAGAGAAAAAGAAATTTGGGAAGGATTTTCTTCATCCTCCTCAGCGTATAAAAAAAGGACGATGAAATTGGTTTTCGTCAATTCCTTGTTTATGCCAACCATGATGTTTCTCATTGGATTAAGTACTTTGATTGCAATCTATTTGGGTGGTTTAATGGTGTATGAAAAAACAATTTCATTAGGCGGGATTGTTGCTTTCATTTTTTTTGTGAATAATTTGACATGGCCATTTGCTAGTATAGGTTGGGTTACTTCTTTAATACAACGGGCAGCAGCATCTCAAAAAAGAATCAATGAGTTCTTGATTCAACATCCAGAGGTTGTTTCAACGAATCAAACACCATTCGTTTTTAATGGCAAGATCGAATTTTCGCATGTTTCATTTACATATTCAAATACAGGTATCCAGGCGATAAAAGACATTAGTTTTACCGTGAATAAAGGCGAAACCCTTGCAATAATTGGAAGGACAGGAAGTGGAAAATCTACTCTTTTGAGTTTGTTAATGCGTCAATTTGATGTAACATCTGGGAATATATTTGTGGATGGGAATGAGATAAAGTCGATTAACTTGGAAACATTTCGTAATCAGACGGGGATTGTTCCACAGGATGTGTTTTTATTTTCAGATACCATAAAAAATAATTTGCAATTCGGGTCTGTTTCAAACCATGTTACAATGGAACAACTTGTTCAAGTGACCAAAGCAGCTCATGTATACCACAACATTCAAGATTTCCCAGATCAATTTGAAACGGTTCTTGGTGAGCGTGGAGTCAATTTGAGTGGTGGTCAAAAACAACGTGTCAGTATTGCCCGGGCTTTGTTGCGTAATCCAAAATTACTTTTATTGGATGATTGTTTATCAGCCGTTGATACAGAGACAGAAGAAATTATTCTTAGCAATTTGAAAAAAATGGAAAAAGAAAGAACCTCGATCATTGTTAGTCATCGAATTTCTGCCGTAAGAAATGCCAATAAAATAATTGTAATTGATGGGGGTGAGGTGGTTGAATCTGGTTCACATAACTCCTTAATGATGGAGAATGGCATTTATGCTGAAATGTACGCTAAACAGTTGGCAGAAGAAAAATCTTAATTCGCTCCCTCATTTCATTCAACATGAGTGAGGTTGCTCCCCAAATTGTATTGTTTTCAAATTCAAAACAGGGAACATCGGAAAGCACATCCCCATTTTCTATGGAGATTTCTTTTGAGGTTTGAAACGAAGGGTTTAACAAGGTAGAAAATGATAAGCAAAGAATTGTGTTTACTTCCATTTCATTCACTTTAAAAATAGGTTTTTTCTCATGAATAAAAACGAATGGATAAACAACATAATTGGTGACTGGAATAAAAACTGGACTTAAACTTCCAATAAGTTGGGTTGATTGTGGATTAATCCCTAATTCTTCTTCGCTTTCTCGAATGGCTGTATGAACCAAATTTCGGTCTGTTTCATCCATTTTTCCTCCGGGAAATGCCACTTGTCCTGCATGTTTGCGCATGGTTGATGGGCGCTCAATCAAAACAATTTGTGGCTCTTTGTCAAAAAAAATATGAATTCCGACCGCACATTTTATCGCTGATTGAGAATGGATTGAATCCCATAATTTGCGGTAAGGAGACATTTTAAGATGCGCATTCTTTGCATTAAACTCGCTGTCGAAAACTTGGAACAAGTGATTTTTCCACTGATTTTCGTCAAAAGACATAGAGCTTATTTCTTGAGGTATTTATCCAAAGTAATATGCAGATTTAGTCCGCGTAGTTCATTTCCTTTGGCGATGATATTTCCTTCTTGATCCATTAAAAAGGCAGATGGAATAGAATTTACATAATAATCCATGGAGGCCTTGGATTCAGTATCAATAACATGATTTTTCCATATTAAGCCATCGCCTTTAATTGCTTGTTTCCATTGTTCCTTATCCTTATCAAGTGATACACTGAAAACCTCAAACCCTTTTCCGTTAACGAATTGTTTGTTTTTATATTTTTGATAGGCTTCCACCACTTTTGGGTTTTCTTTACGACAGGGGCCGCACCAGGATGCCCAAAAATCGATTAGCACCAATTTCCCTTTGAGGGAAGATAATTTCGTTTTTCTACCAGATGGATTAAGTAGTTCGATTTCAGCTGCATGTTCGGTTGAACCAGTATTAATTGACTTCGAATCAGCAGTAGATTTGCAAGAAAAAAGTACTGTGAATGAAAGAAAGTATAAGAATCTCATTAGCCAATTCGTCTTATGTCTGCGCCAATATTATTTAACCTTAACTCAATATCTTGGTATCCACGATCAATTTGTTCGATGTTGTGAATTACACTTTTTCCTTGAGCCGAAAGTGCAGCTATCAAAAGTGAAACCCCTGCTCGAATATCCGGCGATGTCATTTGTATTCCACGTAACGGAAATTCTCTATTCAACCCAATTACGGTGGCACGGTGTGGATCACATAATATGATTTGTGCTCCCATATCAATTAATTTGTCTACGAAGAACAAGCGTGATTCAAACATTTTTTGATGAATTAGTACGGATCCTTTTGCTTGCGTTGCTACCACTAAAATGATTGATAACAAATCAGGTGTAAAACCGGGCCAAGGCGCATCATATATGGTTAAAATTGAGCCATCAATAAATGTTTCGATCTCATATTTTTCTTGTGCGGGAACATAAATATCATCTCCTCTTTTTTCCAGTTTAATTCCCATGCGACGAAAGACATTTGGAATTATACCTAAGTTTTCCCAGCTCACATCTTTAATAGTAATCTCTGATTGAGTCATAGCGGCCAAGCCAATAAAACTTCCGATTTCAATCATGTCGGGCAAAACGCGGTGGAAACAACCATTCAATTCTTTGACACCTTCAATGTGCAATAAGTTGGATCCAATACCTTCAATTTTGGCACCCATAGCATTTAACATACGACACAATTGTTGTATATATGGTTCACATGCAGCATTGTAGAAAGTTGTTTTTCCTTCCGCCATAACAGCAGCCATTAAAATGTTTGCAGTTCCCGTTACGGATGCTTCGTCTAAATGAATGTATGTCCCTTTTAATTTCTTTGCCTCAATTGAATAAAAGTGATCACCAGCATCATAATTAAATTTGGCTCCGAGAATAGTAAATCCTTCAAAGTGTGTATCTAACCTTCTTCTTCCGATTTTATCTCCACCTGGTTTAGGGATAAATCCTTTTCCAAAGCGAGCAAGGAGTGGACCAACAATCATAATTGAACCCCTCAAAGCAGAAGCTCGATTTTTAAAGTCTTCGGTCTCAAGGTACGCTAAATCAATTTCTTTGGCTTGAAAACTAAATGTCCCTTTTTCAATTTTCTCAATCTTTACTCCCATAGATTGAAGTAGGTTGATTAATTTATTGACATCTACAATATCAGGAATATTTGATATAGTAATTTTTTCAGCTGTTAACAAGGGCGCACATAATACTTGAAGTGCTTCGTTTTTTGCTCCTTGGGGTATTAATTCACCTTTCAGTTTTTTACCTCCATGTATTTCGAATGATGCAGACATATCAAATCTTTTTGAATTTCTTTTTTTGCTTTTGTTTGTAGGAGTTGTTTTTATTGTTGTTCGGAATTGTTCTTTTCTGACCATTATTCATGCCCATTGAACGCAACAATGTATTTGTGCTCGTAAGTTCATCTGGATTATCTAAAACTAACTCACCGCGTGACAATTCTTTTAAATTTTCTGCTATTACATGGTTTTCAACTGCATCGTTGTTGTGTGAGAGATACAATTTTTTCATGAAGTTAGACATGCTAGTTTTCAAGAATTCTTTTTCTTCGGGGGTTTTCGTTTCTTTTGCAGTTGCAAGTATTTTTTCCGTGTATTTCCCATAGTGACCGTACTTAATCGAGCTTTTTGGATATTCCAATATATTCGGTTTTTCTTGAAGCTTTTCTAATTTCGGTATCTCGTAGGGTGAATCCACGTCTAACTTAAAATCCGACATTACAAATAAATGCGTCCACAATTTATGTCTAAAATCATCCACATCGCGTAAATGAGGATTTAGTTGGCCCATTACCTCAATAATGGCTTGCGCTGCTCTGTTTCTTTCTGCCCGATTTTCAATTTTCATGGCAAAGGAAATCATATTTTGAACATTTCTTCCATATTCTGGAAGCAGCATTTTATCTCTTGTTGTATTGTATTCCATTTTTTTAATTTTCTAAATGCTTAGAAAGAGCATTGTCATATAGGTTTTTTGCCTCTGATATAAAGCCAAAATGCTCACCGTCAATTTGAAGTTTGCCTTTGGTTACATGTCCCAGCAAGGTGAAACTTACAGACGAAGATACCATAAATTCGATAAACGCGTCTTCTTTTTCCTCAGAAACAGTAATTACAACTCTTCCTTGTCCTTCACCGAACAAAAATGCATCCGTTCGAATCTCAGAATCTGTTTCAATATCAAAGCCTAATTCGCGCGGGAAGGACATTTCAACCAAGGTTGTGAATAATCCACCGTCAGAAACATCGTGAGCAGCATTTATATATTCATTTTCAATTAATCCTGCAATCGTTTGATGTAAATCATATTCCTTCTCCAAGTCAAAATAAGGAGCCGGTGAAGCAGTTATTCCATGATGACTCACCAAATATTCAGAGGAAGCAATATCATTTGTGCATTCACCTATAACAAAAATTAAATCTCCTTTTAATTTGAAATCCAACGACATTACTTTGTTTTTGTCTGGTACAATTCCAATCATACCAATAGTTGGGGTAGGAAAGACAGGAACTTCTACACCATTTGAAACAGTTTGATTGTAAAAAGAAACATTTCCGCCTGTAACTGGAGTTCCAAATTTCAAACAAGCCGTTGACATTCCTTTGATTGCACCAACAAATTGCCAATAAGACTCTGGATTGTATGGATTTCCAAAATTTAAGCAATTAGTAATTGCACTTGGGATTCCGCCTGAACAAACAATATTCCGAGCAGCCTCAGAAACGGCAATCATGGTTCCAATTTCTGGGTCGGCATGCACGTATCTTGAGTTACAATCAACAGTCATTGCCAATGCTTTGTTGGTTTTCTTTATATTAACAATGGCTGCATCACTCGGCTTATTGGTAGTCATATTTTTGGTGCCTACCATGGAATCATATTGTTCATAGACCCATTTTTTTGATGCAATGTTTGGTCGTTGAATTAGTTTATACGCAATTTCTTTTAAATTGCTTGGCTCAATTACGGAATCAATTGAAAATTTCTTGTATTCAGTGAAATAGGCTGGTTCTTTAAACTCGCGTTCGTTTTGAGGTGCACCCCCTCCTAAAACTAATGATTCAGCAGGTACATCACCCACCAAAACATCATTCATATAATATCGGATTCTCCCCGTATCGGTCACAACGCCAATTTCCTCAGCATTTAAATCCCATTTATCAAAAATCTTTTTCACTATTTCTTCCTTGCCCTTATGAACAACTACAAGCATTCGTTCCTGCGATTCGGAAAGTAAAATTTCATAGGGAAGCATGTTTGTTTGACGCTTAGGGACGCGATCTAAATAAATTTCCATACCAACGTTTCCGGCGGCACTCATCTCACAAGTTGAGCATGTTATTCCGGCAGCCCCCATGTCTTGCATTCCTACTATTGCATCTGTTTCAGCAAGTTCCATCGTAGCTTCAAGTAAGAGTTTTTCCATAAAAGGGTCTCCCACTTGAACAGATGGTAAATCATTCGCTGAGTCTTCTGTTATGTCTTTCGACGCAAACGCGGCACCAGCAATTCCATCCTTACCTGTTGATGAACCAACTATAAAAACAGGATTTCCAGGTCCTTTTGCCGTTGCAGAGATTATTTTTTTTGTGTCAATTAATCCAGCTGAAAATGCATTCACCAGTGGATTTGTATTGAAAGAATCATCAAAAAACACTTCACCACCCACAATTGGAATACCGAAAGCATTTCCATAATCTCCAATTCCCTTCACAACTCCTCTAACTAACCATTTGGTTCGAGCAGATTCGATATTTCCAAAACGCAATGAATTCAATTGAGCAATAGGTCTAGCACCCATGGTGAAAATATCACGATTAATACCTCCAACACCAGTTGCTGCTCCTTGATAAGGTTCCAAAGCACTTGGGTGATTGTGCGATTCAATTTTAAATACACAACCCAATCCATCTCCAATATCAACGATTCCCGCATTTTCTTCACCCGCTTTGACAAGCATGTGAGGACCATCTTTGGGTAATTTTTTAAGGTATAAAATTGAATTTTTATACGAGCAATGTTCCGACCACATAACGGAATAAATGGCGGTTTCTGTGAAATTAGGTGTTCTACCGAGAATTTCTTTGATCATGTCAAATTCATCCGATCTCAACCCTAGTTCAATTGCTTGTTCAAGTGTTGCTTCTTGTTGTATTGTCTGTTGCATAATTAATCGTGTTGAACAAAGGTAATCAATATCATTTTGTTGGAAATAAAAACAAAATAGATAATTCAATAAATTAATAACAACTTTCATTCAATTAGTGTGAATAAGTGAGAGCTGTTATTTAGGTTTTTAGTAAATGTCAGAGAAGAGAAAAGCCTAATACGGTTAGGGGATTTTTAGTTATTTCCAAAAAAGATTAATTGTATCTTTGTCGCTGATGGTTTTCCAACGAATTAAAAATATGAAGAATAGTGATTTTATTAAATCACTTACTGTTCTAATGACGGGTACTTTGATCGCTCAATTTGTTGGTTATGCCCTGGCCCCCGTTATTTCTCGCCAATTTTCTCCTGCTGAAATGGGTGAGTTTGGAATGTTTCAACGATGGGTCGTTTTGGTGGCAACAATTGCAACTGCGAGATATGAATTTTCATTGCCACTGCCTAAACGAGATGAACATTCGTTTCAGCTCTATCGCTTAGCGCTTTATTCAACAGGTGTTACTTTGTTAATCACGTTTATTGGATTTCTCGTGTATGGTTTGTACATCCAAAAAGTAATTGATTTTGCAACATGGGCATTATTACTAGTTAGTTCTATTGCTGCACTTGTCTTTTTTAATCTCGGTACAAATTGGGCAATACGACACAAACAATTTAAACAGATTTCGATATCGAAAATGACCAATTCCCTTGGGCTAAATGTTTCGCGTGTGTTAGCTGGTTTTTTTCACTTGGGTAAATGGGGACTTCTACTATCCTTTCTTCTAAGTCTTATTATTGGATCTTCTCACTTTGTGAAAGATTTTTTTCACTGGAACAAAAAACCTAGAACTTCTGTGTCTCGAAAGAAAATGCTTCGCCTTGCAAAAACCTATAAAGATTTTCCGCTCATTAATCTTCCTCACGCCTTGTCGGATAATTTAAGGGAAGTACTGGTTGCACTGATATTAATTGAGGTATTTACAGAGCAAATTTTTGGTTCTTATGATCATACATTCCGAATGCTACGACTTCCGGTGATGATTATCGGAGCTTCCATTTCCCAAATATTATTCAATCGCATTTCATCGTTTCGTCTTGAAAAAAAGATGTTGATGCCTACTGTAAGTAAGGTGTTTTTAAGTTTACTATTACTTTCGCTGATTCCTTTTTCAGTAATCTATTTATATGGACAACCGCTTTTTGTATTTGTTTTTGGTGACCAATGGCTAGAATCTGGTACATTATCAGAAATTATGGCTCCGTGGTTAATGTTGAATTTTATAAGTTCTCCACTAACAATCATTCCTTTAGTACTAGAAAAACAAAAAACTTTTTTCTTGATTAGTATTTCAGGATCGATACTCCAAGTTGGAGGGTTTTTACTTTTGCCTCATTTTTTTCAAGGTCATCAGGATGGAATGTATTCCGTTTTTCACATTGTTACATGGACTCAAGTTATTGTTGCTATTTTGACGATGATTTATATTATTTCAATTATTCAAAACGAAGATCGTAAAAATGCAGCCCACTAAAAAAAGCTTAGTAATTGTTTGTGCTCAGTTTTATCCTGTGAAGCACATTGCGGCATTTCGAATGAATGCATTGGTCAAATATTGGGATAGAGAAAATTTCGATGTTTCCGTTTATTGTTATGGCGATGAAGAGTCACAATTTGAATATGAGGGGACGAAGGTTCATGTCCTAACAGGCTCGACATGGATAAAATTAAGGCAGCAACAACCGGGAATGCCCAAATGGAAACATAAATTGTATTCATTGAATAATCGGATTGTTCGTTATTTATCTAAAAATGATTTTCCAGGTTGGTCAAAAAATGTGCTTCACGCAATAACACAAAATCAAAAAGATATTTCCGTTTTACTAAGCTCTTTTTCTCCCGTAGATGCTCATGTTGTGGGCTTAGAACTAAAAAAGCATTTTCCGTCCTGTTATTGGGTAGCAGACATGAGGGATGAAATGAGCATGAATCAAATGTTGAATGAAAGTGATCAAAACTATTACAAAAAAATAGAGGGTCAAATTAGTCAACAAGCTGATTTGGTTACTGCAGTAAGTAAACCAATTTTAGATGGTTTTCAAGCAATTTTCAAATCAACTACCTGTCAGTTTTTGGAGGTTAGAAATGGATTTGATCATGAGTTAGATCCAAAAAATGTTCACAATGAATTTTTTACGATGGTGTATGCCGGCACATTTTATGGTAAGCGAAAACCAGATGTGTTTTTTAAGGCATTGCTGGAGCTTAAGCATAAAAATGAATTGCCGAATAATTTCAAAATCCAATTTATTGGAACCCATCACAATTTTTCTATTCCAACCGAATTTTTGTCACACGTTCAATTTATTCCTCAAATTACCAATGAAGAAGTTATAGAATATTTGTCGGCCTCAGATTGTCAATTGCTTATACATCCTCCCTCTGCAGCAAAAGGAATATTTACAGGTAAAATTTTTGATTATTTATCGGTTGAACGACCGATTTTAGCACTTGTTGATCCCACAGATGTGGCGGCTGAACTAATTGAATCTTGTTCCGCAGGATTTATCTCAGACTTCAATTCGATACAAGAAATTTCATCTGGAATAAAAAAATGCATTCAGGTGTGGAAAGGGGAGGAGTCTCTATCCTATAATCACGTTGAAATTCAATCCCTCCATCGAAAACATCAAGTTCAAAAATTACTTACCTTTGTTCGTGCAAATCTTTAAAAATCGGTTTTCATTTTTGATGAATAGTAAAACACAGCGAGTTGCCGCTCAATTATTTCTTTTGTGGTGGTTAACCATGCCATTTCAATCCAAAATGGTGGGGATTTCTTTAGGACCTCTTACTATTTATCCCAATTTGATTTTATCCTTAATCCTTGCGCCAAGTGTATTTCTTTGTTTTGGAAAAATGCATCGATTTACTAAAATCTTGTTATTCTTTTTAATTGGATGGGTTTTGTATGGATGTCTTTTCGGGACTATGGTTGGATGGAATACAGCGTCAATTTTTGATGTTCGAAATTTAATCTTACAGGTGCTTTTTGCCTTTGTTTTAGTTGGGATGTTCCAATTTTTAGGGAAAGACAAATTCATGAGTCAGGTAAAGATTGGTTTAAAGTCAATGTTACTTGTCTTTTTTGTGGTAGGATTTATAGAATTTTTAACCGGAATCCATTTTGCTGGGGATAAAACACTTGAGTTAATTACCTTACCGGTTGGGAATAATTTCTATGCCCCCATGTTTATTTTTGATAATCAGAATACCTTTTTAACCTATATCATTGGAACGAATTTATTATTGATGGTCCTTGACTCTTCGTGGATAGAAAATAAATTGAAACTAGGCATGGTTTGGATGGGTATTTTTCTTTTTGCGGTCTATGCTGATTCAAATTTTGCCAAATGGATCGTTTATATAAATTTAGGATTGATCGCAATTCAATATTGTGTGGAGCAATTCAATAAAAAAAAGCTTCTCATTGGTGGTTTGTTGATGACAATGCTGCTGCTCACATTTTATCAAAACCCCTTGTTTTATGGTCCTTTGTTAGAAAATTCGGCTTCATATCGAATCAATACCTTAACCTTCCTTGAATCTGACTCTACTGGATATGCTATAACGCCTGCTCGTGAAAAGCTTAGTACTCAAGAACAGAAAAAGGTAATTGGATATATGGATTCACTGCATAAAAATAACCCGGAAAAATCGGTGAATGTGCGAAAACAAATGATTTTGTTGGGGGCTCAATTAATCAAAGAGAAGCCATTCACAGGTGCAGGTCCGGGAGGATATGCAACTGCATCTGTAGTTAAAAACAAGGAATTTAATATGGGTACTCAACGATCTCCGCACAATTTCCCCCTCGAGATTATTAGTCAATATGGCTTAATTGGATGGATTTATTTTGGATTTCTTGGATTTGTTTGCATTTCCCTTGTTCGCACAAGTAACTCTTTTTTCAGTTTCGAAAATAGTTATTTTTACGTAGTGTTGTGTAGCTTGTTTTTTATCTGGATGATGCCTTCCTCGTTTTTATTACTTGAGATTCATCGACTCATTTTACCTCTTTTTTTATTGGTACTTCTTGTACGAAAAATTGAATTGAACAATGGGTAGAAAAACGATTTTAATTACCGGATTACCCATTTTTGCAAAAAAAATGAGGGATGATTTAGCTTCTTTTGATTCGGGAAATCGCTATGTTGTATTGAATACCTATTATTCAAAATGGGATAAAATTCGTTTTCTCTGTTGGTTGCCTTTTGCCTCGTTAGTGATTTCCTTTAATGGAGTTTCCGATAGAAGTCAATCGTTGGATTGGGTTGTCCGATTGCGTAAAAAATTAATCCTACAATGGATGGGAACGGATGCATTGTTAGCTATGGAAAGACAAAAGAAGGGAATCATTTTTCGTAAATACATTGATTATGCTACCCATTTTGTGGATTCACCTTGGCAACAAGAAGAAGTTAAAAGTTTAGGGGTTGATATTCACGTTGTTCCTTTTAAATATGGACGTGAAATTGATCCAGTGAAAAAATACCAATCCATTCATGTTTTGACCTATGTAGCAAACAGTCGTAAGGTGTTTTATGGCTGGGAATCTATTAAAGTAGCGGCACAAGCCTTTCCTGAAATAGAATTTAGAGTAGTTGGAATGGAAACTGATGAAGCTACCTTTCCTAGTAATATTAGGTTAATGGGGTGGTTGGATGCACAGAACATGGCGGAAGAGTTGAGAAATGCTCCCATTTTTCTTCGCATGACAGAGCATGACGGATTTTCAGTTTCGGTAATTGAAGCTTTATCTGTGGGTGCTGAAGTTGTTTGGACACATCCTTCTGAATGTATTCATTATGTTCGGAATGATGAGGAAATGAACCATAAATTAGCTGAGGTATTTAAACTCATTGAAGCTCGAAATGGTATACCGAATAAAGAAACGATTGAGTTTTGTAATAAAACGTATAATCGTCACCATTTGATGGTTATTTATTTAGATGAGTTACAGAAAATTATAACGGCATGAAAATTTGTTATTTCGCAGACGGACAAAGCATTCATACTCAAAAATGGTGTACACATTTCGCCAAGTTAGGACATGAGGTTCATTTACTGACCTTTCGTGATTGTCGAATTGATAACGTACATGTTCATTTTTTAAATGTTGGATCCATAGCTTCTGCAGGTGGAAATTGGAGAACCCTTTTATGCTTTATTCTGATTGCCGTAATGTCAAGTATTTCAATGTATTTCTTTCCTTTTTACTTATTTTTATCGATTGGATTATTTACAGAAAATACTATTCGCAAATCGAATTGAAAAAAATTAACGAAAGAGATGATTTCAGAAAATAAAAAACATATTGTTTTTATTACAGCTTGGTTTTATCCAGTAAACAAAGTGGCCTCATTTCGTATCAACGCTTTTGCAAAATATTTGGATAAACACAAATTTGATGTTTCTGTTATTTCTTATAATGATGATAATTTAATTCAATCTGAAACTATTTTTGATCGAATTCAAGTGTACAGAGAAAAAGGTACTAGTTTATTTCAAGTTAGGCGTCAGAAAGTAGGAGAAAATTGGTTTGTCCATAATTTGAAATCCCTTAATAACAAAATTGTATTATATTTTTCCAAAGAAGATTACCCTGGTTGGTCATATTCTGTGCTCAAACGATTAATTGCCATTAACAACAAACAAAAGATCGATTGTATAATTTCATCATTCGCACCTGTAGATTCTCATGTTGCCGCTTATCAATTTAAAAGGTTTAATCCTAATGTAAAATGGATTGCTGATATGCGTGACGAAATGAGTGAAAACTCTTATTTTTCGAATAAAACAAAGGCTAAATTGTTGGGATGGGAAAAAAAAATGGATATACATCTAAATGCAGTAGTTTCTGTAAGTAAACCTATTTTAAATAGTTTTAAAAATTCTTTTTTCAATTCGAGTATTGTTTACAGTGAAATCCGCAATGGATATGATCATAATCATAAACCAAAAGAAAATTTCAATAAAAAATTTACACTTTTGTTTGCTGGAACTTTTTATGATCAGATAAAACCTGATTTTTTTTTCAAAGCCTTGATTAATTTAGAAAATCAAAAAAAACTTGGAGATTTCTGGGAGTTCATATTACTAGGAACACATGAGAATTTTTCAAAACCAAATTCGTTAAAATATCATTTAAAAATACTTCCACCGGTAAATTATGATGAAGCTATTAATCAAATATTTGCGGCTGACTGTAATGTTTTAATTCTTCCTTCAAATAGACCAAAAGGTGTTTATTCAGGAAAATTATTTGACTACATCTCTGCAGGAAAACCTATAATTGCATTAGGAGACAAAGAGGATGTAGCGGCAAATTTAATAAATGATTTAGGAATTGGCGTAGTAGTTGACTTTTATAACCTTGAGGACATTGAAAAAGGAATATTATACATGTATAATTTATGGTCTAAAAAAATTAGTTTAAATTTAGATCCTCTAAAAATAGAAGCTTTACATCGAAAAAATCAGACTTTGGAATTGGAAAATTTAATTGAAAAACTTTGCAATGGCTAAAATAGTTTACCTAGCGGATGTCAATTCAGCTCACACTCAAAAGTGGGTAAAAGGAGCCTTAAAACAGAACTTTCAAGTTTCCATTTTTAGTTTAAGTGCGGTTGAATCTTTATGGATGAATGAATTAAAAGACGTGAAAATATTTAGTTATAATCAACGTAATGAAGTTGCAAATGCCTCACAATTAACTAAATTAAGTTATTTAAAATCTTTAAAAGCCTTAAAAAATTTTATAAACCAGGAAAATCCTGATGTAATTCATGCTCATTATGCATCTAGTTATGGATTTATGGGAGCATTATCAGGATTTCATCCATACTTCCTTTCCGTTTGGGGTAGTGATGTTTATGAATTTCCAAAAAAATCGTTTGTTCATAGAGAAATATTTAAATGGAATTTATATCAAGCTGATTGTATTTTATCAACCAGTAATAGTATGGCAAAAGAAACCGCTAAATACACAAATAAAAAAATAGAAGTTACTCCCTTTGGGGTTGACATTGAAATGTATAAACCGAACGTTCAAAATAGTGATTATTTTACAATTGGTACTGTAAAATCATTAGAAAAGAAATACGGAATCGACGATTTAATAGAAACTTTTTCTTTGCTACTTGAAGAAAAATTCGAAAAACCTTTGCGCCTACTAATTGTTGGAGATGGCACCGAAAGAAAAAGATTAGAGGACATAGTCTTGGAGAAAAAAATAACAGATAAAGTAATTTTCACAGGAAAGGTCAAACAAGATGAAGTTGCTTCCTTTCATCAGCAATTAGATATATTTGTTGCACTTTCAGTTGATGATAGCGAAAGTTTTGGAGTTTCAACTGTTGAAGCAATGTCGTGTTCTATTCCTGTGGTTGTATCAGATGTTTCCGGATTCAAAGAGGTGGTAGTGAATAACGAGACTGGGTTTATTGTACAAAAAAAAAATCCTCAACTTGCATTTAAAGCAATAAAAAAGTTATTGTTAAATAATGATTTGAGGAAACAAATTGGAGAAAACGCAAGAAGACATGTAACAAACGAATACGATTGGAAAAAAAATTTTTCAAATGTAGTAGTTTTATATAAGAAATTTATTTCTGGCTTGGTAATAGAATCCTGAATTCAATTTATTTTTCATTAAGTGCTGATAAATAGTAATAATGTATTCTACTATCTTTAAATTTAATATGTTAACAAAATGAATGTCAAATCTAAATTTTCATTTAATATTCATTCTCTTTTTAATTTGGTTTCATTGTCAGATGTAGGTCTTGCTTGGATCTTGTTTTTCTCTATTTTCTATCAAAAACTCGCACCAATAGGCTTTGGTTTAATGCTCATATCATTGTTTACAACGAAAAAAAAAGTTTCGGTAAACGATGCTTTGTTATTCGTAAAAAAAGGCCCAGCACTTTGGTTTATCGCCTATTATTTAACTCTACTTGTTGCAATGTTGTGGACAAATAATATTGGATTTGGATTAAGTAAATTAGAAAACAAATTGACATTCCTTATTTTTCCATTTTTAATTGTATTTAGCGTCATTACGATAACAATAAGACAGGTTGTATTAATACTCTTTAGTGCAATTTTATTAGCATTAATAATATCAAATATACTGGGCTATCAATATGTTTCGGGAGTTGGTGCAAGTATAGATTGGAATCTTTTTGAACAAATAAGTAATGCCAAAACATTTAGTTGGAATATGCATAGGTCATATTTTTCATGCTATTGTAATATTTTAATAATTTTCTTTTTAAATAGCCTGATTATTAAAGAAATAAAAAGTCGTTTTCGTTTAATCTCAATTTTTGGAATTTTAGTTTGTTCAGTAGGTGTAATTCAATCTTTGTCAAAAATAAATATCATATTACTAATTTTAATTTTTTTAATTTACTTCGTTTATTTTGTAGTCAAAAGATTAAATTATTTAGAAATAATTTTATTTTCATCACTCTTTGCGCTAGGCGTGTTTTTCATATCAAATAATAAGGCGATTACATATCGGTTTAATGAAATAAAACAATCTACTAATGATATTAAATTACAAAATAATAACGGTTTAGAAAGTTCAAAAGTAAGATTAATTATGTGGAATACCTCTTGGTATTTATGGCGAAATAATATCATAATTGGAACAGGAACAGGTGATTACAATGATGAATTAAAAATTCAAAATATAAAAAATGGCAACATAGGGGTGGCAAGAGTTGAACTTAATTCACATAATCAATTTTTAAATACTGGAGTCCAATTGGGTCTACTTGGTTTTGTTATTTTAGCGATGATTTTTTGCTCATCTTTTTTAATCTATCCAAAAAGTTTGTGGCATATATCAGTGTTAATGGTGTTTTTGGTTAATTTTTTAGTGGAATCTTTTTTAGAAACCCAATCAGGTATTGTGTTGTTTTGTGTTTTACTAATTTTGTTTTACTCACCACAAAGAGAATAGAAATTATTAAATGATTCAAATGCGTATACTTTTTCTAACTCAATATTATCCACCTGAAATTGGCGCGCCCCAAAACCGCTTGCATGAGTTGGCCGTTCGTTTGAAAAAGAATGGGGTAGAGGTTGAAATTTTGACGGCGCTTCCGAATTATCCCAAAATGGAGGTGATGACGGAATATAGAAAAGGTAAAAATCGATTTGAATTAATTGATGAAATACCCGTTCATCGATCTTGGATCTATGTTTCACATTCTAAGGGTATTATTGCCCGTCTTCTCAATTATTTCAGTTTTGTCTGGTCAAGTTACTGGAAGGGAAGACTATTGGGGAGGTATGATTTTATCATGGTTGAAAGTCCTCCGTTGTTTTTAGGGTATTCGGCAATTGCCTTGGCAAAAAAGATGAAAGCAAAGCTTATCTTTAATGTCTCTGATTTATGGCCTGAAAGTGCTGAAAAGTTAGGAATTGTAACAAATAAAAGATTATTGAATTTGGCCTATCGATTGGAAGCGAAATGTTACAATTTTGCCACGTTGATTACCGGACAAACGGAAGGTATCGTATCGGATATTCAAACCCGGTTCCCATCAAGAAATGTGTATTGGTTGGCTAATGGGGTGGATATTGATTTTTATAACCCTGAGCACATGGATGCCGGCGATTTCCGCTCCAAAAATGGATTTAAAAACGATGATTTATTGTTTTTTTACGGAGGAATTCTAGGGTATGCTCAAGGCTTGGAGGTTATTTTACATGCGGCCGCCACGTTGCAAGATCTGAAAAATGTTCATTTCATTATACAAGGTGCGGGACCTGAGAAAGAAAAATTAATAACTCTAACCAAGGAATTAGGACTTAAGAATGTTCTTTTTTTGTCGCCCGTATCTAAGTCGGAAATGCCGGCTGTGGTGAAGTCAATCGATGTGGCTTTGGTGCCCTTAAAAAATCTGCCTTTGTTTCAGGGTGCAATTCCATCCAAAGTTTTTGAAGCCTTGGCAATGGAAAAACCGTTGTTATTGGGGGTTGATGGCGAGGCGCGAAATCATTTTATAACGAAAGCTCAAGCGGGGCTGTATTTTGAGCCAGAAAATGCTGTAGATTTGGCAAAACAAGTTCGGTTATTGTCAGAAAACCCTGAACAGATCATCCAAATGGGGAAGAATGCTCGGAAATACGTGGGTGAGTTTTTTAATCGGGATGTAATTGCCAAAGCTTTCCTTACTCTATTAATAAACCATGAGTAAATAGCAGAAATGAATCAAAGCATACCGAACAAAATAAATTTGATAATTGTTCTTTTTTAAATTTCGTAAAATGCATAGATTTTATTTAGTTCTCACTTTTTTTATTTTAAGTTTCAATTATTTCAGTCAAACAACCTTTTCTGGAGGGATTTATCAAAATGCGACATGGTCATTGAGTGGCAGTCCATACATAATAAATGGTCCTGTGGTGGTATTTCCGGGTGTCACATTGAACATAGAACCGGGTGTTGAAATACAGATCAATAATCTAACGAATAACAATATTTACATTGAAACGAGAGGAACCATTAACTGCGTTGGAACGGATGCTCTCCCCATCAAAATCTACCCTTTGTATGACACGACAAATAATGTAGCTTGGCAAGGTTTTGTCTGCACCAGTTCCCAAGGAGGGGTATTAAATGCAGATCGTTTCCAGATTTCCAATGCTTATTTCCCATTTTCTTATGAAACGCCATTGTCAAATTATCAATATACTAATTGCACGTTCAACCGATGTTTTCAAGCGGTAACCGTTGGGAATGCAGTCAATTTATCGAATTGTCAGTTTATTGACAATGAGGTTGGAGTTTATGGTTGGTCTTACTTTACGATTGATAACTGCTTGTTCAAAGACAATACTACTTCCATACAGGCTTACAGCACGGCTCTAACATTGACCAATAGTAGTTTTGTGGACAATCAAATAGGTTTGAGCTTTTCATCCAATGTTTTTGATTCAATTTATATTGCTGACTGCCAATTCCTGAATAATGAATTGGCGATTAATTCTCCCAATAACGGAAAGATAGAAAACTGCTTGTTTAATGACAACACAACGGCTATTCAATATGCCTATAATTGTGAAATCGTAAATAATGAATTTTTCTACAATGAATTGGCTCTGGAAGCGTCGGTTAATGCAACTATTCACAACAATCAAATCAATAATAACTTTGGAGGACTTCTCATTTCTGGTGTTACCAATCAGCAAGACAGTCCTCAAATTTATAACAACGAAATTTGTGGAAATATCAATTATGCAGTGAATAACAATACCAATATGAATTATTCTTTGCTTAGCAATTGCTTCTGCGGTTTGGATTCCACTGAAATAGAACAAATGATAATAGATGGCTACGATGACATCACAAAAGGATTGATCAATTATCAAGTGTATGATAGCAGTTGTACAACGATTTTAAATACAGTACTAAAATTCAATGCAAATACAGCAGTTTTAAGTGAGTCAAATAGTGATTTTTCTATCATAAATCCAGTTGGGAACATGTTGGTATGCACCAGTACAAATCCCATTTTCAATATTGAAATCGTTGACCTTTGTGGAAGGAAATACGCTTTTACCGCCGAATCCGATAATCACTTCGATGTAAGTAAATTGACATCTGGTTATTATTTTATTAAGGTATTGAATAATCAATCAACGAATAAATCATTTATAAAATTATAAAAAATGAAGTCAATCAGTTTAGCAGTTTTGCTTTTTACTTTTGGTATTGCTAATTGTCAGACCACCGTTTCAGGAGGGATTTATCAAAATACAACGTGGACCTTGGCAGGAAGTCCATACGAAGTAACTGGTTCCATCGTCGTATTTCCAGGGAAAACGCTAACCATTGAACCGGGTTGTGTAGTAAAGTTTTCGGCTGATTATACCTTTAATACAGGGAATCTAATTTACTTAGAAATACGAGGATCTTTGGTTGCAAACGGAACACCGAATATACCAGTTGTATTCACCAGTACCGATACAACAACCGGATTCTATAACTGGTATGGGATTCGAATCAAGGGAAGTCAAGGTGGTTCTGTCCAAATGAATAACTTTGAACTTCACAATTCATATCAAGGAATTCACAACGATATTTCAGAACCCGGAGTGACTTATCAATTTGACGAATGCTATTTTAGATCCAATAATTATGCACTTCAACTCAATGCAGATTTAGTATACAATAACTGTATGTTTGAATCAAATGGAGTGGGGCAAGCGGCTCAAATTCAATACGGTACATTAACAGCGACCAATTGTTATTTCATCAATAATTTTTGCTCATTTACTTGGTCAAATGGAATTAATGTTTCCAATTGTACGTTTGTTGGCAATGAGAATAACATAATTGGTTCACCAGGAACGATTCAAAACAGCCAATTTTTGAATAATACATTCGGGATAACCGAAACATCGAACATTACTGTGACAAATTGTAATTTCGAAGGAAATGGAACTGGGATTGATGGTGTATCAGATTGTTCAGTTAGCAATTCAACTTTTACGGATAATTCAATCGCCATTAAAATTGGTGACGGGGGAGAAGTTCGTAAAAACCAAATCAACAATAATGGAGTCGGTATTCAAGTGTTGGCCTACAATCCAACTACCACAGTAATTGATTCCAATAACATCTGCAACAATAGTGTTCATAACTTAGAGAATTTAATAGACAAAAATTTCCAAGTAAATTTAAATTGTTTTTGTTCGCAAGATTCAGTAGTTATCGAAAATGGAATTTATGACGGATATGATGATATTACCCGCGGACTGGTAAACTATGCAATCTATGACGATTCATGTCAAACGATTTTAAGCTACATAACCAAAGTGGTGTTGGATGGAAATGCCAGTATAGTGGAACAAAACCAATCATGGAGGGTGTGGGCTTTTCAAAATCAACTACATATTATTACTGAAAATCCGATGGATATTCAATTGCTGACTAGTACTGGACTTACTGTTTACAAGTCGGCATTACTGGCGGGAGAAAACGTATTGCCAATCACTTTTTCTACTGGGGTTTATTTGGTTTCAAATTCTTTAGGAGATCAAAAACGCTTTGTTGTTGCACCCTAAAACCGAGTTGTTTAGGTCGGAAAGTAACTTGAATTTCAATTAGTTAGAAAATAATAACTTCTCTATGTTTTCTTGGTGTTCAGAGAATGCTTTTAAAGAATAATGTCGTGTTGAAAGGTTCTTCACATCGAGTTTAATACGCTAGAATCCCTTCAATAAAACTCTAGATTTGGCGATAATCATCTATCAAATAAACAGAATTTAAAGGGATGTTTCTTAAAATGTTAATCGATTCAGCAGACGCCGTGAAAGGATTGCAGATTTGTTTGAGGGAATTACAATATGGCATAATGCCATTCAGTTTATAGCTAGATAGCGATGCAGTGTCGTCTTTTTTTATTTTTTTTGAGCCACGTTGTAACAAAATCACTTAAATCGGGTCATATGGGAAATTCATCACGGGAATGAATGCAAGTGTTACTTAAATCTATTAGCCATGAAAAAGTTAACTATCAAAAAAAGTTTTTTCGGAATTCTTTTAGTTGTTGTCGCTACAAGTTGTTCGCAAAGTTCAATTTTTAAATCCCCTGCTACGAAAATTCAAGGGAAATGGAAAATAGAAAAAGTAAGTTTTAGACCGTTTAAATCCCTGGTCAACACCGATGTTTCATCGCAATATAGCGGTCAATCAGTTGAGTTTAATTCGGATAACTCACTCACGAAATATACCTTGTCTGATACACTGAGAGGAACATGGAATATTCAACAAAATGTTACTAGTGAATCCAGTTATAATGAAAATTTAATAACAGCGGTTACGAATTCAGATGGAACGGTTACTATTTCAACGTTAACTAATTTGTACATAGGCACCAAGAAAATCAAAGCCTACGAATATCGTGGAGATGGAACGTATTATTACGTGTTTGAGAAATGATGAGGTGTTAACTTCTGACTATGAATGTTTTTTTAACCCGCAATTTGTGTTTTAGTTAAGCAGGTGGGTAGGAGCGATAAGTAGCTTTTGTGTTTATTTCTAATAGTATAAATACTAAAATTAATAGTGTTTATACAATTTTTTTTCTCCTTTTTGGTAGATGGATGAGTTGTGTCAAAGCCAAGCTACATCAAGTGTTTCGCATTATATCGCACAAGTATAATACGTTTTTGATGTTTTGTGTAATAAAACACATTCATTTTTTTCGTATATTGTTTGCCGAAAGCTGAATTTAATAGGTAATAACTAAACAAACCATTTATGAAGACAATTGGCAAGCTTTTTTTTCTTTCCTTAAATAGTATGAAAAAGTCCATTCTTTATTCTATGTTTTTTGCCATGCTTATTCTAATGAGCGGGTGTAAAAAAGAACAGGTGTGCAGCGATATGCCTGATGGGCTCTATGAAGGTTGGTTTACGGATAATGGTTCAACTCCTCAGTATATACCTTTGCGAATTATGAAGATAGATGACATTACATGGGTTATTAATAGTTCGGGTGATCCTACTTTTGGACCGTATACCAAAAGAGATAAATGTTACATAGGGGGTGTAATCGAAGGAAAGAGTTGTATCGGGGAAATTCAACGTAAAAATGGCAAATATTCTATTAAAGGCACGTATTCTTACGGCACTAATAGTGGAGGGCAAGGTAATCCCAATCTTCAATTCTACGAAGTCAAAGGAACATTCGAAATCAGAAAGTAATGAGCAACTTTTTTACTCTCGTTCAATTGAACCAATTCTGATTTAAAAAGGTAATATCTGTTTTCATGGACAATTCAATACGTCAACAGTTCATTCAAACACGTTTGAATCTGTTTCAACTCCAATTTTGAAATCGTTCCATGGTGTTTTTTATTTACTTTTAATTATCTAATTGTACTTTTGGTGGTCCAGTGCCATGTTGGAGGTTACAAAAATTATGTTCAAAAGAAAATCAAATGAAATTTCAATTAATTATTTTTTTGTTATTACTTAACTTTAATTCATTTAGTCATGTCAAATCCAAAATTAGAATAACCCTCTTTTAAACCCGCCAATAATTTCCAATCCTCATTCAAATTAACCCCGTTCGAAGAAAAGTTAAACAAAATAAAACTTAGTATGATCAAAATAATCAATAATGAGAATTATCAAAATATTTGTATTTCTAACAATATTGATGGAGTTGCTTTAAAAAAATTAATGATTAAAAACAATATTTTCTCACTCAGTGTGGAAGGTGACGTAGAAAATTTGGATTTTTTATTTGAAGTAAAAGACATCATAAAAAAATTAAGTATAGAGTACATAGCTAAAGTTGATAACACTATAATTGAAAGTTTAATAAACCTAGAATTTTTAGGACTCCTTACAATAGGAAAACACATAATTAGCTTCAAAAATTTTCGTGAATTGCAATATTTGTATATAGAATTTGATAAAAAAATAACTAATATCGATATCCCAAACGAATTGGAAAGATTGACTTTATACAAATGGAAAAAGAATCATTGCAATTTAATTTTACCTAATTTTTTAAATCGACTTGAGATAGTTTCAAATCATTTTGAATCTTTAACTTTTATTGAAAACAATCAATATAAGGAATTAGGTCTTTATTATATGCCAAAGTTGGTAACTTTAAATGGAATTTTTGAAACTGAAAAACTGAAAAAAATTCATTTGAAGTCATGTAAAAGATTTAAAACTTATGAGGAACTTTTAAATTTTCCTGAGCTTGAAGAACTTATAATTGAAGACTGTGGGGTCATTGATTCAATTCAAAGTTTAAAAATGCTTCCAAAATTGAAATCTTTAAGAATAATTGGTAATAACGATTTAATGGATAAAGAAATTGAGTTTATTGAAGAATTAAATGATTACTTTATATGCGGAAAGAAGGGCGGAAAGAATTTTACTAAAAATTTGTAATAAAAGGATTTATGTCTTTTTTACTGCAAATTAAATCATTCAGCCTTAGTTACTTTAATACTGATTACAACATAATCAGTGGCAACACGCCAATTCCGTCAATCCAAGCAAGTAGTAATGCGACAATAAAAAATATGGAGAGTTCAACTATTATAATGTTTGGCATGAAGACCCTGATAATTCACATGATTCCGAAATTGAAACGAGAAGAAATTTAATTGGCTTAAATAGTTATGAGCAACAAAATAGAAATATGTTAGAATTTAGAGAAAGAAGGAAAAATCGTACTGTTAATTCTGAAATAATGTTGGAATAAGGATGGAAGGTTCTGATATTGTACTTTAATGAAAATGAGTTCGGATAACAAACGCAATTGTGAATTTTAACGAAATCTATTTCTTTTAAAATGTTACGCAAATTGCGTTACGCAAAATGCGTAATTTGTTTACTTGTTCTTTAGTATATCAGAATCTCTTGGAGGCATTTTTGAATCTGTTTCATCTCCAATTTTGAAATCATTCCAACACGCGATTTTAATCTACTTTTTGATATCGATCGTACATGCAATGTCAAAACCTCTGAGGTTGATGCTAAGCCATTCGCAGAAGTTGGGTTTAAAATAAGATTTCCGTGGTAGTTTTCGATTTGGGTTGTTAGCGGGGCACAAATCACTACATTGGCATATTGGTTAAGTAAGTTTCCACTGATAATTACTACAGGTCTGAAACCAGCTTGTTCACTGTCTTCCACAGGATTCAAGTTGGTATACCAAATTTCGCCTTGTTTCATTCTTCTTCCAATTGACTCAAATAATCCGTCATTCCTTCTTCTGCAATTTGTTTGATATCTGCATCTTCTGCCATCCGTTTGTACGATTTGATATATGATGCACGATTCAACTGTTCTAAATAAATGCGCAGCGCCCGTTCAATCAGCGTATTTTTAGGAACAGAAAGTTCTTTGGCTTTGTTGGCAAGTTGTTCTAAAAGATCATCCGGCAACGAACTTGTGAAAGTTGACATATTTTTAATTTATAAATATAAAATGTAAATATAAAAAATAAGTATGAATCATTTAACGACAACCACAAACTTTTCTATCCATTCACCGTTTTCAGTTGTAATCTTGACAAAATAATTTCCGGATTCCAGAAAATTTGCACTGAATTCAAAATGCGTAGCATTGACTTTTTCAGCGAATTGGAATCTTCCCAATTCATCAAGTATCTCAATGGAAACAATCGTTTCATTTGCTTTTATCGTAATTTCAGTTGAACTTGGATTCGGAAAAACCTGAAATTGAAAAGATGAAACTTCATCCAATTCAGCCACATTATCAAGGCGCCACGTTTCATTGAAGCGCGTATCTGTTGAAACACCCGTTGTATAATACAAATCATTTTGAACCAAAAAAGCAACACCGCCTTTGCGCGCTACGGAAGGAAAATCGGGCAAAAAATCGGTGGTAAAATCACTTAAATGAATGCGTTCTGCGGAAGTTAGGATTTGTCCCACAGAATCTAAACCACCAAATAAAAACAATAAACTATCGGTTTGTGCGTAACCCACATACGACCTTTTTCCCCAATCGAGAGTTGGAACAACTGCCCATGAATCATTACTTGGCAAGTAGCTCAAAATTTCTGCGTTGTGCCCCGTTTGGTTGTTCAAATTGTTTCGTCCCAAGCCAATGAAGGCAATATTTTGAAACGTAAAAGCGATTCCTCTCCAAATACCATCTGTGGGGATGTTGTTTTTCTGAACCCAAGTTTGGGAAGTGAAATTGTATGTCCACACCTCATTCAGTGTTCCGTTTGTATTTTTTCCACCAACAACAAACCATGTATCATTCAACAAAAACGCTACCATTCCAGCTCTTCCGGCAGCAGGAAAAACACTTAGTTCGGTCCAACTATCGGTTACAGGATCGTAGGTCCAAAAATCGTTTTGGTAAATTCCAGCGCAATCAACTCCTCCAAAAAGATATCCTTTGCCATTGTAGGAAGTTGCACTAGCATACTGTCGTTCTTTTCCTGCAGGCAGGGGAGAGGAGTTACCCCAACTTTGTGTCGCTTCATCGAAAAAATAAAAATCGCGCGTGCATCCAAAACCTACTTCACGACCTGTTCCAACAAAATGTTTGGTTCCAATTTTAAAATAGGAGGCATCATCGCGCGGAGTTCCTGGAAAGGAAGTCTTTTGATTCCAGGATTGGCTCAAAAGATTGATTGATGATAGCAAAATGAACATTGCTAATAGACTAGGTTGCTGAAAAATTCTATTTTTTCTCATGTTGGGGTTGAATCTTTAAAATAGGTAAGTGTAAAACGAATTTTATTCAATTAAATTGAATTTGCATCATTTTTTCTAGAGGTTAACGAAATCATACATTTTTCAATCTAAATTATTTCATATCCAAATAGATACTAATAATTGACTTCAAAAATATTCAGTAAGGTGAAAATAACTGATGATAGAATTAAAAAAATAAAGAGACTTAGCATCTTTGCAAGTGCTGATTTAATGTATCCTTTATAGGTGTTTGAACCCATAAATTGACCAAGTAACCAAACACCATAAATCAATCCAATAATAGAAATAAAATATTGAATGACTTCAACGTTAGTGACATATGTAATTATAATTCCAACAGTAGAAAATAAAATCGTCATTCCCGATGAATATGCCATGGCGAAAAAATACTCATAGATATTATAATTTACTTTTCGATAAAGTAAATTTTTTAAAACAAAAATCATAATCAATATTTGAAAGAGACTAAAATAAATTAAATGCTCACGCATAAAAGAATTAACGGTGGTTTGAGCTGAATCTACTAGTTCGCTTGGATGATAACCTAACGTGTGGTCTATGTATACATAAATACCTGAGAATAAAACTAAAAATGGTATTGGTTTATAATATTTATTTCTGTTTCCAGCAAGAAAGTTATTTATTGTTATTCCTGGACGTAAGAATAATTCTCGAAGCGTAAATAAAATTCCTTTTTCAAGATGCAAGAAATAATCGTCAAATTCCTCTAATATATGCGTTTTATCTATACGTTCAATAACTCGAGGATTTCCACAATTATTGCAGAAATTACCTTCAAAGTTAAAGTCACAAGATTTACATTTTTGCATTAGTTGGGTTTTCTTATGAAGAAATTCAAACAATTATACTCATTTTGATTGAAATAGCACCTAAAATTAGATACTTGAGAATCTAAAATTCAGCCGGGAAAAAGTCAGTTTATAATTCTTCAGTTAACTTCAATACATAATTTGTGCTTCTACCACCTTGTGGACTTTTGATTAAAACTCCTTTTTCTATCAAGTCTTGTATATCGCGCAGCGCAGTGTCTTGAGAGCATTTACCCATTTTTGCCCATTTCGTGGTATTCAAAACGCCTTCAAACCCATCCAAGAGTTTGTTTAATATGTTGTGTTGTCTTTCGTTGAGTACAGTTCTTCGATGCTCAAGCCAAAAAAAGTGTTTCACGATTATTTTTTCAAGCAGTTCATCGGAGTGGGTGATGGCATGTAGCAAACACGTTAAAAACCACTCAAGCCAAGCTGTTATATCCAACTCTCCTTTTTGGCTTTTTTCCAAATGAAGGTAATAGGCGTTTCGTTCTTTGCGTATCTGAACCGACATACTATAAAATCGGTAGGATTGTTCATCTGATCGGGCGAGCAGCATATCTGTTAATGCGCGAGCTATTCTACCGTTACCATCATCAAAAGGATGCAGTGTCAAAAACCAAAGGTGTGCCACCCCTGCTTTCAATACCGAATCAGTTTCATTATCCTTATTAAACCAATCAAAAAACTGGTGCATTTCAACCTCAAGAAGTTGTGCAGACGGGGCTTGAAAATGTACCTGTTCTTTACCCATAGCACCCGAAACAACTTGCATGGGGCCCAAAGAATCATCGCGCCAATTTCCTGTTATGATTGGAAACATGCCGCTTTGCCCTCCCGGAAACAAGGATGTGTGCCAGCTTAAAAGCCTTTTTTTTGTGAGTTCTTGATCAAAATAACCGATGGCATCTAGCATTAAGTCTACTATTCCATCCACATTATGGGTGGAGTGTACGAGCCCAGAAACATCCAAGCCAAGTCTTTTTGCTATCGAGGATCTAACTTGTTCTTTTTCGAGTATTTCTCCTTCTATTTCAGTAGATTTTAGAATTTCTTCCGTTAAGATTTCAAGATTTGCCTCGTTGCGGAGATTAAAGCCAAGTGCAGCCATTTTTCCGATTAATCTCCCTTGTTTGTTGCGGACAAGTGATAGCAAAGGCAATAGTTGCTCACTTTCCCAAGTAAAATTAGGCCAATTTGAGTATTGATATAGGTACTTCGCCATTTATTCTTTGCATTTCTTGCAATAAATGTAATGTTTTTTTATGAGTTTTAAATTATTCTCCGCATTTTTTGCATAGATTAACTCAATTATTCTCCGCATCCTATCCCAAGACAAGGATTATCTATAAAAATATGAGAATAATAGTGGTTATTTATTTCCAGAACGGAAATTTGGAAAATGGAATTTTAATCGAATTATCAACTAAATCGGTTTCTCAAATACACTTTGTATGCTTCTTTGAAAACCACTTTTGCTGCCAGCGCTTGCAAGAAATTAGGTGTATTCAAGATGGATAGAAATTCCTTTTCCGGTAAGTCAATCGTATAAAGCAACTGCAGTAATTTGGTCTCGCCCAAACGCATTATTTCCATTAATTGTTCAGCAATAGCTTGTTCAATTTCCTCTCTTGTTAATGCAATCTCGCTAAATTCTGGACTAAAATAAAATCCGTTTTGATTGAAATCTTTCGCCAATTGTTTCTGCGTGTTTAAAACGAATGTTTCGTTCGAGAATTCAGGAAGGAGTAAATCAGTGTACATTTACATAAATGTATGGATTGTTTTTGGATTTTCTGTCACTTTTTCAATTTGTTTGAGACAGATTGTCAGTATTGATTGGATGGCATAATGGTTGACAAACTTCAGACGTCTTAAAAAAATACAATTTATGAAAACAGGTCAAATTCATGTTCAAACGGAAAACATTTTTCCAATTATTAAAAAATTCCTTTATTCGGACCATGAAATTTTCTTGAGAGAATTGGTTTCGAATGCGGTAGATGCAAGTCAGAAACTAAAATTCTTTGCTAAAAATGGAGAATTTAAAGGCGAAATGGGTGAGTTGAAAGTGGAGGTAATTCTCGACAAGGAAGAAAAAACCCTTACCATTCGTGACCGTGGTATTGGAATGACGGCTGAGGAAATTGATAAATACATCAACCAAATTGCTTTTTCTGGTGCAGAGGAGTTTGTAGAAAAATACAAAGGAACAGAAGGTGTTGAACAAATCATTGGTCACTTTGGATTAGGTTTCTATTCCGCTTTCATGGTGTCAGAAAAGGTTCAAATTAGAACTTTGGCGCGGCACGATGGTGCACAAGCAGTTCAATGGGAAAGTAATGGATCTCCGGAATATACGATTACCAATATTGATAAAATCGATCGGGGAACTGATATTGTAATGTATATCAACGAGGATTCAATTGAATTTTTAGAAAAAAATCGGATAGAAGAAGTTCTTACGAAATATTGTAAATTTTTACCAATTCCAATCGTATTTGGTACTAAAACAGAATACATTGATTCTCCAGAAGGCGAAAAGGATGAAAATGATAAGGTAAAACGGGTTGCTATTGAAGTAGAAAATCAGGTGAACAATCCTGAACCTGCGTGGACAAAGGCTCCGGTTGATTTAAAACAAGAGGATTACGATTCATTTTACCGTGAATTATATCCGATGACATTTGAGCAACCGTTATTTCATATTCATTTAAATGTAGATTATCCATTTAATTTAACTGGTATCTTGTATTTTCCAAAAATCAAAGAAAATGTTGAGGTTCAACGAAATAAGATCAACTTGTATTCCAATCAAGTTTTTATCACAGACAGCGTTGCTGAAATCGTACCTGAATTTTTAACCTTATTACATGGTGTAATTGATTCTCCAGATATTCCGTTAAATGTTTCTCGTTCGTATTTACAAAGTGATGGTAACGTGAAAAAAATATCATCTCACATCACTAAAAAAGTGTCAGATAAATTAGCTGAGATGTTCAAAAACGATCGAGCTGATTTTGAAGCAAAATGGGATGATCTTCAAGTTTTTGTTCAATATGGAACATTAACCGATGAAAAATTCGCTGAAAAAGCAAAAGCATTTACTCTTGTTAAAACTTCAGAAGGAAAATACTACACCTTAGAAGAATTAAAAGAAAAAGTGGCTCCGCTTCAAACGGATAAAAATAATAAAGTGGTTTTCTTGTACACTCCTAGTGTTGAAGAACATTTTACATTTGTGAAAAAAGCCAAAGAACGTGGGTACGAAGTACTAGAAATGAATGGGCCATTGGTACCACATTGGATTTCAAAAATGGAACAAGCGATGGAAAACATTTCTTTTACTCGCGTAGATGCTGATACATTGGATAAGTTAATAAGTAAATCGGATGAAATTCCATCTAAATTATCGAAAGAGGACGAAGAAAAGCTAAAAGGGATTTTTGAAGGAGTAGTGAGCAAAGATAAATTTACAGTTCAAATGGAAAGCATGTCTTCTGATGAGTCACCAATTTTAATTACCCAACCTGAGTTCATTCGTCGTATGATGGAACAACAAAAGATGGGTGGCGGTGGCTTTTATGGGGCTTTTCCGGAAATGTATAATTTGGTGGTGAATGCCAACCATCCTACAATTGAGGCTATTTTGACTAAAGAATCCGCTAATCAAACAGAAAATGCAAAGTATTTGGCTGACTTAGCGATGCTTTCTCAAGGAATGTTGAAAGGGGAACCGTTAGATGCCTTTATTGAAAAATCTTTAAAGAATTTAAATTAAAAATACAATTCTGAGGATTGAGTTAAGGTTAATATTTTTAATTTTGAGCGGAGCATAGTCTCCGCTTTTTTAAATTCATTCATTTGTATAAGTTTATTTTCGCTCTTGCAGCCTTGATTTTTTTCCGCAGTTGGAATGCGGTGATACTAGGTTTTATTGTAGGTTCCTTATTTGATGTGAACCAAAGAAACAAAGTTGGTGCCGGTGGAAAGCGCTTTGGCAATATGAACGCCGATGAGGTATTCAACTACTATCAACAACGTTCATCCGGTGTAAATGAAATTCAAACCATGCTGATGGCGCTTTCTGCTGCAGTAATGAAAGCCGATGGAAAGGTGTTGAAAGCGGAATTAGATTACGTGAAAGCTTTTTTTGCGAATCAATTTGGCGGCCAATTTCAAAAAAATCAACTCCAAACGTTGAAACAATTTTTGGATGCACCTTCTATTCCATTGAATCAAATTTGCTCGGATATCCGTACCAAAATGCAACCAGAAGTACGCATACAACTCGTGCATTATTTATTTGGCATTGCCAAAGCTGATGGTGATGTGTCAACTTCTGAAATGCAACAAATTGAGCAAATTGCTGCCATGCTTGGTGTTCCTTCCATGGAATTTGAAAGCGTTAAAAATATGTTCTATCGTAACGTTGATTCCGATTATACGATTTTAGGCATTGAATCCTCTGCAACAGATGAAGAGGTGAAAAAAGCGTATCGTAAAATGGCTGTTACGTTTCACCCGGACAAAGTAGCAAGCATGGGAGAAGAATATCAAAAAGGTGCTAAAGAAAAATTCCAGAACATACAGGAAGCTTATGAAGCGATTAAGAAGAGAAGGGGAATGAAGTGATTAATCCACTTGAAAAAGAGCATTGGTCACCAACATTTTTCCATTTTCCCAAAATCCTCTAAACAAAGGATTGTCTATGAACAAAATCACCTTTCCTTGTCCTTGTTCCTGAATACCAACTACCAATGATTTGGCTTGTAAAGGGGCGGCTTTGTGCCCAACAAATCCATTCATATGATCATCCATTTTTTCAATGGTTACCGGACTAAAACCGTTTTCCAACGACTTCCATGAATTAGAACTCATACGCAAGGTGTAGTAATTTTCAATTCCAAAGTTGATCGGGTGCGTTTTGTCTAATTTACAATTGTAAATAGCTCCAATTACATTGCTTGATAATTCATTTCTTTCTGCATTGGAATAGGCAATTGTTTCTTCATTGGAAGTTTTCTTCTTTTTTCCTGTTTTGGATTCGTCCACGTCTCCTGTTTCTAACTCCTCCGCTGAGATTGCATTCAGTCCCATCGTTCCACCAATTCGTTCATATGAATCGCCAAATGCAATCACTTTACCGCCGTTCGTGATCCATTCCGTTAAATTGGCTGACTGGTTGTAAGATCCTTCTGGAACAAAAATAGTTGTGTATTCATCCAAACTGGAATACGTTAAATCTGATTCTTGCAGCAAAGTAACCGGAATCGAAAGATTATTCTCTAAAAAATGCCAAATTTCTCCTGCATTCAAAGAACTTGTATTTTCTCCAATAAGAAGGGCAACCGATGGTTTTTCTATAAGTTTCACGTCAGAATATCCAAAATCACTTCCTTTTTCAACCATTCCTGTCCTAGTTTGAGTAATTTGAAGTTTATATTCATTTGCCCAACCCATTAAATCGGATGCTAAACTTGGTTTATTTTCTGAACTTAGAATGAGCAAGGTTCCTTCTGCATATTTTTGTCCCAGTTGCTCAAACCCTTTTGCATGTTTTCGTATTGCAATTCCTTTGTTTAAAGCATGGGTTAAAAAACGAGCCGTATTCATTCCTTCCCATGGGATGATGAATGCATAGCTAGTAGCAGATAATTCTTCTTTGGGTGCGCGGGTAGGTGCAAAATCTTGAACCGGGATAAGGTGCTCACAAGCAATTGCTTTCAAACCATACGCATAGGGCAAAGACCAAGAGGTAATATCATAGGTTAACGAATCGGCAACTTTTGTTTTTGGTTCAAGTAATACGTGTGCCAGCGTACCTTTGGGTTTATTGAGGTTGACTAGTAAACTGATTTTATCCGTTACGATGGATTCAATTTTCTGCGTTTCATAATTAAACCCTTTGATTTTTTGACCGTGAGGCAAATAGGAGTATTGAATTTCATGTTTGTTGAGCAACGCGGCTAAATTTTCTACTTGTTCGAATTTACCTTCTAAGACATAAGACATGTATGGATACTTCTTTTCTTTCGTGAATTTCTGCTGTTCTGAAATCAAACGACTAGTCATTTTTGAACTATATTCAACAGTAGAAAGTCCTGTAATTACATGGTGTTCAACACGTTCTTCGATGGTAAGTGTATCCCCGTCATTGGTTAAAATGGCAGTGCCCGCTCGTCCATTACCTGCTTGTTCATAGGTCATTCCAATTGCCCCACAAAAGGTAGGGTAGGTGTCACCATAGCTTGGATAGAGTAAATCAAATTCTTTGGAGGTGAAATATTGCCATCCTTTTTCATCAAAATACTTGGCGTTATTTTTCCCCATTCCATTTTGAAATTCACGTTGCCAATCCGTAATCACTTCATGATAAGGTTCTGCTGCGGGTGCAAAATAATAAGGTTCGTTTATTCCTTGTTCATGGAAATCTACGTGCACGTGGGGTAACCATTCATTGTATTTTTTAATACGTTGTTGAGATTCAACTTGTGTTAACCAGGCCCAGTCGCGATTCAAATCAAATAAATAGTGATTGGGTCTACCACCTGGCCATGGTTCTTGGTGTTCAGCGGCTGATGGATTTGGATTAGCTAATGCTGTTTTATATTGATAATACCAATTCACATAACGATCTCTACCATCTGGATTTAAACACGGATCCATGATCACAACCGTATTGGTTAAATCTGCAGCATGTTTTGTTAGCAATTCAAAGGCTGTTTGCATCGCTGCCTCTGTGCCGGAAGCCTCATTTCCATGCACGTTATAGCTCAACCAAAGGATGGATATTTTTTCATCGCTACTCCCTTTTTTGTGCGTTGCTTTTATTTGGTCTAATTGAGCAATATTTTCAGGTGTACCAATGTAAGCGAGCATTAAATCACGGTTCTCATTAGTTTTTCCATACATTTCAATTTTAATTTGTTTCGGAAAATTAGCTTCAAGCGCTTTGAAATAGTTGACCACTGTATGTTGTGGCGTAAACCGAGTACCGATTTTATATCCTAAATACTTTTCTGGTGTGAATGATTGGGCATAAACCATCGAGCCACTAAAAAGAAGAGAAAAAAGGATGTATATTGAATATTTCATAAGGAGATCAATTAGGCGAAAGTGCTTTTAAATTTTTAATACTAACAAAACGAAAAGTTGATTTTTTCCATTCTGAGTTTACGAATATATTAATTTTGGTGGGTTCGGGGAAATATTTGATTGTCATTCTTGAGAATCATAGAAGATTCCAGTTGTATTATTCAAATTTTCGCACACTTTATTAACCTTTTGCTAACTTAATGAAAATTCAAAATTCATTTATTATTTACGTAAATGAATATTTTCTTTTCTTTGTTTATCAACATTGCTTTACTATTTTTGACAAAAAGGAAGTAAAAATATCCTTCTGGTTAAAACTGTAAAAGCTTCAAACTAAATAGACAATAAAATGCTTATATTTTAATTTGTAGTGCTATAGCAAACTATATAAACTTCGAAATTAGATCAGAATATGACACAAAAAGAAAAGGAAAATGTAGATAAATTAAAGGAAGCAATGAATAAAAATAACGCAGTGACCTTTATTTACAAAAATGAATTGAAAATTGTTGAACCATACTTAATTGGTGAATTATACGATAAATTCAAAAATCATTTATTTGAGGGTGAATGGGCACTAAGAGCATGGTTTTTAAACGGTGAAACCTCTCAAAAATTTGATGAAAAAGAAGGAGATAGATGGCGGATTTATAAACTAAATGAAATTGATAAAATAACCATTCTCGATACAAAAATTTTCTTTTACAGACCACTCTACGATAAATGGGATAAAAATTTTAAACGAATCGAACTTTTCTTTGATCAACCCGATTGAATTATCAAAAACTTGATTTTAAGAAATTATTTGAGACAAAAAAACAATTGAAATTAATTCTACAGAGAAATAGATTTAATGACCCCAAAACAATCCTTCCTTTTTGCTGCGAACTATTATGTTTTATTACCTAATTATAACAATACCCTCAAATTCTTAATACGAATAAAACCAAAATATTCTCCATTCCATTCTGAGTTTACGAATATATTAATTCTGGAGGTTACGGGGAAATATTTGCGTTTAATTCATGGAAAACGCGAAAATATAAAAAGATTGAAAAACAGCAACCAACTTACTCTTTTGACAGCTTAGGTATTGACGTCAACAGATTCATGTGATTTTAAAAGTATATATGACTATTTATAGTGAAAATAGTATATATTTGATTTAATTAAAGGAAAGAGTGATTGGTAGATGGAGAAATAATCTATTGCTTGTATTTCAATTGAAGAAGTATAAAAAACGAATAGCAAATATTGCCTTTATGCGTCTCATCAATAAAGACACTTGATATTCATACAATTGGAAAGTTTATTTGTATATTCGCTATGCGCGCACATCTTCTCGTTTACATTAATACCGGGATTCTTGGAGAAGGTTTATTGCGGCTAGCAAACCATAATGTGTCACCTTATGAGAAATAGAGCAATCATCATAATATTCGGACTACTTTGGACAAGTAAGTTACTTGGACAGGTTCAGAATAACGTGAGAGAAGTTCTATCAAAGAAGGACTTTATTTCTTTTAAAAACTTTGCAGACAGTTTATCAAGTAGTGAACAAAAAATATCTTGTCATTCGACAGTTTTTCGGGACATCACAACTGACTTTAAGGAAGGTGTCTTCTACATCACTAAATCTGTTCCCGACAGCAAAAATCCTGCTATAAGTTCAATTTACACATTTAGAGTTAGAGTTTTGGTTTCAGACAAGACAATAATTTATTACGATCTAAGTGAGAAAAGAAACAAGAAAATAAAAAAAGAATGGGTTCCTTACTATGACACGCTTGACCATTATAAAAATGACAGTTTGTATACGCTACTGCGACAATCATTCTTTAAATCTTTTGACGGTGAATTAAACGAAACCGAATTATTTATTGACGACCTTGTTTATGGACAAGCCTGTGGAAGAATTGGTGAAGACCCAAAAGAGAAAATGATAATTGACAATCTTGTGGCGACAAAGAATAAAGAGGAACTTTTTAAATGGATAAAATCGACAAGTTTTGAAAAACAAATTTATGCGGTTGATGGATTATTTCAATTGAAAGAAAATGGGACTATATATTCAACAGAAGAACTTACAATAATTAAAAATGTTCTCAATAAAAAGGGGACTATTTTACATTGCAGTGGTTGTTTTCATAGTTGGACAGATGTGAAAAGAGTGACCTATAAATTTAAATTCGAATGAAAAGGCGAACACTTAACAGCACCTACCAAATAGGCGGGGTTTACTTTCGTTCTGTTTCGCGGTCGTGTTCCAAATACAGTTTTATGGATAATCAAAAATTAGTTTATCAAATCAAGTTTCGTGGTGAAAGTCCCCCCCTTCTTTTAGTTACCAAACGTTATGTATCAATAAAAAAGTAAAACCATGTTAAAAAGATTTTTAATTTTTATGGTTGCAGTATTCCTTACATCGGTTAATCTCGGCTGCAACAAAGAGAAAAAATTATCAATAACTTACCCATCTACCGGTGCTTATGGTGTAAATATTCTCGCACTAGCTGATAGCTCGAGCCTTACAGATATTAACGGGTATTCATTGTGTGCGGAATTGGATAAAAAAGCGAAATTAAAAATAATAATCACTCAACTTTCGGGCTCAGGTGTATGGTTCTACACGGATGAAAATGGATGGAAAGTAAACAGTTATGCAGGAGGATCACAGCAGTTTGAGTCAAACAACGATGGAAAAATTGATCTTGATATTACATTTGAAAATGGACCAGGTTCGTGCAAAGTAGACTATTATGAGAATTCTGACTCTGTGACCTATTCAAAAACGTTCACATGGTAAAATAAAGATACATAACAGCGCTTCATGCGACAGCACAATATCTTTCTTCGAAACAACAGTTAATTTCAAAAAAGAATTTAACTTCGGTTCAACGGTTTACTTTAAATCGGCTCTTTCGCTATGCGTGAGAACGTTAGTGGCAGCCCCACATACCTAATCATAATTAAATCAATTTTAAGTATTTCCTTTTAAGGAAACTTATTTCTATCTTTGTCTCATACTTTTAATTGAATGAAGAAAAATTTCGATGTCAAGCTCTTAGAAGAAGCCCAAATGTTTTTAGAAAGTCTTGGAGAAAAGGAACGTAACAAGATTTATTACAATATACGAAAGGCACAGTACATTAATGATAATGAACTATTCAAAAAATTGAATGATAACATTTGGGAGTTTAGAACGTTGTACAACTCCAAGGCATACAGACTTTTTGCTTTTTGGGATCGGTCGAAAAAAAATGATACTGTTGTTATATCGACTCATGGTATTTTGAAGAAAACACAGAAAACACCAACTAAGGAAATCGAGAAAGCAGAAAATATCAGAGAAGAATATTTAAAATATAAAGATGATGAAAAAAGATAGTAAAATGAAAACGGTAAGTCTTGACGAAATGATTGACAAACATGTCGGAAAGATTGGAACACCTGAAAGAGACTCTTTCGAATATGAATTAAGCATTGACTTGATTGGACATGCAATTAAACAGGCTCGAAAAGAACGTAATTTGACTCAAGAAGAATTGGGAAAGTTGATTGGTGTACAAAAAGCGCAAATCTCAAAAATTGAGAATAGTATTAAAAACGCTCGACTTGATACGATCATGAAAATATTTAAGGCTTTAGGTGCCACAGTAAATTTCAATGTAGAACTTGATCATAATAATTTAGCGTATTAGGTTGGGCATCCACTATCACGGGTTTAACTGCATGCCACACCGTCAGTGGCCAATCGATATGGAAAACAAAAATTTACTACCAATGGGATGTGTTACCAATTTTTGGTATATTTACTGTAATAATTTTTTGTTATGGGTAAAAACACATCAATATCCTTAGGTGATTATTTTGAAAATTTCATTAATAATGAGATTAAATCTGGGCGATATGGTTCGGTAAGTGAAGTGATTCGTACTGCGTTGCGCCTTCTTGAAAGCGAAGAACGAAAACTCAATGACTTACGCAATGCACTCATCGCTGGAGAGCAAAGTGGATTTGTTGAAGATTTTAATCCAAACGAACATTTAAAAGCGCTTCATAAAAAATATAAATGAAAAAGCTTGTGCTGCACATCAGCTCTGAAGCACTTTCGGATTTGGAAGAAATATGGATCTACACCAGGAAAAAATGGTCTATTGAGCAAGCCGATAGGTATTACTCATTGTTAATTGACGAAATCAGGTTTTTACAGTCAAATTATTTCACCGGAAAGTCTGCTGAATACATTCGCTACGGATATAGAGTTTCGTTTGTGAAATCGCACATCATTTTCTACAGAATTGTTGATGACCAAAAATTGGAAATAATTAGGATATTACACCAAAGTGTGAATATTGATAAATGGTTAAAATAGAAAAACTTGGTAAGGGAAGCCCTGATTTTCCTTAGCTGCAAACCGTTAATTCAACAATACCTTCAAATTTTTAATGCGAATAAAGCGAAAATGATCTCCATTCCATTCGGCTATTAAGAAAACCTCCATTCCGTTTTTTTCAAAGAAATAAGTATAACAATCTTTTAGCTCAACTCCTGCTTTAACACTATACCGTTTATAAGCCATTTCATCTTTAATCACTGACGATAAAGGGCCAAATTGACCCATTTTATTCATCAACAAAATTGCTTGTGGAGGAAGGATTGAATCATTTATTGCTAATTCAACCTCTCTTTTTAGTATTTATTTGTAATAAAGAGGGACTAATTTTTTAATAATTTTGTAATAAAGCGACACTAATTTATTCTATTTTATGTAATAAAGAGGGAGTAATATTTTTAAATATTTGTAATAAAGCGACACCAATTTATTCTATTTCATGTAATAAAGCGACACCAATATTTGTAATAAATTGTAATAAAGAGGAGGTATTTTTATAGGGCATGAACGCCGATAATACAAGTGCATCTTATTTTTTTCTTTCCCTTTTTACTGCGTATATTTACCACTTAAATTTTCATTATGCTTAAGAAGATATTTTTTGCACTCGTTTTATCTGTTTCATTTATTTCTTGGAACCAAAAGAAAAAAACGGATGAAACTGCTCCTAAATTACCTTATGATGCCTCAACAGTTAGTCCATTGGCATTTCGATTAGTTGGTCCTGCATTGACATCCGGTCGCATTTCGGATATTGCAATTCATCCCTCCAATCCCGACAAATGGTTTCTTGCCGCTGCCGCTGGTGGGGTGTGGGTTACAACCAATCATGGAACAACCTTCTCACCAATTTTTGATGGTTATGGATCGTATTCAATTGGTTGCGTAAAAATTGCACCATCGAACTCAAATGTTATTTGGATTGGAACCGGCGAAAATAACAATCAGCGCTCTGTTTCATATGGAGATGGAATTTATAAATCCGTAGATGGGGGTAAATCTTTTGTCAATATGGGATTGAAAACTTCTGAACACATCGGAAACATAATCATTCATCCTACTAACGAGAATATCTTGTGGGTAGCTGCATACGGTCCACTTTGGAGTGCTGGTGGTGAACGTGGAATTTATAAAACGATTGATGGTGGCGCTACGTGGGAACGCGTTTTTCATGTGTCTGATGATACTGGTTTCGCTGATCTTGTAATGGATCCAACTAATTCGGACGTATTATATGCTTCAGCGCATCAACGTAGAAGACACGAATGGACGTACATTGGTGGTGGTCCTGAAAGTGCAGTCTATAAATCAACAGATGGCGGAAAAACATGGAAGGAATTAACTTCTGGTTTACCAAAAAGAGACATGGGGCGTGTTGGTTTAGCTATTTCTCCTGCTGATGCGAATTTTGTGTATGCCATAGTAGAAGGTAGATACGGGAAAGGAGGATTTTATCGTTCAACCGATCGAGGAGAGTCTTGGTCAAAAATGTCTGATTTCAATACCAGTGGTAATTATTACCAGGAAATTTTTTGTGATCCAAAAGATCGAAATAAGGTGTTTGCGATGGATACCTATTTACACCATACCGAAGATGGCGGAAAATCATTTAAACAAACAGGCGAAAAAAATAAGCACGTCGATAATCACGCTATTTGGATCGATCCTTCCAATACGAATCACTGGTTAGTGGGCTGTGATGGTGGATTGTATGAAACATTTTCTCATGCAAAGGAATGGTTTTATTTTGCCAATTTACCCATTATTCAATATTACAAAGTAACAACGGATAATGCTGAACCTTTCTACAATATTTATGGAGGAACACAGGATAATAACTCGATGGGTGGTCCATCACGAACCAATAATGTGGGAGGAATCATGAATACCGATTGGTATATTACCAACGGTGGGGATGGCTTTGAATCGGCTGTAGATTGGTCAAATCCGAATATTGTATATGCACAAGCGCAATATGGATGGTTGGTTCGTTTTGATAAACTTTCTGGAGAAAAAGTGCCAATTCAGCCCATGCCTGAAAAAGGAGAAGCTGCTTATCGTTGGAACTGGGATGCACCACTATTGGTTTCTCCTCATGATCCAAAAACGATTTATTTTGCTGCAAACAAAGTCTTTAAATCTGAAAATAGGGGGGATGATTGGCGAGTGATTTCATCTGATTTAACACAACAAATTGATCGCAATAAATTGAAAGTAATGAACCAAGTTTGGACGATGGATGCGGTGATGAAAAATGCTTCCACGACTATTTATGGAAATATTGTTGCGTTGGATGAATCCCCGAAACGAAAAGGACTTTTATTTGCTGGAACAGATGATGGATTAATTCAAATCACAGAAGATGAGGGTAAATCTTGGACAAAAGTGAATCTATTTGCTGGTGTTCCAACAAATACGCGTGTTAATATGATTTGTGCTTCGGTTCATAACGAAAACGAAGTGTTTGCAACGTTTAATAATCAACGTATGGGTGATTTTAAACCGTATGTGATGAAATCGTTGGATAAAGGAAAAACGTGGGTGTCTATCGCGAATAATTTGCCTGAACGAGGTACCGCATATTGCATCAAGCAAGACCACGTAAATCCTAATTTATTATTTGTAGGAACCGAATTTGGTGCTTTTTTCTCAACAGACGGCGGTAAAAACTGGACAAAATTAAGTGGCTTACCAACTATTGCTGTTTACGACTTGGATATTCAGAAACGGGAAAATGACTTAGTAGCAGCCACATTCGGAAGAGGATTTTACGTGTTGGATAATTACGCTCCATTAAGGGAACTTTCCAAGGAAAACACAGATAAAAAAGTGCATTTATTCCAAATTAAAGACGCATTGATGTATGTTCCTGCTGATCCACTGGGCTTGGAAGGTACAGGTTTTCAAGGAGCTAATTTATGGTCTGCACCAAATCCAGAGGTTGCGGCAACATTTTACATTCATTTGAAAGATGAGTACAAAACGGCTAAGGCACAGCGAATAGAAAAAGAAAAAGCACTGGAGAAAGATAAAAAAGATGTGTTTTATCCAACTTTTGATGCAATTAGAGAAGAGGAATCGGATCAAGCATCGAAGTTAATCGTGATAATTACTGATTTAGCAGGTAATGAAATCAAACGCATTCAAACAAATGCCGCGAAAGGAATGGCCAAACTAATGTGGAATTTAAGGGGAGAATCTACCAATCCAATTTCGGCAAAATCTGCTTCATCTAATGGATTTTTAGTTCAACCCGGAAAATATACGGCAACTGCTTACTTATTGAAAAACGGTATACTTGAATCAGTAGGAGAAAAGCAAACATTTGAAGTAAAAATGCTTCAGAATTTATCTGTTCCGGCGACTGATTTTGTTGCTTTGGATGCTTTTAGAAAGGAAGTTTCTCAGTTGAATAAAGGAGTAAGTGAAACAGGGATAAATCTCGGTAAAATTCAACCACAACTGGATGCAATTGAGAATGCAATAACCAATTTTCCGGGTGCTGACTTCAAACTTTTAGAAGAAGTTAGGGCATTGAAAAAAATGCGAACAGAATGTGCGGTGATTTTGTGGGGAGATGGAGTGCGTTCTTCTCGTGAATTTGAAGTGGAACCAAGTCTAAACGATCGATTGTCGATGTTAGAATACAAATTATATGAAAATCGCTCAGGTGTAAGCAATACGCACAAACGAAACAAAGAAATTGTGAGCGAAGAACATGAACTATTAAAAAATAAGGTAGAGGGAATATTGATCCGAATAGCGACCATTAAAAATACCTTGAAACAAGCAGGTGTTCCTTACATTTCAGAATAAAGGTTGATGTTGAAATTTGAATTTTAGGTTGTAATTAGATGATAAAGAACTAGCTTTTGTTTTGGCTAACACTCGTTTTTTTTGCGTTTAAATTCGATTTCTTTGCCCCATTATTTTTAACGGCCACATGGCGTGCAAGAATTTTTTGACCGTTCCTTCTGGAATCTGCAGTTTTCTTAAGTCCATGCATGATGTCTGAAGCATGTTTCCGGCTTGTATCAATGTCGACAATAGGGTAGGGATAATCAAATCCTATTTTGCAATTATAAAACACTTGGTCCATTTCACTCATTTTCCAAGGTTCATGAATCAGGCTTGAGGGCACTTCTGCTAACTCCGGTATCCATTTGCGAATGAATATTCCCTCTGAATCATGGGCTTCTGAATTTTTAATGGGGTTATAGATGCGTAAGGTGTTCACGCCCGTTAGACCTGCCTGCATCTGAATTTGTGGATAATGTATTCCGGGTTCATAATCCAGAAATTGCCTGGCCAAAAAATGTAATTCTCTCCAGTCTTGCCAGAGATTATAAACAAAGAATGAGACGACCATTGCCCGCATGCGAAAATTTATGTAACCTGTTTCCACCACACAGCGCATACACGCATCCACTAAGGGAATTCCAGTCGTTCCTGTTTGCCAAGCTTGGATATATGCGTCATTTTTTATTTTCCCAAGATTTTCATACGATGGATTGACTGCTTCAAATTCCATTTCGCATTCGACTTCAAACTTTTGGATAAAATGACAATGCCAGTGCAAGCGCGAAATGAAATTGTTCAAAGAACGCTTGTTTCCTCCTTGATTTTTAGTGATCAATGCCAGCTGATATACTTGTCTCATGGAGAAATTTCCGTATGCTAGATAAGGCGATAATCGACTGCAAGACGTACGAGAAAGTAAGGGCTTGGAAATGCTTTTACTATAGTTTTCATGTCTCTCACGAAAAAAACTGCGGGCATATTTCTGAGCGTTTAATTCACCCCCAGGCTGGAAACAGGGATGGGTATCTTGAAATTCAAGCGGGATTTTGTTTTCTGAATAATCATCAATCCAATCTGTGCTGATTTTCAAGGTGTTCAATTGGTTCAGTTCAATTTCAACGGTTGGGGAATGCATAAAGCTCAGCCATTTTTTATCCCATCCATCACGGTTTGAAATACCGCGTAAAACACCATTGCATTGAGATTCTACCCATTGAATTCCTTGTTTGCGAAACAACTTTTTCAATGCTAAGTCTCGATCAAAAGAAAGGCGATTGCCTGTTTCTTGGTGCGAAAAAACGGTTTGAATCGCATAATCTTGGATCAAATGCTCAAAAATTTCAACTGAATTTCCAAACAAAATAGTTAACGTTTGGTGGGGCAATAATTGCTTGCGCATATCCATTAACGATTGATAAACAAAGCGCCAATGCCTTTTATCTGAATCGTGGTAATCAATTAATTCAGCCTCAAAAATATACAAGAGAATGACGGGTAAATCAGAAGTTAGAGCATTTTTGAGTGGTTCATGATCAGCGAAACGTAAATCTCTTTTGAACCAAACAATATTAATTTTTTGCAATGCCATGTATTCTTAAACAACGAATGCAAGGTATAGTTTATCCGAAAGCACCTCGTTTGGCTGAATATGTTCGTTTTTATTGTTAGATTAGAATTCACAATTAGTTCATTTATGAAAAAAAGCTTGTTTTTGTTGATTGCCTTCGCTTGCATAGGTAATTTGATCGCACAAAAGTCATCCAATTCAGAGGTGTATTTTGATAGTGTTGTGCACGAAAACAATTTCTTGGTTATTCTCGATAGCACGAATGCTGTCAACTCGCCAAAAAAATTCCAACTAGATGATTCCGACTGTTATTTGCAGATTGAAGGGAAATATGCTGTTCTTTCCTATCGTTTGCGCGGAAAAAATGAATTTGCATCGGGGAAAGTTTACCAAACTGGCAAAGTAACCTTGGATAATTCAGAATTGTATCAACTGATTTCTTTTCAAGGTGACAGTCGTTTTGAAGCGAGCAATCTAGGAAAAAGGTTTTACTTAGCTTATCGTTTTTTGAACGACGCAGAAGACAAAGTAGAAATAGTGTTGTGCTCCAGCACATTCACTCCAACGCGTTATTTTAAGGCTCATCGTGCCAGCGACCGCGAAAGGAAACAACTCCTTGAACGATCAAATCGGCAGAATGCCGTTAATGGATTTTGAATTCTTTAATAGATGGGTAACATGTTTTAGAGATTTTAATTCAACACAACAATTTTCTGAATCACGGTTGCATCTTTGAATTGAATTTGCAAAAAGTAAGTTCCGGATGGATTAAGAATTAAATTGTTCTGGGCAGTTAACCCAAACGTTGAAAACAAAAGAAACCAAACAAGTCTTTTTCTCATTCAATACTTATTTTTCGAATTTCTTCACCAATTTTTAATAAATAGATACCTTTATTTAAATCTGATACATCTAAAATATTTTCCACACCCGAAACACTAAATCGCTTCATTTCTTTTCCCAAATTGTCAACTAAAATGCAATCGGTTGTTGACGCGTTTTCAGGGAGGGAGATTGTAAGCGTTTCGGAGGCAGGGTTGGGGAAGAGTTGAATTTCACTTTAAACCTTTACCTTGATTGGTATTCATTTAAAATGTTCATTAATTCTGGCTTATCTTTGAAGTCACTCTGTAGATTTTTTTCATTTATTTTTTTAATCTCTGAATTTAAGTCCATCGAATAATAATACGATGTATAATTCCGTGCACCTCGATATGACCCAGCTTCAGTGTGTCTGACTGCGTAGATTACTATTTCTTTTTTTTGAATAACTCGAAAATAATATTTAAATTCCCAACCCAACTCTTTTTGTTTGTAATCGGCAAATTGTCTGTACAAGACACCTTGCTTCTCGTATCCCCAAATGTCGCCAGGTTTGTAAATAGTCACCGAATTATCGGTTTTAATTTTTAGTCTAGTTTGTAGTCCGGCAGGAAAAGCAAATTTTATTTTATCACCTTTTTTATAGTCAAGGGTTAAAGACGGTTTATTTTGCTGATACTCCTCATACGTTTTGAAAATGTATGATTTATTCAATTCCTTGTTCTGACCAAAGGATGCAAGACCTATTAGAATTGCTACTGTTGTTAAAATTACTTTTTTCATAA
>CALQIX020000018.1 GCA_943330745.2 Lishizhenia tianjinensis
CCATTAACTAAACCGTTATTGGTAACTGTAGCAGTAGATGTATTAGAGCTAATCCATGGTGCAGTTGTTGCTGCTGTTACACTTCCTGTTAATTGGATAGATGCACCCACACAAACAGCATTAGGCCCAGTGATTGTCGGAACAGGGTTAACTGTTATCGTGGTTGTTACCGGACAGCCATTATTGTTTGTATAGGTGATATTCGTTGTTCCTGCTGCGACTGCAGTAACCAATCCTGTATTAGAAATAGTAGCTGTTGAAGTATTGCTAGACAACCAGGGTGAGGTTGTTGCCGCAGTTCCGCTTCCCGATAATTGAATGGTAGATCCAACACAAACAGTTGAACTTCCTGTTATTGTTGGATTGGCGTTAACCGTTACTGGTGTCACTACCAAACAACCTAAACTATTGGTATAAGTAATATTAGTTGTTCCTGCTGCTACTGCGGTTACCAAACCACTGGTGGAATTCACAGTTGCCGTGGCTGTGCTGCTTGATGCCCATGTTCCTGCTGTTGGTAAACCAGTCAATTGACTTGTAGCGCCAATACAAAGCAAAGTTGTTCCTGATACAGTTGGATTCGCATTTACAGTAATCAGTTGTGTGATGGAACATCCATTGCTGTTTGTATAAGTTATAGTCGCTGTTCCTGCTGCCACTCCAGTTACTACTCCTGCATTTGTTACCGTTGCAACAGCCGTATTGGAAGAAACCCATGGATTTGAACTTGAAGCTGTAGCACTTCCTGTTAAGTTTATTGTAGAACCAACACAAACTGCATTATTGCCAGTTATTGTTGGATTTGAATTTACAGTTACTACTGCAGTAACTAGACATCCGTTATTAATTGTGTAAGTAATCGTTGTTGTTCCCGCTGACACTGCTGTTACCAAACCACTTGTAGAGATCGTTGCTACTGAAGTGTTGCTTGACACCCAGGCATTTGATGCTGCTGTGGCCGAACCGCTTAGTTGAGAGGTGTTATTAACACACAGCGTTAAGTTTCCAGAAATAGTAGGATTCGCATTTACTGAAATATTTTGTGTTACAGAGCAACCAACATTATTTGTGTATGTAATCACAGTGGTTCCAGCAGCCACACCAGTAACTATCCCATTACCATTTACGGTTGCAATAGTTGTGCTTGACGAGACCCATGGTGTCGTGGTTGCTGCAGTAATACTCCCTGTTAGTTGCGTAGTTAATCCTACACAAATACTATTGTTTCCAATTATTGTTGGATTAGCATTTACGGTTATGGTTTGCGTATTTGAACACCCAAAATTATTCGTATAGGTTATAGTTGTAGCTCCAGCACCAACGGCGGTTATTAATCCAGTATTTGAAATTGTTGCAACACTTGTGGTACTTGATATCCAGGGGTTTGTTATTGCTACGGTCCCTGAACCACTTAATTGAGTTGTTAATCCAACGCACAATGAACTAACTCCGGATATTGTTGGTTTGGGATTTACAGTTACGGAGTATGTTGCTGAACAGCCAACGCTATTCGTGTAAGTGATTGTAACAACTCCTGATGAAATACCAGTTACTGATCCAGCAGAAGTAACTGTTGCAAAAGAAGTATTACTTGAAGCCCAATTTGCCGCTGCCGGGGGGGTAGAACCAACCAAATTAATAGAAGTGCCAACACATACAGCGGTAGGACCAGTAATTGTTGGATTGGCATTGACAGTTACGGTAATTGTATTTGAACAACCAGTGTTTGTAGTATATGTAATCACAGCAGTTCCAGCTAATAAACCCGAAACTAAACCTGTATTAGAGACTGTTGCCAAAGACGTGTTATTTGAACTCCAACTTGCAGTTGTTCCCGTTCCTGACAATTGAATGGATGAACCAATACAAACAGCGTTCGGTCCTGTTATCGTAGGAAAAGAATTTACCGTTACAGTGACAGTTTTAGAACAACCGTTTGAATTTGTGTATGTTATGAGGGTGGTCCCTAAAGATACAGCTGTGATTAATCCCGTGTTCGAAATTGTGGCAACACCAGTATTATTTGAAGTCCAAGGATTACTTGTTGCGGCTGTTGCTGATCCCGTAAGCTGCGTAGTTGCATTGACACAAACTGTAGTCTCTCCAGAAATTGTAGGTAAAGGATTAACCGTAACTTGAACGTTCTGGGCAGCAGTGCAATTGGTTGTTGGATTAGTAGCAGTTACTGTGTAATTGGATGTGATTGTTGGAGTGATGGTAATACTTGAATTTGAAATTCCATTTTGATTGGTTACCGGTAGTGTACTCCATTGAAAATTATATACATTCGTATTTGGAATACTAAGTGAAGTTAAAGTTGCTGAAGTACCAGTACAAATCGTAACATCAGCCGGATCAGAAATAATAGGACTAGGATTTACAGTTATAACATAAGTTCCTATACACCCAGTCGAGGAGGTATAGGTAATCGTTGTTAATCCAGCTGATATGGCAGTTACTAATCCAGAATTACTTACTTGAGCTACTGAGGTATTGGATGAAACCCAAGCATTACTTGAAGCTGGAGGTTGATTATTGGAAACACTTAACTGAGAAGTGATTCCTGAGCAGATTGTTGGGTTACCCGCAATGATTGGACTTGGATTTGTAATCCCGATTGTTTGTTGACTAGAGTTGACACAACCATTATTGTCAGTAATGTTTATAGCATACGTTCCGGGAAATAATCCATTGATTGGATAGTTTAGAAAACCCGGCGCAGGAATTTCAACTCCTGAAGGATTATTTAAGGATCCTCCAGTTAATTGCCATGCTACATTGAAACCTACATTTCCAGGAGTTCCGTCAGATGCTCCAAGACCACTAACTGTTATGGAACCAATACCATTAGCACAATCGGCATTTATTATCGAAAAACTTGGAGAAATTGGTGGAGCTTGATTAACTATTTGATTAGATATGGCTTGACATCCATTGTAATCAGAAATTGTAATTTGGTAGGTTCCTGCAGCCAAGTTGGTCATTTGAAAATTGGAGGTTGTAATTTCAGGTGGGCAAGTAAGACTGAAATTAGAAGGTGGCATTGTAGGCCCTGTCCAAATTAAATTATAACCTCTGCATGCATTCCCGAATGGGCCTATAAATCCGCCGGATGGTATTAAACTAATGGCCCCAGTGCTTTGTCCATTGCATAAAATACTTGTTGTTGTTGCTGAAACACTCAATTGAGGGTTGTCAACTAAACTTGCCCCACCAGAGGCACAAATATCAAATTGACCAAAATTTAAATTTTGTGATACTTCAACCGAATATGATTGACCATTCGGAAGAGCAGGAAGGTTATTAAATGTGTATGTTAGTCCATTGACCAATGGCGAAATTTCCAAAACAACTCCAAAAGGGTTAATTATTCTAAAATAAACTGAGTTTGGGCATCCACAAGAGGAGTTTACAGTTGCTTGTAAACTACCACTAGATTGACCATTACATAATGGTGATGTGGCTTGTATAGTTACTTGGCACTGCCCAAAAACATCAAGATTGCTAAATATCAATAAGATAGCAAGAACAAATATTAATCGTAAAGAAGATTTATACCTAGTTGTGAGCAAAAAATTAGTTTTTGAATTGCTAATTTACGCTAACGGTTTGGGATTGCCAAAAAAAGTGTAAGATATTGGTGGAGAAGATGTGAAATTTGTTTAATATCTTCAAAATAAAGTGATTTCTACTAATCTAGTTTAATCTCCAATGTGGTTCTTCTGTTCAATTGATGCTCGGCTTGAGAACATTTTACTCCATCTGCACATCGGTTAACCAATTGTTTTTCACCGTAGCCTTTCGCTATAATTTTATTCGAAGGTATTCCCATTTTTTTAATGTAGTTTACACAACTTTGTGACCTGCGTTCAGCCAACCATTCGTTGTAATAATCCGATCCGCGTGAATCTGTATGTGAACCCAACTCAACCGTCAATTCTGGATGTTCTTTCATGTATTTCACCAATTTGTCCAATTCTATTTGACCTTCTGGACGTAGATTCCATAAATCGAAATCGTAGTAAATCATGCCTAAATTGATGCGGTCTCGCCCTTTTATCGGTGATAAGACCATGCTCAGATTCTGTGCTGAATTACATTCAGATGAGCTTGATAAAGTTAGTTTACCGTCGGTGTAGTTAATGAGATTTCCAACAATTGAATCTGTTTCAGTTAATTCCTCCGTGCTCAAAACTATAATCGGATTGTTTCCGTCGGTGATTCGTTTTTTAGTAGCTTTTCCTTTTGAATAATACGTTAATTGAGCGCCTGATAGACTCACCTGATTTTCATCCACTACTGTAATAGTAACTTGTTTGTTCACGTAATTTGAACTTAATTTTACGGTGTGTTTTCCTTCCTTGTCAAACGTTTTTTCCGTTGTGCAAGAAGCAATATTGCCTTCTCCTGCATACGAAAACTGATAACGTGCGTTCAAAGTTGGTTTAAGTGTTACTTTTCCTTTCTCGTCAGTGGTATATTTTTCTTCTGTTAGGGTATTCAAATTTTTAGCTACAATGATTTGTTTGCCCAGAAATTTATTATCGCACGTGGATAAAGTAATTTCAGCTTCAATTTTATACACAGGTTTCGAAATCGAATAAATTTCATCTTTGAAGTTATTTCTATTGGATGACATCAACCCTTTTCCTGTATTATCATCGATATAGATTCCAAAATCATCCGCATTGGTATTGATTGGATTTCCGATGTGCATAGCTTTAGCGTTCTTGTTTTCTTGATAAAATACATCTAACCCACCATTTCCAGGCCAGCCATTCGAAGAAAAATATAAAACTCCGGTGTTTGACACAAATGGAAACACTTCATCTCCTGCGGTATTAACTTTATCTCCTAAGTTAATTGGTTCGCTCCATGCACCTTCTTTCCAGCTGCTTTTGTACAAATCAACTCCCCCGAAACCACCCGGTTTATCGGATGCAAAAATTAAATTGCCTTCCAAATCCAAGACCCCATGTCCCACAGAATAGGTTTTATTGTTAAATGGAAATTCTATGGCTTCGTTCCATCCACCATCGGCTCCTTGAGTATAGATTTTAATGGCTAATCGAGCATATTTTATTTTGTTTACTTCGTCAATTTCTTCTTGATTTACCGTTAAAATAGCTTTTTTGAAATCAGGAGAAAAGGCAATCGGCCCATCGTGTGGATTGGTTCTTTTTACTTCTTTCCAAAGTTGGTCTTTCTCAATTTCAGTTGCACCATTGATTGAAATTAAATCCGTAAAAAATTGTCCAGTCCAAGTATATTCTCTATTTACAAATCCCGTGTTTCGGCGATTGGAAACCAATACAAATCCATCTTTGTAAGGAACGGCACAAAACTCCTCGCCTGTTTTTATTTCTCTGAACGGAGCAATGGTATAGTCAGAATTTATAGTCAATTGTTTTAAAATCAATGGCACTTGTTGTTTCCATGTTTGAATGAGTTTACTTTGAGGCAACCTTAATAGCGCCGAATCTACTGCTCCAGTTAATCTTGGGTGATTGCTGGTAATTTGCAACAACGAAAAATAGGTCAACCAATCTGATTCATTGATTTCAGGGCTTGTAGTTAATTTTTCCGCCCAAAATAAGGCCTTTGAATATTGCTCAGAATTATAGGCAGCTTCAACTGCTCGTCGTATATACACCCCATTTATAGCATTATTTTTTAAGCTCTTTTCAGCCAACTCAGCCCAAACGGGGTAAGCCTCAACAAATTGGAGCGTATTGGAAAGTTTGGTGGCGTATTCTTCTTTAAACGATTGTCCATAGGAAAAACCAGCGAGATTTATTAAGAGTGAAAACAGAATCAATTGTTTCATAAACAAGGGCATAATGGGAAATTAAAAATAACGAGGACTAATGAATGCATTGTTTTTGGAGCGTATGTCTATTGAAATAACCACTTCATGACTACCCCAATTGCGGTAACTCAACTTGTTGAAGGGGAAATCAAAGGCATATCCCAACATCAATTTATCGTTTATTTGGTAGGACGCATTGAAGCCCAACGATTCATTCATGCGATACAATGCACCAAACCAAAATTGTTTGTATAGGTGAGCGGAAACGTTAAAATCAATGGTAACCGGTGCTCTATTTGTGTATTTTACTAATACCGATGGCTTAAGATCAACTACGGAATTTATTGGAAAAACATAACCCGCTGCCATGTAATAATGTCTTTGTAAAAAAGAATTGCTGGTGTTATTGTCAATGGATTTTTGCAACAAACGAGGAACCGAAACACCTAAGTAACCTCTCTTTCCATACAAATATGCTCCAAGTCCAAAATTTGGTGACAAGGATGAATTTGAATTTAAGAAAGTAGGATCCGTTTGGTCAGTAACTATTAAATTTTGAAAGTTGTATTGATTGGAATTCAAACCTGCAGAGGCACCTAAAGAAAGGCGTAAGTTTTTAGCGTTTAATTGCAGGTGATATGCAAAATTGGCCATGGCCGTGAAATTACTTCTCGATCCAATTTTATCATAACTTAAATTACCCCCAATTCCAATGTGCTTGCGGGCAACTGGAGCATGCACGGATACAAACTGAGTGGTAGGTGCGCCATCCCATCCAACCCACTGCGAGCGATGTACGCCCGTGAAGTTTAACGAACCCCGACTTCCTGCATAGGCTGGGTTATAATTGAGTGGATTAAAGAAATACATGGATGATTGCGCATCCTGCTGAGCATTGGCACTAAGCGAAATAATACCAATAAGTAATAGAATTAATTTTTTCATCGTGTAAAATCTTATGGTTGAATTTCTAAATAACCTTTGATCGGGTCTTGTGATTTTTTCATGGTGTCAATCAAATAGAAGTAGGTAGAGGCCGGCAATGGACCATCTACGTTTAATCCTTCCGTATAGTATCCATTCCAATCGTTTTGATACGGTTGAGATTGGTAAACAAGATTTCCCCATCGGTTATAAACCCATACTTTAATTTCTGGATATTGTGCTAAATTTTGAATGATCCATAGGTCATTTTTTCCATCCCCATTCGGTGAAATTAACTGAGGTACCACAATTGGAATTAACTGGGTGCAACCTAAGTCAAAGGTTTGACTAATTGAACAACCCGCTGCATCGGTTACAGTTACTGTGTGATTTCCTGCATCAATTCCTGTGTTGGTTGGACTGTTATTTCCATTGTTCCAAGTATAGGAAAATCCACCTTGACCACCACTGGCATTTACTGTCAAATACCCATTGTCTTCTCCACATTCAGACCCCACACTATCCGTCATGACAACCACAATTGGAGCTGGTTCGGTTAGTGTAAAAGAAGAATCTGCCGTACATAAATCCACATTGGAAACGGTAACTGCATAAGTTCCTGGAGAAAGATTATTCACTGATGCACCTGTTCCAACGTTAGGAGTCCAGTTGTAGGTAACTCCAGATGCATTGTTTGTTGAAACTGTAATTACCCCATTATTAGCGTTTGCACAAGTTATGTTTTGAATGGCCGCAGCAGTAAATGAAATTTGAGTTGGCGGATCCATTTGGATTGTTTCATTTGAAATACAACCAGTAGCCGGATCAGTCATCGTAATGGAATAAGCTCCTGGAGTATTCAATGTTATTGCGTTTGTTCCTTGACCTGAAACGATTCCTGGGCCCGTCCAAACAATGGTTGAACCCACTGGAACAACAGTTCCTGAAATAACCGCGGTCGGTGAAACACAAGATATCCCATTTACTGGATTTAACGCATAAGTATAATCTGGTGTTGGATTAATTGAAACCGTAAATTGATCTTGTACCCCCGGACATCCATTCAATTCAGCCGTAACGGTTACGGTACCTGATATTGTATTTGATGTATTATTGGCAGGTGCGGTCCATGTAGCAATTTGTCCTGTCCCAGATGCAGCAATTCCGATGGATGCATTATCATTTGTCCAAGTAAAAGTACCTCCGGCTGGGGTGGTAACAAAATCGTTGGGATTGATGGGTTGACCTGGACATACTAATATGTTTGCCACGTTGTTCATCGTAATTTGAGGTTGAACCGCAACTGCAATGGTAACGTTAGGATCCGGACATTGAACGTTTGAAATTGAAACGGTATAGAAAACAGTATCAATAGAATTGGTTGAACCGTTGTTTACCAAAACATCTGAAATAGTTCCAGGATTGCCTCCACCATTGGCTGCTCCAGAAATACTAGCTGGGGAGGTTTGTGTCCAAGTGATTGTTGCAGACGTTACACTACTTTCTACGGTTATTTGAGGTGATTCTCCACTACAAACTAATGTATCTAATGTGGACACATCAATATTTCCTGTAGGATCAACCGTGATTACGAAATCTGTTTCTGTTCCTGGACAACTTGGGTCTAACGTAGCTGTAACGGTTATTGTTCCTGAAATTGAACTGCCCGTTGTGTTGCTTGGAACGGTCCATGTTGGAATTTGACCAGTACCCGAGGCTGCTAAACCAATAGCTGTATTGCTATTTTGCCAGGAATAGGTAGCTCCAGCTGGAGAAGAAATATAATTTACAGGATTAATAACAGCACCCGAACAAACCAAGGTATCATTCACTTGATTAAGCACAATTCCAGGCTGAACAGCTACAGGAACAACCACTGAATCACCCGGACAAAGAACATTGCCTATGTAGATGGTGTAAAATACCGTATCAATTGTATTTCCTGAATTAAAAAGTGTTTGAGCAATATTAGATCCGGTTCCGTTGGATGCACCAGTAATCGTGGACGGATAAGCGGCTACCCACGAAAAAGTGGCAGAAGATAAATTACTTGTTATATTGATATCAGTTGTTTCGTTACTACAAAGATATTCTTGAAGTGGTGTCACTTGCAAATCTCCCTGTGGATAAACATAAATGGTGTCTATGGTTGGGGGAACAGAGGTACAACCAACTGTAGCACTGATCACCACATACCCTATATTGTTAGTTGGGTTGGTTAATAATACCGGCAGAATTGTATCGGCGTTCGTTCCAGAACCGCTCATTGTTGTAATTCCAACAACATTTACGGTATCTTCTATTGTCCATGTGATCAAATATCCTGGGATGGTTGAAACCATAACAATAGAATCCGACAATTCTCCAGAACAGATAACTGGATTGATCGGAGTCATGTTCACTATCGCTGTTGGGTTGATAACAAGGTCGTGCATAATGGAATCAATTCCGCATCCATTGGCTGTATATACCCACATGTGATAGGTTCCAGGAATGCTAAATGTGATTTCAACACTGTCTGTTGCTGGCGAACTCCATTGGGTATAATCGTATGTTGCACCAACAAATCCGTTATTTGACCCAAGAGTTCCGTTCGTTACTGCCCATCCCGTTGCTTCTTGAATAGACCAATAATACGCGTAATTATTTGTACAACCATTTTGATCTACGTTTTCACCTCCGGAAGATTGATTGGTAAATGTAACGGGTGTATTTTGACATATGGGTGATGCCGGTTGGTAAGTGAATTCAGCATTGGTTCCAGTAGAAATCGTAATAGGACCAACTGTGGCAAACGTTGTTCCACATGCATTTTGAGCAACGATGGTCGATTGAAAAGCATTATCTATAATTATGGGCCCAACCGGATACGTTTGTCCACAGGAAGAAGTATTGAAAATGTGGGAAATGGTCGTGTCGTTAACCGTTGTAAATAATGATGCCGGGCTTCCGTCGGAGAAAGACACATTATAATTGGTGCCGGGAATATTGTTCGAAAGAATATCAACCGAATAGGGGAAAGGTAAACAAGTCGTTTGTCCCGAACCAGAAACGGTGATTACCGGTGCTTCGCCATTAAAAATTGTATATTGCTTAATTATTTGACAACCATTTGGCAAAATCACGGTGTGAGTTAGCGTGAATTGACCTAAACCATACGTATGCGTAATTTGATTGGTGCCCGATAAATTTGCTTGGGTTGAGTTGGGTGAGCCATCTCCCCAGTTAAAAGTTTGTGTTGTTCCAACTTGATAACTGGTCACATTGAACAAAAATGCTGTGGAAGCACTAATACTGCAATTTCGAAACAGGGTTAATCCTCCAGAGGTTGTTGTGGCAAAACTAGAACCACTATTGGCCAAAGTGATATTTGATGTTGGGGTCGGATTAACTTGAACGGATAAAGAGGTATTATTTGCTAAACTATTTGTGTTTACTACCGTTAAGGAAGCAGTTGTAGTGGTAACAGAATTATAAATCACATTGTGCGGCCCAATACCAGTTGCAGTGGTTGGCGTCGCGCCTGTTCCAAAATTCCAGGTGTAGGTTGCTCCGGGAACTGTATTAGTGGATGTATTTATATACGTCACTTGCTGCCCTTGACAAATAGTTACCGTGCCAACTGAACTTGCAGGAAGCGTTGTAAAAGATGCAATGGGGCTTTGAGCCAAACTTTTCTGCCATAGAATCGGACAAATTAGTGCTGCGACAAGAAAAAATCGCATGTAAAATCTTGAAATACTCATTTAATTAAATTATCGGTGCAAATATAGGTAATTATTAACTGAAAAACTAATGAAAATATTAAAATCGATTGATTACCAATCTTAATTCCGCGCCATTTCCCTGGGTGCTTTTAAAATCCCCTTTTATTTTGGCCATTTTAATGCGATGCTGTACGTTTTGAATCCCTAATCCTTTTCGGACATTATCCTCATCGAACCCAATACCGTTATCTGAAATTGAAATAGTGATATCACTAAATGTTTTTTCAATCTTAAAATTCACTGTTTTCGCAAGTGAATGTTTAATGGAGTTATTAACGAATTCCTGCACAATTCGGTATAAATTGAATTTATCAATATTGAGTAAATCCTCTTCGGAAAATCCTTCTTGAATCTCTACTATAAAATCCATTGCACCGATAGAATTTACCCTATGAGCAAAGCGATCAATTGCGTTTAAAAATCCGTGATCTAATTCTGGTGGGAGCAAATTATAGGCAATTTCCTTTAACTCGCGAATACAGTTTTGAATCAAATGTCCGATCTCATCAAATTGGTTTTGTTGGTCAGGAGGAGGTGTTACACTTTGATAAAGTAAATTTAATAAAACCATATTTTGACCCAACCCATCGTGTAATTCCCGTGCTATTTTCTTTTTTTCACTTTCTTCTGCATGCGAAATGATTTCATATTTTTTTCGTTCAAATTCCAGTTCTTCCGTTCGATCTATTATGTGAGCGATAAACATGACTTCATCCAAAGAATCGAGTTTGTTTAATATCACCTCAACTGTTTTTTCCTCTCCAGTTAGTGTTTCTTGAATAAATTCTTTTCGAAATGAAGACTCGCTCGCTAAATTGAGAAATGGGGTATTGCCAAGCGAATTAAATTCGTAAAAACTCAATCCATCAAATCCACCATGAGGAACCTTGTATAGATCATGTGATGCCTGATTAGCCATTTCAATCATTAAAGATTCACCCTTTAATTTGAACATGGGCTTTGGTGAATTATAAAAAACATCCCGGTATTTCTTCTCAGACTCTTCCAGTTCATCTTTTAATTTTTTTCGTAACCCACCATAATTAATAGTTTTTTCTAATAATTCAGGTTTTATATCACTTTTTAATATATAATCTTGGGCGCCCTTTGATACAATTTGAAGCGCAATTGACTTATCATCCAATCCTGAAAGCACGATGACTGATGCATGTGGAAATATTTCAGTGATGGAATCATACGTAACTATCCCATTAGAATCCAATATATTTAGGTCAAGTAAAATGACTTCGGGAATAAACTCTTGAGATGCTTCTTTGGCTTCTTCAATGGACGCAATGGCTAAAATAAATTCCGATTCAAACCCAACAGTCGTGAGTTGAAACTGGACTAAATCTGCAAAGCTATAATCATCTTCAACAATTAAAATTTGCGTTTTATTCATTGGGGGGTTATAAAGTTTGTTGAATATTACTAAAAAATACCCGATCCTTGTCTATAACGTTGTGTAATGCTTCAAAAAAATCGTGTTTATTGTGCTCTTCGATACAGTCCAACGGAAAGGTGAGTTGTAGGTTATTGATGTAATCGAAATAGACTGTTTGTTGTTGAATGGCAACTTTTCTTAGTCCTACAAAGTAAATTAATATAATTTCTCGATCTGCCACTAGAATAGCTTTTGATGATAGTCCTACTCGGTATTTGTTTCTTCCAAGGAGTGTGAAAACCAATGAATCCAGTCCAAAAGCCAAAAACACAATTGCAGGCACGATTGATTCTTTCGTTATTGTATACAAGCCATAACTTAATACAACCATTACGGTAACCTCAATTAAATTATAGGTTGCAACGCGTTTTTTTCTTGATTCACTAACGGGTTGATTCCATTGAAATCGGTTCAATTTTGCAACCATGAATAATGCCATCCACCGACGCGAGGTTCGTCTTAATTGGATCAAAAATAATACAAAGCCAAGGCCAGCGAATACCTCAAAACGATAGGGGATTTCAGTGCCCGTAATTCCAAATGAGTCAAATGGAATGTCGAATCCAATAAATATGGCCAAAGCCAAGATGGGAAAAGTAATAAAAAGCGTTAAAACATTGATAAAACTATTCATTTGGAATGGCTTTCAATTTTTGTTTAAAAACGCTAATACGCTGATGAATTTGCTGAATTTTTCCATCCACTTCTTTTCTCAACGCATCGGCTCCTTTGGACTTAGCAAAAAAGCTCAGGTTGTTTTCCATTTGATTTATTTCAGCATTCAATTGGTCTATTTGCTTACGAATAAACGTTTTCTCACGCTGAATCGATTGAATTCTGTCAGACCCTGTGGGCAATGATTCAAATCTTGCTTTATAAATAATTAATTCCTTTTCAGCGGGATCAATTTGTAATTTCTCGTAATGGGCATCTAGGATTTTTTTATACGATTGATATAATTCATCTCGCCCTTCAGCCGGAACAGAGCCAATTGCTTTCCATGAATCAGCAAATTCTTTTAAAGCATTTAAATCAGTCAATTTTTCACCTGAAGCAACAAAATTGGTAAGTAGTTCCAAAATTTGTTTTTTTGACTCCAAATTGGTGATAAGCTCCGCTTCTTGCTCTTTTAAATTAGTTTCACGAGCATTAAAAAAGACATCACAGGTTGCTCGGAATTCACTCCAGAGTTTATTCTCAAATCGTTGTCCGGCATTTCCACAATTCTTCCATTCCTTCTGCAATCGAATGAGTTTCTCGGAAGTTGAGCGCCAATCCGTAGAGTGCTGTATTTTCTTAGCCTCTTCAATTAATTTCCGTTTTTTATCCGCAATTTCTGTTTGATGCGCTTCTATATCTTTATAAAATCCTTTTTTCGCCTCAAAAAACACATCGCAAGCACCACGGAAAGTTTTCCAAATTTCTTCGTTTTCCTTTTTGGGTGCCTGACCAATCATTTTCCAATTCGCTTGAATTTTTAATAAGGTCTCAGTGGCAGTTTCCCAATGTTTCGCCGTTAGATTTTCTGTAAGTTTTTCGTTTAATAGATTGACTTGGGTGAGTAAATCTTTTTTCTTTTCCAAGTTGTCTAATTGAATGTTTCTTCGTTCGTTATAAAATTGATTAATTTTTTCATAAACTGCCCGAACAGCATCCCAATAGTTTACTTTTAATTTTTCCCATTCATCGTTTTGCACAGGTCCAATTTCTTCCCATTCGTTTTGAATCGTGCGCAATGCAGACTCCATATCTTTTACATTGGCTGAGTTTTTAAGGGTTTCCAACTGATTAATTAGCGCCAATTTTAACTGAGTATTTCGGTGATAATCATGGTCTTTTAATTCCTGATAAATTTTCATATTGTGAAAGAAAATTTCCAGCATGCGCGAATAATCACGTTGAATTTCGTCCCGCTTATCTCGTGGAATATCGCCTATTTTTTTCCAAGTTTCATGAATTTCTTTTTGGGCATTGTATGCTGCACCAATATTTTCTTCATTTTCAATGACCTCTTGCAATTTTTCAACCAACGATTTTTTATGTCTCAGATTTTCTTTTTCAAGCGCCTCCTTTAATGTTTTTTGTTCGTTCCTTTTCGTTTTAAACGCTGTATATTGAACATAAAAAGCATCTTTGAGTTCAGTAAAATCTTTTGATTCATATTGCTCACCAGATTCAGACGCATTTAATTGATTGACTTGCTCTTTGCGCTCTTCTTCTAAAATAAAGTCATCAAATTTCACTTTAAGTTCTTGCGATTCTTTTCCAATATTTAGTAAATCTTCAGCTTGAAGTAAAAGAGTAATTTCTTGAATAAAAGGATTGGTTTCCATAAGTAATAAGTTAGGCCAGTTGATTCATTTCAAAATTGGTAAGCGTCACAAATTGTTGCATGCGCTCATTCATGTCTTCGCCAGATATTTCAGTTAAGCGCTCAGTACCAAATTTTTCAACACTAAATGATGCCAAGGCTGATCCGGCAATAATAGCTCGTTTCATGTTTTCGAAGGATGTGTCATCCGTCGCTGCAATATACCCCATGAAACCACCTGCAAAAGTATCTCCCGCACCGGTTGGGTCAAAGACATCTTCTAACGGTAAAGCCGGAGCAAAGAATACGTGATCTTCATGAAACAACAATGCTCCGTGTTCCCCTTTCTTAATAATTAATATTTTAGGACCCATGGCTCGTATTACTTTGGAAGCTTTCATTAAAGAATATTCCTTTGATAATTGGCGGGCTTCTTCATCATTGATTATTAACACATCTACCATCGAAATGGTTTGCATTAAATCAGTTAGAGCTATATCCATCCAAAAATTCATGGTGTCCATAGCAATTAATTTTGGTCGACTTGCCATGCGCTCAATTACTTGACGTTGAACCTGTGGCGATAGATTTCCGAGCATGAGATAATCGGCATTCTGAAATTGTTCGGGCACAATTGGATCAAAATTTTCCAGGACATTCAACTCCGTAATTAACGTATCACGCGAATTCATATCATTGTGGTATTTTCCGGACCAAAAAAAGGTTTTTTCTCCTTCTTTTATTTGAATTCCCGCTGTGTTTATCCCTCGGGTTTTCATGAATTCTAACGTTTCCGTAGGAAAGTCATCACCCACAACTGAAATAATTCCTTGATTTTTCATGAAAAACGATGCAGACAAGGAAATGAAAGTCCCTGCTCCACCAACAATTTTGTTTGTTTTGCCAAATGGAGTTTCAATGGCATCAAAGGCAACACTACCAACCGTAACAAGACGCATATTTATTTATTTTGGAATGCAAAGATACAGTATTCGCATTTATAATTCTCCAATGCTGAGAATTATTCCTTAGTAAAAAGAGCGGTATTTTTCCGTTGGTTAAAAAGCGTACTTTATAAAAAGTGTTTTACACAAAAGATAATTCGATTGAAAGCTTGGTAAAGATCAAAATGAAGACCAACAAACAAGTGTTTAGTTTGCCATTTCACTCATGAATTTAATGCGCATTAATCGCAATTCCTCCTCCGAGTACAAGCCGTCAAATTCGTGATATGCCGCAACTATATCGTCCGATTCAGCTTCTGAAAAGTAATCGTAAATTTCTTCTTGATTTTCATTATCCATCAATGTTTCAATGTAATAGTTGATGTTTACACGTGTTCCTGATGAAACGATTGCTTCAATTTCGTCAATGATTTCTGGAAGTGTTTTTCCTTGAGAATGACCAATGTCTTCTAATGGCAGTTTACGATCGATGTTTTGAATCAATTGGACTTTCAATCCAGATTTATTTACCAATGATTTGATCACCATGTCTTGTGGTCGTTCAATATCATTTTCAGAAACATATTTTTCAATCAAGGCGACAAATGGCTCTCCATAACGCGTAGCTTTTCCAGTTCCAACCCCTTGAATGTTTGTTAATTCGTCCAAGGAAATAGGATAATGAAAACACATATCTTTCAAGGAAGGATCTTGAAAAATTACAAAAGGTGGAATATTTCTTTGTTTAGATAGAGATTTCCGTAAATCCAATAACATTTCATATAAAACATCATCAAAGGCTCCTCCTTTATTCCCCGGGGAAATCAATGAGTCATCATCATCATCCGTGTTCGAGAAATCCCTTTCTTGAATCAACATGAAAGGTGTTGGATTCAGTAGAAATTCTTCTCCTTCCTTTGTTATTTTTATAATTCCGTAGGTTTCTATATCCTTAGAAATCAATCCCGCAACGGTCGTTTGTCGAATAACTGCATTCCAAAAATGTTCATCTTTTTCTTTTCCAACGCCAAACAGAGCCAAACTATCGTGTTGATAAGACTTAATATCCGAGGTAACATTTCCTGCCAGAAACGCACAGTAATGTTTTGCTTTTTGCGATTCATTCAGTATTTGAACGGCTTGCAATAACATTGAGACATAAGCTGCACCTTCTTTTCGTTCTTTAGGGTTTTTACAGTTGTCACAATTTTCTGAACATCGTTTTTCGTCGAATTGCTCCCCAAAATAATGAAGAACAAATTTTCTTCTGCACAAGGAAGTTTCAGCGTATGAAACCATTTCCCCCAATAATTGTTTTCCTATTTCTTGTTCAGAAACGGGTTTTCCTTGAAGGAATTTTTCTAGTTTTTCAATATCCTTATAGCTATAAAACGCAATGCATTCTCCTTCGCCACCATCTCGTCCGGCTCTTCCAGTTTCTTGGTAATAACTTTCAATGGATTTTGGAATATCATGATGAATTACGTAGCGCACATCGGGTTTATCGATGCCCATTCCAAAAGCAATAGTAGCAACGATTACATCCACTTCCTCCATCAAAAACATATCTTGATGTCTGGCACGTGATGTAGCATCTAATCCTGCATGATAGGGGAGTGCTTGAATCCCATTAACCTGCAGTAATTCAGCAATTTCCTCCACCTTCTTTCTGCTTAGGCAGTAAATTATTCCACTTTTGCCCGCTTGGTTTTTAATGTATTTTACAATTTGCTTTTCTACATCCCTTTTTGGCCTTATTTCATAAAACAAATTATCTCTATTGAATGACGATTTGAATACCTTAGCATCCAACATATTCAGGTTTTTCTGAATGTCATACTGCACTTTCGGGGTAGCTGTGGCCGTTAAAGCAATAATTGGAACATTCGAAATTCGTTCGAAAATTTCGCGCAGTCTTCTATATTCTGGCCTAAAATCATGCCCCCATTCTGAAATACAATGTGCTTCATCAATCGCAAAGAAGGAAACTTCAACCGAGATTAAAAAATCGATATTTTCTTGCTTGGTAAGGGATTCAGGAGCAACGAACAACATTTTCGTTATGCCCGATTGTATGTCTTTTTTAACTTTAGTAATCTCTGTTTTTGAAAGCGAAGAATTTAGAAAATGGGCAACTGCTTCATTGTCGCTTACATTCCGCATAGAATCCACTTGGTTTTTCATTAATGCAATTAATGGAGAAACGATTATGGCAGTGCCGGTTGATATAAGTGCGGGAAGCTGATAACAGAGTGATTTGCCACCACCGGTTGGCATGATGACAAAAGTGTTTTTTCCAGAAAGCACATTTTCAATAACAGCTTCTTGCTTGCCTTTGAATTGATCAAATCCGAAGAATTTTTTCAATGCCGCTTTCAGGTCAACTTTTTCTTCTGTTAAATAGGTAGGATCGGTCATAAATGCTTTTGAGTATTTACAGAATGTTTTTTGTATGCTAAATTTAAGTTAATTTTTTTAATTAGCCCCTATTACTTTTATTTTTATCAAATTGTTTGGAAAACGAATAGTACTATTTACACACTCTTGTTGTTTCATTGATTTCTTATATGAAACCAGCGTTAAAAATAAATTAATATCTTTGAAAGTATTGAAATCCAATAAAAGTAAAAATGTACGACGAACGAATTGAAGCATTCATGAAACTTGCCTTAGTGGATGGGGTTTTAACCGAAAAGGAAAGGGAAGTATTGATCCGTAAAGCAGTGGAAGCAGGAATAGATCAAGATGAATTTGAAATGGTTTTAGATGCACGGCTGTTTGAAAAAAATGCTGAAAAAACAGAAGAAGAGCCAATTGTTGAAAAATCGGCGACAGAAATACCTCCTGTAATTCCTCCTGAAGTCAAACAATCGAAATCAGATTTATCCAAATGTCCCGCTTGTGGAGGTGTCCTTCCGGCTTATGCAGCGCGTTGCACGGAGTGTAATTTTGAAATTTCAGAACGGGACTCGAATGCAACGATTCAAAAATTGTTTGAAATGTTGAATGAAATTGAGTCCTCTCGTCAAGATGAAACCGATTTATCCAATCCCATGGCTGCCATTGGCAATTTTTATGCAAAATCATTCTCGAGTATTTTAGGTCCTGGAACCATTGAACGAAAAAAAATGGAGGTTATTTCTAGTTTTCCTATTCCAACGACAAAAGTTGACATGCTTGAGTTTTTAGCATTGGCACTGCCTAAGGCAAAACAAAAAGGAAACTTTTTAACGCGAAATTCCGCTGAAAATAAAGTTCACAATGAAATGGTTCCTGTTTGGAAAACAAAATGCGAACAAATCATCATTAAAGCACGATTTTCGTTGAAAGACGATCCTAAAATTCTTTTAGAAATAAATAACTATGCAAAACAAATTGAAATAAATTAAATTATGGGTTTATTTAAAAGTTCAGAAGGTGGTTTTATGGATGTCATCCGTTGTGATGAATCAGATTATTTGGTTTGGAAATGGAGGCCTGCGGGTGATTCTGAAAATTCCGTAAAAGAAAATTCGATTAGATACGGAAGTAGCTTGCGGGTGAAACAAGGAGAAGTTGCCGTATTTGTATATTCAAAAGATGGAGGCGAAATTCAAGATTTTATTGTAGGGCCGCATGACGAAACCATTAAAACAGCGAATTTCCCGATTCTCTCCAATATCGTTGGAACTGCATTTGGAGGCCAAAGCCCTTTTCAAGCGGAAGTTTATTTTATCAATGTTTCAGGTAATAATCAGTTAAAATTTGGAATACCTTATTTTGATGTCTTTGATCCGCGCTTTCTTGATTTTTCAGTTCCTGTTTCTGTTCGTGGAACATTAACATTTAATTTAACGGATTACCAATCTTTTATCCAGTTAAATAGATTGATTGATTTTAGTAAAGAAGATTTATTCAATCAAGTGAAAGATGCCATAACCAAAAGAATTAAACAAGTTGTAACCAATTTACCCGCTGAAACACAAAGGCCGGTCATACAAATTGAGCGAAACATCATAGAAGTAAATGAACGCATTACGCCAGAAATTCAACAGCGGCTCGTTTCAGATTTTGGACTCAATTTAAAAGCGTTGGATATTAGCGCCATTGAAATCAATAAGGAAACAGAAGATTATCAAAAATTGGCTGCCATTACAGCGGATCAAGTTACTAAGACTATTGATGCCCAAAACGCAGTGAATATCAAAAACTTGGTTGATACGCAAGAAATTAATGCACAGAATTTAGAAGAAACCCTTCGGATACAAAGGGAAGAGGCTCAACGCTCTCAAAAACTACAAACCGAAACTAATTTCATTAATACCCATGCATTGAATCAGCAAGCAGATGTACTTAAAACTGCTGCCGATAGTTTAGGAACGATGGGTCAGGTTGGAGGTGGTGAAGGTTCAGGAATGAATGCGGCGGGAATGATGACCGGAATGGCTTTAGGAGGCGCTATGGGAAATCAAATGGCAGGAATGATGAATCAAATGGGACAAAACATCCATCAAAATCAACAGGCTCCACCTCCTTTACCAACTTCCATTAGTTATTTCATTGTTTTGAACGGACAACAAGCAGGACCATTTTCAATGACAGAACTAACACAATTAGTTGCGAATAATCAACTAACCAAAGAAACATATGTATGGAAAGCTGGAATGGGAAATTGGGAAAAGGCGGAGTTGGTACAAGAGTTAATCTCGCTTTTCGCACAAGTTCCACCCCCTCTTCCACCAACAATTTAACTATATATTTCGATGAATGATTCCGATTTTTTTTCAGTAGATAAACTCGTTGAATTTGGACTAGGATTGGCCATCTCTCAGCAAATGGTTGCTTCAATGAATTACACAATCAATAATTCCATTACTCCAGGTGCATCTCATGTGCCTACTCCCAATCTTTCTGCCGAATTGTTCTTTTTTGCACTTGAAAATCAAGCAATGGGACCATTTTCGGGGAAAGAAACCTTGGACTTAATACAAAATGGAAAGATAAACAAGGAAACGCTTGCTTGGAAACCGGGCAATGCCGCTTGGAAAAAAATTGAAGAAATGCCTGAAATATTGAAGTATATTGCACTTGTTCCACCCCAATTACCTTAACATTTGACTATGAAAATAAACTATGTTTTACTTTTTTTCGCTGTCTCCATTTCAGCATTGATGGCCTATGGCTTTTTGTTACTTCCGGCAATTTTAGAAAGTTCGACTAATTTTAAACTTACCATTGGTTTAAATATGTTTCTCGTTTTTTCACTATGCTTGACATTGGGAATAGCAATTTCAGGTCCTTCCAAAAAAGCTACTTTACTTATTCGAACAATTGGATTTACCAGCTTTATTTTGTCATTCGTCTTATTTTTTATCCTTAAAATGTTGGTGGTGTCAAATGGAATAATCATTGTATTATCGGGACTTTTTTTCTTGTTCACACTGCTCATCACCTTTGCTCTTCAGAAAAGTAAGGTGTAACAATTTATTTCATGCGTAAAATTCGATTCGGATTTCTTATTTTCCCTTATTTCTTCCTTTTTTCAGGAAATGCTCAAATGATTGATAATAAAGTAGGAAATGCATTTTCTCAACTTCCATTTTTTAATCAATCATTTATCTATAAAAACAAAATTAAACGCCTTAGAGGAAGTTTTTCAATTACCAGCCCAACGACTTCAATCATGCAAACAGGTTTATATTCCGTGTATGAATTTGATGATAAAGGCAGATTAAAATATACCTTGGAAACCTATCAAGGAACGGAACGGAAAGATTCATTGGAAAATTTTTTCTATTACAATGACGCTAATTTACTTACCCAACATCGGAAAAAAGAATTCAATGGATATACCTCGATCCTCAATGAATACAATGAAGATGGACGTATTCAGAAACAAGTATATCGACGCGATATTTTGGATGAAAACAATCAAATAAAGGAATCTTTCGTAATTAGTGAAGAAACCATGACATATGAGGTATCTGCTCTGACGGAGAAACAAATAATTTATAATAATTACAATTTGCCCTACCTAGAAATAACTAGAAAGTACAATGCTGATAAATACTTAATTGAAGAAATTGAACAATCGAGAACGACAGCGGGGGTTTACAAGAAAACATTCACCTACGATAATCATGGATGGGTAGAATCGATCAAAAAATTCAGTGGCGAATCTGAGGACCCAGTAGAAGAAAAAAGATTTAAGTATGACGCTTTTGGAAACGTAACTAATATTTATTCCTATTCCTTCGGCGATCTCAAAGAAGAAAAAGAAATTTATTACAATGAAAAATCATTCATTTTATCTAATATGCTCGTCATAGATCCCAAAACAAAGCGGGTGAAAATCTTACAATTCAAAGACAAGTTATTTTATAATTAATTGTAACTTTTACTCTACTTTTCTGTCCTATTAGCTCAATGACACGAGGCGATTACAATACTGCCGTTGATTTATACTCTGATGGATTATACAGGTTTGCCCTAAAGCAAGTCTTGGATCGCGATATTGCACAAGATTTGGTTCAAGATACATTCATGAAAGTCTGGGAAAAGCGAGAAAATATACAAGCCGAAAAGGTCAAATCTTATTTGTTTACTACACTATATCATTTAGTGGTTGATTGGTCCAAAAAACCCAAAACAATCCAGAGTAATTCATCGCAAGGTCACTTATTTGTTTCAAAAGAATCACACTCTTTCGATTTAGAATCAACGATTGAAGAAGCACTTCAAAAATTGAATTACATACAAAAAACGGTATTGTTATTTCGCGATTATGAAGGATATACCTATTCAGAAATTGGTGAAATGACGGGATTATCCGAAACCCAAGTGAAAGTCTATATTTTTAGGGCACGTAAGCAAATGAAAGAATATTTTGTTCGTATAGAGAATGTTGTGTAATGAAACAGATAATCAATTATACTAATTTTGAAGCATTTTACTTGGATTTTTTCGAAGGAAAGTTAAGTGAAACAGATCGTAATGAATTGTTGCGTTTTTTAGAGAATAATCCGTCCTTAAAAACAACCTTAAACGATCTTGATTTTCATGTTAAAACTAATTATCAAGAGAAATGTCCTGAACAAATAAAGGAGAATTTATATCAGTTTTCTGAAGAAGATTCGCCAATTAATGCTGCCTCTTTATCCTTTTTTCAATCGGCATATATGGATGGGATTTTATCTGCAGAAAAACAAAAAGAGTTAGAATTGTTTGAAAAAAGCAATGAGGCATTTACTCAATCAGCCAAACTTTTTGCTCACACCAAATTAGCTCCAGATTTCACTATTGTTTATAAGGACAAATTAAAACTCAAAAAACGGAAGAGTAATTTGTCTCTATTTAAAAGTTTTATATATACTTTGGCAGCTGCATGTGTTGTTTGTTTAGTGATTTTTAAATTTAAAAACACAGAGCAGACAACAGGTTCAAGTATTAACCGGATTGTAAAATCAACTCCAAGGAAGATTCAAAAAACAAAGAATAATTCTGATACGTCAAATTTTTCAAATTCGTTTCTTGCAAAAGGGTCACTAAAAGTCTTAAAGAAGAAGATAGTCGTTCCTTCAAATCAAATTCCCGAAAATCATAAAAATCAAAGATTAGCTCAACAAACAGATATACAACCTGTAATCATTGATTCACTTCTTGAAAATTTAAGTATAAAAAGGAAGGAGATTAAGCAACAAGAAGAGTTTGCATTTCATTCAAAGGAAGAAGTTCCAGTAAAAGCTGAATCCGTTACAAAAAATGAAGGTGTAACCCATAAAAGGGTTCCCCTACTTACAAAATTGGCCAGTAAAATATTTCATACAAACATTAGAATTGCGAAGAAAAGCCAATTAAAATCGGATGTATATTATTTAATAATTGGTTCCTTTCAAGTAACTCGAAACATAAGTAAGTAGTTTTCCCCTCTTTCGCAACTTTATCAAGTGCAAAATGGTTAAATTTGTTTTAAATTCTATTAAAATGCAAGTTCCAGTTACGGTTTATACAGAGATGACTCCAAATCCAACCACTATGAAATTTGTGGCAAACAAATATTTATTGGTAAGTGGAGAATCTGTCGAATTTAAAAATAGTGCAGCATCTAAAGGGTATTCTCCTTTTGCGGAAGAGTTATTCAAATTTCCTTTTGTCAATGGTGTTTTTATTGCCGCAAATTTTGTTACGATAACTAAAACAGATAATGTTCCTTGGGATTTTATTACCATGGAATTGCGTGAGTTTGTGAAAAACTGGATTGCAGATGGAAACGATGTTTTGGTTCAAATGCCACCAGAAAAACCAGTAGTTGTAGAAAATACTTCAACCATTGCAGTTTACGAACCCCATGAAATTGATGATGCCATCCGTTCGCTACTTGATGAGTATGTTAGGCCTGCGGTTGAAAGCGATGGTGGTGCTATTGATTACAGAGGATTTTCAGACGGGAAGGTAACCGTTGTGCTAAAAGGTTCTTGTGCCGGATGTCCATCTTCCACTGCAACGCTTAAAGGCGGAATTGAAAATTTATTGAAACAACACCTGCCTGAAGTACAGGAAGTTGTGGCTGAAAATGGATAATAATCAATGGGGTTAATGATAAAGTGGATTTCAATATTAATTATACCTTGTTTTTTGGTTGCATGTTCCTCCAATGAAAACGAGTTGCCGAAAGTGGCTCAAGGAGGAAAAAGTTACGGGGGAGAGTTTCGCTTTATGTCATTGGAAAAAGTAACAAATCTCTTTCCGATGCATTCATTGGATTTGTATTCTCAGCGAATCAACACACAGATTTTTGAGTCCCTTTTCAAAGAAGACCCATCCGGAAAAAAAGTAATTCCTCACCTAGTTGAGGAACATTTCGTATCTGCAGATGGACTGAAACACACCATAAAATTACGAAAAGGTATTTATTTTCACGAAAACGACTGTTTCGAAGAAAAAACGAGAGAGCTAAATGCTGCGGATATTCAATATGTTCTAGAGTTTGCTTGTTCAGGTCTGTCGTTAAATCACCTAGCGCATTTATTGGTAAATAAAATTAAGGGGGCTAATGAATTTCACAAAGTTTCAAAAAAATCACTTTCTGCTACTCATATTTCGGGCATCAAGATTATCGATGAATATTCACTTTCAATTTCGCTAACTAAACCATACGCTGAGTTTGAAAAGATTTTGTCTCATCCAGGCTTGGGGATTTTCCCGAAGGAGGCCTACCTCCATTATGGCACGAAAATGTTGAAGAACCCAGTAGGAACTGGACCTTTTCAATTAGATAAAATGAATGAGGAAGGGATTCGACTTGAACGCAACAACCGTTATTGGAGAAAAGATTCTTTTGGTAATCAACTGCCTTTTTTGGCTTCTTTAAGCATGAGATACGTGAAAGATAAAAATAGCGAATTGCTTGCTTTTGAAAAAAATCAAGTGGACATAGTTTTGGAGGTTCCTGTTGAAAATGTGCAAGATCTTTTTGGATCATTGGCTGAAGCTCAAAGAGGTAAAACGATTCGACACCGTATTTTTTCTCGAAAGAGTTCTTCAATCAATTACTTGGCTTTTTCATTGGATAAAGAACCCTTCAATAACATCCATGTCCGCAAAGCATTTCAGTTGGCCATTGATCGAAATAAGATTGTAAATGATGTTTTATTGGGCGAAGGTTTTCCCGCAATAAATGGGTTTATTCCAGCAATGGAAGGATTTGTTTCGGACTCAACAATCCAACTTCCATTTGATCCCTTAAAAGCAAAACAAGAATTAGCCAAGGCGGGCTATCCAGGTGGAGTAGGTTTCCCATCACTTAAATTATGGGTCAATTCCATAGATGGTAGCTCAGTAAGCAAGTGGACAAGCGATATTATTGCTCAATTAAAAACAAATTTGGGTATAAATATTCAACTTCAATATTGTTCTTTTAATGAGAAAACGGAGGCAATTTCTAGAGGAGATGCTCTGATTTGGCGTTCAGGTTGGGTAGCAGATTACCCGGATCCCGAAAGTTTTTTAAGTATATTTTATGCTGAACACGCTGCTGTAAATCCTTATTGGGGAAATATTAGCACAACAAATTCTTTATTCAATGAAAACTATGAAAAATCGATCGTTGAACAAAATACGCAGAATCGCATCTTTTATCTAAACCAATGCAACAAGATTTTACTGGATGAAGCCTTAGTAATTCCTGTTTACTCAGATGATTTTTTTGTTGTATTGAATCTTATGTTGCGAGACTTTCAAGTTAACTCCCTGGAAACAATGGATTTATCAATGGCTTATTTTAAGGCTATCCAATAGCTTTCAGAATTTCTCCAATGTAATTCAATACACTTTCTTTTCCGTGCTTCGATGTACTAGACGTGGAGAAAACAGGAGGAATTGTTCCCCAAGATTTCGCTAATTCTTTCTTGAATTTCATCAAATTTCTTGAAAATTCAGAGGCAGATAATTTATCTAATTTCGTAAAAATAATTGAAAAGGGAATTTGTTTTTCACCACACCAATTTATGAATTCGATGTCAATTTTCTGGGGATCCAAACGAGCATCAACCAACACAAAAAGATTAATTAAAGACTCACATTTTGTCAAATAATCCACAATGAATTTTTCCCACGTTGCCCGGTCTTTTTTTGACGCTCGAGCATATCCATAACCGGGTAAATCCACTAAGTACCAATTTTCATTGATAATGAAGTGGTTAATTAGTCTCGTTTTTCCTGGTGTCCCTGAAGTTTTTGCCAATTTTTTATTTCCGGTGAGCATATTGATCAATGAAGATTTCCCTACATTCGACCGTCCAATAAAGGCAAATTCCGGTTTACCATCCTTCGGACCTTTTTTAAAATCGGTGGAAGAAATAACAAACTCAGCTTGTTTAATTACTAACATAAGGCACAAAGTTAATGAAATAAATTTGGGAACTTGTGGCAAGATGTGAATGTACTCCCTGTCTCTATCTCTAATCTTTATTTGTTCATACCAATAATTCGAACGCATTTTCCAATTTTTAGGAACTCTATCGCGTCTGAAAATCGTTATCTTTGCAGAACAATATTGAAATTATGAGTTATTTGGAACTCTCTGAGCAAGAGATACAACGACGAGAAACATTAAACAAACTAAGAGAGTTAGGTATAAATCCTTATCCAGCTGAATTGTATCCAGTTTCCGATTTTTCGAATGAAATTAAATCTAATTTCAACGAAGGAAAACAAGTTTGTTTGGCTGGTAGAATGATGAGTCAACGCATTATGGGGAAGGCTTCGTTTGCTGAGTTACAAGATTCAACAGGAAGAATTCAAGTGTATATCAATCGTGATGAACTGTGTCCAGGTGAAGACAAAACACTTTATAATGAAGTTTTTAAACGCTATTTAGACTTAGGCGATTTTATCGGTGTCAAAGGATATTTGTTTAAAACTCAAGTAGGAGAAATCTCTGTTCATGTTCAAGAATTCACTTTATTAAGCAAATCCTTGAAACCCCTTCCTTTACCGAAAACGGATACGGAAGGTAGGATTCATGACGCTTTTACTGATCCTGAATTGCGTTATCGCCAACGGTATGTGGATATGGTGGTTAACCCGGGAGTGAAAGAGATTTTCATTAAACGAACAAAATTGTTCAATGCTATGCGTCAGTTTTTTAATGATGCAGGCTATATGGAAGTTGAAACGCCCGTTTTACAGGCAATTCCTGGAGGTGCATCAGCAAGACCTTTTATCACCCATCATAATGCTTTAGATATTCCTCTTTACATGCGAATTGCCAACGAATTATACTTGAAAAGGTTGATTGTTGGTGGATTTGATGGGGTATACGAGTTTTCAAAAAATTTCAGAAATGAAGGCATGGATCGTACGCATAATCCGGAGTTTACAGCCATGGAAATCTACGTTGCGTATAAAGATTATAATTGGATGATGGAGTTTACTGAGCAACTCTTGGAACATTGTGCCATGGCCGTTAATGGAACTACATCGGCTACGTTTGGCGAACATTCTATTGATTTTAAAGCGCCATACAAACGGGTAACTATGCGTCAATCTATCATAGATTTCACGGGCTTTGATATACAGGGAAAGTCAGAAGATGAATTAAGAATTGCTGCATTGAGTATGGGAATTGCCGTTGATGAAACAATGGGCAAAGGAAAATTGATTGATGAAATTTTTGGTGCAAAATGTGAAGGAAACTACATTCAGCCAACATTTATTACTGATTATCCAAAAGAAATGTCTCCCTTGTGTAAGGCCCATCGAGACAATCCAGAATTGACTGAGCGATTTGAATTAATGGTGTGTGGAAAAGAAGTTGCGAATGCTTATTCTGAATTGAACGATCCAATTGATCAACGAGAGCGTTTTGAAGAACAATTGCGCTTACAAGAAAAAGGGGATGATGAAGCCATGTTTATTGATCAAGATTTTCTTCGTTCATTGGAGTATGGAATGCCGCCAACGAGTGGGCTGGGAATTGGTATGGATCGTTTAATCATGTATTTAACCAATAATGCATCCATTCAAGAAGTGTTGTTTTTCCCGCAAATGCGCCCTGAAGTTGTGCAACCTAAAATAGAGCTTTCTGCCACAGAAACTGAAATTTTTGAATGCATGAAAATAGAAACTGAAATGTTACTGCCTGATTTGCGTGCAAAAGTGGATATGAGTAATAAACAATGGGACATAAGTCTAAAAACACTTACCAAGAACAACTTATTGAAGGTTTCGAAAGAAGACGATTTATTATACATACGATTGATTTAATTTAGCTAATGCCATGAAAACGAAGGAGGAAATTGTTCAAAATTGGTTGCCTCGTTATACAGGTAAACAGTTAGGAGATTTTGGAAAGTATATTTTACTTACTAATTTTTCAGGATACGTTAATTTATTTGCAGCTTGGAACCAGGTTGAAGTGGAAGGGGTTGATAGACCAATGCAATCCGCAACAAAAGATGGTATTACAATAATTAATTTCAGCATGGGAAGCGCTATGGCCGCAACTATCGTTGATCTTTTATCAGCTATTGAACCAAAGGCTGTTTTGTTTCTAGGAAAATGCGGTGGATTGAAAAAAAAGAGTCAGGTAGGCGATTTAATTCTTCCCATTGCAGCCATTCGTGGTGAAGGAACTTCTAATGATTATTTTCCGCCAGAAGTGCCCGCTTTGCCTTCCTTTAATTTACAAAAAGCAATATCCTATACCATTCGCTTAAGCGGAAGAGATTATTGGTCGGGTACTGTTTACACTACCAATCGTCGCGTTTGGGAACACGATGAAAAATTTAAAGAGTATCTAAAATCTATCAGAGCAATGGCCATCGATATGGAAACGGCAACAATTTTTAGTGTTGGATTTTTCAATGAAATTCCAGTAGGAGCCCTACTATTAGTGAGTGACCAACCAATGACCCCCGAAGGAGTGAAAACCGAAACGAGTGATCAAAAAGTAACAACTGAATATGTCAATGATCATTTGCGCATTGGTATTGATTCGTTAAAGGAACTTCAGAATACAGGCATCTCAGTCAAGCATTTAAAGTACTAAACAAAAATTTCTCAAAATTAAAAAGGCGCCACATTGTGACGCCTTTCTGTTGTAGTAGGCATAATTTATATTATGCACTGGTAGATTCTGAAAGTAATTCTTCTTCAGAACCTTTGTTTTTTCTAAAGGTTAATTTGTCTTTTATTCTGTCCACAATGTAATACATCATAGGCACAACAATGATAGTAAGGAACATGGAGCTTGTTAAACCTCCGATTAATATCCACGCCAATCCATTTTTCCATTCAGCCCCAGAGCCTTTGGCCAAAGCTATAGGAATCATACCAATTACCATGGCAATTGTAGTCATTAAAATTGGTCGCATTCGTTCTCTAACAGATTCAAGTAGTGCATCGTAAGTGCTTTTTCCATGTGTTTTCAAATGATTAGTGAAATCGACAATTAATATGGCATTTTTAGCTACCAATCCAAGTAACATCAACATACCCAGCATAGTGAATATTCCCATACTTGATGCCGTTAAATTTAAGGCTAAAAAAGCACCTATTAGGGATACAAGAATTGAGAAAAGTACGACGAAAGGATATATAAAATTATCATACAGGGCAACCATGATGAGGTAAACAAGAATTAATCCTATACCCATTGCTGTGCCCAATGCACCCATGGATTCTTTTTGTCTTTTAACCTCACCACCCCACAACATTCGAATGTTCTTATCCAATGGATTTTTTTCTAGGTATTTCTCAATTTCTGTGGCAACAGTTCCTGATGCGGTTCCAAGCACATAACTGCGAATCGTTGTATTCGAAATTCTATTTTTACGCTCCAATGATCCATTACCATTATCAACGGTGATTTTTGCGAAATCAGCCAATCGGATTTGTTTTCCATCGTTCGTGTTAAATAACATTTCTTCAATGTCTTTTGCACTTTTCCGATCAAATTTATCCAACATAATTCGAATATCGTATTCTTCCCCATTGTCATCAAATTGAGCATCATCATTTCCTGTTAAAGCATTTTGTAATTGCATCCCAACGGTAGCAATTGGCAAACCCAAAGCTCCCATTTTTTCCCTGTCGAGTTCAATGCGTACTTCAGGTGTTACGTCATCTGTTGAAATAGTAGGGTCTTTGGCACCTTTCATTCCTGCGATAGCATTTTTAAGCCTTCTAGCTTCTTTGATCAATAAATCATTGTCATCTGATGATAAGAAAATTTCAATGGGCGCTTCCTCCGATTCAACCATTCCCATATTCAGCGCTTTTACCTCGATTCCTGGATATTTGGCTTCAATTTTTTTTCGAATTTCACTCATGTAAATAGCAGTTGGAAATGTGTTTTGCATCCCTTCCTTCATTTTAACTGTAATTTCAGATTTGTTTTCTGAACCAAATGCTGCTGCGCCCATACCCGAACTTGGACCACCCACATTGGAGAAAACCACATCTACCACGTCTTTTTGCGCCAAGATTAATTGTTCAATCTCTAACGTAGTCGCATTGTTCTCTTCAAATGTTGTACTCTTGTCGTACTTCAATTTGACCATGAATTTACCTTGATCCCCTTGCGCAACAAATTCTTGACCCACAATACCTAACCCCATACTTGCCATACTGGCTACGAATAAAGCAATAATGCCAACACCCATGATAATTTTATGGCGAAGGGACCATGCGACCAAGCTAACGTAAGAATCGGTAAATATCGTTACCCTTCTTTCAAACCAAAGCAGAATGGCGTGAAAGGGATTTCTTGGATTTAGCTTGATGTCCTTGGCAAAACGAGAGGCTAACCAAGGAGTTAAAGTAAAACAAACGAAGAGGGACATTAAGGTTGAAATAACTACTACAATTGAGAATTGACGTAGGATATCAGAAATAACACCTTCAATAAAAACAACGGGAGAAAAAACCACAACGTCAACCAAGGTAATTGCTAGGGCGGTAAATCCAATTTCATTTCGACCATCTAGTGCAGCTTGTCGTTTGTTTTTTCCCATTTGCAAATGCCGGTAAATATTCTCCAAAACAACGATTGAGTCATCCACCAGAATTCCAATAACTAAAGACATTGCTAACAAAGTCATTAAATTCAAGGTATATCCCAGTAGATACATGGCAATAAACGTAGAAATCAAGGATGCAGGTATGGAAATCAATACAATAAATGCATTTCTCAAACTATGAAGAAATAACAACATGACGGCCGCTACTAATAATACGGCAAGTTCCAAATCGTGTATTACGGCATTTACTGAGCTAATAGTAGGTATCGAAGTATCGGTTGCAACTGTGAATTTCACCCCTTCTTTTTTGTATTTTTCCTCGATTTGTTTAAATCTTTCTTTAGTAGCATTGGACATGTCAACCGCATTGGCATCGCTTTGTTTCATGACCCGCAAACCAACTCCATTTTCACCATTATAGCGACTAATAGCAATTTGATCCTCTTTGGAGTCCGCAATTGTAGCCACGTCTTTCAATCTAACAATTGAATTATTATTGGCAATTATTATATGATCTCCCAATTCTTTAACAGACTTGAATTTTCCAGACAAACGAACGGTCATTTGTTCGCTTTCGTTTTTCACCTTTCCTGTTGGGAAATCAACATTTGCAGCAGCTATGGATTGGTTGATATTTCCCAATGTTAGTCCATATGCTTTAAGTTTTTCAGCATCTATATCCACTTTAAATTCCCTTCGCTCCCCACCGATAACTTGCACTTCTGCAACACCTTTGGTTTGTTTGATGGATGGCAAAAGTTGATTGTCCATTAATTGCATGAAATCTCTATCAGTCATGTTCGTCGCAATCGCACTCACTTGAAGAACCGGAGCAGCATTTGGTTCAATTTTAGCCAAAATTGGTTTTTTAGCCCCTTCTGGTAGTTTATTTTGAACATTATTAATTTTTCGTTGTGCATCCTGAAGGGCTTCGTCCATGTCCGCGGAAGGCTTAAACTCTAGCAATACAACCGAGGCATTATCCAACGAAAAAGAGGTTACCTCAGAAATATTCTCTAATCCACTCAAGGCATCTTCCAATTGCTTTGAAACTTGATTTTCAACAGTAGCCGGCGATGCACCAGGGTAGGTAGTCGTAACCGTTAAAATGGGAGGCGAGAAATCTGGAAGCAACTCATAACTAAGCTGATTGTAACTAATCAACCCTCCACCAATGAGTATCGTAAAAATTACAATAATAAAAGAGGGGCGTTTTATCGATAATTCGGTAATTGTCATTGTAGTAACTCTTATTTCAGTTTAACGTTCGAATTATTTTTCAAATTGACCTGTCCTTTGATCACAATTTTGTCATCTTCAGTAATTCCAGAAACAATTTCAATAAAATCACCATCGGATGTTCCAGCGTTGAATCCGGTCAACAAGGCTTTTCCATTTTTTACCACATATACTTGTGGGTTTTTGGTTGAACCAACTAAAGTTTTACGCGGTATTGAAAGTGCATTATGACTTGTTCCATTCGCTAGAATAGCTGTCCCAAACATTCCAGAACGTAACTCATTTGATTTATTGACAACTTCAATTTGAACTTTGACATTGTGTGTTTTATCTGCCTGAACTGATATTGTTTTAATCGTTCCTTGAAGCGTTTGGTCAACAAGAACATCTGTACTTACTTCCACTTTTTGTCCTACTTTGAATTTATTAATATCCCTTTCAGGTACGTTAACCGCTAATTTTAACACAGAAATATCAGTCACTTCTAAAACGGGAGTACCAATACCAATAACGGATCCAAGATCAATCATTTTTTTAGTTACCACTCCATTAAACGGAGACAAAATAGTGCAGCCCTTAATTTGTTTTAAGACTTGTGCTTTTTGAATCTCTAAACCGCGAATTGCTAATTCTATTTTCTCTAATTGAATATCTGGTGCAGCATTTTGCTCTGCAAGAATTCTGTATCGCGCCTCATCTTTTCGCTGACCATCAAGGTTTACCTCTATTGTTTGAAGCTGCAAACGCAACATTTCGTCATCAAGTTTTGCAATAACACTGCCCTTTTTGATCGCATCTCCCTCATCGAAATTGATACTAAGAACTTTTCCTTGTCCCTCTGAACTAATTGTTGCTTGTTTGTTCGGTTCAAACGTTCCTAAGTATGAAAATTGGCTATCAAAGGTATGGAACAAAGGTTTTGTGGTTTCAACTAACACTGCGGCATTCACATCATTAATGAAGATTTTTGCAGCAACCTCTTTTTTGTTGCTTAATAGTTTGAATATCGTCGCAATGATTAATCCGATCGCGAAAAGACTTACAATTATTACTCTTTTATTCATTGTATTGTATTTTTATTTTATGTTTCCGATTGATTTTAAATACTGAATTTCAGCTTGTCGCAATTTTACATAACTGCTAACAACATTCGTTTGTGCCTGTTGCACGGCATTGTCTGCTTGAATTAGGTCATTGGTGCTGATAGTTCCCTGCTTGTATTGATTTTCAGTTTGAGCGTAAACTTTTTCCGCGAGTTCTAATTGTTCCTTATTCAATTTTAACGAATTTGTTTGATTTACAATTTCCCTTTTGGCATTTAGTGTCGCGAGATCTAGTTGTTGAGTTATCATCATTTCCTGATTGTCAAGTTTTTCTCGATTTAACACATTCATTTTGTGTTTGTATACTTTTTCAAGTCCGTCAAACAAGGTCCAATCCAAGCGCAATCCAATAAAAGCAGACTCAATTCCTGTTCGGAAATTATCGGCTGGCTTTAGATTATATGTGTAATTATAGGCGGCATAAAAAGAAAGATTGGGCAAATAGGCCATTTTATTTCCTTTACGCTCTTCAATGTTCATTTCTTTCTGTGCATTCAATAAATCCAATTGTGGTCGATAAACAGAAGTTGTATCAATTAAAATGGTTTTCTCTATCAATTGGTCAGATAATAATTCGAAAGTGTTGTTGGCAGGAATACCTGTTAAAATGCGCAAGGCGTCCTCAATTTGTAAAGTACTAGATGCTAAATTTTGAAGTGAATTTTCTAAGGTGAGGCGATTGATTTTCAATTTATCCAATTCGATTGGAGTGATTAATCCTTGCTTCAACATATTGGTCATATTAGTCACCAATTTCTCCAAATTCAGCAGGTTTTTCTCAATATAATCTTTCTGTTTGTTGATTGCTTGTAAATTGAAATAGGCATTTGCAACTTGGTATTTCACCTCATCTTGTGTCATTTTCAATTGGATATCTACAATTTTTTTGTTTATATCCAATGCCGCTAACCCATAATTTAATTGCGAATTATAAATAATTTGAGTCAATTGAACTGTATTGCCTAGGTTGTATGGAACCCCAAACTTTACGGTCGAATATGTTCCTGGTGTTCCTCCAAAAAATGCTGCTGGCACTACTTGCCCTGGAATGATTGCATTATACTTGTAATCACCCGCGGCCGTAACTTTCGGCAATCGAGAAGCGAGATAGGCGTTTTTTTGTTTATCATTTATTTCAATATCTAACTTAGCGTTTCTTATGGACGAATTTGCTGTATCCGCCATCTTTAATAATTGTTCTAAATTATACGTTTGGCCAACGACTGAATGACCCAATAGGAATAGGATTCCAAAAGTCAATCCATGGATTAACTTGTTTTTTCTTTTATTCATTTGATACTTTTATTGGAAATAAATAATTTAAAATCATTTCCTTAATGATTTCTTTGTGTTTGATGATTTGCATGTTGTATTCTTCATCTGTCATTCCATGCAATTGTTGAGTTAATAAGCGCGCCATAAACGGATGTTGACAATTTGCCATAATTAGCATTGTTAGGCTTACCATATCCACTTGGCGCATTTCACCGCTCTTTTGAGCATTCGCCGCTTCATTAAAAACTCCTGTTTGAGCGAAATTATTTAAGGTTTCATGAATTTGTATCCCTGAATCTTTGTTTCGTGCCATTTCATTTAGTACAAAAGTTGGAATCTCAGGGTGCTTCGTAAGAAATTCATATTCTCGGTCTATAAGTAAACTCACCTTTTCTTTGAGGCTTAATTCCGTTGAAAAAACTTCCATCATACTCAGCATGAAATCGTGCATCACAGTTTGATAGATGATTAAGAAAAGTTGATTTTTGGAGCGAAAATAGTAATTTACCAATGCGACATTCATTCCAGCCTCTTTCGCAATTTCACGCGAGGTACAAGCAGAAAATCCTTTGGTAATAAAGACGCGTTTGGCAGCAGCTTTAATTTTTTCCTCAGTAGATGATGTCTTGCACATAAATTAATTTCGATGCAAATGTAAACAATGATTTTAAACACTTGTTTAAAACAAATAGTTAAAATTTGAAAATTTTTTGGGTTACAATTATAGTTTACGTAAAAGTTGAAACTAAATCTCACTTACTTTTTGAACCTAGATAGATGATTTTCAACTTGTTCAATCACCCTACTAAAGTCATATTTTTGAGTGCTTTGAACGAGTTCTTTGTTGGTCCAGATTTTTTCTTTTCTACAGAAATTAGTAATTGCTTCAGCCAGAGAATTGGCATTTCCTGGGTCATATAAATAGCCCAATTGTCCATTTTGTAATATTTCTATCGTTCCTCCTGCATTGCTTCCAATAACCGGGGTATTACTTGCCAATGCCTCCAGGGTTACCATACCAACGGTTTCTGATTTACTTGCCATGACAAAGGCATCAATTGCTTTATAAAATGTGGCAATATCCTTTCTAAATGGTCGGATGAAAACGCGCTCTTGAAGTCTGTATGTTTTTATGAATTGTTGAATTTCCAAATGATACGCTTCCCCTTCATTATGTGTTGGTTCACCCAGAAAAACGATCGATATTTCGTTATTTTTCAATGTACTTATTGCCTGCAATAAAAGTAATTGACCCTTTTGTGGATCAAATCTTCCTGCAAGTCCAATGATTAGTTGATTTTGGGGCAACAACAATGTATTCCGTGCTTCCTCTTTAGAAAGACTTTCAATAAATGGCAATCGATCTAATCCACTTGGAATAACAACAATTCGATTTCTGGGCATGAAGGTTTTTTGTTCGACCTGTTCCTTCAACCAGTTTAGCGGGCAGGACCACGTGTCTAACAATCGAAATCGAATAGTATGTAGGATATTCTTTTTGGAAACTCCTAGTTGCATTTCCATGAAATAATGTACTTTAAACGAGGATTTTCCCCAAAACTTGGCAGCAACTGATACACTCATGTCTTTCACGTCACGTAAAATGAGGTGTTCAATTTTATTTTTTGCCAAGTGTTTTCTGAGTATTCTGGCTGCTTTAAAGTCGTAGTATTTACGGTGCTTTACGATTTCTTGAAATGGAATGTTGTGTTCTGCACAAAACTTCTGAAAAGCACTATTTTTTTGTCCTAATGCTAAAACGAAGTGTCCTTTTTGAAGCATCCACAGGGCATTTTTGGCTTGATTCATTTCTAAACCACCCCAACTTTCTGTTCCGCAGATGTAAGCTATACGCATCATGTAAAGATACTCAATTCAAAATCGAATTGCTCTATAATAAACGCTTCGTTAACGCTTATTCGTATTTTAATTTTTTCTCGTTAAAAACTTTAACGTTGGTTTTGGTTAAGCGTTTTTTGGAATATTTTTCTTCTTTCAACTCATAATATCCAGTTTCTGACTTTTTAAAAGAAATGCGGGTTTCTTTATCTTCCGTTCCACCAGCTCCTTCATCATTGATTGATTTTTGTGCTGAGTATATCACCTTCAATGAATTGTCAACTACCCCAACAACCACTCGTTGCTCTTCCATATTTCCCTGAGCCATATAACCGCCAGATACTGTAGCGCAGATATTTTTGGGGCCAAACATTTCAAATTTTTCCAATTCTCCATACCCTCCAAAGCCAGATGGTATCTCCACGTTTTTCTTTAAGTCGATGCGGTTCCATCGATCTCCTTCGTATTGAAATAATCCAATATTCATAGTGCCTGCCGACATGTGAAAATCATTAGGGTTGGTAATTCCCATTGCGGCTAGTAAGTAATTTTCCTGTCCGATGGTGTAATATTGCTTACCAACAATTTTAAATTCAGGTTTTAATGAAGCATCATTCTCATTTACAAAATCAGAACCCAAACTGTTGCGTGAAATATTGAAAAGTTTGATTAAATCATTGTCGTTAACAGGATTTTCAGATGTGGTAGAAAGTCTCAAGGTATTTGCCTCCAAGGAATCTGCACTTTCTTTATCCGCTTTTGCTTTATCAAGGGCAGCCTGTGCTTCTTTTAATTTTTGCTTTTCTTTATCCAATTCAGCGTTATTCGTTTCTTTTCCACCACAATTGGTAAACAACAAAAACAAAGCTAAACTAACAGACAATGACCCGATTTTTTTCATAGTAACTTAATTTATTTATTGATTCAAAATTTCGCGTTAAAGATAATTTTTTTTCGTGCAAAAGATGAAACTTTAAGAAATTAATAATAGTAGGGCAATAATCTAAAAGGATCCAGTGTGAGTGAAACCATCATGACATTGTTGCTGTAGATAGAGGTCTCTCCTTCAAATTTCCCAATACTCAACCGAATGGATGGTTTTGCAGAAAGCCAACCGGTTAATCTAAAGTTTACACCTAACTCCAATGTTCCTGCTAGTGCAGCATCTAGCCCGGACAAAAGAAAGGCGCCTCCTAGCAAACCATACGGAGCTATTTTGGTCAGGCCGTGCGTGTAACCCGCAGAAAAACCAACCCATAAAGACTGATTGGAAGCTCCTCCAATGTACCCGTTGGAGGTGATCCCAAAATTAGTAATATGTGTTGCTGCTAGTTCAGCTCCTATTCCTAGGGATGGATAATTATCTATACAGCCTAGCCCAGTAAAATTGAGTGCAACTCCCCTGTTTAGGCCACCCGGCCAGTAGGAATTGAATTCCTTTCTCTTTTTTCCGGAGAAAATTGGATTACTCCCTTTTATTGATTCTAATCTGCAATTTTGAATGGGTGAGTCATGAGTCAATCCCATTTTCGATTCTTGACAGTTAATCAATGAAACTAGGAAGAATAACCCCAAAAATAAACAAATATATTTTTTCATCATGTAGCTGAGTTTTATCAAATATATTAAATTTATGATTCTTGCATCATTTTAATTTATAACCAACATAAACTGTGCTTTTCTCTGGTCAAGGTAAAAAAACATCTTTCTTTTCACTAAAAAATATAGAAACCTATGGATTGGCAAGTACTAAACAATCGCTTAACAAAGCAGTTTTCATTTAAAAATCAGACCGAGTTAGCTTATTTTCTGCTTCAAGTTGCTAAGCACGCTGATAAAGTTCAGCACCATCCTGATGTTTTTATTTTTAATTGCTCAAAAATGAAAATAGAATTATTTACGCATGACAAAAATGAAATTACAGCATTGGATGATGCATTAGCGAGGTTCATCGATTCGATAGAAAAGGAAGCATAGTAGAACCGACAGAAATAATCCACAATCCTCCTTTTGAGTTGAGGTATTCGTATTTCTCTTGAGTCAGTTATCACGAAGGGAATTAAGTTGCTAGCCCCAAAATTAGTTATCCTTAACCTATACCTTTTTGAAAGTTCCGAAAAACAGTAATTAATTCTAAAAAAGCGGGAGATTTCTTAATATATGCCTTACTTTTGCACCTCATTTTAAAACTTACTAGTATGAAATTTAGCTTTTCTTCGGCGTTGTTTCTTGGAGCGCTTGTATTAAACATGAATTGTTTTGCTCAATTACCAAAACTTTCAAAACCAAAAATTAATGTTTCAGTACCAGGCGTTAAAAGCGATGTGAAGGCTTCTGATGTTGGGTTAGGTGGAAAAGATCCAAGTGGCTTATTCCGTAATGTAACCAATGACAATAACGCTGAATTTCATCGAAAATCTGCCGTTACTAATCTTGCAGCAATAGAAGCTGAGTTTGCAAAAACATCGGTAGATTATGAAGTGTTGACAAAATTAATTTTTGAAAACGAACGGAGTTTGGGACACATAATGAAATTAGAACCTAAAATTGACCGCGCCAAATATGATGAAAAATATACGCCCTTAAAAGAAAAGGCAGATAAGCAAAATGCAGCGTATGCTGAAGCTCAAAAATTAGAATCAGCTTTTCAGAAAGATTTCAATGCACCGGTAGAATTTAAAAAACCGGATCCAATGACTTTCCGTACAGATGGGTATGGTTCACACACACAATGCTATTGTAGAAATTATCGTTCTGATGTGAAAACGTTAGCAGAATATGAAACGGCAAAAAAACAATATGAAGCATTGACCGCTCAATTAGTTGGTTATTCAAATGCAGAAACACAAACGCTTTTTGCAAACATGGCAACATGTATGACAAACGGTAACAACTATGCATTATGGGCATCCAAAGAAAATTTAGAAAAAGCAATTACAGAATACAGCAAAACAACTAAACCGGCTGAACCTAAAAAAGTAATTACACGATGTGATGATTATTTGGCAGCGCTTGGAAGAATTGAATCTGATAACAGTTTGAAATTGGATGCAGCTACAATAGCAGCGTTAACCCAAGCAAAATCAACCGTTACAAAAACGAAAGCAGATGCTGAGTCATATATTAGCAGTGGTCAACACAAAACATATATGGACAAAATGCATGCAGCTGAAATTGCCAAAGTATTCTTACCAAAAGCAGCCACTAAAAACGCTACATTGGAAGCTGGAGCGATGAACTATGTGAAAGGAACTGACTATAACGATTATTTAAAAGGAAGGTCAGACAGTCAAGTTGCTTCAACAATGAGAGCAGTAACCACAACAGCTTCAACCTACATTAAGAAAAACGAGTATGGCTTACCTTTATATGAATACCACGAAATTTGGGTTGCATTCAAAGGTAAAGATGGAAACTGCTACATGTGTGCTGTTTATGCAAGCTACACGTATAAAGGTGGTGGTGTATATTCAACCACGCCAACATGGGGAGCAGATGCACCAGAAGAGATGGCATGTGACAACGTAATGAAATAATTACATACTTCGTATGGATGAAAGCTCGGTTTTACCGGGCTTTTTTTATTAAATAGGGTTATTATACAAAAAGCAGGCTATTTATTTTTAATGTTTTGTAGGTTCAATATATCATTTCATTTTTTTTAATTAGCAAGGGAACTTACTCGATCAAATGAATCCTTTCTAGGCTAATCGTTCCTATTTTTTAATTTCCATTGATATGCTGCTGTTATATTATGTTCGGCGCCGAATGACAGCATAAAAGGCTCTTTCTTAAATTACTGATTTCAGCGGAAAATCGAATTTGCCCATTTTTCGTTTGAATATTAAATTGGACATACCCCAAGAAATTGGAAAAACCCCAGCACTCATTCCATTATACCGCGAGGTAACCCCCAACCCCCGCTTTACCAACAGTAATTGATAGAAAAGCAAATCCAATTTGACTGTCAAGATGTACGTTTTATGAAACAAATAGTCGTTTACCAAATGACATGGAAGCTCCAGGATATATTTTATCAACCTCAGTTATTCGTGCAACGCCGTTATTTAGACCAACGTATGTCCCATATTTTCAATTGTGCCTATAAGCTAATGAAGTTATAACAAAAAATCCCCCTAGAAGCTAGGAGGATTTATAATTTCTAAGGTGAGTGAGATTAATTTTTCACGATTCGGAAGGTTTTTCCTTTGAGTGAAACTAAATAAAATCCTGAAGAATATTCACCCATATTTATTTCGACTTGCCCTGCAGAAACATTTTGCTCCACTAAAATGGCTCCTGCCAAAGAACGGATTTGAACAACCGTATTTTCATTCACTTCAAAATGAAGGATGTCTGTAACTGGATTTGGATAGAATACTATATTGTCCATTTCGTTATTCGATAAACCAAGGTCGCATAATGGATTGTAAACTTCTCCCGGTGATCCATCAGGACAACCTGCAAACCAATTATACCCATCGCACATGTTACCTGTAGTTGAAAGCAATTCGAGTGTTTTTCCTAATCCATCGGCTTCTAAAGGCCAAGGTAATTGATTGGAGTAATTCACTGAAAAAATCATTCGATTTGAAGAATTATAAATGTGAATACTTTCTGTGGACCCCAATCCTATTCCCGTTGGACCAACAACATTTAATACGTTTGGATGAACGCTAGCAAACAATAATAAATCTTTTGCAAAAACCAAGTATTCATTAGGATTTAATAGGGTTCCTGCCGCTATAGAATAAACAATGTTCATACTAGCATCCGTAATATACCAATTGGATAAATCAACCGGTTGGGTGGCTAAAGAATGGATTTCAAACCAGTCTCCTGCATCAGATGTTGTTGCTGACTTGTAATTAATTTCAGAAATTAACAGAGTAGAATCACAAGGAAAATAAGCCTCCCCCGGAGAACCTCCTACGCAACCAGCAAACCAAGCATTTGGATCGTTTGGTGCTTGAGGAGCTCCTTCAAATTCTAATGTTCTTCCATCACCATCAGTTCCTATTGGCCATGGTTGAGCGGTTGTATAAGTAATATGTAAAACCTCGTTGTTGTTGTGGTCTTTCAGAAATATTGTTTCTGATGTATTGTTAAAAGAAAAACCTAACGGTCCAGTGTAATTTGTAATGGTTGGGTATTGCGCATGAAATAATGCTGTATCTCGGGCTACCACAAAATATCCGTTCGCCGGAATTTTTGTATTCAATGGAAAGGTGTAGTTATTAAAATAAGAACTATCGGAAATTGTCATTCCGCCAATATTTAATTCAACTCCTAATTTGTTGTGCAATTCAATCCAGTCATCACTATCGATTGAATTTTCGGCATTTACCATTAGTTCGCTAATTTCTATAGCATCAGAAACGGCATTTCCTGTAAACCATGCTGTAAAAGCAGCATTAACGGATGGCGTAATTGCTAAATCTGCTAAATAATTATTCGTTGAGAACAGCGAATTTGGGCCCCAATGATTAAAGGAATATCCGGGATTAGGAATGGCAGTAATTTTAACCGGAACTCCTTTAAAGTAAACTCCTGACCAAGGGTACTGGATTTCACTTGGTTCGATTGTTGAAATGTGTATTCTTCCTGCTCCTGCAGGTTGAACATCAAGTGTATAAGTGACCTGACCAGCTAATGTAAAATGACTTTGTACAACATTTCGTGCACCCGTTATTCTACTCTGGTTCCAAGTCAACATGTTGGTCATTGTATTTAGAAAGTTAGTCATATTGCCACTCCAACGCGTAAAATGTCTTGGAATCCAAGGCGCCACTTCATTTATCATGGAATTGCCAAGGTTTTGCACATTTCCTTGTTGCCAAGTAGTATTGATTAAATCCGCATAGCGATTAATGAAATAATTCAAATATTGAGGATTCGCAAGAAGTTTAGCACAAATCATATCCATATGAATAAAGGTATTATTTGTAGCATGGGAAATAAAATTGTCGTTTGGTGTTGGCCCATATAAACCATAACCAAAATCTAGGTCCATTAGCATCATTCGCCATTTTTGACCTGGTACATTCCAGTATTTGATATTATTTGCTTGAGTATTACTCCAATCTCCATTTCCATAATAGGTTTCCGCAATTATATAATCTGTAAAGTTTTGTAGGTCAATTAATGAATCTGCTAATGAATAAAAGGTTGGACTTGCTGGATCTGCTCCAGTAATTGAATTGTACATAGGCCAGAAATTATCCAAAGTACCGTCATTTGCTTCTAATCCTACTTGATAATTTTCTGTTAATACGGACACACTGTCTGACGGAAAACCATGATTGTTTTCAACATAGTCATTGTTCAATGTTTCTCTCAGCTCATATTCACCAAAATATTGCCCGTTCAGAAAAACAATTACTGGGGTATATCCCATATAATCATTATGTGTCCCTTTCGTCAATCGTTGCATAAAAGCATCTCTCATTCGAGTACCACCATAATCATTTCCTCCATTTCGAAGATTAAAATCCTTGAACTTTGTAATAAATGGTTTGTCTGGTATTAAAGGGAAATTAATTTTATTCATGCCATAATCATCACGACACTTTACCCGAAAGCTTTTTTGAGGTTGAGCCCTTGACCATCCTCCGTGAATCTTCAATCCAATTGCACCTTCAAATTTTTGCAGACTATCTGTTGCCAGATATTCTATGTAAGAGTATCGTTCCCAATCTTCCCAGAAATTAGCTCCAAAATATGGATAATTTGGGTTGTAATCATTTGGTCCAAGTACATAAATACCTGTTTGTGTATCATACAAATTCAAAGAATCAGATGAAATAGAAATTACGGGTAACCCGATGTAGGCTTCATTAATTAAAAAAGTATTCTTTTCTACCAAACTAGGTAATACTAAATTAGCCGGATCGAAACAACGTGCAGAAATGATTGTTGTTGCAGCAATGCTTATTGAATCGGTATACAATGTGGAATTAGCTGTTGGAATGTCCCCATTGGTGGTAAATCGTATTTGCGCATTGGGATCTATACTGGAAAGAGCAATTTTGAATCCAGAGGCATAAATTCCAGCAGATTTTGAGATAATAGGTTTGCTTAAATATGCCGTAAAACAGGTTACATCATTTGTGTCAGCAGGTGTAGGATTTGGACTGATGCACCAAGAAGTTGAATTAAAATTATATGAATTATTTACTGGGAGTAATGGAATCGTTACTTGCGCTAATGCAATTCCTCCGGCAGAAGTAAGAGACAACTGATCTGTTGAATTTAGGGTGAAGTTGGTGTGCCATGCATCAGTAGCAATTAAATTCATCCAAGAAAGCGTTGGAGAAAAAGAAATAGTTGAACTGGCAAATCCAGCCGCTAAGTATGCATTACTTGTTAAATCCGTCGAATTCGCAGCCGCATTATGCACTTGAATAGCCAAAACATTTTCACCTACTACCAATAAATTGGATAACTGGGATAAATTAATTTCAAAAGCATCAATGGCCAATCCTTGATATCCATTTGCTTCATGGCTGGTGGCAAAAGTATTGAATGGGGTAATTGTGCCTGAAGTACCTATGTTAGCCCTGGCTATTTCAACACCATTTATATAAGCTACAAATCCATCATCATAATCCATGTATAAGATTAATCGTTCGATATCACTTACATTTGTTAGAGTAAACGACTTTCTTAAATAAACACTAGTAGCACTCGTAATGGTTGTTCCGTCATCTCCATCTCCAAATCCAATACCACCGGCTCCAATTAGCCAGCCGCTTAAAATTGCACCGGGGGCTCTCCAACTAGGATCCGGTTCCGTTGTTGGTATGATGTAATTCCATGATTCATTGGCATTTATTATTGATTCATAATGATCAATAGTTGGAATTCTATTCTTACCGCTTGCAAAAATTAATTTGTGTTCACCGCTGGCTAGTGTATAATTTGGGCAAAGCCATTTAAATGGCATCAATGGATCGTCACTCAAACCATAACCGGTAATGTCTACAGCATTGGGACTTAAATTGCGTATTTCAAACCAATCTTCATACGAATTATCTTCATCGGCAATAGTGCTGATATTGGTAACAGAAATCTCGCTTAATTCCACCTGAGCAAACAAAATAGGGGAGGATAAAGCGATTAAAAACAAGGTCAATACTTTTTTCATTAAACTAAAATTTTTGCTAAGATAATTTTAAATTAACATATAATTAAATTAATCATTCTTAACCAAGTGATTAAATTGATTAAATTTCAAGAGTTTGATACAAAAGAAAATAACATTTTCTTATTCGAATAATTCAATCATTACCTTTCCTTTAGAAAAATTTGGTAAATGCATCATTTCTGAAATGGTGGCGTGAATATCAATAAGGGATCTATTTTGTGAGACTTGTACGTTTTTTTTAAAATCTGGTCCAGCGGCAAAGAACATCAGGTGTCTACATCCATCACAATCGTCTCCATGATGTTGAAAATTACTTGTATGTCTGCCGTGATCATTGGTAACAAAAAGTGTTGTCTTACCAGCCATTTCAGGATCTTGTTGTATTAAATTCCATAATTGATAGATATAATAATCGCTTGTTTTGATGGCAGATAAATAGGCGTTCCAGTTGTTTTGATGTCCGAAATAATCTGGGTCTTTCAGGTTAATTAAAAGTAAATTTGGTTTGTGCTTATTTATAGTTTTTATCGCGTGACACATTGTGATTGAGTCACTTCTATATCCTGTATTAATTCCATTTATTCCACAATCTGTTTTGGGTTGGTAAATATCCTTCCATTTATTTTGCTTGCAGTTACTCAATACTTCCAATTTATCCTTACTCGAAATTATCCATGCGCTGTTTAATAAAAGAGGATATTTTTTCAACCAATCCTGAAAATATGAATGATATGTTGGTAGTTCTAGACCAGAATTATCTAAATTATTTTCGTAATACCCAGTTGTAACTGCAGCGTGTCCGTTTGTTGTATTTGTGGTCCCTGCATTATAAAAAGAGGTGTTTATTACTCCCGTATTTTTGAGATAATTTGCCATAAAAGGGATATGAACATGCAACGAATCTCCCCATGTCTCTGAATATCTCGCTCCGTCCATTACTACTACAATACAATATGCCGTTTTGTAGTTTTTTTCCTTTACTTTATCCTTATTACAAGAGATTAAAATGAGTGAGAATAATAGTACCGGTAATTTATGGAGCATAGGTAAAGTTAAGAAAAATTGAAGGTTTAGAAAATTTAAATGACAATTCAATTATTTGTATTTTCCTAATCTCACCAAAGGGTATGTGTAAGATATCTTCAACTGGTGCCCTTTTATATCTCCGGTATTTTTAAATGGTAGGTTATAAGCATATGCTAAATTAAGCAGGCCATAATTTATGCCAATTTCAGGTTTCCAAAACCATGTATTAGTCCCTAAATTAGAATTATTATTTATGCCAAATTGAACAAGGTTTACTTGTAAAAGAGTTCTTAATTGAAAAGTATAAAATAAAAACTCGGAATTACCTCCTTTATATTCTTTTAAAAATGATACTCCGTAATAGGAAACTCTTAAACTTTGCATAAATGGATTAACTTTATTTGTATTATCCAATGAAATATCAACACCTTGATAAAATCCATTTCTAGTTCCAAAGGAAGTATAACCCAGGTTTAATCCGTCATAACTATCAAAAAGATGAAAAGGACCAGCTTTTTTATGGTCATCAACATAGATTTTAGCAATATTCAACCAATCTTTATCTTGAATTCCATTGAGATTATCATCTAAATACCAACTGACAAATTCTTTGTCTAATGCATCTTCTGATTTATTTTCTTCAACCTTTTCCAAAGCACCCACATTTTGAAATTCGGACATTCTTCTTTGATGAAAATACGTTTCAATTGCAGAATTTGGGTTTCGTGCTATTAAAGTGTCAATTATAGAACTAAACTCTATTAAATCCTTGGTAGTTAATTCTTCATAATCATTCATTTTTTTATCAGGGTACATAGCAATCAAATTATGCAGAATAACATCGTATTTTCTTTTATCATTCCTGTAAGTTGATAACATAGCTTTTAAAAAAACATAGTTTTTGTCAAAATATTCAGGATTTTTCCATTTCTGAATTGGAAGGTTGTCAAACAACGAATCATTGAAATTTTCCAATAATTCATCACTATCAATTCCCTTGCAAATAGGGCATGCAGATAACCGAATATTCTTATCGAACAATGGGATTCCTAACCATGACTTTTGAGCTATGGATAGATTTGTAGTAATAAATAGTATCGAAACAAAAAGAATAAAAATTTTCATGAATTTAATTTAGTATCCAAAATTAGCTAATTTCTCATTTGCTATCCAATAAAGTATGATCAAAGTTCTTTTTAGTGCAAAAATGAAGGTTTGTTTTAAAAAGATACGTTTATGATTGCACTGTGCTGAGAATAACAATTCTATATGTATTGTATCTTATCATTGATGCTGATAACATCTTCCGTTAACATTGGAAGTAGAGCGTCTGCACCGAGTCCCTTTTTTTGTTATGCCGCTGCATTGAACGCCCGTTGTATTTGATTTATAGGTTTTGCTAGTTGATTTCCATGACCAGCAGGAAATACAAACGGTTTTTTCTAGTTGAGCTTCTTGCTCATCTTCCAGCAAATGAAAAAAATCGATACCGGTAATTTTTTCTACGCTATCAATAGATAGGGCAAATTGTTGTAAGGGCAAACTGGAGGATGCGTTGGGTAATACAAAGCCAATTCCTTTGATGGAAGGTTCTCTGTAGTCTAAGATTACTTTGTAGTAGTAGTTCGGAACGGCCACTTGATTTAATCCAATTGTGGGGAGTCCTGGGGTCAAAACAGGCCCGGTTACCACATAGATCGATTCATTTTCATTGGCCCAGGAGCGTACTAAACTTTCTAAGTTCTTCCATATTCCACGATTGAATCCCGGTAGTTGGGGACTCATATTTGAAAAATAAAACGATTCAATCATTGTGGTAGATGACCAACCCATATCTGCTGCTGGGGCTAAATGTCCTCGATCAAATCCGGATTTTTTATAGTCCGTATCCGTGGCAGAACCGGTTGAAACTGCTGGGTCTACCAAAAATTTATTGGTTCGTTCAAATGCTTTTTGAGTTTCTTGTGCTGTGAGTTCATAAGCCACCCAATTCGCTTGTTCGGCCGCTTCGTTGTAGGACAAGGTATATCCGGTATGTGTGATAACTTGTTCCCCTTGTCGAAAAAAGGGGATCTCAAGGTGTTGGATCAGTGAATCGGTCGTTGATTCCTCCGCATGTTGTTCCACTGCTGCTTCGGGTAAATCCCGTTCGACTTTGGGAGTAGGTTTGTTGGTTTCCGTGCAGCTTTCTCCAAACAACAACAACAGAACAATTCCCGAACTAAAAAAAAGGGTCCTTAACATTTTCATCCATGTGGGGTATAGGTTCTGTTTACTACCTGCGAATTTAGAACAATTCACTTCCTGAACAAAATGGTGGATGATTTTACATTTCATTAAGTATCAGATCAATCAATAATCAACCTACTTTTCTATTTCCAAGATAGCATCTAAAATACGTTGAACCAGATTTCTATTGAGCGGGATTGCTTGCCAGAACAGATTTCATAGTATACCCAACGGACATTATAACGTTCAATTTTAGGATTCGATGAAATTTGTTTGTATTTCCTAACTGAATTGGTATTCGGTTAATCGTTGCGCTCCGAATTTCATCAAAACACCTTGATCTACCGCCCATTTTAAATCTCTACTGGCTGTCGGTGCTGAAATCGTTTTAAAATGTATTAAATAGTCTTTTCTGCTGAATTTGTTTTTGCCGATTCTATCTCCATATAAGCGGATTCTGTCTTCTGTATGAAGAGTGACTGTTTGTGATTGTAAAAGTTCTTCTAATGCTTCTAAAAGTATCTCAAGCATGAATTCAATAAATGGTGTTGAATGTCCCTTTTTATCAGACTCGGATAATTTACCGTAATATTCTGCTTGTCTTAATTTGATAAGGCGCTCTACAGGTAGAAATTCAAATACGGGATATTGTTGCATTAAAATGAGCGTTTGCCACAGCCTACCCATGCGACCGTTGCCGTCTAAAAAAGGATGAATAAACTCAAACTCGTAATGAAAGACACAACTTTTTATTAAAATCAAATCTGCATCGTTTTTTAGGTATCGGAACAAGTCTTTCATAAGTCCATTAACTATTGAACCATCAGGAGCAATATGTTCTACTTTTGAACCTTTAACAATACCTACATTTTTAGTGCGAATTCGACCAGCTTGTTCAATTAGTCCATTCATAAGTATGGCATGGGCTTTTTCTAAATCTTTTAATAGTAAGGGATTAAAGGAATTGAGTTGCTCATACACCGCAATTGCATTTTGCACTTCAATAATATCTTTTTTGGGTGCCAGAACTCGTTTATTATCTAGTAATGCTGTAATTTGAGCTTCAGTTAACGTGTTTCCTTCTATTTCCAACGAGAACTTAATTGTTTTAATCCGATTTTTTTTACGCAGTTCAGTGGGTGGTTTATACAAATGCGTACTGTTGATTTCTCCTATTCGTTCTGAAATAGAAGCGATTAACCGCAATATTTTATCAGTTAGTTGATAGGGAGGTTTCATTCTCTGTATTTTATGATACTATCATTTGATGCTATCAGAAGAACAAATGTATGAAATTTGCTTAACTTATACCTCCTTATCTTTTTGAAAAGTGGGGAGTAAAAAAAGCTTGAGAATACTTATAGTATTTAACCAAACTTGTTCATCTTCTATCCGCACTTCAATGTGCTCAACCAGTTCGTTGGGGCGGTAAATTAGGATTTCATTTTTCATAACTCACCTGAATATGGCGAAAATCTGTGAGAATCGAAAGTGTGAATAGGAAACGATAAAATTTAAAAATTTATTATTGATTCATGTACAAAATTGAATTATAGTAGTTATTTATTTCTCACAGTTAACATTTTTCTTGAATATTAGTTAGATTTACTTTTTCTTTAATTAAATGAATCAAATGAGGATAATTCTTTTCTTAAGTACTATTGTTTTAAGCCTAAACACGATGGGGCAAACATCAAGTATGAAACAGCCCAACTGTAGTGAAATAAAAGGTTTGCAAACTTGTGATAATAGACTAATCCCTGAAAATTATACCGGAATAATGTTTTGTTGTTTAAATGGAAAGGTCAAAGAATTACGTAACTACAAGAACGGCATAGTAGATGGTTTTTGTATAGAATGGTTTGAGAATGGCCAAATTAAATCAGAAATAAATTTTAAAGAGGGTAAATTTCATGGCCTATCAAGATGGTGGTATGCAAATGGTCAATTTAGTATTGAAGCAAATTACAAAGATGGTGAGCATGAAGGTTCAGTAAGAAGTTGGTTCGAGAATGGTCAAATATCTCAAGAGGAAAATTACAAAAACGGTTTAGAAAATGGCTTAATAAGATGGTGGTTCGAGAGTGGAAAACTCGAATTTGAAGGAAATTACATCGAGGGAAAGAATGATGGTTTGTCGAGAAGGTGGTACGAAAATGGTCAAAAAGATATTGAATGGATTTACAAAGATGGTGTGATAATTAGCGAAACTTGCTGGGACGAAAATGGGAATTTAATTAAATGTGTAAACTAATAAATACAAATGAGTAAGCCAGAATTAGAATTTAATTTAGACATCCAAAAATTATATGAAAATACGATTTCTTTATTAACCGTTGAAGCGGAAGAATTAAAACAAAAATCTAAATCACTCTATGAATATAAAAATCAGTTTTATTCTGTAGAAGAATTTAGCTCCCTTTTTTTTAAAGAAAATGGATATCTTACTTACTACGGGGTTGATTTTTCTCAAGTATTCTCTTATATTTCTTTTAATTTTGATTATGACACCTCTGTTTACGAAAATTATATTTTAGGAAGTAAATTAATTGATTCTAAAGCACTTCATCAAAAGTTTAAGCAACTAGAGAGATTAAGGAATATCACGCTGGAAAACAACGCATTAAGTGATGAATTAATTTTCTTGGCTCAAGAACTTATGGAGCTGTATTATTCTACTTACGAGCCTAAAAAGTTAAAATTAATTTCCATTTTTGATTTTGTTCGAAGCTTGCCACAAGACGAATTAATTCGATTGATAAGATTTTATTACAAAATAAGTGGTTTAAAACGAGGTACACCAGATTTATTAATTTTTAAAGAAAGAAAATATTGGTTCGTTGAAGTAAAATCCTCAAATGATTCATTAAGTAAATATCAAAATTTCTTTATTCATCATTTTCAAGAAATCGTAGGCGAAAATATTTTTGTTTTAAATGTGGTAGATAAGAATTGGAGTTGAGGATTTAAAACTAATTTTTCGGGAAAATTTTTAAAAATTCTGAATCTAAAATTTCAAAATAGGCATATTTAAAATCATAAATACCTGAAACAAACATATTATAAGTAATTGTCAATCCATTATATTTTTCATAGTAATCATCAACCTTATGACTAAAGGAATAGCATTCAGCTTGTTTGTTTTTTTTCGGTTCAGATAAATCTAACCATTTACCATTAACAAATGTTATCTTCTTTCGGCAAGTCCTACAAATGTTTTTTGATTTACTGGTAGATGGGAGATAAAATCTTTTAAAATTAATGCCACTACTTACGGTTGATTTAACTGGGAAAGTGTATACTAAATAAGGTTTTTTACCCAATTCTAATCTAATCAAATTAATCAGTTCATTGTCAGAAATTTTTTCATTAAAAGCAACTATAGTAGTTGAAGAAAGCTCTATTAATGAATCACTTGATTTCAGTTTGTTAAACTCATTTTCATCAAAAATATAAGCATAATTTTTCTGTTCTATATTCCAATCTTGTCGAATACTAGGGTAAGTGTAGTGTCCCTCATATTTTTTAACAAATAAAACGAAATAATTTTTTTCATTTATGGATAACATTTTGGAGTGAAAGAAAATAAAGTTTTGATCAATATGAGACTCTAATATACCGGAGCTATAATTATTTTCCTCATTTGAGAGGAAATTATCATGACTAATCCACTTTTCTTTTATATTATCATAAACCCAACCTTTAGCCTTGTAGATAGTATCTGACGATTTATTGAATTTTAACTCTTCGGCATTAATTCTTTCTTGACAAAAGATCATGTTAGAAGTAAAAAAAACTATAATTATTAAAGAAATAGTATATTTCATGTATTTTTTTGGATAAAAATAGTGTTTTTTTCCGGGAAATTATTTCCAATACAACCTTTTAGAAAACCGCCCAAAAATATCGGTATCAATATCAATCTGACCAGTGATATTCCCGAGTTGTATTTATACCAATCGAAAGGCACGCTTCATTTGTTCTATTTCGCTGTTGCTGATGCCATACTTCCTAGCAACAGTGCGCCAGTTGGCTATTTCATTTTGTATTTGCTTTAAAAGGATCGTTGCAGAATCTTTTTTCAATTGGTACAGATGAGCTGTATTGAGAGCTAAAGTAATATCTAACTCATTGCTATTTTCGGAGATATTTAAGGTTAGTCCATAGCCCATCTCATTCGGATTCATGTCAAAAGCAGGAGACAAACGCCATCCTTTTTCTGATAGTAAAAATCCATGATTACGCATGTGATCGTCTGTGTTTGAAACCAAAATGTTAAATACCAACCTACGCCAAAGCTGTTCCAAATCATCTTTTGCCGCAGGACTTTGTTGTATAATGAATCCAACTAAATCAAGGTATCCAACACCTTCCTCGTGATCTACTCCATCCTGAAGTCCCAACAATGTCATGGCTGAAGCAAAGTGAATACGCCTTTGATCCGCTGTTCTATCAAATCGTTTGGATAAAAAAGTATGGTGCTTCCCTGAAAATTTTTGTAAACGTGTTTCTGCAACATGAATGCCGCAAGATTTTGCCAATTCGTTCAATACCATTTCCCAAGCACCCACATCTTTTTCATCTCGTGAACTTGGGAATTTTGCAATCCATAATTGTTCTTTATCATCAATCACACTGGCTTTTGGTCTTGCTCCTCCCAACGAAGATCCTGGATCAATTAGCATACTTAACCAACGTGCATATTCGGGATCATTGACAGCATCATCATGCTCTAATTGCAAACTGGCGTACTCTAATTCGCGAAGAGAAGTCCATGGTGGAGTTGCCATTTGTTTTTGATCATTCATGAATAGTCCATTGTCATCCATAAATCGTATACCGCCCATTCGATGTCCGTCAAAAACTCCCAACAAAAAATCACTTTCAAAAAGCGTTCTTTCCTCTCTTCCGTCTTTTTTCGCTTGCCAAGCCTCTCTTCTCCGCATCAATAGTCGTCCCCAACGATCGGGCGAGGAATCAAGGAAAATCCCAAAATTATTTTTCTCCAATGGTAGATATTGTTTACCCTTATAATAACCCAAGTGTGGATCCAAAAATAAAATCGGATTTTGTTTATTTATCCACGTCTCCGCATATTCAAATGAAAATATTTCCTTCCCACGTAAACGTTGAGCAGTTAAAAACCCCATTAATTGAATTTTTTCCAAGAAATGCCAATCTGCATAAACCCTTATTTTTAGAGGCTCTTCATTCAATCGTTTGGCAACTTGGTCGCTTTGTTTCATGATTTTTTCGATTGTTTGGGTACACGATTTTTGGTCATAATCCCAGCATCTTGTAGCCTTCTTCCCAAGGGATCAGCCGCTGCTACCGCGGACAAATCTTTCTCTAATCCCAAAACAAAAAGTACTTGTAGATAACTTCCAATAGCAACTGTTGGACTACCTTGTTCAATATTATGAATCGTTTTTCGACCAAGCCCTGTGCGTTCTGCAATTTGCTCCGCACTCAGTTTTCGTCGTAAGCGCGCTAATTGAAGGTGTTCACCCAATTCTTTCAAAATTTTCAAATTTTTTGGTAATATCGCCACTGCTTTTTTCATATAAAACGACTTATAAGAAACAAATATAGTTGATTTTGTCCGTTATATGACACATTATATGTTTTTTATTTGATTTTGAGCGATTATTTGCCAATACAAAACTTCGAAAAAATCGCACCTAAAATATCGGTATCGATATCAATCTGACCGGTAATATTCCCGAGTTGAAGCATGGCCTCGCGGATGTCCATCGCCACAAAATCTCCTGTGGTTCCGTTCTCTAGTCCGTTCAAAGCTTGTGTGAGTGCAACTGCTGTTTTTTGAAGTGCTTCGTGGTGGCGTGCATTGGCCACAATGATGTCGTTTTGTAAATCAAAATTACCGATTACCAATTCTACCAATCGCTGTTTCAAGGCTTCAATTCCATCGCCGTTTTTGGCGCTAATGGTAAATGCATCCGATACGGTTGGCTGGGCAGCATCCACTTTGTTGAGTATAAACTCTATTTTTTTCTCCGGATAATTGTTTTCCAACTCCGTTTTCCAGGTTCTTACTTTTTCCGCACTTGTTTCAACCGTGGCATCTGCCATGCACAACACAATGCTAGCCTGCTCAATCTTTTGCTGTGAGCGTTCAATTCCCAGCGCCTCAATGGTTTCCGTTGTTTCGCGGATTCCAGCTGTATCTATCAATCGGAAGAGAATTCCTTCTATATTCAATGTTTCTTCTATCACATCGCGCGTGGTGCCGGCAATGTTGCTCACAATGGCTCTATCTTCGCCCAACAATTGATTCAACAAGGTGCTTTTTCCTGTATTGGGCGCTCCCACAATGGCAACCGGAACTCCATTTTTCAAGGCATTACCCAATGAGAAAGAATTAGCAAGTCGTTCCACAATGGCCAACACTTCTTTTACCAATTTTTTCAATTGCGTACGGTCGGCAAATTCCACGTCTTCTTCACCAAAATCCAGTTCCAGTTCTATCAAGGCGGCAAATTGAATCAGCTTTTCACGTAATTCTTGTAATTGGTTAGAAAATTGTCCGCGCAACTGTCGCAAGGCCACATCATGCGCTTGCTTGGATTGGGACGCAATGAGATCCGCCACGGCTTCTGCCTGCGACAAATCCATTTTTCCGTTCAAAAAAGCACGTTGGGTAAATTCACCCGGTTCTGCCAATCGAAACCCTGAAGCGCAAAGCGTTTGCAATATTTGTTGCTGAATATATACCGATCCATGGCATGAAATCTCCACACTTTCCTCGCCGGTAAAGCTTTTCCCTTCGTCAAACACGCTGATGAGTACTTCATCTATCGCCTTATTAACCAAGTCCGAAAAAACGCCAAAATGCAATGTATGACTATGTTTTTCAGTCAATTCTTTCGAGAAATTTTTTGAAACCAAGGCTTTACTCCCTGCACCCGAAACCCGAATAACCGAGATAGCTCCCACACCGTTGGCAGTGGCTAATGCGCAAATAGGATCGGAATTGTAATTCATATCACAAAGGTATGTAAACGGAAGAACATTATTTTTAAAATTAGGATTGTCTTTTTGAATAAAAGTCATTTCAAGGATACGTACACAAAAAAGCGTAACCTTTCCAAGTTTTCTCATTAACGGTCTATGTTCATCTTCGAACATGTGGTTGTTTAACTCTAATAGTAAAGACTATGAAACCGATTATTTTTTTTGTGGCAATTATATTTGCTACTGGATTAAAAGCTCAAATTGTTGAAGAAAAAATTTTAGAGGATGGAACGCATCACATCACCATAATTCCTAAAAGTTATTCAAAAGAAGAACTTGCGCAATTTAAACCAAGAAGAATTCCAACGACGCAAGAAGTGAAGGATAACCCAACTCTTTTATTCTCAAATTCATGCGTTCATAAATTAGATTCTGAATTGAAGATAGATGTTGAAGTAGATAGTTCACTAGCGGATATAACCAAAGTTCTGTTTGAGGAGCATGTTGGCTTGTTAAGCGATGCGACAGGCAATGATCTGGTGAGTTTTCATCAAATTTGGACAATGGATGATTCCATGGCGAATTATCGGCATGAGGGTTTCTCTAAAAGTTTCATAGAAATGTTGCGAGAAAACAACCTTCAAGGTCATTTTGAAAATTCAAAGTTCTATTGCCAAGAGTTTGAGTATAATGACAATTATTACTTAGTGGCTGTTTTGGATAAATAGCTACCGAAAACAACTAGTTGTGTCTTCCTCAAATTACGTTAAACACTGAATTAGTAAGCCATCAAGGCTGAAACTGCTTCCGAAAAACGATCAATCGGTAAAAACTGACCTTCCAACGATGAGGTAAATGGAACCGGAGTATCCAAGGAAGCAACGCGTTTTACAGGTGCATCCAAGTGCTCAAAACAATGTTCGGTAATCAATGCGGCGATTTCGCCACCAATTCCACCCGTCATGCAATCTTCATGAAGCACAATCACTTTTCCGGTTTTACGAACGCTGGTATAAATCGTATCTAAATCAAGCGGTAGAAGGGTTTTCAAATCTATGATTTCCATGGAAATTTCAGGGTGCTCAGCAGCGTAATTTTTCGCCCAATGTACGCCCATTCCGTAGGTGATTACAGATAAATCATTTCCGCTTTTTTCAATTCCTGCCTTGCCAATTTCCACCGTGTAATAATCGTTTGGTATATCCGCTTTGATGCTTCGGTACAAGTATTTATGTTCAAAAAACAACACCGGATTGGGGTCTTCGATGCTGGCATTCAATAAACCTTTTGCGTCATAGGGATTGGATGGATAAACCACTTTCAATCCCGGAGTATGCACGAACCATGCTTCGTTACTTTGCGAATGAAACGGACCGGCTGCTGTACCTGCACCCGTTGGCATGCGCACTACCACATCGGCTTGTTGTCCCCAGCGCCAATGCATTTTCGCTAAATTATTTACAATTTGATTGAAGCCACATGTCGCAAAATCAGCAAATTGCATCTCCACAATGGCTTTCATTCCGGAAATGGATAATCCCAATCCGGCACCAACTATGGCAGACTCACAAATGGGGGTATTTCGAACGCGGTCTTTTCCAAACAAATCAACAAATCCTTCCGTCACTTTAAATGCACCACCATATTCGGCAATGTCTTGTCCCATGATCACTAAATCTGGGTATTTTTCCATCGACTGGCGCAAACTATCTTGAACGGCATCAATAAACCGCTTTTCTGACTTGTCGCCCGTTGCTACTTGAACAGATGGTGTATGAGGTGCGTAAAGATCATCCATTTCACGTTGTAAATCAGGTGTGATTTTTGGCTCTGCCAACGCAGTTTCAAATGATTGTTGAATGTACTCTTTGTGTTCTTCGCGAATGCTATTTTCCAATTCATCCGTCAATACACCCAATTCTTTCAAATACAAAGTGTAATTATCAATTGGATCAAATTTCGCTTTTTCATCTTGCAATCCTTCCGGATAATATTTTGTGCCAGATGCTTCTTCATGACCACGCATGCGGAAAGTCATCAACTCCAAGAAATACGGTTTCGGTTCTTTGCGAATTTCGTCGTTGATTTCACGCACTGCTTTGATTACAGCCAATATGTTGTTCCCGTCCACTTGAACGGCTTTCATTCCATAACCAATTCCTTTATCAATAAATTGCTTGCATCTGAATTGTTCTGCAGAAGGAGTTGAAAGTCCCCACGCATTGTTTTCGATGGCAAAAATTACGGGTAAATCCCATACGGAAGCGACATTTACTGATTCATGAAAATCACCTTCCGATGCTCCTCCGTCACCAGTAAATACCAAGGTTGATTTTTCTTCTTTTTTGAGTTTTGCTGCTAAGGCAATTCCATCTGCAATCCCCAATTGAGGACCCAAATGCGAAATCATTCCCACTAATTTGTGCTCTTGTGTTCCAAAATGAAACGAACGGTCACGGCCTTTGGTGTAGCCCGACATTTTCCCTTGAAATTGAGCAAATAAGCGAGGAAGAGGCACATTACGGGTTGTGAAAACACCCAAATTACGATGCATTGGCAAAATGTATTCATCTTCGTTCATGGCGTAGGCACAGCCCACAGAAATCCCTTCTTGTCCCCAACCCGAAAACCATTTAGAGATTTTTCCTTGACGCAAATAGATTAACATTTTTTCCTCAACTAAGCGAGGTAAAAGTAATTTGCGGTAAATTTCGATTAGTTCTTTATCATCAAAACCGGTGCGGTCAAATTCAATGTGTCTTTTAGCAAGTGTTTCCATAGGAATATATTGACTACAAAGGTAGTATTTAGTTTAAAACAAATTTTGAAAATAGCTGATAATCCTATCTACGGTTAAATGCGTTTAATTTCGAGCTCGAACAAACAATTTCCCAGGGTAATAGCACACTATAAATTAACTTGAAGTATGCTAATTAAGCGATATGACTATATTTGCTCCAAAACACGATAAATATGATTTCTTTATTGAAGGTCCGAACGAATATTATTTTGCTCGTAATGAGCATTTTATTTTTTAATTCTCTTGAAATTAATGCACAGATTTCAAATTCTGAAAAAGTCAACAATACGTCCAATCCTTTGGCTGGGTTAAAACTTGCTGGTCCTGGAGATATAGATTCAGGAACCCTGTTGATGCTTGATCCCATGTCAATGCCCATGTATGATCAGCAATTGCAGAAGATAAATCCAGCAGACTTCATGAAAATAATGATGTCCAACGAGTACATTCCAGAACCGTATGTGGATGAAAAAAAAGCAGTTAAAGCATTTGTTTTGAGAAAAGCAACGGAAGAGGAAAAGGCTATGATGGCAAAAATGCAACAAGGCGGGATGGGAATGGAACAGGAAAAAAGTACACTTGTTGGTACTCAAGCTGTTGATTTTGATGTTACAGACATAAAAGGAAAAAAATATAAACTTTCTGAACTAAAAGGCAAAGTTGTAGCATTAAATTTTTGGTTCGTTGAATGCAAACCTTGTATTATGGAAATGCCCGAATTGAATGAATTGGTAGAGGAATTTAAAGGAAAAGAAGTGGTTTTCTTGGCAATTGCAATAAACAACCAAAAGCAGCTCAAAAAATTCTTAAAAAAAACCGATTTTAAGTATAAAGTTATTTCAAGTGGTCAATCTGTGTCCGATTCCTATGGCGTTAAAGGGTTTCCAACCAATGTAATTATCGACCAAAATGGCTTGATTCAGTATGCGTCAACCGGAATTGGCCCAAACAATAAAGTGAACTTACTAAAGGAAATAAATAAATTACTTAACAAGTAAGCGTTTAAAGCACAAACTACCCATTGAAATAGATATTCTTTTTGAATTTGATTCCTTTTCGAATGAGGATTGCATGGTATGTACTCGGAATATCGTGTGTCCATTCACGTAAAATTAAAGTGATTAGTATTCGGTCAATATGGGAAAGGATACCGAAAAATATGGCTAATTCAAAAGGAATTCCGGCATAATTAAATCCAATTAAGGAGGTGAAGGCAACTAACAGGGTGATTCCCCAAAATTTCGATAGAAAATTATGATGTGCAGATTCTCTTTTGAACTTTAATAGGCTAATTACATAGCAGGCAACTTCCATGATCAAAATTGTCCAAATAACGGTTGAATTGTCTGAAATTAATTTCGGGTAAAGTATCCATGTGGAAATCCCTAGTGAAAACCAGAAAATCATATCGGTTTGACTATCCATCCGCCTTAATTTTGCCGAAGAGGCGTTGTTTTTTCTCGCAATGATACCATCTAAAATATCAGAAATCAACCCTAAATACATCAAAATGATAATAGCTAATTTGGCGTTTTCACCGATGAAATAGGCAAGTAACAAAATGATAGGAGCTAGCACTAATCTGAAAAGAATGAGTAAAATAGGTATATTCATAATATTTAATTAAATGTTGAAAGTAAAGTTAATTTATTCTTGGTTTGCTTTTTATAAGTCAACAAATCAGTTAATCAAAAACTTCTCAAATTTATTTCATTTACCTAAGGTAGGTGTTGCTTATTTCGCAAGTGCAAATTCATCACTTGCATTATTTAATTTTGAATTAAATGTAAAATTCTACAATTTTAACTTCAATTTCTTCTATGAAAACACGATTAATTGCCTTGTTTGTTTTTCTTTCTACGACATTAATTGCTCAAAATAGCATGGATTCAGTAGAAAGTAATCCACGAAGTTTCCGCAAATTTGGAATTGGTATTCAAGGAATGGGTCCTACCGTGATAGGTTCCATTTACCTCAATTATTTTGCCACACATAATATAAACATTGAGTTGGGAACAGGCCTATTTGGTACGTATGCTGGAGCAAAGTATTATATGGGTAAAAAAGAAAATAAACAATTGTTTTCTCCATACGCAGGAATTAATATGGGAACATTTAAACTTCCTGATCCCTTGATTTTTATTTTTGGTGGAGATTTAGCTTGGAAAAGAGTTTACTCTGTGAATATACCTTTAGGTGTTCAACTTATGACAAAAAATGGATTCAACTTTTCGGTGGAAGGTTCCTTTTTGTTTATTAAGGGAAGCACAACAACCGGATTGCCAATTAAGATAGCATCACCTTGGGGAGCAATACGCCTTGCTAAGAATTTTTAGCTGAACCTATCAAAACAATACTACACCGTCCAAATTCCAAGCAGATTGTACCGGAATATTTAACCAATTGAGCATGGTAGGCAACAAATCAACACTATTCACTATTGGTAATTCGGTTGAAGTTGCCAAATCCGGTCGGCGCAAAATAGACCAAACATAGCGCGTTTGAGGAAGGTCATATTGATTTCCGTGTCCCGTTCCTTCGCCGCCATGATCCGTGCTAATGACCACAAGCCATTGCTCATTAAATGCTGATTCTCGTTGTTTTACAACTTCCATTATTTCTGCTAAATACGTGTCTGATAAGGTAATCGCATCCAAATACGGTTGATTGGTTGGCGAAAATCCGCTGTCGTGACCAAATGCATCGGGATTGTCAAAATGAAGCACCATGATATCAGGGGTACAAGAATTGATTACGCGAATGGCATCATTTTTTAAACCCATGTCTGAATCAAATCGCTGTGCGTAGTTTTCATTTTCGGTTATTCTCAAGAAATCATCCCAATTACTCAAGTTTGCCACGCTCAGCGTTGGTTTAATTTGTTTGGCAAGGCTAAAAATATCCTTGTAAGTGCTGTATTGATTTGTTTTAAATGTGTTATCAAATAGTCCATGTTTAGCTGGCCAAACGCCATGTAAAATGGTAGACCATCCCGGTACACTCACCGTATATTCTCCTCGGTCTGTATTCCAATTGTAGTAGGAATGAGGCAACAAGCTATCGATGCATGGGGTATTTGCCGCAAGTAAAGCATCGGTTCGAACACCATCTATACCAACGAAAAGCACTTTTCTTACCGGTTCACTACCGAGTGTGCAATCGGTTTTAATTTCTTTATTGGGTTGAAATTTATCACCACATCCAAGTAGGACAAGAAGACTGAATAAAAACACAAAAAATGGAAAGATTTTCATAACACTGATTTTATAAAATCAAATATACAAAATTGGATATTGCCAAATGTTATTTGTGTACATCGCTCAAAATCAGCACTAAAAACCCTGAGACAAGCACCCAATGAGGTATTTTTGTTTGCCACTTCACAGTAAGTTCTTGCTGGTTTCTATTGATGGATAAGGCAATTACGCCAAATCCGAGCACAAAAAGGATATCCACAAAGTCAAATGTCCCATTCGTAATATGGAAAAATTGGAAAAATTCAAGAATGATTCCATACGTTATCGGTAGGTAATCTAGGTGTAATCTTGCTTTTTGGACCCAAATATTATGCTGATTTAAGAGTGTGGTAAGTACAAAAACCCAAATTCCACCGGGTAAGGAATAAATTGCCCAATTGGGTAAGGGAAGATGTGGTGCTAAATCCTTTTTATTGAGTAGATTATCGACATGGAATGTTGATAAAATTTGATTAAAAATAATTGTATTGTCCCGGTACAAAAAATAGATGCTCGCAGCGATGAATGAAAGGTTGAAAAGGGTTAATAACCTGAAAGATAAACCATTAAATATATTTCTCGATTCCAAAACAACACGATTTATCCACAAAGGTACAGCAAATATCGTCCTAACGAGCTGAAAAAAGAATGATTTTACTGCGTTCAATTTTGTACTTTTGAAGTATGAAATTTGTATATCCGGAATTTTTGTGGGGTTTAACTGCGCTTGCCGTTCCGATTATCATTCATTTATTTCATTTTAGAAAGTATAAAACACTTTATTTTTCTTCTTTAAAATTCATTCAATACCTCGATCAGCAAAAGAAATCGGTTCGTAAGCTGAAGCATTGGTTAATTTTAGCGCTTAGAATTCTCGCGCTGGTTTTTTTAGTTCTTGCCTTCGCTCAGCCATACTTGCCAGTAGAAAATTCAGTGAATGCCGGTGCAAAACCTTTTCTCTCTATTTACATTGACAATTCTTTTTCCATGACGGCGAAAGGAACAGAAGGTGAGTTGATTTCTGAAGCACGCGAGAAGGCAAGAAAAATGTTGCAAGAAGTAGCCCCGGAAACGCGCGTTTTATTGCATACCAACTTAATGAATGGAGTAGAAAGTAGGCTGATTACCAAGATGGAAGCCCTGGAAATGCTCGATAAAATAAAGCCAACACCTATTCGTAAATCGTTGGATGAAGTGCTGGAGTGGGAAAAGAACATTGTGAAAAATGAAGAGGCCAATCAACAAAAACTGGGTTCAAAGCAATATGTTATCTTTTCAGATTTTCAGAAAAACCAAGTCAAATTTGATCAACTTACCAAAGATGAAATTGGGTATTATTATCCTATTCAACTAAAACCGCAGCAAGCATCCAATTTAACAATTGATTCTGTTTGGTTCACTTCGCCTGTACAAAAGTTAGGGGAGAATTCGGAATTAAATATTCGTCTGGTAAATAATGGCAATGTTATACTAAACAATATTGATGTTTCTTGCACAATCAATAACATCAAGCGCGATTTTGTGATTGATTTACCAGCCAACAAAAAAACTACAACTACGATTAATTTTACGGATAATTCTCCCGGTTATAAAACAGGTAAAGTCTCTGTTAACGATAAACAATTATTATGGGATGATGATTTTCATTTTTCCTATTTTTTGGATGATCACACCTCAGTTTTGGTGCTCAATGGTCCAGATGCCACTGATGCCATGCAACGTGTGTATTCGCTAGAGAAGTATTACAAATTAAATGTGGTGCAACAAGGCTCCTTTTCAAAAGATCAATTGAATCAAACGGATTTGGTGGTCTTAAATGGGGTAAATGAAATTTCCTCTGGTCATGCGGCAATGTTGCTGGAATTTGTTCAAGGTGGCGGATCTTTAGGCCTTTTTCCTGGGTCTAAATTAGAGAAGGGTTCTTGGAATTCTTTTTTGAGTCAAGTTCAATTACCACAATTGGGCGGACTTGTTTCAACGGGAACAAAAATTAAACAAATTGCATTTGAAGATCCATTTTTCCAAGGAATGTTCGAGAAGAAAAGCACCAATATTACTTTACCAGCTGTTTCCCAACTCTATCAAACGCAACGAACCGGTAGCTCACGAGCATTTGATTTAATCAATCTTCAAAACGGACTGCCTTTGTTCATGCGGTCAAGCCTAGGCACTTCGGTTTTTCTTTTTACTAGTTCGCTCGAAAATTCGTTCAGTACCTTTACCTCTGATGCATTATTTCCTTCCATTTTGCTAAGAATGGGGGAGATGAGCCAACGAAAAACTCCTATTTACCTTACAATTGGAAAAGAATCGAGTTTTCCTTTATATAAGAAAGTGAAAGACGACACCCCAGTACATTTGAAAAACAAGGAAGTAGATTTTATTCCAAAAACAGAACAACAAGGAATGGCTACCTATTTCATATTGCGAGGTAAGGAAGCCGTGGAAATGTTAAAAGCGGGAACCTATGAAGTTCAAGATGACGGGCAAATTGGTATTGTTTCATTGAATTATTCACGCGATGAATCAGAGGTGAATTATGCTACCGAAGCAGAAATTTTAGATGGATTAAAAGACAAAGGAATTAAACGAGTAACGTATAAAAAAATCAATGAGGGACAAAGTTTAGCAAAAATTGAGCTAGACAAGCCCGTTGAATATTGGCGCTGGATGTTGATAATTGGCTTGCTTTTTCTACTATCTGAGTGGGCTGTTTTAAAATTTTGGAAGTAATATTGTAAAAATTCAGAAAGTCACATGAAAATTCTACTGAAATCAGTCCTCATATCAGATGCTTCTTCTTCTTTTTTCGGAACAAAAAAGGACATTTTGATCGAAAATGGAATTTATCGCAACATTGAAGATTCAATTGAAGATCCTGAAGCACAAGTAATTGATATAGAAGAACTGCAGATTTCACAAGGATGGGTAGATGTTAAAGCAACTTTTGGAGACCCAGGTTTTGAGCAAAAAGAAACCATAGATTCTGGATTGAATGCAGCGGCAGCAGGTGGTTTTACACATGTTTTTATTACCCCTAGCACGATTCCGGTTATGGACAATAAGTCAGTGTTAGAATATGTGTTGCGCAAAGCAGAATACCATACGACCCAATTGCACCCAATGGGTTGTGTTTCGGAAAAAATGGAAGGGCAAAATTTAGCCGAAATGTTTGATATGTTTCAGAGTGGAGCAAAGCTGTTTACGGATGATCAACAGGGGCTAAATGCAGGAATTTTTTACCGGGCCTTATTGTATTGTAAGAATTTTGGAGGTAAAGTTGTTTCTATTGCTCGGGATGAATCCATTGCCGCTCATGGAATTGTGAATGAAGGAATTGCTAGCACAAAAACAGGTTTAAAAGCCGATCCTGCGATATCCGAAATCATCCAATTAGAAAGAAATATCCGTTTGTTGGAATACACCGAAGGTCGATTGCATATTACTGGACTTTCTACTGCTGAAGGAGTTAGTTTGATTCGCGCTGCAAAAAAGAATGGGTTGGATATTACGGCTGATGTACATGTGATGAATTTACTTTTCAATGAAACTAGCATGCTTGATTTTGATACGCAATTTAAAGTGCTTCCCGTACTTCGAACAGAAACAGATCGCTTGACACTCATTCAAGGCGTGTTGGATGGAACCATTGATTCCGTATCGTCTGACCATCGTCCGTTGGATATAGAGGAAAAAGAAATTGAATTTGATTATGCTGGATTTGGTTGTATTCAATTACAAACTCTTTTTGCAAACTTGAACACACATTTTCCTGAAGTGGTTGACCAGTTCATAAACTCACTTGCTATAAAATCAAGAGTAGCTTTTGGAATAGACCTACGGCCAATTGAGGTAGGTGCTTTAGTAGATGCCACATTGTTCGACACAACGTCAAAATGGTCATATTTAAAGGATAATAATGCTTCGAAAGCAATTAACACGCCTTTCTTTGGAAAGGAATTTAGTGGCAAAGTTCATGGGATTTTGCGCAATGATTCATATATTCTAGCAAATTAATCCAATGTCAAAAAGGACCTTTTTACGCGAGTTTATTAAAGAGAACAAAATGGTTGGCTCATTAACACCGAGCTCGCGTTTTTTAGCGGCTAAAATGATTGATAACATTGATTTTTCTCAGGTTAATGTAATTGTTGAATTAGGTCCAGGAACTGGCGTATTTACCCGAAAAATAGTTGAAAAATTAGAAAAGAATGCCCATTTATTGGTTTTTGAACTCAATGATGGCTTTTGTGAACAACTGAAACAAGAGTTTCAGCAAAAAAATGTACATATCATCCATGATTCTGCAGAACAAATGCAGAAATATCTGAATAAACTTGGCTTTGAAAATGCGGATGTAATTTTGTCTTCTTTGCCATTGGCTAATTTTTCGAAAGACCTACGCACCTCAATTCTTAATAGTGCGAACAAGGTTCTTTGTTCTGATGGAAAATACATTCAGTTTCAATATAGCCTTCAAGCAAAAAAACAACTCAAGGAAATGTTTGTAGATGTAAAAATTAAGTTTACTCCCCTTAATATTCCTCCAGCTTTCGTTTACGTTTGCTCAAAATAAAACAAAAAAAATACGTTGCAATTGCAACGTATTTAATGGGAATAAAAATAGGATAGATTAACTTTTAACTTTTGTTTTAACTTCTTCAACAAACGTTTTAGCTGGTTTGAAAGAAGGAATGTTGTGAGCGGGAATAATTATTGTTGTGTTTTTAGAAATATTTCTTCCTGTTTTTTCGGCTCTTTCTTTAACAATAAAGCTACCAAAACCTCGTAGGTAAACATTTTGTCCGTTTGCTAATGAATTCTTAATTGATGTCATAAAGGCCTCAATCGCTTTTAATGCTTCGTTTTTGTCAAGTCCTGTTTCTTGAACAATTTCCGTAACTACGTCTGCTTTAGTCATGATTTGTTATTTTTAGAGTTTAATATTAGTTTAATACTAGTTTAATTTGTCACAAAAGTAATTAGCTTAAGCTTTATATTGTTGATTTTATTTAATTTTTTTTTAATAATTAACGTTAATGACTGATTTTCAGCAGATAATAATAGGTTGGTATAATGAAAACAAGCGCGAATTACCTTGGCGCCACACCAAAAACCCCTATAAAATATGGTTAAGTGAAATTATCTTACAGCAAACACGTGTGGCACAAGGACTGGCATACTATGAAAAATTCATGCGCAATTACCCAACTATCACAGATCTTGCCATGGCTTCAGAACAAGAAGTATTAACGGATTGGCAAGGATTGGGATATTATTCTCGTTCGCGAAATTTACATGCAACAGCAAAACAAATCAATTCAGAATTTAATGCCATTTTTCCTTCTGATTATAAGGATATTTTGAAGTTGAAAGGAATTGGTGAATATACTGCTGCGGCAATTGCTTCTTTTGCATTTGATTTACCGCATGCGGTGGTTGACGGGAATGTTTTTCGGGTTTTGAGTCGATTACATAACATTGATATTCCAATTGATTCAACCGAAGGAAAGAAGTATTACAGTGTTTTGGCCAATGAATTGTTAGATCGTGCTAATCCAGCTATCTATAATCAAGCAATTATGGAGTTCGGTGCAATGCAATGTATCCCTGGAAAACCCAACTGTGAGATTTGTCCGCTTGTTGAATATTGTATTTCATACAAACAGCAAAATGTAATAAATCGACCCATAAAGAAGGGGAAAACTAAGGTGAGAAATCGATATTTCTTATACCTTATATTTTGGAATTCAACCACAAAAACAGTCTATTTAAGAAAACGAACAGAAAAAGATATTTGGCAAGAATTATATGAATTTCCAATGATTGAATTCGAATCAGATGAAGCTACAATGATTTTTTTAAATTCACAATCCAATCATTTAGAACCAATTTCCGCTACTCAAAAACACATTTTGTCCCATCAACATATTTATAGCCGATTCGCTTTTGCATCCAATGCCCATTTATTAAAGGAATTTGATGGACTGATTGAACTTAATTTTGAAGAATTGGGCTCTTATCCATTGCCAAGATTAATTGATCGTTTTATTGAAAACAACTACCCCCTTTTTAACTCTTAACCTAAAATATCTTGCGTACATTTGTAAAAAACTATAACATGATTCAAATCACTCAAAGTGGAAAAGAAATTGCAGGAGCGTCGCAAGTTATTCTTTTTTCAGCAGAAGATATTAACAAAAATTTCGGCACGAATGAATTTTCAAACAACGATTTGAAAATAATTCAGGAAGGCAAAGAAAAAATGGACTTCGTTAAAAAAGGATCGGTTTTCACGTTTGCTGTTTTTTCGGAACAATCGGATGAAGCGTTGAGAGTTATAGGTTCAACCATCCAACAACAAATAGCTAAAACAGTTTCTACTTTACAGTTAACCGGGACTGATGCCGCAGTATTGCCGCTTGCGGAAGGTGTAATATTAAGTAATTATCAATTTTTGAAATATTGCAGTGATAGAAATGAACAAACCTTCAAATTATCGACATTACAGCTTTCTTCAGATGTAGATTCAAAAAAAATCAATGAATTAGAAAATACCTGCAAGGTGGTATATTGGTCGCGCGACATGGTGAATGAACCGGTTTCTTACCTTACTGCTGAAAAATTGAGTGAGGAGATTGTTGAAGCTGGAATCAAGGCTGGATTTTCCGTAAATGTCTTAGAAAAGTCGCAAATAGAAGCCTTGAAAATGGGTGGGTTATTGGGCGTAAATAGAGGTTCGATGGATCCACCAACATTCACAATCGCTACCTATTGTCATCCTGAAGCAGTTAATGAAAAACCGATTGTTTTGGTGGGAAAAGGAGTTGTTTATGATACTGGGGGTTTGAGCTTGAAGCCAACACCTGGTTCAATGGATTGTATGAAAAGTGATATGGCGGGTGCTGCTGCGGTGGCTGGAGCAATTTATATGGCTGCTTTGCAACATTTGAAAATTAATTTAGTGGTGCTTATTCCAGCAACGGACAATCGACCTGGAATGGATGCATACACGCCTGGAGATATTTTAACAATGCACAATGGTAGTACTGTTGAGGTATTAAACACGGATGCTGAAGGAAGATTAATTTTAGCCGATGCATTGGCCTATTCGGCGAAGTATGATCCGGAAATAGTTATTGATGCAGCAACATTAACAGGAGCTGCGGTGCGTGCTATCGGTACTCAAGCAAGTATTGTAATGGGTAATGCAGCTGATTCTTATTTTAATGACTTAGAAAAAGCTGGAAACGAAGTGCACGAGCGGGTTGTACGTTTTCCATTTTGGGATGAGTATTTGACAGAAATGAAATCCCCTATTGCTGATTTAAAAAATATTGGAAGTGGTAATGCCGGAATGATAACTGCAGGTAAATTTTTGGAACATTTCGTAAAAGCACCTTATATACACATGGATGTTGCCGGACCAACTTGGCTCGACGCAAAAGATAGCTACAGACCAAAAGGTGGAACTGGAGCAGGTGTTCGTTTGTTGTATCAGTTTTTGAAAAATAAATCAAATTAATGGAGAAGGAAAAAGAAATGGGTAACCCCAATCCAATCAAAATAGGAATTACAATTGGAGACATTAATGGGGTGGGTCCTGAGGTTATTATTAAGGCCCTAAGCGATAGTCGTTTGTTTTTAGATTGCACACCTGTAATATATGGTTCAACTAAAGTAATTTCATTTTACAAAAAGGCATTAAACGAGATTGAGTTCAATTACCAAAGTATTAAGGATGCATCTGAACTTCATGTTAGAAAAATAAATGTGATTAATGTTTGGAATGATGAGGTAGAAATTACTCCCGGAAATCCATCAGAAGCTTCCGGAAAATATGCTATTCAATCGTTAGAAAGAGCAGCTCAGGACTTAGCCAGTGGAAAAATAGATGTATTGGTTACTGCGCCTTTTTCAAAGGAAGCTGTCTCTAAGTCGGGCTTTTCTTTTACAGGCCATACAGAGTATTTAGCTGAGATGTCAGGTGTTCCTGAAGCATTGATGGTATTAGTAAGTAGTTCTTTACGAGTTGCCTTGGTTACTGTTCATGTTCCGATTAAGGATGTCGCGACTTTATTGACCAAAGATAAAATCATCAAGAAAATTGCCGCTTTTGAGGATTCCTTAAAGAAAGATTTTGCTTTGGTGAAGCCAAAAATTGCTGTCTTAGGATTAAATCCACATGCGGGAGAGAATGGAAAACTGGGACAAGAAGAAAAAGAAATCATTACTCCAGCAATTCAAGCAAGTAAGGCAGATGGTAAACTTGTTTTTGGTCCTTATGCAGCGGATGGTTTTTTTGGATCAACTTCCCGGAATCAATTTGACGGTGTGTTGGCTATGTATCATGATCAAGGATTAGCAGCGTTTAAGGCCATTTCATTTGAAGATGGTGTCAATTTTACAGCAGGATTGCCAATAGTTCGAACATCGCCAGACCATGGGACGGCATACGATATCGCTGGAAAAAATGAAGCAAGCGAAAGTTCTTTTCGGTCAGCGATTTATTTAGCAATGGACATTTTTAAAAACAGAAAATTTGTAAAGGAAATTAATTCAAATCCTTTAGCTATTGGGAAACACGAAGGGGATAGAAGTGAGAGAGATAATTGATTTTAGAAAAGTTTAGGATAAAAAGTAACTATTTCTTTAAGAATTCTTGGAAATTTCATATCTTTGCCCTCCGTTTTTAGAAATGCGTGGAATTATGAAGAAAAAATCAGACTTTACCATTCCGTTTGCAGGATTAAAATTAGGACATCATTCTTATGAATTTGAGGTTGATGACGCGTTCTTTGAAGATTTGGAGTATTCACTCATAAAGAAAGGCTCTGTTTCTGTTTCCATTGATTTGGAAAAAAAAGAAACAATGTTGATTTTACAATTTTCCTTGACCGGTTCGGTGGAGGTTGAATGTAACTTATGCACAGACCCTTTGAATCATCAAGTTGAAGCTAGCTATCCACTTATTTACAAATTTGGATTAGAGGAATTGGAAGATGATTCTATTATTGTTATCCATCCTGATACCTATCAAATTGATGTTCAGCATCCAATTTATGAGTTCTTAACCATTTCATTGCCTATCCGAACGGTTCATCCTGAAGGGTTATGTAATCAAGAAATGCTTGAGACATTGAATAAATACCTATCTTCACCGAAAGAAGAAGACGAAAATAATGATGATATTGACCCGCGTTGGTCAGCTTTAAAAAATTTGAATTAACAAAATATAAATAAACAATTATGGCACATCCTAAACGTAGAATCTCCACCACACGACGAGATAAAAGGAGAACACACAAGAATGCTGTTGCAAAAAATATCGCTACTTGTCCAACTACAGGCCAACCGCATTTGTTTCATCATGCTCACTGGCATGAAGGAAAACTTTACTACCGAGGAAAAGTAGTAGCAGAGAAAGAAGTTGCGATATAATTTCTCTAAATAATTCCGCAGATGAAAATCGGAATTGATATTTTAGGAGGTGATTTTGCACCGGACGCCAACCTTGGTGGTGTATCCCTTGCGCTAAAAGAATTGCCATCTCATGTAATATTGACGTGTATTGGTGACGAATCACAAATTAAGGATTCGTTATCTAAATTTGGTATTGATTCTGCTCGAATCGAAATTGTGCATGCACCAGACGTAATAACCATGCATGATCATCCAACGCGTGCCATTCCGCAAAAACCAAACAGTTCTATTGCTGTAGGTTTTGATTTATTGGTTAAAAATGAAATTGATGCATTCGCGAGTACTGGTAATACTGGTGCTATGTTGGTTGGTTCAATTTATAAATTAAATAATATTCCCGGAGTAATTAGGCCTTGTATTACATCTACTTTACCTGCTATTGATGGTTCTAAGTCCATTTTGTTGGATGTGGGGTCTAATGCGGATTGCAAAGTGGATGTGTTGTATCAATTTGCTGTTTTAGGGTCACTTTATTCTAAATTTGTATACGGAATAGAAAATCCGAAAGTAGCTCTTTTGAACATCGGTGAGGAAGAAACCAAGGGTAACCTATTGACGATTGCAGCTCACAAATTGTTTGCAGACTCAGATGAAATTAACTTTATTGGAAATATTGAGGGCAGGGATTTATTCTTAGCAAAAGCAGACGTTGTTGTTTGCGATGGTTTTACAGGAAATATTGTTTTGAAGGAAGCTGAAGGTATTTACTCGTTAATGCGAAAAAGAGGAATTCGTGATGAGTATTTTGATCGTTTCAATTATGAGAATTATGGTGGCACTCCCATCTTAGGAGTAAAAGGTAATGTTATTATCGGCCATGGCATCTCTAACGATATTGCAGTAAAAAATATGCTAATTCATTCATACGAAGTAGCAAATTCAAAATTGTCAGATAAACTTAACGAAGCGTTTAAAAGTTAATGAAAAAAATAACTGCAGCCATTACTGGGGTTCAAGGATATGTACCTGAAGAAGTATTGTCGAATGCTGATTTGGCAAAGATTGTAGATACTTCTGACGAATGGATTACCTCTCGCACAGGCATTAAAGAACGAAGAATTCTTCGTGTTGGAGCATCTTCAGATTTAGCTGCTGCTGCAGTCGAAGGATTGCTAAAAAAAACGAATACCGCTCCGGAAGATATTGATCTAGTTATTCTAGCAACAGTAACCCCTGATTATCCTTTCCCGAGTACAGCTAATGTTTTGTGCGATAAAACGGGAATGAAAAATGCTTGGGGCTATGATTTAATAGCCGCTTGTTCTGGTTTTATTTATGCCTTGTCTACAGGCGCTCAATTTATTGAAACAGGACGTTACAAAAAAGTAATTGTAGTTGGAGTAGATAAAATGACATCTATTTTGGATTATGAAGACCGAACAACATGTGTGATTTTTGGAGACGGTGCAGGTGCTGTTTTGCTTGAACCTAATGAGGAAGGTTTAGGAGTTTTAGATTTTATTTTACGCAGTGATGGCTCCGGTAGACAATACTTGATTCAGCCAGGAGGAGGATCAGCGAATCCCGCATCTATCGAAACAGTCGAAAATCGCTTGCATTATGTGAAACAAGAAGGGAAGCAAGTTTTTAAATTTGCTGTAACTAACATGGCTGAAGTTTCTGCTGAAATCATGGAAAAAAATAACCTGACCAGCGACGATGTTGATTGGTTAGTGCCACATCAAGCAAATTTGCGTATCATAGACGCTACTGCCAGTAGAATGGGGCTACCGAAGGAAAAGGTAATGATAAATATTCAAAAGTACGGCAATACAACTGCGGGTACTTTGCCACTTTGCTTGTGGGATTATGAAAATCAATTAAAAAAAGGCGACACGCTTATTTTATCAGCATTTGGAGGTGGATTTACGTGGGGTGCAGTTTATTTAAAATGGGCATACAACTCTTAAATTATTATATTTACCTAAAATTATATTCTTATGAATTTAAATGAAATACAGGATTTAATCAAGTTAGTTTCTAAATCTGGTTTGACTGAGGTTGAAATAGAAAAAAAGGATTTTAAAATCACCCTAAAGGCAGAGAAGGTTAAAGGAAATGATCAACCTATCTATTTGCAGGCACCTATGGCTTCTGCACCATTAGCTGCGCCAGTGAATATTCCAGCAGTGGCTCCAACTGCAACAATAGAGGAGTCAAATGTGTCTGACGATTCTAAATTAATAACAGTTAAATCACCCATGATTGGTACATTCTATCGCTCCGCTGGACCAGATAAAGATGCATTTGTATCTGTTGGGTCAATGCTTCAGAAAGGAGATAAAGTGTGTATTATTGAGGCAATGAAATTGTTTAATGAAATTGAATCTGAAGTAAGCGGAAAAATCGTTAAGGTTTTAGTGGACGATGCTAGTCCTGTAGAATATGACCAACCGTTATTTTTGGTTGAACCAGCATAATTTCTTAAAATCTAGGCTATGTTTAAAAAGATATTAATCGCTAATCGCGGCGAGATTGCTTTGCGTATTATTCGTACTTGTAAAGAAATGGGAATTAAAACTGTAGCTGTGTATTCAACTGCTGACAAGGATAGTTTACCTGTTCGGTTTGCTGATGAAGCTGTTTGTATTGGTCCACCTGTCAGTTCAAAATCCTATTTATCTATTCCGAATATTATTGCAGCTGCTGAAATCACAAACGCTGATGCTATACACCCAGGATATGGCTTTCTCTCTGAAAATGAAAAGTTTTCTAAAGTTTGTCAAGAGCACGGAATAAAGTTTATTGGTGCATTGCCCGAGCAAATTGCTGGAATGGGAGATAAGGCAACGGCTAAAGCAACAATGATTAAAGCTGGCGTGCCTTGTATTCCCGGTTCAAAAGGATTAATCAAAGATTTAGCTGATGCCAAAAAAACTGCTGCAGTTATAAAATATCCTGTAATCCTCAAAGCAACTGCTGGTGGAGGAGGTAAGGGCATGCGAATTGTGTGGAAAGAGGAGGATGTGGAAGCGGCATGGGATTCAACGCGTCAAGAAGCTTTAGCGGCATTTGGAAATGATGGGATTTACATGGAAAAATACATTGAAGAACCACGACATATTGAAATTCAAATTGCTGGTGATCAATATGGTAATGCTTGTCACATGTCCGAGCGTGACTGTTCGATTCAACGTCGTCATCAAAAATTGGTGGAAGAAACACCTTCTCCTTTTATGACCGACGAACTTCGTGAGAAAATGGGACAAGCGGCAATTAAAGCAGCAAAGGCTGTTAAATATGAAGGTGTTGGAACTGTTGAGTTTTTGGTAGATAAAAACCGAGATTTCTACTTCATGGAAATGAATACACGTATTCAAGTGGAACATACAATCACCGAGGAAGTAATTAATTTTGACTTGATAAAAGAACAAATTAAAATTGCTGCAGGAGAGAAAATTTCAGGTAAAAATTATTATCCGGTTATGCGCCATGCAATTCAGTGCAGAATTAATGCAGAAGATCCCTATGCCGATTTTCGACCTTCACCCGGAAAAATAACCGAATATCATTGCCCTGGAGGTCATGGGGTAAGAATTGACGCACATGTTTATTCTGGATATACGATCCCACCGAATTATGACTCTATGATTTCCAAATTAATTGTTGTCGCACAAACGCGCGAAGAGGCAATTTTGAAAATGAAAAGAGCTTTGGATGAGTATATCATTCAGGGAGTGAAAACAACCATCCCTTTTCATCAAAAATTGATGAATAACGAAGATTTTAATAATGGAAATTTTACTACAAAATTCATGGAAACGTTTGAATTTTAGCTCAAACATACTATTTATTCATTAAGCCAGATTTATCTGGCTTTTTTTATGTATTTTAGTCTTAATATTGGCAACTCATTTTGTTAATTTTCGTTTAACTTTAAACTGAACTTAGATGCATAAATACATTCTTCTTTTCATACTATTTTCATGGGGTATTTTTGAAATTGATGCGCAAGTTATTCCATCAACTACAATTGAAAAAAACACCTTTATTTTATCTTCGGTTAACAATAATGTATCGGAGTCTCAATTGGAAATATACAAGGTGGCATTAATTAATTTCTCACAATTAGATGAGTTCCGTTTTTTAAATGAGCGCAGAACAATTTTGTTTGAAAAAAATCAAATTACTGTTGAGTTGTTTTCAGCAAACGAACTAGCGGAAAAATTTGGTAAAGAGGTTTCTCCATTTACCATTTTACCAGGAAAAACATATTTACCAGCAACTTTTCAATTGATTAATTGGAATGATGGATACGCCATTCATCCTGTGTATGAAAAATTAAATGTACAAACGCACTAAGCATATGAAACAACTTTTACTTAGTATTTTAATAATATTCTTTTCCTTAGCTGATTTTCAGGCTCAGGTATACAATATGCCGGCTACAGCAACTACTTATACAGGTTGCACGGGTACATTTTATGATAGTGGTGGTTCTGCTGGTGCCTATACTAATAGTCAAAACAGAACGGTTACATTTTGCTCTGGAAATGGCCAGCCTATATTTTTGAACTTTACTCAATTCGCTACAGAAGCAGGCTTTGATTTTGTAACAATTTATAATGGTCCAACTACTGCATCGCCACAACTAGGTTCATTTAATGGCACAAATTCACCAGGAACTATAGTTGCATTGTCAGGTTGTATTACCGTGAGATTTACATCAGATGGATCTGTAACAGGTGCTGGATGGACTGCAACAATTGGTTGTGGAACTCCACCTCCAAGTCCTAACATGTCAAATGCATCTATCACAGCATGTTCTGGAAATTTTTATGATAGTGGTGGTGCTGGAGCCAACTATGGTAATAGTCAAACTTTTGTTTATACCATTTGTCCATCTACTCCCGGAGCTAAAGTTCAAGTAAACTTTTCAGCTTTTTCAATTGAGAATGGCTGGGATTTTTTGACCATTTATAATGGTCCATCTACCGCGTCGCCAACTTTAGGGACTTACACTGGAACAACAAGTCCAGGAATTGTAACAGCAACAGCAGCGAATGCTAGTGGTTGTTTAACTTTTAGATTTACATCCGATGGAAGTGTTACACTTGCTGGTTGGGTGGCTTCAATATCCTGCATTATGCCTTGTCAAACTATCACCTCGAATTTTGTTTCTTCCAATCCAGCACCTCAAGCGGATGGAATTATTCGAATTTGCCAAGGTCAATCTGTTTCATTTACAGGTAGTGGCACATTCTCTACAAGTGGAACAGGAGCTACCTATCAATGGAATTTGGGTAATGGAACAACCGGTAATGGAACAACCGCATCAGCAACTTATAATACTGCTGGTACTTATACCGTTAATCTAAATATTACGGATCCATCGGGCTGTACAAATTCAAATTTATTAAATAGAAAAGTTCAGGTCTCTACCACACCAACGATTACTACCACCGCGGTGCCAACAACAATTTGTCAAGGTCAATCAGCAAACTTAAATGCAGCAGTTACCATGACACCTTTTATTCAAAATTGTACCCCTCCTGTTAGTGGAACAACATTTTTACCAGATGGAACAGGGGCTTCGTACAACACTGCAATTACCGTTAATTGTTACAATAATACTCAAACAGTAACCTCTGCAAGCGATATTCAAAATGTTTGCTTAAATATGGAGCATTCATATGTTGGGGATTTAACAATAACTTTAATTTGTCCAAATGGTCAATCAACCATATTAAAAGCTTATCCAGGTGGTGGTGGCACCTATTTGGGTTGTCCGTTAGACGACCCTGCGGTTGGTCCTGGAACCGGAAGCTCATATTGTTTTACGCCAACTGCCACAACACTATTGATAAATGGTGCTGCGACAACAAGTTGTGGAACACCTGCAGCATTATCTATTAACGCAGGTAATTATATGCCTTCTCAACCATTTACCAATTTAATTGGGTGTCCATTAAATGGTGCTTGGACTATTCAGGTTATTGATAATCAAGGTATTGATAATGGATATATTTTCAATTGGGATGTTAATTTTAATTCATCGATACCGACTAATTCATCAAGCTCGTATACACCAACAATTACATCTCAAGGATGGGGGGCTAATCCAGCATTGACATCAACAGGGCCAACATCAGCCACTGTTACTCCAACTACCACTGGTAATAATTGCTATACCTATGCTATAACCGATAATTTTGGCTGTAATTATAGTGCCATTCAATGTATTACAGTCAATCCTTGTTTAAATTGCACAGCATCAAATACTGGTGCTTATTGTCCTGGACAAACAATTCAATTGAATGTTATTGCGGCAGGAGCTACTACATTTAGTTGGACTGGTCCAAATGGATTTACATCAAACCTTCAAAATCCAACTATTCCAAACTCAACTGCTGCCATGGCAGGCGTTTACACGGTTACAGTTACAAATGGAACAGGTGGCACTTGTACTTCAACTACAACGGTTGTTATTAACCCTGCCCCAACAATAACATGTCCACCAACACTTACTCTTGCTGGATGCAATACAGCCGTGCCAGCTGGCGCAACTACAATTCCAGCCTTTACTGCGCTTGGAGGAAGCACAAATGGAACCTCTATCAGCTATACAGATGGAGCAGTAACGGTGTCAGGATGTACAGAAACAATAATAAGAACCTACACAGCAACATTGGGATCTTGTACATCAACTTGTACTCAAACAATTAATAGAGTGGTGGATTCCCAAGCCCCAACAGTGGTTGGAACAATAGCTACTTCAAATGTATCGGGTTGCGCCTTAGCTTCAGCTCCACTTGCTGTTACTACAATAGCAGGTTTACAAGCATTGGGAGTTACAATTTCTGACAATTGTACCCCAGTGAATAGTCTATTAGTTACAAATACGGAGTCATCTGCTGGTACCTGTCCAATTGTTATTACAAGAGTATATACAATAAAAGATGTATGTAATAATCAGACTACATTAACTCAAATAATAAATGTGGGGGATAATATTTCACCGATTGTAACAGGAACCATTCCTTTAAATGTTGTATCAGGATGTTCTATTTCAGCCGCTCCAGCAGCCCAAACAACAGTAGCAGGACTAGAAGGATTAGGAATCACTATCGCTGATAACTGCACAGCAGATGCTAACTTAGTAGTAGCATTCACTGAAACATCTACAGGAACATGTCCACTAGTAATCACTAGAACATACACCATCACAGATGCTTGTAACAACCAAACAACGGTAACTGAAGTAATCAACGTAGGAGACAACGTTGCTCCAGTAGTAACAGGAACAATAGCTGCTCAAACGATCACAGGCTGTGTAGCCACCGATGCACCAGCCGCGCAAACCACAGTAGCAGGACTAGAAGGATTAGGAATCACTATCGCTGATAACTGTACAGCAGATGCTAACTTAGTAGTAGCATTCACAGAAACATCTATAGGAACATGTCCACTAGTAATCACTAGAACATACACCATCACAGATGCATGTAACAACCAAACAACGGTAACTGAAGTAATCAACGTTGGAGACAACGTTGCTCCCGTAGTAACAGGAACAATCGCTACTCAAACGATCACAGGATGTGTAGCAACGGATGCACCGGCAGCCCAAACCACAGTAGCAGGACTAGAAGGATTAGGAATCACGATAGCTGATAACTGCACAGCAGATGCTAACTTAGTAGTAGCATTCACTGAAACATCTATAGGAACATGTCCACTAGTAATC
>CALQIX020000019.1 GCA_943330745.2 Lishizhenia tianjinensis
ATGCAACACCTGCTCAATTACTGGAGAAATTATTGGTGTCACATCTTTCTTTGCAAGAAGGCGATAAAGACATGTTGGTAATGTACCATGAATTTATTTATTCATTGGGTGGAGAGAAACACCAAATTACATCTTCCATGATCAATATTGGAGAGGACCAAACGTATACATCTATGTCAAATACTGTTGGACTACCGGTGGCAATTGCAGCAAAAATGATTTTGACCGGTGAATTAAAGGAAAAAGGGGTTACGTTGCCGATTAGAAAGGAAGTGTATGAACCCATATTGGCTGAATTAGAACAATTTAATATTCGGTTTCAAGAAGAAGAAACTCCTTTGTAAATGAATCAATCAAAAATTAAAATTATGAAAGCATATGTTTTTCCGGGCCAAGGGGCTCAATTTTCAGGAATGGGTAACGACCTTTATGAAAAATCAAATCAAGCTAAGGACTTATTTCATGTTGCTAATGAAATTATGGGATTTGACATAACTAAAATAATGTTTGAAGGGAGTGATGAAGAATTGAAGCAAACAAAAGTAACTCAACCTGCCATTTTTTTACATTCTACTATTTTGGCAACATGTTTAGGAGAATCATTTTTACCGAATATGGTTGCGGGTCATTCGTTGGGTGAATTTTCTGCTTTGGTTGCCAATCGTGCTATTTCCTTCGAAGATGGATTAAAATTGGTGGCTAAGCGTGCTCAGGCTATGCAAAAAGCATGTGAAATTCAAGCCTCTACCATGGCTGCGATTTTAGGATTAGAGGACGAGATTGTAGAACAAATTTGCGGGGGTATTGATGGTGTGGTAGTACCTGCAAATTATAACTGTCCGGGTCAATTAGTGATTTCAGGAAGTGTTTCTGCTGTTGAAGAAGCGTGTGCAAAACTGACGGAAGCTGGAGCAAAACGAGCATTGATTTTGCAGGTTGGGGGTGCATTTCATTCACCGCTTATGGAGCCTGCCCGTGAAGAATTGGCAGCAGCAATTGAGCAAACAGTTTTTAATAACCCAATTTGTCCGGTTTATCAAAATGTTACGGCAAGTGCAGTTTCAAATCCGGATGAGATTAAGAAAAATTTAGTACTTCAATTAACAGCACCTGTGCGTTGGACACAAACCATGAAACAAATGCTTGCAGATGGAGCAACAGAGGTGATTGAAGTTGGTCCAGGAAAAGTACTACAGGGCTTATTTAAGAAGGTGGATCGAGAAATTCAAACAATAAGTGCCTCAATCGAATAGTTTATTTATGGAATTCTAAATCAACATGCATCTACTAGTTAAATAAGTAAATTTAAAGAGTATGAAAAATTGGATGTTCGTGGTATTTTGTTCGGTGATCGGAACCACATTTGGTCAAGTTTCTTTTGGAGATGTTGTTGGTAATGTATACGAACCAGGTAAAAAGCAGCCAATTTATGGTGCTCGTTTGATCATTCAAGATCAAGGTAAGAAGTATCAGGCGTCTACTGATGCGGATGGACGATTTCGAATTACGAGTATTCCGTCAGGTGAATATTTTATGTCAATCATTTATAAAGAGGACACAATGACCGGAATTAGGACAAATATTCCTTTAGAAGGATATTTCAATGCGGGTGATATCGAATTTGAAGGCAAAGCAGGGGTTAAAACTTTTAATACAATCACAATTAATTCTGGTGATCGAATTAAAATTGGATATGGTGAAATGCCTGCTCCTGAACTTTCTGCCAAAGAAATTAAACAAAGTGCCAACAAATTCGATGTTAAAAAACTTGCTTCAACAATGACTACAGATGTTCGCATGACAGCAGATGGAGATTTGGTGTTTCGTGGCGCGCGAAAGGGAGATATGATTTACATGATTGATGGAATCAAGGCAAATGAAGTATTTAATGTGCCAAGCGTTGCTATTGGAAGAATGAAGGTATATGCTGGAGCATTACCCGCAAAATATGGAGATACACTTGGAGGAGTTATTATTGTGGAAACCAAATCCTATTTTGACTTGTATCGGGAATGGTCCATGGATAATGAATAAAGGTTTCTTATGAAAGTACAAATTCCTGAACCTTGTCCCCAAAAATGGGAGGAAATGACCTCACTGAATCAAACGACGAAATTTTGTTCGAATTGTTCTAAAAGCATTATCGATTTTTCCGTCCAATCTGATCGACAAATTAAAAAGGCAATATATACTAGTCCCGGTAATTTATGTGGTAAATTCTCTTCGAGTCAACTCAATCGATCATTGGTGAGTAAAGAAAATCACTTTCCAAACTTGAGGGCGATGGTATTAAGCGGATTGCTTTTAAATGTGACAGCAGACTTAAACGGTCAAGTTGAAATGAAAGCACCCCAGGAGCAATCAATTTCTGCTTCAGATGAATCTTATGTGATTATCAAAGGAAGAATAAATGACACTATTTCGCCTCAATTAGCAGGAGATTTGAGAGTAGAACTGAATGGCTTTCATTTATATTGTTTACCAAATAGTTCAGGGGATTTTCAATTACAAGTTCCTAAAAAAAGTGTTCCAGAATTGATTTCATTAACGGTTAGAAAAGGAAATGCTTACAAAGTGTATTCAGATTTGAATCCTAAGGAATTTATTGATATTTCCGTTTCTCTTCATCCAATCTATCTGGACAAGAATTTCATAAACGAGCTTCCTATGGTTGGCTATGTGGTTGTAAAACCTAAGTGGTATCAATTTGGATATAAGATCAGGAGATTATGGAATAGAATTATTCATTAGTTATTTTTACGTTTCATTGGTAGACCAAAAACTAGTACGTATATTTGGAAAACCAAACTAAACTCAATGAAATTAGGCTCACTAAAAATAAGTTTTTTATCCATTCCCATTCTTCTTCTATTTCTTTATTCGTGTAATGAGAAAATCAATTATGTGGGAGAGTTTAAGGAAACAGCCGTAATTTATGGTTTATTGGATCATGCGGATACCATTCATTTTATTAAAATAAATCGTGCCTTTATCGGACCTGGAAATGCCCTAGAAATTGCTCAAATTCCTGATTCGAATTATTTTGATCAAGTCGATGCAACGATATCAGAATACTTGGATGGAAATTTAATTCGCACTTGGGAACTAAGGGATACGCTAATCCAAAATAAGGATACAAACGGTGTTTTTTATGCGCCTGAACAAAAAGTGTATTATTTTAAGACCCTTCCAACATTGAGTAGCCCAACATTTGGTACAGTTCAAAATGCATCAAACCCACAACTATCGTCGTTAAAGCCTTATGCTACCTATAAATTGAATGCAGTATTGAATGGGGGAAAATACACAGTTACTTCTGAAACTGAATTGGTAAATGGAATTGCATCCGCAGCTTCAGGACAGAATTTTACATTCAAGTTTGCCGATAGCCCGGTAGAATATTTAACCGCAGGATTAACCGTTTCAAATACAGGAAATTCATATGTAATGAATGCTCAAATGGATATCGAATTCAATGAGTTTATTGGCTCCACATCCACCGTGAAATCAGTGAATTGGCGCATTGGGGAATATGATGTTAATCCCTCTGATTCTAGAACATTTTCGGTCTTGGGAAAAACATTTTATGAGTTGATTAATACAAATTGCACCAATGATCCCGCCATTACAAAACGCACTTTTAAAGGTATGTGGATTACTTTTACGGGTGGAGCGGAAGAATTGTACAATTACATGATCGTCAATAAACCAGCTTCTACTTTGGCTCAATCCAAACCATCGTACACGAATTTATCCATTAACAATGGTGGTAAAGTGGTCGGTGTTTTTTCGTCCAGACAAACCGTTAAATTTTACAAGCCATTTTCGGTAGGGTCTGCACAAGCCTACATTCGGGCAATTGATAAAAAAAGTACACGCGAATTGTGTCAAGGACCAATCAATTTTGGCAAGCTATTCTGCTCTGATCATCCAGGAGATAATATCGTAAATCAAGAGGAAGCATTTGCCTGTCAGTAAAGTGTTTTCATGAGCGAAAGAAAGACTTTTTTTGCAGACATACTACTTCCTGTTCCTATTCATCAGGTTTTTACCTACCGTATTCCTTTTGAACTCAATGATCAGCTGCAATTTGGAGTTCGCGTAATCGTTCCTTTTGGTAGATCCAAGTTACTCACCGGAATTGTGACCGAAATTCATGAGCGAGTCCCTGAAGCCTACCAGGCCAAGTTTATTGAGCATGTGTTAGATGAATTTCCAATTGTAACTTCCAAACAATTTCAATTTTGGAAATGGATTTCCTCTTATTATATGGCTCCACTGGGCGATGTAATGAATGCTTCTTTACCAGCAAACTTTAAACTTTCCAGTGAATCTAAGGTCGTTTTACATCCTGATTTTGAGAATGACCAGCACCTAGATGAGCGCGAACAGACTATTGTGGATTCCTTGCATGCCAATGATCAAATGGATTTAAAGGAATTGTCGGCAGTATTGGGAATAAAAACCATTCAGCCAGTGATCAAAAAAATGATTGAGAAACGGATTATTTTATCCATTGAGGCACTGAATGAACGATTTACGCCTAAGTCCATTGTATGCTATACCTTGACGGATACTTTTACCGATAACGAATTATTAACCAGTTTTATATCTGGCTTGGAATCAAAAGCAAGTTCCCGAAAACAATTGGAAGCATTGTTAACCGTTTTGAGTGATGGTAAATACCAGGGGAATTCCATGCAGCCGGTTGCCCGTAAAGAGTTAGTTGAAAAAGGGGTGAGTTTATCCGCTTTACAAACATTGGAGCGAAATGGAATTTTAGAGACGCGGCGCATAGAGGTGAGTAGATTGAACGCCGCGAATTTTGAATTGAAGCAAAAAAAATCACTTACACCGGCACAACAACAGGCGTTGGATGAAGTACGTGAATGTCAAAAAACGCACATTGTAACTTTGCTTCATGGTGTAACAGGCTCTGGAAAAACGGAGTTATATGTGGAGTTGATTGAGGAACAACTAGCCAATGAGAAACAGGTATTGTATCTGATTCCTGAAATTGCCTTAACAACGCAACTTATTGAACGGCTTTCTGCTTATTTTGGAGAACAAATAGGGGTATATCATTCGAAATTTAATCAAAATGAACGGGTAGAGATTTGGAATACGGTATTGGCGAATGATCCCAATAAGTTTCGATTAATAATCGGTGCACGATCTTCCGTTTTTCTTCCGTATCAAGAGTTAGGGTTGATTATTGTGGATGAAGAGCATGAAAATACGTTCAAACAAATGGATCCGTCCCCTCGATATAATGCAAGAGATGCAGCCATAGTTTTAGGACATCTTCATAAAGCAAAAGTACTTTTGGGTACAGCCACTCCTTCCATTGAAAGTTATACAAATGCATTAGATGGAAAATATGGCCTGGTGGAGTTATCAGAGCGCTATTTAGGATTGAAATTGCCGGAGATTTTTTGCGCTAATATTCGAACGGAAAAAAAGAATAAAAGCATGCATTCGCATTTTAGCAGCCAATTAATGGATGGAATAAACGAAGCGCTGAATGCAGGAGAACAAGTTATTTTGTTTCAAAATAGAAGAGGATATACGCCAATGTGGTCTTGTGAAGTATGTGCTTGGACTCCACGTTGCAAGAATTGTGATGTTTCCATGACTTATCATAAGCATACAAATTCCTTGAAATGTCATTATTGCGGACATGTATCTGCGCCGGTTGGTAGTTGTGGCGCTTGTGGAAGTAACCGGTTAAAAATGGTTGGGTTCGGCACCGAGAAAATTGAGGATGAATTGAGTTTGTTTTTACCGAATACCATCATTAAACGCTTGGATCTAGACTCAACACGTTCTAAAAATGCCTACGAAACAATTATCCATGACTTCGAGAATAGACAAATACATATTTTGGTTGGAACCCAAATGATTACCAAAGGCTTGGATTTTGATAACGTTGGTTTGGTGGGGATATTAGATGCTGATATGTTGTTGAATCGACCGGATTACAGAGCGTTTGAGCGCGCTTTTCAGTTGATGGTTCAAGTAGCGGGTAGGGCAGGACGGAAAAATAAAAAAGGAAAAGTGATTATTCAAACATCCAACCCAGATCAATGGGTGCTGGGTCGTGTAATGGAGCATGATTTCAAAGGGTTTTATGAAACGGAGATTCAGGAACGAAAACTTTTCTTTTATCCGCCTTACTATAAAATGATACATCTTACGCTTCGAAATACGGATGAACGAAAACTAAATGCAGCAGCGCAGAATTTAACAGACAAATTGCGTCTAGTTTTCAAGGAACGTGTTGTTGGACCAGAGTTTCCATTAATAAAACGCATTCAGAATTTTTTCATCAAAGAAATTAAAATCAAAATTGAAAAGGATGCCTCAGATCGGAAAGTAAAGGAGAAAATTCAAGAAATGATTGATCTTTTTTATGCCGAAGCAGATAATAAATCCAGTCGATTATCAATCGATGTGGATCCGTATTGATCATAAACAGTTAAAATAGATTGATTATTTGGTACGAATTACCCCATCAATTACTATATTTGTACTAATTATTTGATTATGTTTAAGCGGGATATTCAGGATTTATTGATTTATTACAGCAAGCAATTTAGGTCTGTTTTACTTGTTGGGCCGAGGCAATCAGGAAAAACGACTTTAGCAAAAACTGTTTTTCCGAAGAAAAAATATGTGTCACTAGAAAATCCAGATGAACGAAATTTGGCAATTTCTGATCCTCGAGGATTTTTAAATAGATATCCAGATGGCGCTATCTTGGATGAGGTGCAGCGTGTTCCTGAAATATTGAATTACTTACAAGAAATACTGGATCAAACAACAGAGGATGGGTTGTTTATTTTAACAGGGAGTAATAATTTATTGCTGCAGGAAAATGTTAGCCAAACACTTGCTGGAAGAATTGGAGTGATTGATTTATATCCATTGAGTTTTCGGGAACTAGATACTGAAAAAAAAGACTTTTCGTTAAATAAATGGATTTTAAAAGGTTTTTATCCGGAGGTGCATCAAAAAAATAGAAATCCTGAAATTTGGTACCAATCATACCTTCGAACCTACGTTGAACGAGATGTTCGACAAGTTCGTAACATTGAAAACGCAATGCTTTTTCTGAAATTCGTTCGAATGTGCGCTGGTCGTGTTGGCCAAACAGTTAATATGGTAGCCTTAAGTAATGATTGTGGTATTGATAAAAAAACGGTCGAATCTTGGTTATCTGTTTTGGAGAAAACATTTGTAATAAAATTACTTCAGCCATATTTTAATAATTTCAATAAGCGCTTAGTTAAAACACCTAAGTTGTATTTTGTTGATACAGGATTGGCTTGTTCACTCTTGTCAATTCGGAAAGAAACAGAATTAGAAGTTTCTCATTTTCGAGGGAGTTTAGTGGAAAATTTTATTGTTATGGAATGCATAAAAAATAACGCTAACTTCAATTTGGGTCAGAATTTTTATTTTTGGCGAGATAATAAGGGGTTAGAAATTGATCTAATCGTCCAAACAGCTAATCAACTTGAAGCTATAGAGATTAAATCTTCCCAAACATTTTCAAATGATTTTTTAAAAGGGTTAAGGAAATTTGTTGATATTACTGGAGCACCATGTGGTACGCTAATTTATAATGGTGATATGGAATTTACATCATCCGACCAATTAGACATATCGAACTGGAAAACCTTTATTAAAAAATACAACCCTAAATAGATTGAATTTATTGTTCAATTTATTAACGATCTAGCAGCGTAGAAAAAATTAAAACTTTAAAATATTCTTTAACCCTAACTCTTTCGGTGAAACCGTTTTTTCATAGGTGACAGGGAATTTCTTGGAGATAAAATAAACTCCGCCTTTCACTTTTCCATCAATTTTTATATTTATTTTCTCTTTACGCATCAATAACACCAATCCCATCATGGCTCCGTCAGCCATGTCAAAACGCAACGGTACTTCTAGCTGAGTATCTTTTTTGCGTTTCATTTTTTGGGTTTTCTCCAAATTAAGTGTCCCATACAATTTATCTTCTGCATAGATTGAAACTTTAGAAGGTTTTACTTTTAGGGCATACGAGTTTGGGTTGTAAACAGTAGCTTTCAACTTGAATTTAATTTGGTTGCCATCCATGCCATCAAAAGTATATCCATCCATACTTTTAAATTCGGGTTCTTTAAAAGTAACGCAAGAACTTAATCCTGCGATGAGTGCCAAGAGCGTGAGGAATTTTATCATGTTACTTAGTTAATTCGGTATAGTAATGGTAAAAGTAAGGAATGGTTTCAATTCCTTTGTAAAAATTAAATAAGCCAAAATGTTCGTTTGGAGAATGGATGGCGTCACTGTCTAGACCAAAGCCCATTAAAATTGTTTTCAATCCAAGTTCTTTTTCAAACATGGCAACTATTGGAATACTTCCACCACTTCTCACTGGAATTGGTTTTTTACCAAACGATTTTTCATAAGCCAAACTTGCTGCTTTGTATCCAACAGAGTCAATGGGTGTAACTGCTGCTTCACCTCCGTGATGTGGTTTTACTTTTACGCGCACCCCTTTTGGAGCAATCGATTCAAAATGAGTAAGAAATAGGTTTGTAATTTCCTCTGGATCTTGGTCGGGAACAAGGCGCATGGAGATTTTCGCGAAAGCTTGGGAAGCAATTACTGTTTTTGCTCCTTCTCCCGTATATCCTCCCCACATGCCATTTACATCCAATGTTGGACGAATTGATCCTCGTTCCATGGTTGAATAGCCAGCTTCTCCCATTGTTTCCTCGATGTCAAGCGCTTTGCAATATGCTTCGTGCGAAAAAGGTGCTTTGGCCATTTCTGCTCTTTCTTCGTCTGATAATTCTATTACTTTATCATAGAAACCTGGAATAGTGATTTTTCCAGTTGAATCATGCAACGATGCAATCATTTGCGCCAAAACATTAATTGGGTTGGCAACGCATCCACCATATAATCCAGAGTGTAAATCTCGGTTTGGTCCCGTTACTTCTACTTCCACATAGCTCAATCCGCGCAAACCAGTGGTAATGGAAGGTACATCATTGGCCAGCATTCCGGTATCCGAAACTAAAATGATATCAGCTTTTAATCTGTCTTTTTCGTTTTTCACAAAAATCGCTAGGTTTTCGCTACCCACTTCTTCTTCACCTTCAATCATGAATTTCACGTTACACGGAAGTTCATTTGCCGCCAACATGGATTCTACCGCTTTAACATGCATGAACATTTGACCTTTATCGTCACATGCACCACGGGCAAATATGGCTCCTTGAGGGTGTTTTTCAGTGGTTTTAATAACTGGTTCAAAAGCGGGAGACGTCCACAAATCCAAGGGATCAGCAGGCTGCACATCATAATGACCATAAACCAAAATAGTTGGCTTGGTAGGATCTATGATTTTTTCTCCATAAACAATTGGATTTCCAGCTGTTTGACATATTTCTACTTTGTCTATTCCAATGTTGGTTAACCCTTGCGCTAGCGACTCAGCACATTTTTGCACTTCGTTTTTGTAGGTAGGATCTGCAGAAATGGAAGGGATTTTTAGAAGATCAATTAACTCGGATAAGTATCGTTCTTTGTTTGATTCTGAAAAGTGTTGTGTTTGATTCATTTTTTTTCAATTACAAGTTTTACATGTGGCTCCTCCAAGAATCGAACTTGGATCTAACGTTTAGGAAACGCTTGTTCTATCCGTTGAACTAAGGAGCCGATTGGAAGAATTACAAAAATAACGTTTTTTCTTGGTCACAAACGGAAAATATCACTACTTTTGTGCTGGGCAAGTCTCTTGCGACCAGCTCCCTTCAAATCCTCCAGGACGGGAACGTAGCAAAGGTAGTAGGTTGTAGCGGTGCGACAAGAGTAGCTTGCCCTCTTTTAAAAAAAATCTATTCTAATTTTAAAAGAGCAAAAATTCTACAATTATTTATTTGAAGGTTCTCTTTGGAAATTCTTTTATTGAAGCTTCAGAGTATGTTTCTCTTATATCTAAAAATCAATATACGAACTCATCAATATTGAAATTAACCGATTTTCTCGCCGTTCCATAATAGTATCTATGGGATACTTAATTGAGTTGCTTTTTCATAACCACGATTGTGGCGATTGAGTCGATCTGATTTATAGCTAGTTTCTCATTTGTAGAAGGAACCTAGTTTGGGCGAATATAAAATATAGGTGGAAAATAGCTCTAAAAAACAAAAACCCCGACAGAATTGTCGAGGTTTCTTTGTAGCGAGACCGAGAGTTGAACTCGGGACCTTAGGGTTATGAATTGTTAACTAAAATAAAATAAAATTGGTATATTATATTGTATATCAGAGAGATATATAGGATATTTTTCTTGTGCGAACTTAGTGAAATGGCTGGATTTTCATTTAGATTCCTCACCTAAAAATCTAACCAAATGGAAAAATAGATTTATTATTCAATCTTATTAAACAAGACTATAAATAACATCTATCCTGAGAACTTTCTTAATAGTATCCTTTTCCTTTTATACAATGTCTTATACCACCTCTTGGATTTTCCATATCACCTGTGTATCGGGGTATTAAATGACAATGAAAATGAAAAACAGTCTGACCAGCAGATTCTCCGCAATTCATTCCTATATTATATCCTTGCGGACTATATTTTTTTTCGATCAAAGTCTTCGCAATCTCTATTGTGGATGTTAGAACAATTTTCTCATGTTCGGTAAGTTCAAAATAGTCTTTTCTAACAATATTACTGATTATTAAAAGGTGACCTGGAGAGACAGGGAATGAGTCTTCTATTACAAAGAATGAGTCGTTCCTATAAATTATTCTGTCTTCTTGTATTTCTGTGAAGTCTCTCATTAAAATGTTCCAATTAATTCTATTTCTGGTTTCCATTGCTGAATGGAAAGAGTCAATGCTAAATTATATTGATTTTCTAAAAATCGTCTCCTATTTTCCTTTGTCAATCCCGTCTGATTAATGATTGTTTCTGCTAAAGGGTGTTTACTTTCTATATAGAACTCGTTTCTGTTATACAATCTATGTAAAAATCTTTTTTCGGGAATTTTAGCCCTTTTATGCAGATTGATTTTGATATCAGCTAATACTAAATTCCATACGCCATCAATGTTCGCTCCTGCTTTTGAATGAGCTAATTTATTTATGTGTGGCAAAAAATGGTCCACTTCACATATCTTTTGGTCATTTTTATTTATCGAAATGTCTTGAAAAGAATAAAAGCATTTTCCTTTTTGATAACCATTCAATGAATCACGAACTGAGGTGATATCAATTCGTCTCATTAAGTTATTCTCAATGTAAAAAAGTGATTTGTTCTCATCATACTTAACTTCCAACAAACTTGGATTTATTTTCAAATTCCAGGCTGTTTCAACCAAATTCCATCTTGCTTCAACTTCCTGTTCTAAATTTCTAAATTGAAATAATTCTTTGATTTTTAATAAATTATCGGTAACAATAATCTCTTTATTACCTTGACTATAATTTTTTTCATAAAAAGGATTTGGGATTGTTCCACCATTAACATTTTGGAAAGCGTCAACTACATTAACAAAACCATATTTTTCTGTTAAATTATAGAGTTCATCTTTTGAAATCTTTTCATTGATAAAATTTCTGCAACCATCTAAAAACTTACTCGATATAGAATTACCTTGTTTGTCACTTTTTTTTAAATGCTCGACAATTGAATCTGCAAATGGAATGGCTAATTCATTAAGTGATATTTTTGTATTTTCATTTTTAATTAATTCGAGCAAAGATTTAGCGAAGGCAAATTTATAGGTTGCAGAGTTTTTTCCAAATAAAATAATTGCTCTCCATTGAGATTCTAATGAGGGATCATTTATTTGAAATTGTGTCGACATAAACCATTAATTTCTATAACTCTTTCAATTAAGTTAGATTACATTATACTTGAGGAAATATCATACAATAAACTGACTTTTATTTCCATGATTAATCAAAATTAAGTATAAAATACATAAAATTTTTCAATTGTAAAGTAAACCTTTTTCGCAGGGTTCCGTCCTTGCTTTGATTTTGCTTTAAGGATGTAATAAAAGTTTATTCAACCTGGGGGACAATACCATCGGTGACGCGAGGAGGATAAATATGTAATTCATTTAGTTAAAAATTGACTAACCATATATTTATGAATATGAATACGACAAAAACAATAACCAAGAGAGATGTGAAGCTAATGCAAGCCTTACAAATATACTCCGGGGTTTTCCCTACTGACATGGTACATTTCCGATTGAACCTAGAAGGTATAAAAGAGAACAACAGGTTTGTTTTGACTCCGGTGATACAAACCGTTATCAAGTTGATACGCATAGCAAACAACAAGTTCAAAAAAAGCGAACCTATGTTGTTGCTTATTATGATTGACGTAAAGGGGGATAAAGAAAAACCAATCGAAATTAACCTGTTTTTATTTGGCAAAGGCACGATGGATTATGTCCCTTTCTTGTCTGGGCTATTTAATGATCTATGCGTAAAAGCCAACGCTGACGGAGAGATATACGGAGTGTTATTAGAGTCAAAAGATGAGATTTGGGAGATCTTTTCGACAAGTGAACCCTTTGACCTTACTATCCCAAATTTAGCACGCGACATGAAGATAATCACACCTTATCGAGCACTTATTCTTGCAGAAGATTTCTTAAAAATCCACTTTAATTTTCATATCAATCATGGTTTTAAAGGCTGAGGGGTTACAAGTATTAGAAGTTTGGGTAAGGATGGATTATTTTCATAACAAGATAAAATCCATTCAACAGCTATTCCGTCGATTAACGAATGGTAATCAACGAATTAACGGTGTACCAAATTACCTGTTTTATAAAAAGTACATCACATGTTTGCAGTACAGGTTTGAGGTGATAATGGATTACATCGTTTTTTATCTCGTTGCGAGTTGCACCCGAATGACTGAGTTTAAATCACGGCTTAAGAAGATCATATATTGTCAAATTGACTTTGCACCAAGAAATGAAGTGGAACTTGTCAACTCTAATTTGTCTAATTCTATTTACAAAATTATCAAAAAATGAAAGGCTTCGTGTTCTTCACCTCAATTGGGTTTTTAATCGGATTGTGTTTGTTTGGCGGTGAAATAGAGCAATTTGAACCCCATGTAATCAATACAAAATATGATCAAGAAACTATGGAATATTTCAGAGAGATAACCCTTAAAAACGAATTGAATGATAAGGTCAAATTACGACCGATTACCTTTAAAAAAGACGTAAAAGTATTTTTAGAAGGTAAATACGATAACTTCATTGAAGATGAGGTAAATAGAGTATTACAAGATTTAAATGCAATAATTGACCCAATAGAACTTTATACCGTTAATAAAAAATCTGACGCTAACATGGTTGTCTTTTTGGGTGACCTTAAATCCTTCTTGACCCTAAATCCCGATTTAATTAACTCACCCCAAATCAACAACTGTGAAGGCTTATTTAGACTCAAAACAAGAGGTGACAAAATTGTGTCATCAAGGATTTTCATAAACCTCGACAAACAGGAAAGTAAGTTGGATCTCCAGGACTGTTTAAGAGAAGAAATTACCCAAAGTTTGGGGGCAGTAAATGATTCTTATCGGTACCCTTCTTCAATATTTTATCAAGGATCGAACTATGTTACAGAATTGAGTGATATGGATGTTAATGTTATAAAAATTCTCTACAATGGAAAATGATGTCTTAATGCACATAAATCAGAACAAGAAGAATATTTTAAATTTTGTTTGGATCAACCACCAGCGCTACTTGAAAAATCGAATCAAACAAAATAACCGAAACATTATTCATTTGACACTAGAGTACGCAGATGTGGAGGTTACCCATGAGGTTATGGAGGAGATGGATTTCTGTATGACATGTCAGCGTCTTAATCTTATTAATTACTTAGGATTGAACGTTATCCTTTCGTATTACAGGAGGCGTCGGGATAACCTGTTGCCATTTTATACCTTTTAACTTTGTTGACCGTACTGTAACTGCAATTCATTATTTTGGTTATTTCTAGTTGTGTGTAACCCGAAGATAGGTATTCATATATTTTCTTGATTTTTGGTTTGGATAAAAATTTTTCAGGGGTTTCTTTCGTATTAATTACTCTTCCGGTATAAACCCCTTTTGCTTTTGCGATTCTAATCCCCTCCATTTGACGTTCCTTTATCATACTCTTCTCAAAAGTCGCCATGGTTGAAAGTATGGATATCATTAACTCGGAGAACATATCCGGTTCACCTCGCTCATTAAAGTTTCGTAAATGGGGATTTCGACAAATAATGACGATTCCTTTCTCAGTAAGTTCTTTCCAAACAAACAAGACGTCTAGGGTGCTTCTACCTAGCCGATCAATCGAATGGATAGTCAATTCTTTTAGTGTCCCTGAATCAATTAATTTTTTAAGCTGTTTCCCTTTTGGTCGCTCCCACAACGGAATTAACCCACTGCACTTGTCCTCTAGGATATAATCAAACTCTTCTGTATTTTGAGATTGGCGATCTGAACTCTGCTGAACGGTTGAAGTTCTAATGTAGAGGATTTTCATACTACTATTTTATTAGATTAAAAAAGAACTCTAATATAGTAGCCTTTTATTGAGTTGCCAAAGAAATAAAACAAAATAAAAACTCCTACCTATTTTATACCCTAATATCATTACTTCCTGCTTTACCAGAGTCTGGAGCCCTATCCTATTATGTATCCCCCCGTCTTGTTGTTGACCATATACCTACGAGGTGTCTTCAATCCTATACATAACTCTTTTAAAAGCGTAGCGGCTATTTTTAAAAAAATGGGAAATGCGACAGAAAAAATTTTGGGAATTTTCACTGTAAATGGGGGAAACGGTGACAACATTCTTATTCTTTAATAATCTTACTTCCATACCTTTTTATAAAGTATAGGTGAAGAAAGAGAAGAAGTCAAGAACAGTTACCTATTTTATTGAAAAAAATATTAATATTATAATTAGCCCCCCTATTACGAACAATAAATTAGTGGTTTTTTTATTAGATGATATAATACTCTCTTTTAGTAATTCGATTTCCTTCTTGTGTGAATTATTCATTTCACTTATTTTGTCTGAAAAATTTCTCTCCACTAAATCAAGTCGTCCTTGAATGTTTTGAATACCATTATTAATAGATGCAATTGTAGCATCAATCTTGTCCATTCTTACAGGCAGATTGAGACTCATAATAGAATACTTAGTTTCATTCGCAATCTTCTCAGTATTGTCTTGTAAGTCCCCGATAGCGTCATCAATGTTCTCATTGATTTTCTTTTCAAAAAAATCAAACTTCTTACCTAAAGTTTTTTCAAAAGCAGCAAGTTTCTCTTCAATCTTTAAATCAACTACTGTTTTTACTAACTCTTTATTTGAATTTTTAATTGCTTCTGTCTCTTTTTTTAAGTCATTAAATTTACCCTCGAAATCAGCTTTGATTATTGTTTCTGACGCTTTGCCTATTTCATCTAATGTGGAGTTTTTAATATCTCCCATTAATGATATTGTACTAGTTAGTTTTTCTTCAATTTTATCTAATCTATCCGGAAAATTGACCGATTCAATCTGAATAATAACATCCGAGATCGAATTGGATAATGTTGTGAAAGAGTTATAGACTTTTTTTAAATCTTCGATTTTTCCTGTGAAATGGGCTTCAGCTCGATTGACCGATTGAATAGCCTGTTTCACATGAACTTCTGCACCATTTAGATAATCTACAGTAGACTTAAACTTGTAAAGTTGTTCCTGTAAATTATTTAATTCTTGGTTAATTTTGACTACCGTTGGATTTGTCATATTCGTTAAGTTTTAAATTCAGTGTTTTCAAAGTTTGACTCGCTCGCTCTAGAGGTTCAATAAATTTTTTAAGGTTGATCAAATCAAAATCAAAATAGAAACCGTGTTTAGTCATCTGTTCATCCAATTCTTGATTTTTTTCTAGAATCTTTTTTGTGAATTTGTTATAATACTGTTCCTGCCTTTTTTCGTCAATACCAGGTTCTTGAATTTCTAATTGATTAAAAGCTTCCATTACCAGCTCTTCAGCTTCAGCTAAATATTTACTATTTCTAAATTCTAACATGTAGAGTGTAAATGCATTCAATAGAAGTAATGTGTAATTATTATACTGATCTCTTAACATTCTTACACATGCACCTCGCAAATGCTTTATATTGTCTATCTCTGACGCTTTTGGATCTTCATAAACAAAATCCATAAAATCCCAAACGACACTCATTTTAGAATTTTGGCCATCTTTTGTTATGTCTGGTAACGATGCGTTAATTTCAATCCCATTTAAATTTATGAAACTGTATCCTGAACGAGCGTATTTAGAGTTAAAATATAGGTTGATATAGTTTTTTAATTCAATTGAACCATTATCTTTTAAACCGATAATACACGCGTCTTTCATGTCCTTGATGGCATTTATTCTTTTGCGCTCTGTCTCACTGTAGACAAATTGTATTAAAAACTTTAAACACTTTCTTAATAAAGTATCCTCATCTATGGTACTTAAAGATTTTAATTTTAAGTCTGTTGTCTTTTTAGAAAGGTATTTGAGTAGATGACTTTTAAGATTTTTCAAATATTCATTATATGACTTTCGTTTGCCAATTAACGTGAATGTTCTAGATTGGAAATTAATCGTATAGTCATCAATTATTCCTAAAGTTGATAGTCTATAAATTGCTTTTTCTGTATCAAGTTTATCTCTATTTCCATCATATAAGGCCATAAATCTTTCGTATGCAGTGCCTAATGGAACACCGCGAGTTACATCTCGTTTGTTACAATATTCTTCAAAATCTAAGTTCTGCCTTGTTAAACTTTCATATTTTTCAGAAATGTTATTGATGAATTCTAATGCGTTTGATGAGTTTTTCATCAACTTCTTAACCTCCTCCTCATTAAATCTTTTATCGATGACCTCACCTAACCAGGTAGCTAGAAACTTAATTCTTTCCTTGGTATTGTTTTGAAAAGCAACTGTAACTCTAAAATTTTCTCCTGTTTTTTTTGATTTTAAAATCTCCTCAATACCGATTTGTTTATCCCCGTTTTGAATCCAGATGTGCACAGGCTCATTAAGATTTTGGTTTTCAATATAACTTGAAAGGGTAAGAAAGATTTTTTTACTTAATTCGCTATTTACACTATTATTTGTATTGCCATTTAGATTCTTTAAATTGAAATATCCTAGGCTTTCATTTTCCTCTGAATTAATGTATAGCAGTTTCATATTCTCACGTTCCCAATAATTTAAAGAAACCTGCTCATCTAAGTCATAAGCAATGAGATTTTCAAGTTCAAAAGTTCGGTCAGGATAATATATTTCGGTTAACAATTCCTCTATAATGGCCCATTCTTTTTGAATGCCTTTAAAAGAATTTTTATGAAAATAATAATTGATATCAAAGTCTACATCATATTTTCCTAACGGTGTTTCAACAATTTGTTGATTAAATAAAATATATGATAATGCTATTTGACCATCACGCCCACCTCTTCCTGCTTCTTGAACATAGCTCTCAATTGAACTGGGGTAATTCATATGTATTGTATATCTAATATTGCTTTTGTCAATACCCATTCCAAATGCCTTAGTGGCTACCATCAAATTAAGTTTGCCATATATAAAATCATCTTGATTATTATTAGATTCAATTTGAATTTCATTCGAATCATTGTCATTTTCGTTTCCTCCCCCCATGAAATAACCAGCGCTAATATTTTCTAAATCCTCTAAAACATCTAGAACACCATTCCTTGGAGCTGGCAATCCATTTCGTTGTTTTTTAAATTTGTCTGTTACTCCTAAAATTCCTTTAGTATGAGGACAGAAGATCAATGCGGCATTATCTTCTTTATAAAAGTTTTGAGGGTTAAAATTATTTAGGTCTTTTGTTATATTGTCAAACGCAATTATATTTTCATCAATCTCATGATCAGAGCCAAAAACTAATTCTGGATTCTCAATAAAATCTTCTAATTTATTAGGTATTTCTTCAACTAAATTTATTAATCTCTCTTGTTTTCTCTTACCCAATTCTAATCTTGCTGATATATTGTCTCTGTGGCCAGCTGTAGGAAAAGTAACCTCTTCAATTACAAATTGTAGTTCATTTCGTTTTGTATATTCTGAACGTACTATGGAATCATCGGCTAATCTATTTAAATCATTATTACCGGATAATTCACGTTGAACATCTGCTAAGACATCATAAGAAGCTGTTGCCGTTAAACCAAAAAGTGGTATTGATTTTAAATCTTTTGTTTTACAATAATTAATAGCGTTTTCACCTAGCTTAAGATAGGCGGTTCTAAAATCATGACCCCACTCAGAAACACAATGTGCTTCATCAATAACACAATAACTGAAATACCTTTCTTTTTCATACATTTCCTTCATTAATTGACGAAAATCTTCCATTTGAAGACGCTCAGGTGAAATAAATACAAACTGCATTTTACCGTCTCCAAACATTCTCATCGCTTTACGTTTATCCTCTGCCTTCAGAGAAGAATTAATGAATGTGCAGGAATCTATAAATTTCTCCTTCAAACCCCTAACTTGATCCTTCATTAAGGATTTTATTGGATCAATAACTAGACAAATACCCGGCTGTAGTATTGATGAAAATTGATAAGTTAGAGATTTACCACCACCAGTAGGTAATAATCCAATAACGCTTTTACACTGCAGTGCATTGTGAATTATCGGTAACTGCCCGTTTCGAAAACTAGGGTTTCGAAAAACCGAATTTAGGATATATTCTAGTGAAACTTTAACATTTTCGTTAGTTATTTCCCATTCACCATTCTCATTAGAATACTTACAAAATGGATAATAGTTAATTAAAGAGTTGGTTTCAACTTTTCGTTCTGTTGATTTGTAATGAACGGACCTAATCGAAATTATTTCTTTTGAATTGGAATATGTTACAACAGGTGTATTATTCCTTTCAAGAACTGAAATATCAATTAGTAAATCATAAGGTGTCTTAAAGTCGAAATAATCAATTAATTCAGCATCATCAGATTGGTATTTGCTGTCAATAAATTCTTCCGAAGAAAAGACCGATAATTCAATATTTGGAAATACTATTTTTTCATCAGAAAGGTTATTTAAATTGACGATCAATTTTTTTAAATCTTCTATTGCAATCCCTCCACAAGGAACATCTCTTTCCAGCACTGCAACTTTAATTTTGGACACAGAAGAAAGAAATTCCTCATTTTGCGTTATATATTCTATTAAAGCTCTTTGAATTCTTGCAATTCCATATGGGATTAGAGTGAGTTGTAGAATATCCATTCCTAATTCCTCTTCCCAAATCGGATTTATAAAATTTATATAGTTTGTTTTAACGTATTCATTGTCTATTGCAGGATAAAGTAAGTTGTTAATTTTATTACTAATCTGTATTGAATCAAACTCGGAAGTTTTAATTCTTAAGGTATTAAACCAATTGGCATTTGATATGGCTTTGTCACGTTCTATGTCTAAAAAGCGTTGTTCTGGATTATTGTGTTGACTCCCATCAATTTCAATGACTATACCTTCGCGACTATTCTCACCTGAATATGGAAATTCAATCGAAAAGTCTGTTCTTTGTTCCTTAAAATTTGCTCTTATATTTTTAGATATATTTTCAACATTAACGTTTTTACCAATTATATTCTCAATTGAACGTTGAGTTGAAACAAGTTGAATAATAAAGGCCCCATGCGTCCCAAAGGCAGACGGTAAAGATTTAAACAAGAACCTTTCTTCAAATTCACTTCCCAAATTCAATCCTTGTTTTTTATACTGATTTAGTGTTTTTTGAGTGTCTATTCTAGGATCAATTATATGTAAACTTCGAAAGAAAAGAGTTTGTATTTCTTCATTTACGGATAGTTTGTTTAAGTCATCAAAACTGATTACGTCAGATTTTGAGGCCAAAAAGGATAAAGCGTGGGCGTTTAAAATTGTAGGCTCACCTCTTTGTAACAAATTAATTAAAACAGATTGAAGGGGTGTATATTCAATATTCCTCTCTTCAAATCTAGATTTACTTTTTAAATTAAAATAACTAAGTAGATGAGTTAGTTTTTTTGAAGCAGTCAATTTCTCCTCATCAGATTCAAAAACCTGATAAAAGTTGTCAATTATATTTCCTGCAATATACTGTTTCATCTCCCCTTCAACGTTATCACCACCGGATTAAATGCGTCATAAAACCCGTTTAAATTTTCTGTAAAGAATTTTTTAATGGGATCTATATCGCTATCTACGTAAAAGTTAACACCGTCTAACTGGTGTTTAATCCGACTCATTTTAGCGTCACTCATGATCTCCCAAAGGAGGGGTTGACCAAAACGTCCTTCAATATCATTCTTGTGGCTTTCGAGAACATTGAATAATCTCTTGTTATCCTCTTTTGACGCACGATTGATGGTAAACTCTATTGCAGCGTATGATTTGGTCACCAGTAAGGTGTATGATAGACCACTTATTCCTGCACCAGCACTTAACCAGAAGTCTTTGGTAGGATTTACTTTGGTAAATAAAATATGATGATTCAACGTTGGTAGTAATTCTTCCCAGAATTTACGCCTACGGGAAAATCTATCCGCACCACCGTTAATGTCAGAATTATACTTAATGATTAACTCATCTTCCAGTTCAAATACCGCCAGAATTTTCTTTAAGTATGAGAATTTTGAATTGCTGTCAATATTCGCCTCAATAAAATAACCATTTAACAATTCCTGAGGCGTTCTGAATTCAGATGCGTTTTTAGACAGTTTAATTATCTGATTGCTTTCCAATAATAACTCTGGGTTTTTCTCATAAAGAGACCTAAGAACATAAAAATACATCTGAGCGACATGAACTTCGTCAACCCGGGTATCCTCAAAAATAAAGTACTCTAACTTTTTATTTGTTGGGGGTTCAGCATCAAATATATTCTGCTCAGCGTCTGTTTCAAAAGTCGGGATCTCAACCTTTGGTATTTCCCAAATTTTTAGAAAACGGTCATAAATAATTTCGAATCGCTCATTGTATTTATCTAGATTCCAGCTATCCTGTTTTTTAAGGTAATCATTCAACCACAATCTAGAGTACGCATAGCCTTGTTCTTTCCCATCGGTGTTCATGTCCCTTTTCTCAACAAAAGTCAAATTACTTAACGCACCGTTATTACCGGAAAGTGTAAGGTTTGCGATAGTATTTAATTTGTTTTCTTTAAAGTCAGTGTATTCATATTGTGATAATTCACTTGTCCATTTATTGTCTGGATTACGAGGGAAGATATGTTCAATCGTGATTAATTCACTCGCTGTGTCTACATACTCACGATTATTGAAATTCTCCAATAACTCAAAGAAGTAACTTCTATTCTTGGATTGTGTGTTGTATAAGTCTTTATCGTGCAGAGCGACCTTAACCTCTTGATCAGTTGGGAATTTACCGCTACCTCTTTTCTTCAATAAGGCGACACACAGAGAATCATAGTAATCCTCCTGATCTATTTCACTATACAAGGTCATGAAGATCTTGTTGAGAGCGTTTGTCGGTAGTCCAACAATAAATCTTCTCCAGGTAAAGCTTTGGATAAGTTTAAGAATTCTAATGAGGGTTGCTTTATCAATCGTACCATTTTCACAATCCTCGAAAACCTGAAGTAGAAAAGGAAATGCGACATTGATTTCAAGTCTAGAAATGTATTCTAACTCTAAACGCAAAGATGCGTCAGAAACTAACTGCGGATTAATGAACTTACGGTAATGTATGGATAAGGCTTTGATGTTTTCTAATTCCTGTTGGAACGCTTCATCTTTCTTGTTGTAATATATTTTTTTAAACTCCTCGTAGACTTTATTTTTATTTGGAATCCTTTTGGTTTTTAGGGTCAGGTAATCACGGATATAATCGGAAACCATTGACTTCTGCCGGTTAAAATCTCTAGCGTTTTCTTCTATTGGATTCCATATTTGGTCATAAATTTTATTCTGTTCTTTTGGCTCTAGATCCATCAAAATAAAATTCCTGATCAGATCAGACTGTGACAAATCAAGTCCTGTGGAATTTAAACTCTCAAATATACGTTGGGGGTCATCCTTGTCTCGTTCTAGTGCTATCTCGACAAAGATCAAACGCTTCAAACCATTCAAGATAGTCGTAAAGTTGTCCTCGTTAATCTGGTTTTTGAAATAGCTAAAATTCTCTTTTACATTGGAGTATTTGTCCAATTCATTTTCTGTACCGTTAAGGATTGCTTTAAACGCAACAGCGTTTGCGTCGGTTTGTTTTAATTTCAGTTTACTGGATTCGTTTTGGACGTATTGATTGGTCAAAAAGGAGTTGTAGATTTCCTCCTGTTGTGGTAATCCTTTTTCTCTAGCGTAACGGTACAATGCAACGTAAAGAATATTAATGGTAGTCAAACGCTGTTGACCATCGATGATGACCAATTCTTTAACCTCACTCGTAATGATGATACCTTCATGTAGATAAACTATACTGCCAATAAAATGGGTAACTCTACTTTCTTTTTCTACTGAAATGATGTCACGCAACAACTCTGCACACTGGTGTGTGGTCCAGTCATAATTACGCTGATATACTGGGATTACAAATTGTACTTTAGGCGTTTGTAAAAAGATTTGTATCTGTGTTTGTTTTGCTTCCATTCTAACTGTTTTCTACAATTTGTATTTCTTCTTCCGCTAACTCATACAACTCATAAACCATATGGTCAATTTCTTTGTCAGTTTGGTCTATTTGGGATTTGAGGTCGATAGCTTGTTTTTTGAATCTTTCAAATCGATCAAACCAATCATCTTTTTGAACTCCCAAAAGAGTAACTTTATTTTTGGCTAGTTCCTTCTTAAATTCTAACCATGTAAGTGTATAGAATTCTTCTATTTTTTTTGATATTTTGTCCAGATTAAAATCTGTTTGTAGAAGACTTGTAAATTTAAAAGTCAGTTCTTGCATGTCTTTATTCAATTGCAACATGATTTCAGCTTTCAAAATGTAAGGTTGTTGTTCATTTATACTTATTTGTTTGATTGGTAACTTTTTAAGATTAATAATTTTAACCTCAGCGAAAGCCTTTCCTATCTCTGGGACAATAATGCGATATAAAAAATTCAATAACTTACTATTTAATATGGATAAAAGGAACTTATGGCTAAATGTATCAGAAATACAAAACAAAAGATGAATCGTGTCTAAACAGAATCTACTTTGATCATCAAAAGAAACCAACAATGAATCAGAAGTTCTTCGAAAAATTAATTTCTCTTTTCTTTTAAACATTTGTTCATTTGTGTTGCTCCAAAGTTCTTTGGGGAGATATAAAATATAACCGACTTTATTACTTGTGTAATATTTAAAAAAGTCCTTTCCTCCGATAATTGGATAATATAAGTCACTGACTTTTGTTGAAGATAAAAATCTATTGTTATCTCCTGTTTTTATGCCATTATAAAAAACAAAGTCTTTATCATTTAATGACTTAGAATTTAAATTAGCCTTATTCCAAATGGAGATATTAGAACCGAATAAAAACTTTTGATCGGGGTATTTTAAAAATTCGTTTTGCTTTTGAATTTTGAGATATGGATTTAAAAAATCCTCGATAGACTTCGCATCAATTAAAGTCGTCAAATTACTCTCATCATAGTCTTTTCTTACAATAGGAATAGATGTAAACCCCATTTCGGCATCATCAAAAACTTTATAAGACAAATTGACTATAATTTCAATTTTAGTTGATTCAATGAGAAACTTTCGGAAATCCTTAAAAAAATAATTATTATGGTATGTGTTAGGAATGATATAAGACAAGTAACCATTCTTTTTAATAATTTCAATTGCCTTTTCAAAAAATATTAAATAGGAACTTACTTTGTAGTTTGCACTACTGTATGTTTTCTTTAAAAATTCGGTTTGAAGATCATCATGTTTAGACCCTGCACCCAAGGCAAATGTAATATACGGTGGATTCCCAATTACCACATCAAAACCGCCATTCTCAAAAACGGATGGAAACTCTATTTTCCAATTAAACGCTTTGTCACCAGCAACTTCAGGGTCGTCAATGAGGGAGTTTCCACATTTAATGTTATTGGATAAATTGGATAACTTTCTTCCTTGTTGTGCAGTTCTTAACCATAATGAAAGCTTAGCTATTTCAACGCTCTCTTCGTTGATGTCAACCCCGTAAATATTGTTTTCCAGAATTTGTAGATCCGTATCAAACAGACGCAGTGGTGAATTGGTAAGTTCTGCTATTAAATCATCCACAAACTTGTGTTCTTCAATAAAAAAGGACAATGCTTGGTTTAGGAAAGCGCCGCTACCACATGCCGGGTCACACACTTTTACAGTTAGTAACCAAGACTTATAGGTGTTCAATCTTTCAAAAAGATCTTTTCCCTTTTCATTCAGTTTTCCATCTGTTTTTTGAAAGTCATCTATGAAAATATCTATGTCAAGTTTTAGTTCTGATTTCTTTTCTGAACAGAGTTTACCTAGTGTATTATCTACAATGTACTTGGTAATGTACTTCGGGGTGTAGAATACTCCATCCTTCTTACGTTTACTTTTGGTTTTATCTACTTGTTCACCACGTAGTTCTGCTTCCACATCATCTACCTCATTCAATGAATGTTCGAAGATGTGACCAAGTATGTTTACGTCTACATCGGTGTTGAAGTCGTATTTAGAAAGTTTTAATAGATCATCTTTGAGTATATCATCGTCTATGGTCAATTGATCTAACACCTCATCAGGAGCAAACAATTCACCCCCAAACTCAGGGATGAGAACGGTTCCTTTGTTATCTTTTTTACCTAAGTACAAATTGTTAAAGAACAATAGAACTAGTGTGTACAGGGGTCTTGGTGTATCAAATGCGTCATCCCTTAAGGCTTGCCATTTTTCAACTATCTGAACAACTGAGTTGGTGGTTACTAACCCTTTGTCTTCTGCGAATAAAACAAACAATACTCGGTCTAGAAATTTCTGTGATTTTTTAAACAGGGATAATTTATCAAACTGGGGGTTGTTCTTTAACGCATTCTCGAAAAAGCTACGTTTGAAGTTAGAATAATCCTTGTATAAACTTTTAGATATTTCTTCCTCATGAAACTTAGTCTCTTGTCGAAGTAATTTGGGGATATTCTTTTCCAAAAGCCCCTCTCTTTGTAAGTACAGGTAAAATCTTCTGAATTTTTCCTTGTCCAGATTGTAAAGATCAAATTCTTCATAATCCGTAGTGTCATCGATATAAAAACGTAGTTTGTGAAAATTGGACGTAATGACATAACTACAATTCTTGTGGTTAAGTTTATAGTTAAATGCTTGTTGTTGGACATCAGTAAGGTTTTTTGTCTTGTTATCTTTTAGCTCGATAACTCCAACAACATTTTCTTCTTTTAGGATTGCGGCATCCGCTTTTTTAGCGTTGGTTTCATTTTTTACCTCACGCATGATATCGACATGACGTTGGTAACCGAGTACTTTCCCAAAAATATCTTCGATAAACTCTCCTTGGTGAGCCTCTTCTTTTATTTTCTTATAAATCTTAATGTTTGCCTCACTATAAATGCTTTTAAACTCAGAGAATGCTTTATCAACGTTCTCCTCATCCAATTGCTTGATGTATTTCTTAACGATCGCCTCTTGAAATAGTGCCATTCTATTATTTTGTACTTATTAATAAATCTTTTACATCAACCCCCAAGATTTCAGCTATTTTATACAATACCTCAATACTGGGTTGGGTTCTATTCTGGACATAACCATTTACAATGTTGTAGCTTTTACCCAATTGGTCAGCTAACCACACCTGTTTAATCCCTTTTTGTTCGAGCACTTCTTTAATCCTGTTCATGATTTTGAATAGTGAAACGTAAATATATGTATTATAACCAAAAAATACCCTAAAATACAGTTATTCATGTCTGTTTTTTATCAATTAAGTAAAATATAATTTACCTCATCTGGTTTGGTCACTTTCAGCTTACCTTTCAACCCAAACGACTTAAATTGAGTCTTTATGGTTTGTAAAACCTTGTTTGCGTCACGACTTCGAATAATCAAACTATCGTGTTTAGTCAGACAAAATACTCCCCTCTTTTTAAGTGTAACGTAAATCTTATCGATAAAAAGTTTTGACTCCATTTTTTGGAGAGTTATGGATATATCTCTGTACCCATGTTCCTTTTTATAGATGTGTAGCCATTGGTGTACCTCGGGGAATAAGGACTTGAATTCCTTTTTACCCTTGGAGTTGTAATTTGAGGAGAACAGAATAGTTATCATGAGTAATTTCGCGTCATCCCGGGTTTCCAAGCCGAGTTGATCCTGAACATAATCGTATATTTCACCATTATAACTGAAACTACAAAAGTTGTCGACGCCATTCAATTCTGGAGTGTCCTCCAACATTTTAGATAGAAAACACAGTTGTGAGTTCGCTAAGTCGATTTGAATCAAATTATTCCTCTTACAAATCCAATCGGTATAGACTGAAGGTAGGTTCGTAAGGTTGGTGTCAAGTCGGTTATTGGTCGTGTTCCTAGTCGCTTTGTAATCTTGGGAAAACAATTGATTTAATGCGTTTTTGTCATATAGAACAACACTTTCCCTTCTCCTTTCCAAAAAGCGACTCAAATCATCTAAAATCACCCCCTTTTTAGACACTATTATACTGGTGTTGGTGAGTTTGGATCTAATGTTGATCTCGTCATGACTAAAGAATCGTCTACTTCCCGGTCTACCATAAGGTGAGTACAATTTATATCGACCAGCTAACAATTCATCAACAACCTTGATCTTACTCGTTTCAACGGTTACATTTTCCACTCTGTTTTTAAAAAGGGGTTCCAATCCTTTTTTATCCAGAGTTAGTGAGTTCATGTCCTTTTCGAACCATTCGTAGTATTTATCTTTAGGTTGTTCCTTCTCAAAAATGGTTATTTCTATCAAATCATCTTCTAGATTGGGGGAGCATAAAAGCCCCGGACTTCCCGTTATAATATTTGTATTAAGAAAATATTTGTAACAATTATCTTTAGAATATGAAGTTCTCCTCACCATTTTATATTTGAGTAATAACTTGATCCATTTGTAATAGTACTTTGTGTAGTTAGATTCTAGATCCTGGAATGTTCTTTCCACTGGTGAATATATGTTGTCATGTTTCCGTTGAGAATCTCTCATTAATAACCAAATAAACTTAAAGGCGTAACTCCTTTGAGTGGGGGAAATATCAAACTTATTCATTTCCTCCACTATACTCTTTGGAAGTAATACCGTTCTTTTTATTTTCTTTCCAATCCCCATTTGTGTCCGAACTTTTTAAAAGGATAGGTGACTTAATTGGGAAAGTCAATAGATGGGGATAAAAAAACTGATATTCTAAAATCTATATCTGTTACATTAGAACAAACATGAAAATGTTAATCAGCTATGTTACTGAAAATGAAATCATAAAGAGTATTCAAACGCTTCAGATCTGTTATAAATTGGTTCGACAAAATTAAATTTAAGGGAGGTTAAAATTTAGAAAAAATAGATTTGAAGCGCAAAGAATAAATACATTTTCTTAAATTTGGTAATCAACATATATTGAATCTTTTTCAAAGTTTTTTACTCCTCCCACTTGACTTATATTTTTTTTTCACCTATTGTTTTCATAGCAAAGCAAATAGGCGCGTATGGTTTATAATAATGATGTCATTAATGGGGAGATTCTTAACCTCGAAGAAGTAGGATTAAAAATACATTTAACCTGTCCAACAGCCATTAAAGAATGGTTAAAAACCAATGGTGTTAAACTTCATCATTTTGGTAGTCGAAAAAACATGATTTATGTAATTGATCTTGAAATAGCTTTACTTACCCCTAAGGCTGTGGATTTATTCTTAAATCAAAATGAAACTTGGGAACAAGATCTTTTACCTTATTGTAGCTACAATCCTATTTACATTGACTTACTAAGAACCAAGGTTAATAATTTCTTTCAGTTTTAATTAGGATGAAAAATAAAATTGCAGGATTAAAAGTATTTTGTGAGACTTGTAAAAAAGAAAATCCAAAGTGTTCTCATAAAAAAATATATAGAGGTAGGATACATGTCACAGGGACAAAAAATAAAGTGAGAATTAATCTATTCAAAACAGATAAATACGAAGACGCCGTAATTCAATTTTTAAAATTCAAACAAATATTAAAGAAAACCAATTATGAACGAATTACACTTGATAATATACCTTCCTTATTAACAATCAGGAAATCAATTGATGAATTTAAAAAGTTTCTAAATGGCGATGGGCAGTATATACAGTATAAAAAAAATCGCACTCAAGCTTATGTTAAACAAGTCTCAAGTCATATTAACACTTTTTTTAAGGTTTTAAAAGAAAAACAAAATATGAATATTGAAAGCTATCCAATTAGCCGTATTGGTAAAAAAGAAGTGTCCTTGTTCTACGATTGGAGATTGGAATCCAACATGAATCCATCCTATTTTAACAAACATATTGCTTCAATAAAATTGATTTTTGACTTTGTAATACGTCACAAACAAATTAACATGGTAAATCCGTTTATAGATGTAGTTAGGATTCCTGTCGAAGCGAAAGAGATTACATCTGTTACATTAGCTGAGTTTAATTCCATCTTAAATTCAATTTCAGGCGTTGATTCATTTATGTGTGTTGGTGCAAATAGCCAAAGGAAGAACATGTATTTTAATGGAATAAAAGAAGCCTTCAAACTTTTATTATTTGTTGGGGGGCGTTTGGAGGAGGTATTAAATCTAAAATGGTCGGACATCATAAAAATTGAACAAAATGAGTCGGTGTTCCATAAAATAATAGTTAAAGATTTAAAAGTTAATCGAATTAAGAAAAATGGATCTTCTAAATTAAAATCAACTATTGTTCACGCAGACTTAATGAATCTACTAATTGACCTTGGACTACATCAAAAAATTGGTAAGGATGAATATATTATTTGTCCTGATAGGACAAGAAACAATAAGAATTTCATCAGTTTGGTTTCCAAATCATTTTCATTCTTCAGGGATAAAGCTGGCGTAAGAAAAGATATCTCAATTAAACATTTGAGAAAAACTTATATTACATGGGTGAACTCAATAAATGGTTATGGTGCTCATATAATAACAGGACATTCAGGTTATGAGATTTTAGACAATCACTACATCAACCCTAACGTGGTTAATGGATTGGAAATGAATCTGGTCAAATACAGCTTGATAGAGTCATTAAGTTAAATTAAAATTCAATTTTTTGTATTCCTGCCGTCTGTTTTGACGGCTTTTTTTATACCCTAAAATTAGGATAGAAAATTGATTTTCCTCACCCAATTCCTCACCCTTTCCTCACTCTAGATTGATTTAAAACAAAAAAGGCTTCAAGAAAACTCTTGAAACCTTTGATTTTACTGGTAGCGAGACCGAGAGTTGAACTCGGGACCTTAGGGTTATGAATCCTACGCTCTAACCAACTGAGCTATCTCGCCAGATAACTTGGAACATTTTCCAAATTGGGAGTGCAAATATATTAATTTTCTATTCAAAAAAAAGCGTTCAAACTGATTTTCTAAAGACTTAAGCAAAATTGTTGATAGGATTCGGGTAAATCACTTAGGATTGGGAGATCTTCATAAATACCAAACAAGGTTGATCCGCTACCTGACATAGCTGCATATACAGCTCCTTCTTGAAGCAAATTTTCTTTTATTTCACTCATCAAAGGATGCTTTTGGAAGATTGAATTTTCAAAACTATTTGTTAATTCTTCTTGCCAGTTTTTGATGTTTTGCGTAAGAATCTGTGAAATACGTTTTTCACCTTCATAAAACGCTACATCAGCATATGCTTCGGCAGTACCAACATGAATAGCGGGATAAATTAGTTTTAGGTGATATCCACTTAAGTCCACGGTTACATCGTTCAAGATTTCTCCTCTTCCCGTAGCTATTTTTGGCGTTCCCTCAATGAAAAACGGGCAATCACTTCCGAGTTGTGCCGCTATATTTTCGCGTTCTTCAACTGATATAGTTAATTGAAAAAGCTCATTTAGTCCATTTATCACATGAGCCGCATCAGAGGAACCACCGCCTAGTCCAGCTCCCATCGGAATTTGCTTTCTCAGATGCATATAAACGGGTGGACAATCATAATATTCCTTCAATAGCTGATATGCTTTGACACATAAATTGGAATTTGGTTCGCTGTCCACAACCAGTCCGCTTTGGTGAAACGAAAATTCGTCTGCTGGGTTAATCTCCAAAATATCAAACAAAGGTATGGAATGCATGCACGTTTCCACTTCGTGATAGCCGTCAGGACGTTTAAATAACACGTGCAAACCCAAATTGATTTTCGCCTGTGGAAAGATTATCATACAACAAAAGTACAATAACCAAGCATTATTACTAATTTTGTCTAGTTAAATTCATTGTTATGAAGACCTATTTAGATTTCGAAGAACCGATAAAAGCACTTGAAGAACAAATTCAACAGGCGAAAGAACTGGGTGAAAGTACGGGTGTTGATATGATAGATCAAATCAACGAGTTAGCTCGGAAATTAGATGAAAAAACAAAAGAAATATTGGGGAATCTAACCCCATGGCAGCGCGTTCAATTGTCGCGTCATCCGGATAGACCCTATACATTAGCTTACATTCAGGCGCTTACCAAAGGTCATTTTCAAGAATTGCATGGAGATCGTGGAGTGAAAGACGATAAGGCTATGATTGGCGGTTTTGGATTGTTGGACGGTCGATCAGTCATGTTTATAGGACAGCAAAAAGGGATCAATACAAAAATGCGTCAATACCGAAATTTTGGTATGCCGAATCCGGAAGGATATAGAAAAGCACTTCGTTTAATGAAGTTAGCTGAAAAATTTAATAAGCCTATTGTAACGTTCATTGATACCCCCGGAGCATTTCCCGGATTAGAAGCAGAGGAACGCGGACAAGGAGAAGCTATTGCGCGAAACATTTATGAAATGATGCGCTTGAAAGTTCCTGTAATTTGTATCATCATCGGTGAAGGGGCATCAGGTGGTGCACTCGGAATTGGTGTGGGAGATAAAGTGGTGATGCTTGAAAATACATGGTATTCTGTAATTTCTCCAGAGTCGTGTTCGTCTATCTTGTGGCGTTCATGGGAATTTAAGGAAAAAGCAGCCGATGCCTTGAAATTGACATCCACAGACATGAAGCGATTGAAATTGGTGGATGATGTGATTAAAGAACCTACAAGTGGCGCGCATCGAGAACAAGAGGAAATGTTTGAAATAGTACGAAAGTCCATCAAAAAATACTTGAAAGAACTAGATGAGGTTGCGCCAGAACAACGGGTCAATGATCGTATTGATAAGTTTTGTGCTATGGGTGTTTGGAAGTAATTGACTGATAGTCATTAGTTTTATCGATTAGTCAGCTATTTTTTTTGTCCGAAATTGGATCAATGAATCTTCGAAAATTACAACTTTTGATTGTGGTTTTGTAAATTTTTGTTAATATTGGGTTGCTAAAAATAACTCATGCTAAAAAAAATACTCGTATTTTCGATACTTATAACCACTTTTCAATTCCAAGCACAAGTTAGCGGAAAGGTAATTGACGGCAAATCAAAAGAACCAATTTCGGGTGCTAAAGTTGTTTCCTCCGATGGAATAAAATTGTTTTCAGGAGCTGATGGACAGTTTACACTTAATCCTAAGTCATATCCTATTACGGTTGTAACTTCCATGATACAATTTGTTAATGACACATTAGTAATTGCTGGTCCGGGCGAAGTGAAAATCACCTTAAAGGAACCCATCAAGGATTTTCAAACGGTAGTAATATCAGCAGGAAAGCGCAAGCAAACCGTGGAAGAAATCCCGGTTTCCATGGAAATTATTAAGCCTCAACTCATCGACAATAAAGGGATAACGGATTTGGAACAAGCAGTTGACCAAACTCCCGGTGTTTTCACTATGGATGGTCAGGTTAGTATCCGGGGTGGTTCGGGTTTTGCATATGGAACTGGAAGTCGGGTATTATTACTTTGGAATGGAATGCCTTTATTATCAGGCTATGCCGGAGATACTCAGTGGAACGCGATACCAATGGAACAAGCTAGTCAAATCGAAGTAATGAAAGGTGCTTCTTCTGTACTTTACGGCAGCGGAGCGTTAAATGGGGTAATTGCCTTGTCAGAAAAAACACCTGAGCCTGAGCGCGAAACAAAAATAAAAGTGCAATATGGATTTTATGATAATCCACGTCGTCAATCATTGAAATGGTGGAGTAGGAGCCCTATGAATCAGCAAGTGGAAGCCTACACCTCAAAAATGAATCAAAAATATGGCTATACAATTTCCTCAACACTTTTTCACAATGATGGTTATCGCCAAGGAGAAAGTGAATATCGAGGCAGAATAAGCGGCACTCTTTATTTTCGAGTGAAAAATAATGATCGTATTAAATATGGTGTTGGTTATAATTATCAAATTCAAAAAGCAGGAAATTTTTTAATTTGGCAGAGTGATTCATTGGGATACACTCCGAGTGGAGGTGCAGATACCAGTAATGCAGAATCAACCTTAACCTACAATTTGGGCCATCGATTATTTATTGATCCATATTTAAAATTTACGGATAAAAATAACAACAAACACAACCTGAAAGCAAGGATGTATTATGCTGAAAATACAAACCTTAACAACCCAAGCCAAAGTAATGGAGCGGTGATTTATTTTACAGATTATCAGTTTCAGAAACAGTTTAACAATGGTATTACATTGAGTTCAGGTGTTTCAAACATTGCCAATGTAGTATTTTCAAATCTTTTCGGAAACCATACTTCTTTCAATCCAGCTGTTTATACGCAGTACGAGCATAAAATAGGCGACAAATTAGATATTAGCGCTGGAGTTCGTGTGGAGTATTTTGAAATGGATGGAAAAAGAGGTGACTCTGATTTCATGATTAATAAGAAAGATTCAGTATCCATTCCTGTTTACCCCATTTTAAGAACCGGTATCCATTACGAATTGGCAAAATACACACATTTAAGAGCTTCAATCGGACAAGGAATTCGTTATCCATCTGTTGCTGAACGTTATACGCAAACTTCCGTGGGAGCTTTGAATATTTTCCCGAATCCAGGATTAACCCCGGAAAAAGGTTGGGCCGGTGAAATTGGCATCAAACAAGGAGTGAAAATTGGAGACTGGAAAGGAATGTTAGATGTAGCTGCTTTCATCAACCAATACAGCAATATGATGGAGTTTACTTTTGTTTATTTCAATCCAATATCCCAAAAACCAGTTGATTTTGTAAATCCTACACAAGATGATATTCAGTTTCTTACAGGTGGTCAGTACACCCTAAATGATTGGGTAGGTTTCCAAGCGCAAAATGCCGAGCGTGCTCGTATTACTGGGATTGATTTTTCTTTCAATAGTATGGGTAAAATTGGCAATGTTGAAATAATTTCATTGTTGGGTTATACTTACATGAATCCAATTAGTTTGAGTGAAAATTCAGCGTATCAAAATAGTTTCTCCGATACGAATACAAACATGTTGAAATACCGTTTCAAGCATTTAGCCAAAGCGGATATTGAGGTGAATTACAAAAAAATGAGCTTTGGAGTATCTTGCCGCTACAATAGTTTCATGAGAAACATTGATCTTGTTTTTGAAGAAGATTTAGATCCAGCAATAAACTCTGAAGTGTATATCCTTCCGGGTTTAAAAGCGTATCGCGAAAAATACAACAAAGGAAATTTAGTGTTTGATGTTCGTTTAGGGTATAAATTCAACGAAAAAATGCGTTTGGGATTGATTGCGAATAATTTATTTAATGCCGAGTATACAAGCCGTCCAGGAGACATTCAACCTCCTCGAAATTTCTTGGTTCAACTTCAAATGAAGCTCTAGTGAAAGTACTAGGAATAATTCCTTGTCGATACGGTTCAACGCGTTTTCCAGGCAAGCCTTTGGTTGATTTGAAAGGTAAATCAATGATACAACGGGTATATGAGGGCGCATTAAAATCGAATCGAATAGATAAATTAATTGTTGCCACTGATGATGAACGCATATTTTCAGAGGTAAAACGTTTCGGAGGAGAAGTAATGATGACTTCTTCGGAGCATGAAAATGGTACCCAACGATGTGTTGAGGTATCGAAACAATTTTCAGATTATGATATTGTTCTTAATATTCAAGGGGATGAACCCCTGGTGAATTTTGAACAACTTAATCAATTGATTGATGTATTTACTGATGTTTCAGTAGAAATTGCAACTCTTGCTATAAAGACCGCTAATCGGCCTGAATTAGAAAATCCAAATCGAATTAAGGTTGTTACAGATTTCAGACAAGACGCACTTTATTTTAGTCGAAGTTTAATCCCATTTGAACGAAATTCAGATGCAAGTTTTGTTTTTCAGCGCCACATTGGATTGTATGCGTTTCGTACATTCGTTTTACATGAAATTGTATCGTTTTCTCCCTGTTCAATTGAAAATTTAGAGTCACTTGAGCAATTGCGTTGGATGTATTATGGGAAGAAAATCAGAGTAGTTGAAACATCCATCGAAACACCCAATATTGATACACCAGATGACCTTGCCAAAGTTCTTGCGCTACTGTAAGATGTTTTGTAAGACCAATTCAATTTCATACCTTTGGTAGATGAAATCTTTTGCGGAAATTATTTCAACCCTATTAGTACGTCACAATTGTGTTGTACTTCCTGATTTCGGGGGGTTTGTGACGCGTGTAAATCCGGCACAAATCGATTATGAAAAGGGAATGATTAATCCACCCCGCAAAGCGATTTTATTTAATCAGCAACTCACAAATAGTGATGGTTTGCTAATTAGTGAATATGCTTTAGCGAATGAAATTAATTATACAGAAGCACAATCAACTATTACAGGAATTATTGAATTGTGGAACGAAGAGTTAAAATCGGGTAAAAGGATTGAAATTGATCGAGTAGGTGAATTATTTATTGATATTAATGGTAAGTTGTCCTTTGTTCAAGACCGTTTTTTCAATTTACTCTTATCTTCTTATGGGTTAGGAACCGTAAAATTCATACCATCTCATGAAAGTATTGAAGAGAATGAGCCGGTACACGAAGGTAAAACTTTGATTGAACGTGCGGAGGATGAAATAGATTTATCTATTATTGAACATCCTGCGAAATGGAATTCACTGAAAACCTGGAAATACATTGCCGCAGCTGCTTGTATTATTCCCATTGCATTTTATTCTTTCTGGATTCCAACTAAAACAAATGTCCTTGAATCTGGAATGATTTCCTTTCAAGATTTTAATCCATTTATCAAAAATGCCCCTGCTTGTTACAAACCGGTAAAGCAAAATCTAAATCCGGATCAAATTAGTGACGAAAAATCCTTGGAAGATCAAATAAATGAATTGCCTAGTGATACATATTCATTTTCCTATGAGTTTGATGAAACTTTATTTATTCCGATAAAACTAAATTCGAAACCGAGTACAAACGTTCCCGTTGTTTCGACTGTGGTTTCAGCCGTTCAACCCATTATAACTCCTGAGATAAAGGTAAACAATGGAACTTCTAATACCATCGAATTTGTGGGTGTGAAATTTGGCGTGAAATATGCTATTGTCGGATGTTTTTCTGAAGTCAGTAATGCAAAGAGTTATATTGAAACGCTCAAGAATGAAGGGTTTAATGCTCAGTTTTTGGACGTAAATAATGGCTTGTACAGAATTAGTATTGATAGTTCAACAACAGCAGATTCTTTGCAATCGACCATTCAAAGAGCCAAAGATAAAGGCTATAATACTTGGATATTAAAATAAAAATATATGTTTAAACAATTCTATTTTGCTGGATTCTTATTAGTATCCAGCCTTTTTTCTTCTGCACAGGAATTCAAAAATACGGAGAATAGCAATTATTCTTTTAAGAAAGTTTACCATCATGAGGCAACTCCTGTTCAAAGTCAAGGAAATACCGGAACGTGTTGGAGTTTTTCTGCATTATCATTTTTCGAATCTGAGATGATTCGAATGGGTGTAAAAAATCCGCCCATTTTATCCGAAATGTTTGTGGTTCGAAAAGCATACGAATTAAAAGCAGATAAATTCATACGGATGGATGGTAAAATTAATTTTTCCGAGGGAGGCGCATTTCATGATATCCCTTTGGTAATAAAACAGTTTGGAATTGTTCCTTATGATTTATATAATGGGTTAAATGGAGCGAAGAGCTATAACCATTCAACAATGTTTAGTGAATTAAATACAGTTGTGCAAAACACATTGAAATTAGTTGGTAGACCAGAAGGAATACCACTTGATTGGAAAAAACAGTTAAACACCGTGTTGGATAAAAATTTAGGGGTGGAACCTGTTGAAATTGAGTGGAATAACTCGAAATTTAGTCCAAAGACATTTACAAGCGCCATAGGGTTGAATATGGATAATTATGTTTCACTTACTTCATTTACGAATCATGAACCTTTTGCAAAATGTCAATTGGCTATTCAAGATAATTGGGCGTGGGGAGATAGTTACAATGTGCCTTTAAATGATTTAGTTTATAGTGTTAAAAGTGCACTAGAAAAAGGGTATACAGTAGCTTGGGGAGCAGATGTTTCAGAGAAAGGGTTTAGTTTTAAAAACGGTATTGCCATTGTACCAGAAAATACAGCATCAATTGAAGTGAAAGGATCGGACAATAAAAATTTCTCTGATGCGGGTGCCGATCGCGTTTCAAATGCATTCTTAAATCCATCTAAAGAAATGAAAATCACTCCAGAAGTACGTCAAATGGGTTATGACAATAAAACAACTACAGATGATCATGGAATGCATATTGTTGGTATGTACAAAGATCAAAATGGAACGGATTATTTTCTGGTTAAAAATTCATGGGGAACAACTAATTATCCGAAAGGTTATTTGTATGTATCTGAAGCATATTTTCGATTCAAGACAATAAACATATACATTCATAAAGATGCAATGAATAAAGAACTTCGCTCCAATTTGGGGTTATAGAAAGATTAAATTCGAATAAAAATAATTAATTTTGAACGTGAACCCAACCATTTCTTTGTGTTCATCATCCTATTAGAAACAAAAAAATAAAGTGATATGAAAAGGATTTTAATTTTAAGCTCAGTGGTATTTGCATTCACAGGATGTAAAAAATTGTATGACAACGATTTGTCAGCTGTAATGAATTATAAAATTGAAACGGCATTTGATGAAATGACTAATATTTCTGATCAGGCAATAACTGGCAATTTGGTTTATTATAAGTCAGGTGAAGTGATCAGTGTAAAACCAGGAGAAAAACCTTCCACGTTGAAAACTCCTTGTAATGTCATTATTACGATTGATACCTTGAATTCGGTAAAAACAATTACTGTTGATTATGGAACAACCAATTGTGATTGTAACGATGGAAAAACGCGTCGCGGAAAAATTGTAACCACGTTTACAGGTCAATACATTGCTCAAGGTACAGTTATTACTCATACACCAGTGGATTATTACGTAAATGATATTCGAATTGATGGAACAAAAACAGTTACCAATATGGGATTGAATTCAAGTGGTCAACCTTATTTTAATGTTCAAATCAATGGTACAGCAACTCAAACTTCAGGTGAGGTTTTAACCTATGCATCAACACGAGTTAGAACTTGGGTACAAGGATTTAATACTTTAACCAATCGATTTGATGACCAATATGAAATTTCAGGAACCGCAACGGGTTCTTTTTCTTCAGGTGGTGGATATACTGCTCAAACAACGAGTCCGCTTCACATTAATGTTGGATGCGGTTTTCCTGTGAGTGGTACGTTGGAATTAACCCCTCAAAACAAACCCGTGCGTGTTGTTGATTATGGCCAAGGAACATGTGATTATACATTTACTGTAACCGTTAATGGAAACGTTTATACAATAAATTAACTAGTTTCAACATATCATAAATAAACGACCTCATATGTAGTCGTTTATTTGACTTCATTCTTTAACTGGGTATAACGTTTAATTCTTTTCCAATTTTAATAAAAGCTGCAATCGCTTTATCTAAATCGGCAATGGTATGTGCGGCAGAAATTTGTGTCCTAATTCGAGCTTGTCCTTTTGCGACAACAGGGTAAAAGAATCCAATAGCATAAACACCTTCTTGAAGCAATAAGTCGGCGAATTTTTGTGACAACGTGGCATCATATAACATGATTGGTACGATTGGTGAATCTCCTGGTTTGATGTCGAAACCTGCAGCAATTATACGTTCCTTAAAATATCGTGTATTCGATTCTAGTTTATCCCTAAGTTCTGTTGTTGAAGAGAGTATATCAAACACTTTAATGGAAGCACCAACAATTGCCGGGGCAAGTGAATTCGAAAACAAATAAGGTCGAGAGCGTTGTCTCAATATTTCAATAATTTCTTTTTTCCCGGTTGTATAACCACCCATTGCTCCACCTAATGCTTTTCCTAATGTTCCGGTTATAATATCTATTTCACCATTTACACCACAATATTCTGGTACGCCTCTTCCAGTTTTGCCAATGAAACCCGCCGAATGACATTCATCAGTCATGATTAGCGCATCGTATTTTTTCGCTAATGCGTTGATTTGATCCATTTTAGCAATGTCCCCGTCCATGGAGAAAACACCATCTGTGACAATAATTCTGAACCGTTGTGCTTGTGCGGAGATTAATTGAGCTTCTAAGTCTGCCATGTCAGAATGCTTGTATCGGTATCTTTGTGCTTTACACAGCCGAACTCCATCAATGATAGAAGCATGATTCAACTCATCAGAAATAATGGCGTCCTCTTCCGTAAATAAAGGCTCAAAGACACCGCCATTAGCATCAAATGCCGCTGCATATAATATGGTATCTTCTGTACCATAAAATTCAGCAATCTTCTTTTCAAGAGTTTTGTGTATATCTTGAGTCCCACAAATGAAACGAACGGATGACATACCATAACCATGTGAATCAAGGGTATCCTTTGCGGCTTGAATCACTTCAGGATGTGATGATAACCCTAAGTAATTATTCGCACACATGATTACTACATCCTCTCCGGTACTCACATGAACGTTTGCACCTTGAGGAGTGGTTATAATTCGTTCTTTTTTAAATATTCCAGCTTCTTTTATCGCTGCTAATTCTTCTGATAAAAACTCTTTCATTTTTCCGTACATCCCGTCAATTATTTGATTCAAAGATAATGATTGAATTAATAATAAAAACAAAAAATCCCTCCGAAGAGGGATTTAATCTTAAAATTCAAAATTAATTATTTGGCTAGTTCTTCTTTAACGAATTGAGCGATTAGTTTTCCATCCGCTTTTCCAGCTAATTTTGCTTGCAATATTCCCATAACCTTGCCCATTTCTTGTGGACTGGTGGCTCCGGTAGTTTCAATCGCTAATTTAACCTCTTCAAGAATTTCTTCCGCGGTTAATTGTTTCGGCAAATAGGCTTCAATAACTTTCGCTTGAAATAGTTCATCTGCAGCCAAATCTTCCCTTCCTTGAGCAATGTATAAATCATAGGTTTCAACACGTTGCTTGTGAAGTTTCATGCAAATTTTCATTGCTGTTTCCTCAGAAACTTCATTACCACTACCTGATGTAGCTTCAAGAAGAAGTTTAGATTTGATATCGCGTAATGCTGCTAAAGTTTCTTTGTCTTTAGCCAGCATTGCTTGCTTTATATCGTTGTTTATTTTCTCTGTAAATGACATTAGTCTACGTTATCGTGTAAAAAACTGTTTCCTCTTAATGTAGTGTTTCCATTCGTGTCATCTGATAAACCAAATCGACTAAATGGCTTTTCTGTACTTGGAGTAGAATCGTTGATTTGAAGATTTCGACGAACAAAAGCCGGTTCATTTTCAAACTCTGTTATGCCATCAGCATTCTTCAATTTTGTGGTCATTGTTCGAATACGATTGTATCTTTCTTGCGCGATTTGTTGTTGTTCCTCAGCAGTTAAATTACTCTTCGTTTTTGAAATAGTTGCCTCAGTTTCATCCTCTAATTCAAGAACTATTACTTCTGGGGTTTCAACTTCGTTAATTGGTTCATTTATTGAAACTACTTCATTTGGTGTTTCATGAACATTTTTCTCAATAACCTCCCAATTGAATTCAACATTTTTTAAATCATCAACTGGTTTAGTCTCATTCAACGGTGATACCTCTTCTTTTGATTCAGTTATTGTACGTTCATTTTCTAATTCAACACGAGAAACTGGAGCTGAGTATTGAGAATTTGAAGGGTTTGTTGATGAGAATTCAGTATTTGAAGGCTGATTTGCCGGTTGAATATTTTTCATCGAAGTATACGTAGAAACTTGAGATACACTAGACATTGGATTGCCTAAAGGAGTGTTAATTTCAGTTTTTAACTCATCTTCGAGCTCTATCTTATTTATTTCTGCAGGTTTCTCCAGTCCATGAACGGGTGTTGAGGCCATTGAAAATCCGGTTGCGATAAGTGTAATGTTAATTTTATCACCAAGTGAGCTGTCATTCCCGTATCCCCAAATAACTTCTGCGTTAGCACCAGCTTCATTTTGAATAAAATCGGTTATAACACTAATTTCGTCCATTGTTAACTCTTTTTCTCCAAATGTAATATTCAACAATACATAGCGAGCTCCATCAATGTTGTTATCATTTAACAATGGAGAAGTTAAAGCCGTTTGAATAGCAATTAAAGCTCTGTCTTCTCCTTCAGCTTGTGCGCTACCCATAATTGCATGACCACTATTACGCATAACAGTATTAACATCATTGAAGTCAACATTGATATAGCCAGTTACTGATATCAACTCAGCAATTCCTTTTGCGGCTACTGTCAAAATATCATCTGCCATCCCGAATGCCTGTGAAATGGTGCAGTTTTTACTTAGTTGGTGCAGTCGCTCGTTGTTTATTACTAATAATGTGTCAACATTCTCCCGCATTTTCTCCAACCCATCTTCCGCTTGTTGTCTTCTTTTTTTACCTTCAAAAGTAAATGGTACTGTAACAATTCCAACAGTTAAAATTCCTAAATCTTTGGCAACTTGTGCAATTACTGGAGCTGCCCCCGTTCCTGTACCACCACCTAATCCGGCAGTAACAAAAACTAATTTTGTATTGTTTCCTAATAGTTCACGAATTTCCTCAATATTTTCATTGGCAGCTTGCATCCCAACTTCGGGAAGAGCACCAGCGCCTCTGCCTTCTGTCAGCGATGGTCCAAGTTGTATTTTTAATGGTACTGGAGAAATGTCTAACGCTTGACGATCTGTGTTACAAACGATAAAATCCACACCGATAATACCCATGTTATGCATGTGATTAACGGCGTTACTTCCGCCGCCACCTACTCCGATAACTTTGATAATCGAATTAGAGCTTGGTAAATCAAATTCCATCATATTTTCTGTTTTGTTGTTGTGTTCTAATAATTATTCTTCATCCTTAAAGATACGAGGAACTTTGTCCTCAAATTTCTTAAGCATTTTAGTGAAAAAAGTTTCTCTTGGACCTACAGGACCCTCTCCAGGTTCATCTGTTTTTGTTGAATCAGTTACATTTTTATACTTAGACAAACTTTGAAATCCATTTAAGACCAATCCGATTCCTGTAGCAAAAATTGGACTAGCTAAATTTTCTGCCATTTCTTTTGTGTTTGCTAAATGTTCAGTTGGATAACCAATACGTGCATCCAATCCAGTTCGTAACATAACCAATTGTGGTAAATGTTTTAATTGAGACCCGCCGCCGGTTAATACTATTCCAGCACCCAATTTATCTTCATATCCCGAATTGAGAATTTCGTATTTCACAAAATCAATAATTTCTGACATACGCGCTTCAATTATCATGGATAACGTGCGTACTGTAATTTCTTTTTTATGAGCACCAGGATATATGCCAGGTATGCTAACTACTTGATGTAATAAACTATCAGTTGGCGAGGCTGAACCGTATTTCACTTTTAGTTGTTCAGCATATTTTCGCATGATTTGACATCCTTGTTTAATGTCATCTGTAATTATATTTCCACCAAATGGAATAACAGCGGTGTGCCTGAGTATTCCTTCATAGAAAATAGCTACATCAGTCGTACCTCCACCAATATCTACCAATACAACTCCTGCTTCTTTTTCCTCTATACCTAACACCGCATGTGACGAAGCAATAGGTTCAAGGATAATTTCTTTCACTTCAAGTTGTGCAAGTTCAATGCAATTTTTAATGCTACGTACAGCGGAAACATTTCCAGTAATAATATGGCAATTAGATTCTAATCGGCCTCCAGCGATACCAATTGGATCCTTATGTCCTGGTTCGTTATCAATTATAAATTCTTGAGGAAAAACCGAGATTATTTCCTCGCCTGGTTTCATAACCATTTTATACATATCATCAATAAGTGCATCAATATCCGGTTGACGAATTAGGGATTCAGCGTTGTCACGGGTAATCATACCGCTGTGTTGAATGCTTTTAATATGTTGACCTGCGATACCAACATACACGCTGCGAATGTTTAAATGTCCAGTAACTCTTGATTGGGCTTGAGTAACTGCTGCAATAATTGATTCTACCGTGCGATCGATGTTGCGAACATCCCCTCTAATTACCCCAAGAGATTCGCTTTTGCCCATAGTAATTATTTCAATTTTACCATGTTCATTTTGTTTTCCAACAAAACAAGCAATTTTAGTTGTCCCAATATCTAAGCCTACAACAATTGAATTTCCCATACTTATTTTTTCTTGCAGACAATTTGTCCGTTATACTTAATCGTTATCACACTGTATTTATTCCATCCTTCGTAAGGAATTGCTTGTTCATAGAAGATTTTTAATTTCTTAAATTTCTCTTGCACCTCCTCATCCGTGTTTGCCGTTCCAAATTCGATGATTTGTTCGCCAACGATTGGAATCATTACAAATTCATGTTGCTCATTCACAAACACTTGTCCAATTAGTGATGATAAAATCGGATCATTACAAACATAATTCGAAATTCGATACACATCATCAATTTTTCGAATACTTTTCAAGGAGTTGTTGTTAATAATTTGAGTTACATTTTCCTGGTTCATTCTGTCCGGAATTGCGCCGTTAAAAACAAGTACTCTTGCTGTGTGAAAATTCGATGTCCCAATTTTATAACCTTCTTTGTCAAGGTAATAACTTTCATTAGATGTATTGAAAATTCGAGCAATTGGAACACGAAGAACAACATCAATTTTCCATTCATTTCCAATGTTTTTATAGACTTTGGCGCTTTTTACCTCTGACATCTTTTTGATAAACAATTCTACTTTTTGTGGGTCTAGTTTTTCAGTTGATAATCCTTTTGGCAAAAGGTTTCCTCGTTCTAGGCGAAGCAAAAGTTCAGCCTTTGTTAAAAAGGCACTTTCACCTTCCACCTGAATAAGGATTTCTGGCTTTTTCAAAATCGATTCATTTTCTGCCTTTCTAACAAATGCGATAAGCACGATCAATCCGATAAAGAATGTAATTAAACCTATTATTTTTACCCAGCGCATCATTCTTTTGTTATGGATTTAATTGCTTTTGCAGCAGGTTTACTATTCGATCAATATCACCAGCTCCAATTGTCAATAATAGTTCTATTTTACGTTTAGCAATTTCTTCAACGATGTCGCCAACTTCCACTAACTTTTTATTTGAATTACTGATTCTTTTCACAAGAACATCTGCGGTTATTCCGGGTATTGGGAGTTCTCGTGCGGGGTATATAGGCATAACGAGTACCTCATCTAATCGTGCTAATTCATCAGCGAAAGCCTGCATAAAGTCAGCTGTTCTTGAAAATAAATGGGGCTGAAATATTCCGGTTATTTTTTTATTCGGATACATCAATCGAACTGAATCAATTAAAGCTTTTATTTCTTGTGGATGATGCGCATAGTCATCTATATAAACGATATCCTTATTTCGTATGATGTATTCAAATCGTCTTTTTACCCCTCGAAATGTCGTTAGTCCCAGGCGTATTTCAGTTTCTGACATACCAAGTTTTACGAGTAAAGCAATACAGCCTAGGGCATTTTCTGCGTTGTGTATTCCGGGCACACCTAATTCTACATCATTCCATTGATTACCAGCAAACGAAACGTCCATTAGAAATTTGTCTTCACTAATTCGTAGGTTCTGTGCGCGAAAATCAGCAGTTTTACTTCCAACGGCATACGTGGAGATTTCTGCCTTTGTGGTAAAAGGCAATCCTTCTCTTAGAACTAAAAATCCGTCTGGATGAATTCGGTCAGCATAAAGCTGAAATCCTTCTTGAAATTTTTCAGCAGTACCATAGATGTCTAAATGATCTGGATCGGCAGATGTAATGATTGCAGCATAGGGAGAAAGACGCAAGAATGATCTGTCAAATTCATCTGCTTCAATTACAGCAAATTCACTTTTTTTACTGATTAATAAGTTGGAATTAAAATTGGTAGAAATCCCGCCTAAAAAAGCGCTACATTGCCAGTTGTTTACATGTAGCATGTGTGCCAATAAAGTACTGGTTGTTGTTTTACCGTGGGTTCCGGCCACACACAATCCTTTCATGCTTTGTGTTATTAGTCCCAACACTTCAGATCGTTTCAAAATTGTATATCCAGATGAACGAACATATTCTAATTCGCCGTGATTTGCAGGGATTGCGGGTGTGTAAACAATGAGGGTAGTTTCTCTGTCCTGAAAGGCTGTGGGTATGTTTTCTCCTAAATCATCAAAATGAACGAAACATCCCTCATTACTTAGCTTTTCAGTCAATGGAGAGGGCGTTTTATCATAACCACCTACAGTATAATTAAGTGCCTTAAAATAACGGGCAAGTGCGGACATTCCAATTCCACCAATCCCTATGAAATAAACTGATTTATAATCAGTCAGCTTGCTATTTTTACTAAAATTTATTTCCATTTTTTTATGGCAATCGATTCACACCAGTCAACAATTTCATGAGTAGCATTTGCTTTACCGAATTTTTTAATTTCGGTACTTAATTTTTCTTGTTCGGTGATCGAAGAAATTAATTCGATGGATGTCTGTACTAATGTATTTCTTGCCTCATCATCTCGCACTAATTTAGCTGCTTGGGCATCAACAAGTGCCATTGCATTTTTTGTTTGATGATCTTCGGCGACATTTGGTGAAGGAACTAATATTGTTGGCTTGGCTACAATACATAATTCTGAAACAGAAATTGCTCCCGCTCTTGAAATTACCACATCAGCCGTGGCATAGGCTAAATCCATACGATCAATAAATTGGTACAAATGAATGGAAGGTAAATTTCTTCTATTAACAGAGATGGATAAATCTGCGTGATACAATCTGCCACATTGCCAGATTACTTGTACGCCGGCTTGGTCGAGTTTTTCCATTCCATGTTTAATGGATTTGTTGAGTGTTTTAGCCCCTAAGGAACCCCCAATAATCAAGAGGGTTGGTTTATTTTTATCTAATTTAAAAAATTCCATTCCTTGTTCTTTTTTATTGGTGATATCTACCATATCAATTCGAACAGGGTTTCCTGTTAAATGTATTTTATCGGCTGGAAAAAACCTTTCCATGTTAGGATATGCTGTGCAAATTGCAGCTGCTTTTTGAGCGAGTAATTTATTTGTTTTTCCAGGAAAAGAATTTTGCTCTTGAATTAGTGTTGGTACACCAAGTAGATTTGCCATTTTCAGGGTTGGGCCACTGGCATATCCTCCAACGCCAATAACTAATTGGGGACGAAAATCTTTTATAATTCTACGTGCTTTTAACAAGCTTTGAATGATTTTGAAAGGAAGTTTTAGATTGGCAAAAGAAAATTTCCGTTGAAACCCTTGGATGGGTAGGCCTTTAATTTTATAACCGGCTTTTGGAACCCGTTCCATTTCCATTTTACCCTCTGCTCCAACAAATAGGACATGACACGTTGGAAAGCGCTTTTTTATTTCATCTGCAATGGCAATCGCGGGGAAAATGTGACCACCAGTTCCTCCTCCGGAAATAATTACTCGTTCTAATTTCATAATGCGTCAAATGAATTATCTGTTTTTGTTTTCGATTTTTTTTGTTGGTTGTACGCAATGGATTGAACAATGCCAATGGATACACAAGCCATGATGAGGGCAGATCCTCCCATCGCTAACAGGGGCATATTTTGTCCAGTAACTGGAAAAACTCCGGTACATACGAGCATATTTACACTCACTTGCGTTAAAAGTAAAATGCCAATTCCGAGGCAAACATAGGTTTCAAAGAGTTTTTCCGCGTTTAAACCTACACGTATAATTCTATAGAGTAAAATAAGGTAGAGTAATACTAAAAGGACTGCGGAAAATGAACCAAACTCCTCAACAAAACTAGCATAATAAAAATCGGCATATGCTTCAGGGATGTATTCTTTTAATTTCCCATCGCCAACTCCTTGTCCGAAAACAGAGCCATTATTTATAGCCAATCGAGCATTCAGCGCCTGCGCATTCGATACAATATCTTTGTCATCGTCTAATTTATTAAAAATTCGATTTTCCCAGGTTTGATAACGAGGTAAAATGTTTAATGCAGGTGCTGCTTTGTGTACACCCACCGCCATTATTCCGATTAAAATAATTCCTGCATTGATAAGTAAAAGTTTTTTGAATGGCATTTTACCTATGAAAAGTATGATGATACATATCATGAAAAGTAATGCAGCTGTTGAAAAGTTGTCTTTTACTATCAATACACATATTAAAGCAGGTGGCCAGAAAACGTGAAAAACTCCATTGCGCCAGTCGTTTAAATCATCTTGATACTTTATTAGTAGGCGAGATAGATAAACAATAATTGCCACCTTGGCAAAATCAGACGATTGAAAAGTTAGTCCAATAAATGGAATCCGAATCCAGCGTCCTGCATCATTGATTTTAGATCCAAAAAGCAAGGTGTATACGAGTAAAATAACTGCCAGATAAAAACCTAGTTTTGCTAATTGTGAGAAGTACTTTGAGTCACGTAAATGAATCCAATACATGGCAAAAAAGCCAATTAAGACGTAAATGAAATGTTTGTATAAATATTGAATAGGTGAGCCACCTTCCATTTTAACCAGTATAGGCACAAAACTATACACGGTTACCAATGAAAAAGATAGAAGAATGAGTGATATAACCCAAATAACAGGATCACCTTTCAGATATTTCAAATACGACTTCATTTTACTTGAGCAAGTGACAAATAATCTATAAATCTATTTTTTTGGTATTCCCAATCAGAATTGGCATAGGTAAAGAGCAAAATTGATGGTTTAATCTTGATTTGCTGAATTACATTAAATGCATCGGATACAGAATTTACTTTTGAGTGGTTATTTAACCTATGATTATCCTGAGACGCATTGGAATTTATTTCAATCGCGTAATGAATTTTATTCAGAAGATCAGGATTTGAAAGTAGAACTGGTTCTTTTTCAGCAAGGGAAGAAAGCCAGATAAGTGGAAAAGGAAAAGACTCCATGGTTGCTGAAAGCACAGATGGTTTAGGATTTATCCAAGAAAACACATCCAATCCCCATAATTTTCCATGCGATTGCATCGAAGAATCGGAAGCTTTTAATAAACCTTCTTTTCTCGCTTTGATTATTGAGTCCTCAATTTGAGCTATTTCTTTTTCACTCATCAGAATAATTATTTAGAGCGAACGAACTGCATTTTTAAACTGATTCCCACGATCTTCGTAGTTTTCAAATAAGTCGAAACTAGCACAAGCTGGCGATAACAATACAGTTTCTTCCTTGCTCGCTAATCGATATCCAAAAGCTACTGCCTCAACAGCTGTTTTTGCCTCAACTATGTTTTCAACACTTCCTTGAAATGTTTCAATAATTTTTTGGTTATCTGTTCCCAAGCAAATAATTGCCTTTACTTTGTCCTTAACTAGTGCTAATAATTCAGAATAATCATTGCCTTTATCGACGCCACCAACAATCCAAACAGTTGGTTTATCCATGCTTTCTAAGGCAAACCACGCTGAGTTAATGTTTGTTGCTTTTGAATCATTAATGAACTCAATGCCGTTCACCTTGGCAACAAATTCTAAACGATGTTCGACATTTGTAAAGTCTTGAAGGCTTTCTCGCACTACATCCTTACGGATTTCGAGTATTCTTGCTGCTATTCCGGCCGCAAGAGCGTTCTGGGTATTGTGCTTACCCTTGAGTGCTAATTCATGAATTGACATGTTAAATTGTTTGTTTATGTTGATTATTAGTTGTTCGTTTGATGCAAAGGCTCCTTGTTCTATCTCTTGTTTTATGCTAAATGGAGCGCATTGCATAGTAGGGTTTCGTTTTTTAATCTCCGAAGCAATAATGGGATCATCTTCATTGTAGATAAACCAATCCTCCTTGCGTTGATTTTGGATAACTCGAAACTTTGAATTGACATAATTTTGCATTTCATAATTATATCTATCCAAATGGTCAGGCGTAATGTTTGTCAAAATTGAAATGTCTGCTCGAAAATCAATCATGTCATCAAGCTGAAAAGAGCTAATTTCTAACACGTATAAATCGAAATCATTTTCAGCTACTTGTTTAGCAAAGCTTTGCCCAATATTTCCTGCTAACCCTACATTGAGTCCAGCTTTTCTCAAAATATGATGCAGCCATAATGTAGTAGTTGTTTTACCATTACTTCCCGTTATGCAAATTGTTTTTGCCTTGCAGTAATAGCCACCAAATTCGATTTCTGAAATTATGGAAATACCTTTTGCTTTAATCGCACCAATTAAAGGAGCTGAATCAGGAATTCCAGGCGATTTTACTATTAAATTAGCTGTAAGTATTTTGTCCTCGGAATGTTTTTCTTGTTCCCAGCCTACTTCAAGTTCATTCAATTTCTGCTGGTGCTCCGGTTTGATTTTCCCTGCATCAGAGACCCAAACTTTCCACCCCATTTTTTGGGCAAGAATGGCAGTGCCGATTCCACTTTCACCAGCGCCAAGGATTACGATATTTCCAGGTTGGATGTTCATTATCTTAGTTTCAAGGTAACGATTGTAATCACTGCTAATAAAACGGCCACAATCCAGAAACGAGATACAATTTTGGCCTCATGTAAACCAACTTTTTGGTAATGGTGGTGCAGAGGAGCCATTTTGAACATGCGCCTACCTTCGCCAAATTTTCTCTTGGTATATTTGAAATAACCCACTTGGAGAATTACAGATAGAGTTTCAATAAGAAAAATACCGCAAAGCACAGGAATCAATAATTCTTTTCTGATACTTATAGCAAATACTGCGATTATACCGCCCAATGCTAAACTTCCTGTATCACCCATAAAAACTTGTGCTGGAAAAGAATTGTACCACAAAAAGCCAACACACGCACCCACAAATGCAGCGATAAAAATCACCAATTCTTCTGCGAATGGAATATACATAACGTTCAAATAATCAGCGAATCGAGCATTGGAACTAACATAGGCCAAAACGGCTAAAGCTATCCCAACGATTGCGGATGTCCCAGTGGCCAAACCATCCAAACCATCGGTCATGTTTGCTCCATTAGAAACAGCGATTACAATGAAAATTACAATAGGAATAAAGATGAGCCAGCCATAGCTTTTTTGCCAATCACCAATAAGCCAATTGTAATTGAATTCGTTTCCTTTTATAAATGGAATTGTGGTAGTCATGTCATCCGTGCGAATCCATTTATAATTTTCGTTCACGTTGTTTATATGCTGATGGGTAACAAAGGATTCTCCCACATTTAGTTTATAGTCAGCAGCAACTCTTTTGTGTACAATGACATCTTCGGAAAAATAGAGTATGCACCCAACGATTAGTCCCACACCAATTTGACCGATTACCTTAAAGCGACCTTTTAACCCTTCCTTATTTTTTTTGAATACTTTAATGTAATCATCCAAGAATCCTATTAATCCAAGCCAAATTGTTGCCAGCAACATCGTGATAACATAGATGTTATGCAATTTTGCGAATAAGAGCGTTGGGATTAAAATGGCTCCTAGGATAATTAAACCACCCATGGTAGGTGTTCCAGATTTTTCAAGCTGACCGGCTAATCCAAGGTCTCTTACTGTTTCACCAATTTGTTGTTTCCTTAGTAAATTGATAATGCGTTTTCCAAACAAAATGGAAATGATTAATGAAGAAATGAGTGCCAGCGCAGCTCTAAAAGAAATGTAATCAAATAACCCAGCTCCAGGGAAATTAAATTTGTCTAAGTAATCAAATAAATAGTATAGCATTATTTTCCAATTAAGTTCAACATAGATTTTGTCAATGAGAAATCATCAAAGTCGTGTTTTACTCCGTTGATTTCTTGATATTTCTCGTGCCCTTTCCCTGCAATCAGGATAATGTCTCCATTTTTTGCTAAAGAAACAGCGGTTTTTATTGCTTGTCCACGGTCGATTATACAAATTGTTTTTGCCGACATTTCTGGTGAAACTCCGCTCAACATTTCGTTTAATATAATTTGTGGGTCTTCCGTTCTTGGGTTGTCTGAGGTCAATATGACATGATCACTCATTTCACAGGCTATGCGAGCCATCTCAGGTCTTTTTGTTCTGTCTCTGTCTCCTCCGCACCCCACAACGGTAAGGATTCGCTCCTCTTTTTTTCTAATGGTTTGAATGGTGGTTAATACATTGATTAATGCATCAGGTGTATGAGCATAATCGATAATCGCTGTAATACCATTGTTGCTTTTGATATATTGAAATCTTCCTTCGATAGATTCTAGTGTGCTAAGAACTTGTAGTAATTCCGTTTTATCTTGATTTAACAGCAGTCCTGTAGCATAAACGGCAAGTAAATTATAGGCATTAAATTTTCCAATTAGCTTCGTCCATACTTCAATCCCATTGAATTGGAGTGCCATTCCAGAAAATTGGTTTTCGATGATTTTGGCCTTGAAATCAGCAGGTGATTGCACTGCATAGGTATACGTTTTTGCCAAAGTATTTTGAAGCATCACCTTTCCGTTTTTATCATCAATATTGGTAAGAGCAAATGCACCTTTAGGAAGTGTATCGAAAAAACGTTTTTTTACTTGAATGTATTCAGCAAAAGTCTTGTGGTAATCTAAATGATCATGCGTAATATTGGAAAAGATTCCACCGGTAAAATGCAACCCGCCGATTCTATGTTGATGAATAGCGTGAGAACTTACCTCCATGAAAACGTATTCACATCTAGCATCCACCATTTCAGCTAATAATTGATTCAATTGAATTGGATCGGGTGTTGTGTGAGTAGAAGGAATGTTTTTTTCTCCAATTTTATTTACTACTGTTGAAATTAATCCACAGGCGTATCCTAGTGCAGAGAACGCATTAAATAACAAGGTTGCTGTGGTTGTTTTCCCATTCGTTCCTGTAATTCCAATTAACTTGAGATCCTTGGATGGATTACCATAAAACTCCGTAGAAACAAGTGCTAGAGCTTCAGCGGTATTTTCAACTTCAATGACGGTGCAGTTGGAATTGATGAGAGGGTTTTTTTGGACAATGATAGCGTTACAACCTTGGTCAATAACTTGTTGAATATAAGAATGACCATCTGAGTTACTTCCAATGATGGCAACAAAAAGCGAGTTTGCATCAGCTAGTCGAGAATCAAAAACAATTTTTGAAATCGATTTATCCATGGAACCTGCAAGATTCTTAATCGTGAGCTGTGTACAAATTTGTTCTAGTTTCATATCCATTAGTGAAGAATGATTTCAATTACACCACCTTTAAATACTGGTTCGCCTGGTTTCATAGATTGTGATACAACCTTCCCAAATCCGATAACTCTTGCAACCATTCCGCACGATTCAATTAAGTAAACGGCGTCTTTGGCGTTCATGTTAATTAGATTAGGGATTTGATCTTTAGCAATCGGTAGGTTTTTTAGGGTCAATTTGTTTTCCTCTAAAATTCCAATTAACCAATCTGATGGATCAATAAATAGGGGTTTGATTTTGAAATGATTTATTAAATTGAAAATATCGGTTCTGTGCCCATTTTTAAAAAGAGGTGTTTCTGTACTTCGTGTTCTGTTTTCGTTAATCGCTTTATGATATTTCAAGGTATTAGCGTACACTTTATTAGCGATTGCTCCAAAAACAGTTCCTGCCACAACGGATCCATAGTATGCAACTTTCGGATTTGTTACCACCACAATGCATGAATAGATTGGATTGTCTGCGGGAAAATACCCAACAAAGGAGGCTTGATAGGATTTCTTTTCACCGTCGTATCCTTTTTTTACATCTAGTAGGCGAGCGGTTCCTGTTTTCCCGGCAATAGTAAAGAGTGATGACGTAATGTTTTTTCCCGTGCCGTTGGATATAACGCCTTCCATGCACGATTTAAGCAATCGAACTGTTTCAGGTGAACAAATAGCATTATTTAATACAATTGGATCAAATTTCTGGATGGTTTCGCCATGTCTTTGAATTTCTTGAACAAATTGTGGCTTCATCATTTTACCATTGTTAGCCACAGAATTGTACAAATTCAAAATTTGTAAAGGAGTCATTGAAATCTCATATCCTATACCCATTGAAGGTAAGGAAAGTCCGGACCATCCTTTTTTGTCGCCTGGTCTATTAAACTTTGGAATACCTTCTCCGGAAATAGTAATGCCTAATGGTTTGGTAATCCCAAATTTATCCAAGCGACTTAAAAATGCATCAGGTTCGGATTTGTAGGCGTTAAAAATAATTTGTGAAAATACATTAGATGATTTTTCGAATGCTTGTTTAATCGTAATCCTTCCATATCCTTTTCCTTCATTAGCATCCTCAAAAGTTTTACCAGGAAATTTGTACCTTCCAACCGCGCGAACTGAATCAGTAATTCGAACTTTTTTGTCTTCCAACGCAGCCATTAGAGAAGCTAGTTTAAAAGTTGAGCCAGGCACCTCAATTGCATTTATCGCAAAATTTAATTTTTCCGAGTAGTTCCCTGCCTTATCTCTTTCTAAATTAGAAATTGCACGAACAAATCCAGTTTTTACATCCATTACAACCACACATCCGCTGCTTGCTTCTTGCGATTTTAATTGACGTTCTAATTCAGAATGAGCTACTTCTTGAATTTCTTTATCGAAAGAAGTTATTACATCTGCACCTTCAACAGCTTCTTTAACAATTTTGCCTGTTTTTTTCCATCCTGTAGATATACGCTGTTCAATTTCTTGTCCTGGACTTCCTTTTAGATAATCATAAAAAGCACCTTCAATTCCTACTTTAATAACTTCTTTTCCTTGGTCGTTGAAATAACCCAACGTGCGACTCAACATATCACCATTTGGTCGTTTTCGTTCAATAGATTCAATAGAATCAATTAAACCTCCCTTCATTTTCCCTAATCTAAAAATTGGTAGGTCTGCAATTTTTTTGCGTTCATCATTTGTGACACGTTTCCGAATGAGTAAATAGCGATTGCCATTTTCCCGCGCAGTTCGTATTTCATCTTCGTATTGACGAGCCGTTTTATTCGGATACAAATTGGATAATCCCTGACATAAATCAGTAATTTCTTTGTCGAACGTTTTTTCTTCGATTACTGTTGGGTCCATTCGAATTTCAAAAAAAGAGATTGAAGTCACCAAGGGAACAAGATTCATGTCTAAAATCTCACCGCTACGGGGAATTTTATTAACCATTCTTACCGGTAATTTGTCTTCACCAAAGGATAAAATTTTACCTGCACCATCAAATTGAATAGACATGGTTTTGACAAGCACAACAATCATCACTAGAATAAACCCCACGTATATTCCGTAGGCTTTAAAATAGATATTTTTGTTTCCGTCTTTCATCTGAGGGGTGATAATGTTTTTATCCGAATAACCTTTGTAGCGTTCTGATTTTCTTTCAGGTTTGTGTCTAATTTTTCAATGAGTCTATAGCGCAAACCTTCTTCTTCCACTTTGGCCTTTGCTTCCACATAATCTGCAGTCATTTGATCAACTTCACGTTGTGATTGGTTTATGTCTTTAGAAAGTTGTTTTCCATAATAACTTTTACCTACAAGAATTAGTAAGAGAAAAATCAGAAAAAAGACATATCCAAGGTTGTCAAGCACAAAACTTTTTAAAAGGAACTCACCATTTAACAACATAGCAAGAGAGTTCTTCTTCCCTTTTGTTTGGCGCTGTTTCCTCTCCGAACCAGTTGATCCAGAAGTAGTATCTTTATCTATGTATTCGTTATCTTTCATTACGCTCTGCTATTCTTAATCGTACGCTTCTAGCTCTCGAATTCCTTTCCATTTCCTCCTCGTTTGGCAAAAGAGGATGTCTGTTGACTTCAGTGAATGGCTTTAGAACATTACCGAAGAAATCCTTGGTTTCTATTCCGGCAAATGAACCCCGTTTGAAATAGTTTTTCACTAATCTATCTTCTAAGGAATGATAGGACATGACTACAAATCGACCATTTTCAGCTATCAGTTCGGTGGCATCCAAAATTAATTTTTCAAGAACTGCCATTTCTTGATTCACTTCTATTCTTAGTGCTTGAAAAACTTGAGCAAAAAACTTATAATCTTTAAATTTTGGCGCCAAATGTTGTAATGCGCTGCAAAGTTCTAAGGTGGTTTCAATGGGTTTATGAGCACGTTCTAGGGTGATGGCTTGGGCAATTCTTCGTGCTTGATTTAATTCTCCATAATCTTTAAAAACACGCATCAAATCAACCTCTTCGTAGTTGTTTACAATGTCTTTGGCAGACTTGCCGGAACGTTGATTCATTCGCATGTCCAAAGGAGCATCAGTTCTAAACGAAAATCCGCGTTCTCCTTCATCAAATTGATGAGATGAAACACCAAGATCTGCTAAAATCCCATCCACTTTTGTAATTCCCAATGCATAGAGTTGATTGCTTAGAAATGAAAAGTTACTTGCTACGAAATGAAAATTAGGAGCTTTCCAGGTGTTTTTAATGGCATCTGCATCTTGATCAAAAACGATTAGTTTTCCTTTTTCAGAAAGTTTTGAGAAAATTTCTTTTGAATGTCCACCGCCACCAAAAGTGACGTCCACGTAAATACCATCTGGATTTATATTTAATCCTTCAATGCATTCATTTAGTAGAACCGGTATGTGATACGCTATATTATTCTCCATTTTCCAAATCACCCATTACTTCATCCGCCAAATCGGCGAAATCTGCCATGCTTCCTTCGATCATGCCGAAGTATTTGGATTTATCCCAGATTTCAATGCGATCGTTGTATGCAATTAGCATAACATCTTGTTGCAGTCCAACACGTTCCATGTGTGTAGTTGGCACCAAGATTCGACCGGCATTGTCTAGTGCTACCATTTTTGCTCCTTGATGAAACAAACGGTAGAACATTCGATTCTTTGGTTTAAATAAATTCAATTTGGATAATCGCTCGCTAATTTTCTCCCACTCGGTTAGTGGATATAACGTTAAACAATCTTCAAATCCTTTATTCAACATAAAGTCTCGCTGAGTTGCAGGAGAAAGCTGCTTCCGTAAACCGGAAGGAAAAAGGAAACGACCTTTCGTATCCATTTTAACCTCAAATTCTCCTACTAATCCTGCCATAGCGTAATAATGGGTAAAAATAGAGATTATTTACCACTTTTTACCACTCATTTATAAATTGTTGATAACTTGTTACGTTGATGGCTTCTTAAATGTTTCATTTTGGTGTTAAAGTCCTTTTAAATAAAGGTTCTTGATTATGTGGTAAAAAGTGGTAAAAATATATTAACTTTAGATTTTTGAAGGGTTTTTTGGATGATATTTGGGTGCACTAACATTCAATTGTTACTAACTAATCAGTGTTTAAATGGGTGTCTTTTCCAAATTATGTAATTTCAGAATTTTAGTTTTTCTGTATGATTAAACCTATTTTCTTACTGGTATTTTTATCTTTTTTTGCTCTTATTAATGGACAGCCTTTTGATTCGTGGGATGAGCACAAAGTAATTGTGCATCGTAATAATCAAGTCAGTGAAATCATGCATATGGATGCTATTTTTAACGAGCGCTGGGATGTTTTACCTCAAATGAATTATTGGAAAGTTGTTATGCAGTTATCCCCTGATTCATGCGTCGTTAGCCAAGGAACAGATAAAAAAATCCGAAAGATTATGCCTTCCAAGGATTGGAAATCATTTACTGATGAGCAAAAGGAAAAAGCAAAAGAGGTATTGAAAATGGAGTTGAATGTTCCTTCAAATGAAATCATATCAGTGGTTGTCGGTAAAAGTAATTTTTATCTTTTCGAAGCGGTGTATTCGTCCCTGTCAAAAGGGGTTGCTGCATTTGAAAAGCACAAAGTAGATCCATGGTATGCTCAGGCAATTCTGTTGATTGAAAGTCCGGGACAATTAAAAAAATCTACCACTGGTGCATATGGTCCTTTTCAATTGATGCCTGAAGTAGCTCGTCATCAAGGATTAATCGTAACTGATTGGAAGGACGAGCGCAAAGATTTTGATCGATCCGCATACGGCGCAGCACGATTAATTTCGCGCATTTGTATTCCGGAAGCAAGACGAATTCTAATTAAGCATGGAATCAATTTTCAAGAAAAGGATCTTTGGTTTCGGTTATTCGTAATGCACATTTACCATGCGGGAGCAGGGAACGTTAGGGCGGTGGTCGATAAAATTGCACCCAAAAAAGGAGGCAAGGACTTGATTTTAGCCATGTGGCAAACAAAGGCTGCGAGTTTCGGAAATAGTTCCCAAAATTACAGTCAGGTTGCGTTGGCTGCCCAGCTCATTTTACATGATTTAATTTACGCCAAATGCGATGATATTTATCATTGTAAATAAGTTCTTTTAAGCTGGAATAAAGATTAACGAGATAGAATTTACGCAATGACGCGTATTTTTGGGTGTGAGTTCTTCTCCTTCAAAAACATGACCCAGATGTCCGCTGCATGCTGCACAAACAATTTCAATTCTTTTCCCATCTTTATCTAAAATGCGCTTCACGGAGTGGGGAATTTCATCATCGAATGCTGGCCATCCGCATCCAGAATTAAATTTTGAATTGGAAAGATACAACGGTTGTTCACATTGCTTGCAAGCATAAAAACCGTCCTCATAAAAACGATCGTATTTTCCGGTATAAGGGTATTCCGTTCCTTTGTCAATAATTACCCGTTTTTCTTCAGGGGTTAACTCATTTAATTTCATCGGTATTTGATCTGATTTTAGAATTTGTTTTGGATTCATCTTTCCTTATGTGATAAACAATTTGAATTGGATTCTGGTTCGTTTCGGGAGTTAGTTCTTTTTCTTTTTCTTCCAATTGCCTTAGCCGCTCTAAGTAAATACCTTCTAAGTCGGGTGGTTCAATGCCCATTTCTCTTTCAATTTCATATTGGAATTTAGGTCGTTTTGGTCCTTCAGTTCTGAAATAAAAAGCCAGCCAAATACCAACGATGAGTCCCATAAAATGCCCTTGCCACGATACTTGAGGGTCCATTGGAAAAATGCCCCAAATCAAACTCCCGTATAAAAAAACAACGAATAATGAAAGTGCTTGCAATGGAAAAAAGCGCCTAATTACACCAGATGTAAAAAGAAATCCAACTAAGGCATAAATCACACCACTCATTCCAATGTGATAACCACTGCTACTAATAGCAAATATCCAAACAAAAATTCCAGTTAAGACCCAGGCTGAAACGAAAACTTTCCATGCAACCTCTTTGTATGAATAAAACAAGGCTGTCACCAACAGGAAAGTGGGTAATGAATTATTAAAAATATGTTTGATGTTTTCCGGAGCATGAATTAAAGGCATAAATAAAATCCCTCTTAATCCTTTCCATGTTTGCGCTTGAACTCCCCATTCATAAAGGTTTATGGGAAGAATATAATCAACAAGATAAACCAACCACATTAGTCCAACGATAATGAAAGCCGGGATTACAGCATTTTTTAAGGTTAATTCAAAGGGAGAATTTTGTTGCATAACCGAATGAAGTCAAAGAATATGCCTTGAAGAATATACTGACAGAACGTCAGTGGAATCCTTTTCTCTTAATATCCTAATTTTGCACGAACGCGCTCAAGTACTTCTTTGGCAACTATTCGAGCTTTCTCAGCACCAAGGGCTAAGACTTCATCCAATTCATGTTTATTATTCATCAAATAATCAAATCTTTCACGTTCTGTTTGAAATTTATCTAAAATCACTTCGAACAATGCTTGTTTCGCATGACCGTATCCATATCCACCTTGGAGGTAATTTTCAGTCATTAACTGAATTTGTTCATGGTTGGCAATCAATTTATACAATGCAAACACGTGACAAGTTGTTGGATCTTTTGGCTCCTCTAATGCTTTGCTATCTGTTTCTATCGACATTACTTGCTTGCGCAATTGCTTTTCAGGTAAAAATATATTGATGGTATTGTCGCGCGACTTACTCATTTTTTCGCCATCAGTTCCTGGGATGAGCTTATTCTCCTCTTGGATTTTTTCGCTCGGTAAAACAAATGTTTCTCCCATTTTTGTATTGAAGCGGGCAGCTACATCGCGTGTCATTTCCAAATGTTGAAGTTGATCTTTTCCAACCGGAACAATTTCAGCATCATATAAAAGTATATCCGCTGCCATCAACATTGGATAGGTAAATAACCCACCATTTACATCTTCCAAACGATCTTGTTTATCCTTAAAACTATGTGCCAAACTCAATCGTGAAAACGGATAAAAACTCAGTAAATACCACATCAATTCAGTAACCATGGGTATATCACTCTGACGGTAAAAAACAGTTTTCAGAGGATCTAAGCCACACCCCAACCAAACTGCGGCAGTAGCATAGGTATTGTCTTTTAATTCGTTTGGATCTTTGATTTGAGTTAAAGAATGTAAATCGGCGATAAACAAAAATGATTCATTTCCTGGATTTTTAGACATTTCTATCGCAGGTAGGATAGCTCCTAAAAGATTTCCTAAATGTGGAGTTCCAGTACTTTGTACACCTGTTAAGATTCTTGCCATAACACTATTTTTAGCTAAATTAATGATTTTGTGGGACTATAAATTGGAAAATAGCTGTCTTTTAATGAAAGTTCTTACATTTGATACATGCGAACCTTAATTTCTATTGGCTCTTTTTTATGGAAAGTCTATATTGGAATTGTCTTTATTTTTTTCGCTGTTTTTCTGTATCCATTTTTTTTAGTCCTTCTGTGGAATCGTAAATGGAGAAAATTCAGTTTTAAATTGTTCGTCTTTTGGAGTTGGATGATGCGAATCTTTTGTTTTTACAAAATTAATCGTTTGAAAAACAGTCTTCTACCTGAACCTCCCTATGTCATTGTGGCTAATCACACTTCCTATTTAGACATATTTTTTATGTATTCTCTTTTTCCGAAAAATCCGTTTGTTTTTTTAGGTAAAAGTGAAATTTTAAGTTATCCAATCATTCGAACCTATTTTCAGGATTTAAATGTGCCAGTTTTTCGAAATAATAAACGCAAGGCGGCTCGCTCTTACATGGAAGCAATTAAAAAGGTAGAGGAAGGTTATTCGTTGGTGATTTTTCCCGAAGGTGGTATTCCGGATGATGATATTCCGCGCATGAAGCACTTTAAGGAAGGGGCTTTCAAATTGGCCAAAAGCTGCAAGATTCCAATAATCCCGGTTACTTTTACGAATAATTTTAAACTTTTTTCGGATCCTACGCATCATCATGGCACAGCTCATCCAGGAATTTCTAAGGTTCATATTCATGAATATATTCCGAACAGCCAGGTGATGGAAATGTCTGTTAGCGACTTAGCCTCCCTTTGTTTTTCAACCATTAATCAACCGCTTTTGGAGGAATATCCGCGATTAAGAAATCTCAAAGCTCAATGAAATGAAAGTAGCGGGATTTACTTTTATAAAGAATGCGTTGATATACGATTATCCAATTGTAGAAGCCATACAATCGATTCTTCCCATATGTGATGAGGTGGTAGTTGCAGTGGGGAAATCCGAAGATAAAACACTAGAATTGATACAAGCTATTCATCCATCAAAAATCAGAATCATTGAAACGGTTTGGGATGATTCTCTGCGCGAGGGTGGGAGAGTTTTAGCGGTTGAAACGGATAAAGCGTTTGCTGCTATATCCCAAGAAATGGATTGGGCAATATACATTCAAGGGGACGAAGTGATCCATGAAGATTACCTGGAAAAAATGAGATTGGGGATGGAAAAATGCTGGAAAGAACCGGAAATTGATGGACTTTTATTTCGGTATCAACATTTTTATGGTTCCTATGATTATGTGGGTTCATCGCCCGGTTGGTATCGAAACGAGATAAGAATCGTCAGAAATGATAAATCAATATATTCCTACAAAGACGCACAAGGTTTTCGGAAAAATGAAAATGAGAAACTGAATGTTGCTAGCATCGATGCTGAAGTCTATCATTATGGTTGGGTGAAAGATCCACGCGCAATGCAATTGAAACAAGAATCCTTCAATAAACTATGGCATGACGATTCGTGGGTAGATCAACACGTTGTAAAAGCGGATGAATTTGATTATGAAAGTCATATTTCAGAATTGAAAAAATTTGACGGGTCACACCCTCGAGTTATGGAAAGCAGAATTAATCAAAAAAATTGGAAATTTGATTTCGATATTTCACGAAATAAAAGAAATTTGAAAGACTGGTTCAAGAATTTCCTTTACACGTATCTTAACATAAACGTGAGTTATAAAAACTACCGCTTGGTCAAAAGAATTAAGGAATAACTGTTACCGATCCAATGGCAGCAACACCATCAATGAAGCATCCTTCGGGTGATTTAGCCTTGCTTATGGTTGCAAAAAACTGCAAATTCAATCCTTTTTTCTTATAGTTATCAGCTAAGTCAACAGGGTAAATTTTATTGCCAACATTAATTCCCTCTACCTGTGAACTTGTAATTTCAATGTAAACGGGACATCCATTTTCTGATAGATGAACAATGCCTTGGCAATTATAAGCAAATGAAACAGGAAGGTCTTTGTGTGAACAACATGAGCCTGCTGCAAAAACGATACTCAGCAATAAGGTGAAGGAAAATAACAATTTCATAGCGCAATATTTTAAACAAATATAAAAAAAAAGAGGTCATTGCTGACCTCCTTTCCTAATTTAACCTGTAGCTGTTAATTTAGATCCTGATTCAGATAAACGGTAAAGCCTTATTAAGGTTACATTTTTTAAATAAAAAACCGTAATTAACACCATTTTATGGATAAAGATTTCAAAGGCACCTTAAAATTAAATCATTCAAAAAGTACCTTTGAAACGAAATATGTTGCAAGCTACTTCCATACAAGCATTAATTAGATTGGTTGACGATCCGGATGATCATATCTATGAACACGTTAGAGAAGAGTTGATTCGTTGTGGAACATCGGCTTTGCCTTTTCTTGAAAACACCTGGGAAAATGATCTTTTTGGAAACAATCACCACAATCGCATAGATGATATCATACGGGATATTCAATTTGAAGAAGTGAAAAAAGAACTGAACAATTGGTTAAATTCTTCTGATAAAGATTTATTGAAAGGTGCGTGTATCATTGCTAAATATGAATTTCCTGATTTAGATGAAGCAGAAATTATTGATTTAATTCAAAATATTAGACGTGATATATGGTTAGAGCTGAATGACAATCAAACCGCTTTTGAAAAAGTAAAGATTTTCAATAAAATATTTTTTGCGCATCATCAGTTTGAAGGGGATGCGGATGATTTTTTAGCGCCACCAAATTCGTACATCAATCAAGTATTAGCAACGCGAAAAGGAAATCCATTGAGTTTGAGTTTGATTTACAGCGTGATTGCTCAATCTCTCGATTTACCTGTTTATGGGGTTAATTTACCCAATCATTTTGTGTTGGCATATATGGATGTGAATGGCATTCACGTGTTAAATGATCAGGAAAATGAATATGGTGTTTTGTTTTACATCAACACTTTCGCAAAAGGATCTTTGTTTGATACAACTGAGATTAAGGCCTTTTTGGATGGATTGAATGTTCCGCACAAACGAGAGTATTTTGAGCCTTGTTCAAATACAGCAATTATTCGGCGTATGTTAACAAACTTAATCACTACTTATCAAAAAAACGGTAGATCGAAAAAAGTGGAGGATTTAAGTTTATTACGAACTATTTTAGACTAACCATGGGAGCAAAATCATTGATTGACCTGTTGAAATTGCTGCCTCATCCTGAAGGAGGTTATTTTCGCGAAACGTATCGTTCCAATGAAAAAACAGTAAATGCGGAAGGGGCTACCAGAAGTCAAAGTACGGCGATTTATTTCTTGTTAGAAAATGAAAATAAGTCTCATTTTCATCGCATTAAGTCCGATGAACTTTGGTTTTTTCATCAGGGGGAACCCATTGAAATCCTTTATTTCGAAAATTCAGAATTGCATACCATTCAATTGGGAAATGATTTTCATTTGGGACAGGTTGCTCAAGCAGTAATTCCCGCTAATGTTTGGTTTGCTTCCCGATTGGCGGGTGGTACAGGATATGGATTGGTGAGTTGCACGGTTTCTCCTGGATTTGATTTCCTGGATTTTGAAATGGCAACGAAACAAAATTTAGTAGCAGAATTCCCTGGTTTTTCTGAAATCATCGAAGAAATGACCTTAGACTAGGCAATGAATCGGGTTGAGTTTCCTTTGTCAAGTTTACATTCAGTATTGGGGATGTGCTTTCTGAAAAAGGCAACCAAATCATACAGTAAGTCTCTTAAAAACCAGGGCATTATCCAGAATATCACGCAAATACTCCAAGGTTTTTTCAAGAATGGAATTAGTTGAATCACGGCACTGGATTTTTTAAAAACCTTACTACCATTGTAAAAATAAAGAGTGTTTAAGCGCTTCGTATCGTATCCTTTTCGTTTCAAAAATTCAGTCCCAAACTCACTTTGCAAGGAACAAAAATGTAATTTTTCGCCGCGTTCATTTTTTAAAATAAATTGAATAACGCGGTTGCATAGCCCACAATCTCCGTCATAAAAAACGACTGTGTCTTGTTCCATTATTTCAACATTTGAATCGCTCTGGCCAATGCCTCGGCAAATAAATCTATTTCAGCTTTCGTATTGTATAGGGCGAAAGAAGCACGAATAGTGCCCGGAATTTGATAGAAATCCATTAATGGCTGCGTACAATGATGACCTGTTCTTACGGCAATTCCTTGTTTGTCTAACAAAGTTCCAATATCAAAAGGATGAATATTGTCAACTACGAAAGAAACAACACTTGCCTTATCGGAAGCAGTTCCAATTATTCTTAGACCATTAAATGAGCTCAACACTTCTTCAGTATACATCAAGAGTGAATGTTCATATTCAATTACCTGCTCTAGATTCAGTTGTTGCATAAATTCAAAAGCCTTGCCTAGTGCAATTCCACCAGAAATATGCGGCGTTCCGGCTTCAAATTTATGGGGCAATTCGTTATACGTTGTTTTAGCAAAGCTCACTTTTGCAATCATATCACCACCACCTTGATAGGGAGGAAGGTTCTCTAAAATTTGTTTTTTACCATAGAGAATTCCAACTCCTGTTGGGCCAAATACTTTATGTCCAGAAAACGCAAAAAAATCACAATCTAACGCTTGAACATCAATGGGGAAATGTTGAATGCTCTGTGCTCCATCAATTAATACTTTAGCACCAGCGGCATGAGCTTTTTTGATAAGATCTTCCACTGGGTTTATCGTCCCAAGTGTGTTTGATACATGGGTTATAGAGAGTAATTTGGTTTTTTCTGACAACAAATTATCAACTGCTTCCAAATCTAATTCTCCGTTTTCGCGAATTGGAATCACCTTTAAAACCAGCCCTTTTCGTTCGCAAAGCAGCTGCCAAGGCACGATATTGGAATGATGTTCCATGTAAGAAATCAGAATTTCATCCCCCTTTTGTAGGGTTTCTCCCAAGGAAAAGGCAACTAAGTTTATGGAATCAGTTGTTCCTTTGGTGAAAATCACTTCACACGATTCAGCGGCATGAATATAGGATTGAATTGTTGTCCGTGCATTTTCATAAGCGTTTGTCGCTTCTTGACTCATTAAATGAACTCCCCGGTGGATATTTGCATTCTCGTATGAATAATACTTTGTGATGGAGTCAATTACTAGTTGAGGTTTCTGAGCCGTGGCGCCATTATCCAAGTAAACCAATTTTTTGCCATTCACACTGCGCTGCAAAATGGGAAATTGATTTCTAATTTCTTCCACGTTAAATTGGGATGCATTCATAGTACAAAAATACGAATCTTTAGATGTTAATGGGCTATCAATACCTGAAAGGTAGCGTCTATCACTTTCGCCATTCGATCAATGTCTAGGGTTTCCAAGGTATCTGTTGTTTTGTGATAATTTTTGTTCCTGTAAAAGGCTGTGTCTGTAATCATTAGTGCGTCAATTCCAATTTTCCAATAATTCAAATGGTCTGAAAAATCGATTCCAGGAAGAGATGTTGGTGCTGAAAATTTTTTCGCCTTGATTATTCGTTCTGCTTTAAATTTTTTAATAAATCGTTTGACAAAATGTCCTGCTGTTGATTTTCGCACGAGGGTTATATAATCGCCTTTTCCGCCATACACTAGTTTTAAAATACCTATCGGATAATCTTGTGATTTCTTAGTGTCTTTGAAATAGGCAATCATTTCAAGGCTCACCATGCCCAATATTTGGTCTTTTATTCCTTCGATTGATTTTGCATGTACAGCACTTCCCATATAATCGGTCCGAAAGAAGGGAGGTTCCTCTAAGGTATACGCTACTAAATCGATTCTGTTTTCCAGTTTTTTATGTTGCAATAACCTTCCCAATTCCAATAACCCAACTGTACCACTTGCGTTGTCGTCTGCTCCTTCTTGATTTCCGCATACATCATAATGTGCGCCTACAATACTCCGTTTTTTATGTTCTGTTCCAAAACTGGCAATCACATTGCGATAGGTGACCCCATTTATTTTAAACGGTTGATAATACACAGTGTCGGCATATTTTGAAAAATCACGAAAAATATAAGCGGCAACAGAATCCAATTCATCTGGGTTTTCAAAATGCCTGTATTTATCTCGTTTGGTTATAATGCGCAGGTGTTCTCGAATCAAATTAGTGTCTGACTCAATTTGAGCATAGGTTTGACTAAAAAAAACAAAGAGAAATAATTGAAAAAATAAAAGCCGCATAGTCGAAGATACTGAGAATTTTCAGAAAGGCGGAAGATTCGCTTGTTTTTATTCCTGAATGTTGACTTAACTTGTTTATTGCAATCTGGAGTTATTTAGCATATTAACGGGTGAAAACCATCATTTTTCCAAAAAAGAATCGTAGTATAAGAAGTGTATCTTAGGCCTTGACCGTTGTATCTTCTAAGTAGATGTTGAATGTCATTCACAAAACAAAGCTAAGATGGCAAGAATTACTAAATAATTAGTTGAGTCAAAAGTCGATTTACAGCGAGCGATAAGATTTTATTTTTGAACGCGTGATTCCAATAAATCGAGCCTGCTGCGCAAAAGTTGCACCTCTTGAATTAGGCGAAATACTTGGTTTGAAAGGCTATGGTCAGGTTGGTAACTATCAGTTGGTTCAGATGCATGTTGGTTGGGGTTTTCGGAATCAAAAAACCATTGTGGGCTAAGCTTTAAAATCCCTGCAATAACGGTCAATCTGTTCACAGAAATCTCTGTAATTCCTCTTTCCAAATTAGAGTAAGCAGCCACAGTTATTCCAAGTTCATCAGCCATATTTTGTTGGCTCAAATTAAGTTTCAACCGTTCTAAACGAATTTTTTCAGCTACTGTTTCTTTCAC
>CALQIX020000020.1 GCA_943330745.2 Lishizhenia tianjinensis
CAATAATAGAGCAATTTGTAAGCTATGACGGGGAACATTCTTGGCCTGGAGGACTTTCTTCAGGAACGGTAACTGTTAGCAATCAATTTAGTGCAACATATTTAATGTGGCAGTTTTTTCAGAATTATACCACGGGCTGTTTAACAACTGGTATTGAAAATATCAACGAAACAAATATTAAAATAGAGGCATTCCCTAATCCATTCTCAAACAAAATCAATCTGACTAATACGACTGGAAATGAAAATTTCACGCTTATCAATTATTTTGGTCAAGTTATTTGGACAGGTAAAAATATTGAACAACAGAGTTTTTCATACTTAACAAATGGTCTTTATTTCCTGAAAATTGACAATAGGACAATTAAACTAGTGAAACAATGAAAAGAAAGGCAGACCATAACAGCGTGTAAGCAATATTGCCTTGCCGCAGGCGCAACACAGGGCTAAGAGCGCCTGCTTGCAAACCGCTATGGGTAAATTTAAACCGACAACATTGAGCAACAATAAAAAAGAGAAAATGAAAAAAAGAGAAAACAAAAAAAATCATCTTTCTTTGTTAATTCTATTTCTGAAAAAAGTCACTTCCCTATGCTGTCTGTTATTATTATTTACTTTTAGCAGTGGATTAAACGCTCAAATAATTTATACCGACATACCCGACGCTACTCCCAATGCTACTTATCCATTAGATTTAAATAATGATGGCATTGTAGATTTCATGATTGAATTTGGTGTAAGCGCTGGAACAGTTGGTGTAATGTGTTACCCGCAAAACAACAATGCTTATTCTGGAGATTTTATTGATGGCGTGCATTTACCTTGGGCGTTACCTGCATCTTATACTATTTGTGACACGCTGGCATCCTGGTATAAGTCTAATAACCCTGGCACAATGGCTTTGGGAGCAAACATTGGTTACTGGGTAGGAGAAACGAATAAATATTTAGCATTAAAACTAATTGTGGAAACAAACACCTACTATGGTTGGGCACGATTAGATGTACACCCATCTTCAGCATCATTCACCATAAAAGATTACGCCTATGCGAGCACACCAAATGACTGTATTCAATCGGGACAAAATAGCTTAGGTATTAATGAGAATGCAGACGAAAAGTTCCTTTCTATCTTTCCCAATCCGTTCATTTCATCCACAACCATCCAGACAATAGGCAATCTTAAAAATGCAAGCCTGACAATTTACAATTCAAACGGGCAGACTTTAAAGCAAATAAAAAATATTTCGGGGCAGACAGTTTCTTTAACCCGTGACAATCTTCCAAGCGGATTATATTTCATGAAGCTGACTGAAGAGAACAAAATAATTGCCTTGGAGAAATTAATAATTACGGACTGATACTTGAGATAAAGCACCGGTAACGATATGGACTAGCACGCCTATGTTTGCTATTAGAAGAAAAATTGCTGCCTAACATAACAGCTTTTAACCAGAGAATGATAACTGCTGTTTTTTGTGGTACTTTTAAATAAAAAACTATGAAAAGAAACATATTTATTTTATCAATTCTACCAATAGTATTATTCAATTCTTGCGGCATTAAAACGGCAAAAGAAGTTGGGTTGCATTTTTCAACAGAAAGATCAAACTTACCTAACATATTGAGTTGGCAGAAAATAGGTTTTGCAAAAGAATTGATAAATCAAAAAGAAATGGTGGTAATAATTAGTGGCGGAAAAAATCCAATTCCATTAGACAAATGGGAAGAATTTAAACCCTCATTTCCTTATAGAAAAAATTTAGACCGACACATACTTTTTCAACAAACTGCATTTTATCGTTCTCCAAATACTGATGTAAATTGCAAAGAACCTGACTGCATAAAACAACGTGAATATAAAAATTATACTTGGGTAGAAATGGCAAAACCCATTTGTATTGATTATGTAGGTGGTAAAACAGATATGCTTAAACCCGAAAAAGGACACTTGGTGATAAAGACAATTCAAAAATGTCAAACAGTGATGTTCACTGATAGCATTATTCAACTAACAGACAACAAAGGAAATTATTACGTAATGCATGCAACCGAAGCAGAAAAACCAGACACAACAGTCACTTTACCAAGCGGATGGATACTGGAAAAAGTGATTTTGAAAGAACCCTTAATTATATCACCCTTTGGAGGTGGAAATGAATGTTATTTCAATATTGTTGGCGACAATTTAGGACAAGGATATCATCAATATATTTTTGCAGAGTCAGTTTATCCATCAAATGAAAAATAATTTTGATTATTGATACTAGGAATAATAACAGAAGTTATCATGTTTTCAAAATAATGCATACACATATTTAACAGAACTCATTAGATCTGACGATGTCACCAAAAGACGTTTAACCATTTGTTGAATTAATTACACAACCAAGCGCAAATAAGACAAAACAAACATTAATTAGCTAACTTTAAAATGTGTTGGGATTTAGACCAATCAATTCGGAACTTTTCTCAAATGAAAATTTAACCCTAAAAACAAATAAACATGAGTATGATTAAAGAATTCAAAGAGTTTGCTATGAAGGGCAACTTAGTTGACATGGCAATTGCCTTCGTAATGGGCGCTGCATTCGCCAAAGTAGTGAGTGGTTTTATAGACGGCATGGTAATGCCCGTTGTAGGTAAACTGGTAGCCGGAGTAGATTTTGCCTCTCTGAAATACATTTTATCGGAAGCACAAATAGACGCTTCGGGTAAAGTTATAGCTGCCGAAGCTTCCATAAAATATGGCGAGTTTATAACTATTATAATCGACTTTATTTTGGTTGCTGTTGTTATGTTCATGGTGATAAAAGCAATTAACAAGATGAAGAAAAAACAAGCTGAAATACCAGCTACACCTCCTGAACCAACGGAAGACCAAGTACTTTTGAAAGAGATTCGCGACTTATTGAAAAAGTAAAACCACTCTAAAGGACGGCAAGTAATAACTTTTCTTTAAACAGAAATTTATGTCTCAAACACTGAGTTATAATCCTGATGAGCTCAAAAGAAGAACCAACAAGAAAATAAAATCACCCCATAAAAATGGACTAAGTTATATATAAGTTGATCAATTATTAAGTGTACCCATAACAGCGTGCAAACGTTAGAATACAAAACATAACTGTTCGAAAAATAAATGAATATGGAAAAATCTAACATCATAATTCCAAACCCTTGTAATGCAAATTGGGACGAAATGACTCCAAACGACAAAGGGAAGCATTGTGGATCATGCAATAAGACCGTTGTTGACTTTACAACAATGAACGCTGAACAAATTAAACATTATTTGAACAGTAGTAAAATGCAGAAAGTATGCGGTCACTTCAAAACCACACAAGTGAGCGTAAGCAGGCCTATACACCATCAGTTTCTTGTAAACCTATACTTAAACATCGAAAGCAATTTTACAGCTCCAATCTTTAAGACCTTGACACTTTCCCTCTTAGTTTTGTGTATGACAGTTGTTGGCTGCAACATACCAACTAGAACTACAGGAGTAATTGAAAGGAGTCATGGAATTGATACAATGGATTCTCATAGAGATACGACAAATACTGCAAAGACCCTTAAGGGCGAAGTCGCAAAACCTAACAGTAAAAATAACTAACAACGTGTATTTTTTGCATTAAACAAAAAAGAATATAGAGCCGCCCACCACTAATAGCGCACAAGCGCAACCCGAAAAGGGTATTCGCCTGCACCCAAAACGTTAGCTGAAATTCAAAATGTCCCACGATGCGCCTATATAACGAAAGGCATAAAGACTTCATAAACAAAGTAAATTGGACTTATGCCAAGACAATGCCCGAGTGGCCTCACGAATACACCGTTAGAAATAAAGTTGACGAAAATCTATTTATTGAAATGGTGAAACATATCAGGGAATTTGGTTATGATGGTTTGTTTTATCAAAAACATCTTACTTATTTTGAGGCAGACAGTATGGTGTATTGGACAATGGGATATCCAATTGACGAAACTATAATAATCAACCGATGTAAGAAAGAAAACACTTATAAAGCACCATTAAAAGCTGGAACTTTACCAACAACAAAAACACACACATAGATGCAATCACTTTTAGGACAATTTTATTCTAGCATTAAGGGCTCACAAGAATATATAGCTTCTGATGGACTGACTTATGTTTTACAGCGTTCAAAATCAGCACGACTTGCAATAAATAAAATTATCAAAAGCGATTGCGATTTGGACTTTAAAGACTTGCTATAACTCGAATTATGACTAATATCATTTTTTAGTTATTCTTGACATCTTAGTTTTGTTTCGTGAATGACATTCAACATCTTATTCGGAAATACAACGTTCCGGGCCCAAGATATACTTCTTATCCTACGGTTCCTTTTTGGAAAAATGACTCCTTGCAATTAACCGAATGGGAGGCCACACTCCAACAAAATCGAGCATCATTTCTCTCCAGCGCGATGAGTCTCTACATTCACCTCCCCTTTTGTGAGCAACTTTGCACGTTTTGCGGCTGCCATAAACGCATTACCAAGAATCACCAAAAAGAGATCCCTTACATAAAAAGTCTCAAAAAAGAGTGGATTCTCTACAAAGAACTGTTTGAATTCACACCAATTATTAAGGAACTGCACCTAGGTGGCGGAACTCCCACTTTTTTTACTCCTGAGAATTTAGTCGAATTAGTAAAGAACATTTTCAATAGCACCACTGTAGATCCTGCAAAACATGAATTGAGTTTTGAAGCACACCCTATGTTCATGAAGCAAGCGCATTCCGAACAACTTTTTGATTTCGGCTTTAGACGATTGAGTATCGGTATTCAAGATTACGACACTCTTGTTCAAAAAGCGATTCACCGACATCAACCATTTGAAAAAGTAAAAGAAATTCATCGATACGCGCTAAAACTTGGATACGAATCTATTAGTCATGATTTAGTATATGGTTTACCGAAGCAGCAACTGAAAGGATTTGAAACTACCATTCAAAAAACAATTGAACTTTTGCCCCATCGCATTGCGCTCTACGGGTATGCTCACGTTCCGTGGATCAAAGGCAATGGTCAACGTGGGTTTGATGAAAAAGATATTCCGCAAGATGCTGAAAAGCGCGAGCTCTATGAAATGGCGAGTGAAAAACTTCTTCAAGCTGGGTATATCTCAATTGGAATGGATCATTTTGCCCTACCTTCAGACCCTATGGCCTTGGCCATGCGTGACAAGAAATTGCATCGGAATTTTATGGGCTACACAACACAAGAAACTCCTTTACTGATTGGACTAGGAATGTCGGCGATTTCTGATAGTTGGTTTGGATTTGCGCAAAATGAAAAATCGTTGGAGGGATATAAAAATAGATTAAAAGAAGGAAAACTACCCATCCAACGAGGGCATATTCTTTCAGAGGAAGATAAGGGAATTAGAAAATATGTCCTTTCTCTGATGTGCCATTTTCAAATGAACTGGGGAGAAACTTCCTCCGAAAAATACAAGTCCGATATTAGATCTAGGTTGAAGGAAATGGTTTCGGATGAATTAATTCGCGAATTGCCTTACGGATTTCAATTAACAGAAAAAGGAATCCCTTTCGTGCGAAACGCATGCATGGCATTTGACACTTATCTGCACGAGGCAGGGCAATCTGAAAAACCGTTATTTTCTAAAACTATATGAGAGAAACTTGCTATCATTGTGGAGAACCGGTTATTGGAAAACCAATCACAACTGACAATCACTCCTTTTGTTGTAGTGGATGTAAAAGTGTTTATTTAGTATTAAAGTCAAGTGATTTAGATTCTTTTTATTCGATTGAAAACCAAGCTGGAAATCGTCCCGGATCTAAATCAAAGGAACAATATCGTTTTTTAGACGCCGAAAATTTCAGGAAAAAATTTATTGAATTTGAGGATAACGAAATGGTAAAGGTAACGTTGTTCTTACCTCAAATTCATTGCTCATCCTGTGTTTATTTACTAGAAAATCTTTCAAAAATAAACCCGCTTATTAAGCATACACAAGTTAACTTTCCCAAAAGAGAAGCGACAATTATTTTTGCTCAGGAAATGCTACTTTCTGATGTGGCAACCTTGTTGGAGACGATTGGTTACACACCCAATTTTGGCAACAGAAAAGATCAAGAAAAAATACTCGATCGTGTTTTTCTATATAAAATCGGAATTGCCGGTTTTGCCTTTGGAAGTATAATGCTATGGAGTTTTCCGGAATACCTTGGGATTGACGAGAACTATGCCCCCTTCCGAACTTTTACAGCCTACTTATCCCTACTGATTTCACTTCCTGTTCTATTTTTTTCTGCACGAGATTATTTCATTTCCGCATACAAGGCCATTCAGAATAAAAGTCTGAATTTAGATGTGCCAATAACGCTGGGAATCATTGCTTTGTATTACGAAAGCACATGGAGTATTTTGCGCGAAAATGGCCCAGGATATATGGATTCCTTTGCAGGATTTATCTTCTTTTTACTCATTGGGAAATGGTTTCAGCACATCACCTACCGGTCACTGTCCTTCGAACATGATAATTCCATGTATTTACCCATTGCCGTTTGTAAACTACATGAAGGCAAAGAAACCTATGTGGAAGTTGAAAAATTGGAAATCGGTGATGTTTTTATGGTGCGAAATGAAGAAATAATTCCGTGTGATTCAGAAATAATTTCAGATGATGCCCGCATTGATTATAGCTTTGTGACTGGTGAAGCCGAACCGATTAAAAAATCAAAAAAGGATTTTGTTTTTGCCGGAGGAAAAATACTTGGGCAACCAGTTCAATTTAAGGTTCTGAAAGAGAGCAACCGCTCCCACTTGACTCAGTTGTGGAATGATGTAATGCAGCAAAAAGATCCTAAAGAACATATTTCTTTGCAAGATAAGCTCTCTGTTTATTTTTTATCGGCTGTTCTCCTTATTTCAGGAGGAAGTGCAGTTGCCTGGTACTTCATAGAACCGGCTAGTATAATTCATATTGTGGTTTCCATTTTAATTGTAGCTTGTCCGTGTGCTTTGGCTCTATCTTCTCCGTTTACCTTAGGAAACACCCTACAATGGATGGGTAAAAGAGGTTTCTACTTAAAAAATACGGCTGTTGTTGAAAAAATGAATGAAATTACTGATATCGTATTTGACAAAACAGGTACCCTCACTACACCGAGAATGCACATACATTTTGTAGGCGAAGGACTTTCCGAAACTGAAAAAAACCAGATTGCATCAATCACCTATGCTTCCACTCATCCACTATCGAGAGCATTACATTCCTTGCTAAAACAAGAAGGACATCAAGAATTAGACGAAGTAGATTCATGGGCTGAGATTAAAGGAGAGGGTATCTCTGGACAAATAAGGAACAGTGAATACCGCATCGGAAAGGCATCATTTTGCGGGGAAGAATCCAATAATACTATTGAAACAGAGGTTTGGATAGCTGTAAACAATAAGGTTAAAGGAAAATTTCTTTTCCAACAACAAATGCGTCAAGGTATCGAAAAATTAGTTGAATCGCTCGGTGATTATCAAATTCATGTCTTATCGGGCGACAATGAGAAAGACTTAAATCGACTAGAGGCACTTTTTCCAATTTCAACCTCCATCTGTTTTAATCAAACTCCCGCTGACAAATTCAATTACATTCAACAACTCAACCAAAAAGGAAAAAAAGTTTTAATGATTGGTGATGGATTGAATGATTCTGGTGCTTTAGGAGCAGCATCTGTCGGTATTGCTGTTTCGGAAAACCTTTCACAATTTACGCCTAGTTCAGAAGTAATTATTGAGGCATCCAAACTCACTCGTTTACACACCTATTTGCGGGCTGCAAAAAATGCACGATTAATTTTAAAAATCTGCTTGGCATTCTCAATCACTTATAATTCCTTAGGACTCAGTTTCGCAATCAGCGGACATCTAACGCCATTTATTGCTGCTATTTTAATGCCGTTAAGCTCAATTACCATTGTATTTTTGAGTACTGTTCTGGTCAAATTATTAAATCGTAAGTAATAAACCCCCTGCTTTCCTGCTTATCCTTTCCTAGATTTACGCTATTTATGAAATGGGAGAAAAACCCTCATACAAAGCCCTTTTATTTACTATTCATACAGTAAAAAAAATGGAAATGGAATAGCTACATCATCGAATACTTACCCTTTTATCCTAATATTAATAATGGTTCTGATAAGGAATAAACAACAAGAATAAAACAGTAATAAACCCAAATATAAGGCGTGGAGAATAAACCATCACTTATGCAGATGGGAAAACAATACATTTTTACAAAATTGGCATACGCTTAACAAGCAAAGGGATTTCAGTCCATCTAATGAATTGAAAATAAAAGTTTCTTGAAAGAATCTGTAGGAAACATGATAGGAAAGGCAAAAAAAGTAGTGACTACATTTCGTTTAATTCCTTGAATGAATTTAACCTTAATGTGTTGGATGAAAACAGGAAATTAGAAATCAAATAAAAACGCTCTCATTTAATTTAACTTTACATTTGTTTCTTTCATGCGTTTCAGTTTCTTTTTCAACATGGAATAATCCAACCAATAAATCACTTTTAGAGAAAAACTATTTATTGGACCATTTTCAAGAGTACTCTTCAAATTCGACCAATACAAATCACCCACCCTACCATCGGAAGCAAAGATTGAATTTTTCCACACTAAATTTATTTCACTTCCAGGCAAGAAAACCCAACGGTATTGTAAATCGATGGTAAAGGCATTGTAGTTGATGTTGTAGGCCGAATTACCATCGGAGTCCATGCCAGTAAAACCATCCAATTGATCCAACCGCCCTTGATCATTAAGCAAAAGGAAAGAATCGTAGGTTAAGGTTGAACGATAGTGCCTTAAGCGAAAAGTAATTCCCATTCGATTTGTCAATATAACATCCGCTGAAAGCGCTTGAATGGTGTTCACACGATCCCGATTTCCAAATAAAATACCTGTAACAGCTTGAGTTGGTTGACCAAATTGAATAGCATACCCCTGACTGTTGTATTGAAATTCTTGTTCCCAGCTATAAATCAATGATACATAATCTGAAATTCTCCACCGTGGATTGAATTGATAATCCCATTCCCACCAATTAGTTCGCCCAACAAATGTATAACCCACACCCATATCGAACGCTACTTTTTTCTGATAATTACTAGAAACCCAAACAGAACCCCAATTCCAAATTGGGCGAATAAAATAGGAGCCCCAATTTCGTGGCTCAAAAAAATCATAGCTTTCCGTAACTGAACCCGCATAACGCAATCCGGCCGCGTTAAAATCTTTGGAAACCATCGTAAAATTCGCATTCAAATAGGTACCTGTGTAATGATTAGGTAGATAAAGGCCCGCAACACTAGCCGAAGCACCAACCAACATTTTATTCAGATAATCCCACTTTGGTTTAAAATTCCGATAGCCAGCAGATACTTCAAAAACTCTACGATTATTGTTGTAATTGAACCCCAAATCATTCGGGTCATAGGTGTCAGATTCTTCGAGGTAACCCATTCCATAAACCCATTTTCCGCGTTGTTTACCAATATTCAAATTATACCGATAACCTAATTCATTGGAAGTTGAGCCCGATTTACTTGACAATGCCGTTCTACCATTAAAAAAATAATTGTTGTTTTTGGAATTAAATACAAAATTCAACCCGGAAACGTTGGCATCGTAAAAATCCCCAGCGCGCCACACATTTGTGTTGGTAAACGTGATGGAACTATTATTCTTTAAATTTTTATCGAGAACAAAAACATTATAATTTGTTAATGGAGATACGATAACGGAGCGATTTAAATCCAAAATGGTGTCGAAAGCCATACCCTGCTGCTCCGCAGTAATAGCGTTAAAAAATCCAATTCCCAATCCATTTTTCATGCGACCAGAAATCTTACTAGCATTATACAATTGAGAAGGCAGTGGTTCATTTACCAACACTTCATTTTGTGTTAATTGTGCATTCGAGATTGCAGAAGGTGCTTGAATTCCTATCCGTCTACTGTAAAACAATCCTGCTTTATTAAAAAGTTCTGTTCCCTCTGTAAAAAATTGCCTATTTTCATTGAATTGAACTTCAAAAGGAGTCAAATTCAATACTTTTTGATCAAAAACTACCTGTCCAAAATCCGGAACAAGTGTAACGTCTAATGTAAACGCCTCATTCAATCCATATTTAATATCCAAACCGCCATTCATTGATTTGTTCCATCCAATCTCTCCATTTTGGTCCGGTACTCTGTCCAAATAAGAAGATAAATACGGCATAAATGCAAGTCTCAGTGGAGGTTCAATTCCTTTTAAGCCTAAAATATCTCCGCTTTCTAATAGGTAATTCTCTAAGTCAGGATTCACAGGTGACCAAGTAGATTCCTCTCGCAAGCGTGAAATTTGCCTAGAAAAATTAACGCCCCAAGATTGAACTTCTTTTTTAGGAAATCGAAATGCCGAATAGGGTATTCTGATTTCGGCAATCCAAGCTGAATCTGAAATATGAATGACTGAATTCCATACTAAATTCAATTGGTCGTTGTAATCATTAGCTGCTATTTTGGCATCTATTTGAACCCCACGACTTGTAACACCAAAATAAAATCCATTCTGATTATCATTATAGGTATCCAAAAAAATGGAGAAGATATCGAGTGTTGGCGCAAAATCATCGCGCAAGGAAAGCACTTTTGAAATTGAATCTGGATGATCGTAACAAACAGCAGCAAAATAAATCGCTTGATCGTCATATGTAATTTGAACTGTGGTTTTTTTACCTGAAACTTTACCTGGCGTTGGTTTTATTTGTGTAAATCCAGTAACACCTGCCGCTTTTCGCCACGATTTTTCAGTGAGTTTACCATCTAATTGAATTGGTTCTAAATTGGGTTCAGCTTGAATTTGGAGTTGAGCTAAAACACTACTCCCTAAGCTTAAGAATTGAAAAAAAATAATGAAAAAGCTTGAAAATTTCATGTGAGCAAAAATACAGCAATGTTATTTAAAATGGATAACTTTTATATAAATCACATCAATTTTAGCTCGGTCATTCAAAAAACATGATATAAATCAGTTTTTAAGATGCTAACGGTCATTCCGTTTTTTTTTGAATCTCGCCAATTTTGCATTATGGGAATTATTTACATAATGCTTATTGTTAGTCTATTCTTAGCGCTATTTTTCTTGCTTGCTTTTCTTTGGGCAACAAAAAATGGTCAGTTTGAAGATGACAAGACCCCTTCGATACGCATTTTATATGATAACGAATTAGAATTAAATAACCACAAACAATCAGAAGATGGTAACAGAGAAATTTAGTTACGACAATAAAATTGTCAAATTATTCGCTTATGCAACTGTGATTTGGGGAATAACCGGCATGCTCGTTGGGCTGATTATTGCTTTACAATTAGCATTTCCTGAATTTTTTAATGATTACCTAGGGTTCAGTTTTCTATCTTTTGGTCGATTAAGGCCTTTACATACAAATGCGGTAATATTTGCTTTTGTAGGGAATGGTATTTTTACCGGGTATTATTATTCGTTGCAACGCTTACTAAAAACAAGAATGTGGAGCGACAAAATGTCTTACCTTCATTTTTATGGATGGCAATTAATTATAGTTTGCGCTGTTGCCACTTTACCTTTTGGAATTACAACAGGTAAGGAATATGCCGAATTGGAATGGTGGATTGATATTCTCATTGCTGGTATTTGGGTTGTATGGGGCTGGAATATGTTTGCCACCATTCTTGTACGAAGAGTAAAACATTTGTATGTTGCCATTTGGTTTTATATCGCAACGTTCGTTACAGTTGCAATGTTGCATATTTTTAACTCATTTGAACTACCCGTTTCATTCATGAAAAGTTATTCGTGGTATGCTGGTGTACAAGATGCATTGGTGCAATGGTGGTATGGTCACAATGCTGTTGCTTTTTTCTTAACCACCCCCTATTTAGGGTTGATGTATTATTTTATTCCAAAAGCTGCAAATAGACCCGTTTATTCCTATCGATTATCCATTATTCATTTCTGGGCATTGATATTTCTTTACATTTGGGCAGGGCCACATCATTTATTATATACTTCATTACCTGATTGGGCACAAAGTTTAGGCGTAGTATTTTCCATCATGTTAATCGCGCCATCATGGGGAGGAATGTTAAATGGATTATTGACATTACGCGGAGCATGGGACAGAGTTAGAGATGATGTAATGTTGAAATTTATGGTAGTTGCACTAACATGCTATGGTATGGCGACTTTTGAAGGCCCGTTGCTTTCATTGAAAAACGTAAATGTAATATCACATTTTACCGATTGGACAATAGCACACGTTCATGTTGGCGGATTGGGCTGGAATGGAATGTTCACTTTTGGTCTATTATACTGGTTATTCCCCCGAATTTATAGAACAAAACTATACTCAACTAAGCTAGCAAACCAACATTTCTGGATTGCTACTCTAGGAATTATCTTATATGCAATTCCAATGTACATTGCTGGATTCATGCAAGGTTTGATGTGGCAAGACTTTTTACCTGATGGCACATTAGTTAATAAAGAATTTCTTTCAACGGTAGACGCATTGAAACCGTATTATATGCTCCGCTCATTAGGAGGATTACTTTACTTAACCGGTGCAATCCTTATGTTTTATAACTTAATTAAAACGGCAAAAAGTGGAAGTCTTCTTGCAAATGAAGAAGATGAAGCTATTGTTCTTCGTGACAAAAATGTAAAAAGCACGAATGAATATTGGCACCGCACCATCGAAAGAAAACCAATTCAATTTATGGTAATCAGTATCATTGTGGTTGCAATTGGAGGATTAATAGAAATCATTCCAACTCTGATTGTTAAGAGTAATGTCCCAACAATTAGCAGTGTAAAACCATATACTGCATTAGAACTAGAAGGTCGAGATTTATACATTCGCGAAGGGTGCTACAATTGCCACTCCCAGATGGTTAGGCCTTTACGATTTGAAACAGTACGTTATGGGGAATATTCCAAATCAGGTGAATTTGTGTACGACCATCCTTTTCAATGGGGTTCAAAACGAACGGGTCCAGATTTGGCACGAGAAGGTGGATTGAGAAGTAACTTTTGGCATTTTCAACACATGATTCGTCCTAAAGATTTATCACCAGGATCTATCATGCCCGCCTATACTTGGATGAACGAAGATGACTTAAACCTTGATTTAACGGAAAAGAAAATAAATGCTATGCGCACACTAGGAGTCCCATATCCAGAAAGGTATGCAGCAATATCAGTATCTGATCTTAAAAAGCAAGCCTTAGTAATTGCAACAGATATCGTAAGTAATATTCCGGGACAAAAGCTGAGTGAATCACAAAAGCAAGAAAAAATCAACTCCATTGTAAATAAAGAAATCATTGCTATGATTGCTTATTTACAACGACTTGGCACGGATATCAAGCCAAAAACAAGTAAAAAATAAATTATGCTACGATTTATAAAACATTCAATGACAACAATTGATGGCGTTTCGATTTTCCCAATGATTTCGCTCTTGATTTTTGTTGTGTTTTTCATCGTTATAACCTTTATGGTTTGGAAAATGAAAAAGGAAGAAGTTACCGAACTGGAAAACTTACCATTAGAAAAAAAAGAAAATAGCTAAAACGCAAAAAATAAATAGGGAAATGAAAACACTAACTAGTATACAAATCGTACTAAGTATCATCTGGCTAGGCACTTCAGCTCTGGCTCAAGATGGTGAAAAACTATTTAAATCTCGTTGTTCATCTTGTCATATGATAGACAAAAACTCAACTGGGCCTGCCCTAAAAGGTGCTAAAGCTAAATGGGAAGCCGCAGGTGAAGGATCATTACTGTACGACTGGGTAATGAATTCAACAAATATTATTGCTGCAGGCACGAGCCAATCCGCAAAAGCTATTCAAGGGTTTTCACCAACGGTTATGCCTCCTCAAACGGTTACAAAATCAGAAATTGATGCTGTTTTTACCTATATTGATACTTACATCGCCCCAGTTGCAGCAAATACAACGAGTGCAGGATCTACATCACCTGACTCAGAAAAAAAAGTAATCAAAAAACCTAATTATGCGAGTAATTTAACCTTTTTTTATTTCTTACTATTGGGAATTGTAATACAAATTATTGCCATTATGATTCTTTCTGGAACTGTTGGGCGTTTTATTAAATCAGACTTCTTCCGAGATAAAATTGCAAAAGGCACGGTAAAAAAAGGAATATTAGTATTAATCGTTTCCTTATATTCTCTGACTCCAAATAACCTAATGGCATTTACCCTGCGAAAAGCGGGAGAAGGAGACCCAACACAACCTTGGTTATTGATTGAAAATGCAGATTTATATGCCTTGGCTGCCATAAATATTGTATTACTCATGGTTGTTATTTATTTACGAAGTCTTTTTACCTCGTTAATGGAGATGGTTGTTCCTAAAAAAGAAGAAGCTACTAAAGTTGCGGTAGTAAATATCAAGAAAATCAATGCTATTTTAACAGATGCCGTAGATATTGAAGAAGAACATACTATATTAATGGATCATGAATATGATGGTATTAGAGAATTGGATAACAATTTGCCTCCTTGGTGGGTTTGGGGATTTGTGGCAACAATTATTTTTGCAGTTACTTATTTAATCAATTATCACGTACTCGGAACTTCGGATTTACAAATTCAAGCCTATAACAAAGAAAAAGCTCAGGCAAAAATTGAGGTGGATGCTTATCTAAAAAAAATGGCCTTAAATGTGGATGAAACCAATGTAACAACTTTAACAAGCCTTGATGCAATTAACGCTGGTAAATCTTTATATAAGGAAAATTGTGTCTCTTGTCACATGGAGAAAGGGGAAGGTCAAACTGGTCCAAATTTAACAGACAAGCAATGGATTTACGGTTTTGATATCAAGGAGGTATTTAAATCCATAAAGCAAGGTCGACCAAATGGTATGCCAGAGCACGCCTCAAAATTCAATCCTGTTCAAATTCAGCAAGTAGCATCATATATTCTTTCTATGCCTGAAACAAAAGGAAAGGAAAGTCAAGGTGCAATTCTTGAGAAATAAACCGGCGAAAAATTTAGCTAATCTAGAAGTGAAATGCCCAAAGAAGATGAAACATTTAGAGATCACATTTCCACTGTAGACGAAAAGGGAAAAAGAGTTTGGATATTTCCCAAAAAGCCCAGTGGTTGGTTTTATAGCAAACGAAAATTAGTTAGCTATGTTTTTCTGGCTATTTTATTCATTGCACCGCATATCTATATTTTTGACGAACCACTGTTAATGTTCAATGTTATTGAACGTAAATTCATTATTTTCGGTAAAATATTTTGGCCGCAAGATTTGTATTTGTTTGCCTTAGCACTAATATTGGGTGTTATTTTTGTTATCTTTTTTACCATCATTTTTGGACGCCTTTTTTGCGGCTGGATTTGCCCTCAAACCATTTTTATGGAAATGGTTTTTCGTCGGATTGAATACCTCATCGATGGAGACTGGACAGAACAAAAGAAACTTAAAAACAGTAAATGGACCAAAGAAAAAATACTCAAACGATTTACCAAACACACCCTTTTTTGGATTATTTCTTTTCTCATTGCCAACACATTCCTTTCCTATATTATTGGTGCAAGAGAATTATTTAAAATACAACAAGATCCATTAGGACAGCATGTAGGAGGTTTAATCGCAATTGTAATTTTCACTTCAGTCTTCTATGGTGTTTTTACATGGCTTAGAGAGCAAGTTTGCACTACAATTTGTCCATACGGAAGACTTCAAGGAGTACTACTAGATGCAAATTCGATGGTAGTGGCTTACGATGAAGTAAGAGGAGAGAGTAGAGCTAAAATTCACAAAGGAGAAGATAGAATAGCCGCTAAAAAAGGAGATTGTATCGATTGTATGCTTTGCGTTAACGTTTGCCCAACAGGTATTGATATTCGAAATGGAACACAGCTTGAATGCATCAATTGTACAGCATGTATAGATGCTTGTGATCATATCATGGAGGCTGTTCATCAACCTAAAGGATTGATTCGCTTTGTTTCAGAAAATGGAATTAAAAATAAAACACGTTTTCAGTGGACACGGAGAGTAATTGCATATACCAGTTTACTCAATGGACTGCTCATTACACTCACCGTTTTATTGATTACAAGACGTGATTTTGACTCAACCATTCTACGTCAACGAGGCACAACTTATCAGGTGACAGACGACGGATTTATAACCAACATATATGAAATAACGGTTCTAAATAAGACTCACAACTCCTATAAAATTGAAATAAAATCAGCCACGGAAGGTGTCGATTTGAAAGTTTTTAAATCCAATTTAACATTATCTAAAGAAGGGAATTTGAATAGTAGGATTTTGCTAAAAACAAAAGAAAACATGATAAAAGGGAGTAAGGAAAATGTTATTATCCAAATTTACGGTAATGGGAAACTCATCGAAACTATAAAAACGAAATTAATTGGCCCAATAATTTAAGCTATGAACTGGGGAAAAGGAATTATTATTGCCATGTCAGCCTTCGTTATTTTTATATTAACCTTGGTTTTTACACTCATGAGTAATCGAGTTGATTTAACATCTGATGATTATTATAAAAAAGAAATTGGGTTTCAGGATGAGATTGAAGCGCAACGGCTGGGCCAAAAATTTGATAGAAAACTCATTATTCAACAATCGAAAAACAGCATTTTTTTTGAATTTAAAGATTCTCTTCCCGCAAAAATTGGAACAATCGAATTTAACCGTCCGAGCGACCAAAAACTAGATAAAACCATTGTATGGAAAGGAGAACAAATGATTTTGTCTAAAAATCTATTTCAAAAAGGACTTTACCACCTTACTTTAGAATTTATTCAAGGCGATCAAAAAATTCAAATAGACCGACAAATAATCATCGAATGACTTGGAGCATTATAACATCCGCTTTTTTATTGGGTATTGCATCCAATTTACACTGTGTTGGAATGTGCGGCCCAATTGCGCTTTCAATACCATATAATTCAGTAAAAACAGGATGGTTTAATCTTAAAATTATTCGTGTTTTGCTCTATAATTTTGGTAGAATTTCAACCTATGCACTCTTAGGCTTGTGTGCTGGTTTGATTGGGTTATCGATTCAATTCATAGGTTTTTTGCAAATTGCAAGCATCTTTTCGGGCGTGTTAATTATTCTTTTTGCGTGGAAACATTTTTTACCTGAGCTGCCAAGTTTTCGATTACAACAGAAACTTTTTCAATTTATCGGAATACAATTTAGAAAACTGAAAACATCGAATTCTAGAGGAAATACTTTTTTCTTTGGAATGCTTAATGGTATTTTACCTTGTGGGATGGTGTATTTGGCTTTGCTAAATGCTATGCTTGCCCCTGAGATTGAAATCAGCGTATTGGCTATGGCTATTTTTGGCCTAGGAACCTTGCCAGCTATGATAATTATCGCATTTATAGGATCAAGTGTTCAGGTTTTTATTAGCAAATATAAATTAGCTGTTCCCATCTTATTGACCTTCGTAGGTATGTTTGCTATTTTTCGTGGTGCTGATTTAGGAATCCCGATGCTCAGCCCAAACAAAAAAATTATTGTGCAAAAATCTCAAAAGCCACACGAAATTTATTCCAAACCAGAAAACGCAAAGCCGGCATGCTGCCAAAAGAAATAAACTTATGGTTTCACCACCTTAATAATGGTTCTTCTATTCAATGTAAATTGAGTCTCCGTGCATGTTTCACAGATAATATCAGGTTGAGATTCACCTTTAAAGTCACCAAGAAAACGAGATTTATCAATTCCTTTTGCTACCAAAAAGTCAATTGTTCGGGTCATTCTTCTTTCGCCCAACCACATGTTATACTCATCCGAACTTCGGCTATCACAATGGGAAATCACCTGAAATTTCAGAGTCGCATCCAAGGCTTTTAATTGTACTAGAAAGGATTCCAACTCTTTTTTATTTTGTGGATTCAAATAACTTGATTGGCGATCAAAGTAAATTATCGCCTCCGGATAAATCACATTTGTTGCAATAGATGGCTCAGGTTCATTAACAGTTGCTTTAAGTGATACTTGCTGACCATAGGAATCAGTTATTGTTACCGAATATAATCCTTTAGGAACCATGTCAAGACCATCCGATTTTTCGCCCGATTCCCATGAAAAAGTGTACGGAGCAATACCGCCAATAGCGGTAGCTTGAACCATTCCATCCTTTCCTTTATAAACGGTTACATCGGTTGAACGAATTGTACCATTCAAAGGCGGTATTTCAGTTGCATAATATATATCAGCACGAATAGCTTCCCGATTACTCGACCAATAATAATTTTTTCCAGAGTAAATGAAATATGCGTCAAACTTTGATGAATTGATTTTTGAACCAATGTTCATTGGGATACTCCAACTAGTCCATGATTCACCCGTTCGTATTGAGTAAAAAATATCTGCATCCCCTTGCCCCCCCATTCCATTACTAGAGAAAAACAAAGTGTCGTTGTTCGGTGAAAGAAATGGTGAGATTTCGAATCCTTTTGAATTTAGTTCTGAACCCATGTGAACAGGCTCAGACCATTTCCCATCCGAATTTTTAGTAGAAACATATAAATCCTCCTCTCCCTCTGAATTCGGGCCATTAAAGGAAAGGATTATCGCAGTCTCATCTTCATTGATGTGAAACCCATAAAAATCCCCGTCGATGTCTAATTTAGGAATTCTCAATTCTTTTGCTTTTCCCCATTTTTTTCGTTTGAACTCACTCAAGGAAATTCCTTTTTTCAAATCTTTTTTTCCTTCATAGGAATTCAATAGATAAACATGATCTCCAGCCTTATTTATCCCCACTATCGCGTTGTTAAATTTATTATTCAACTCTTTGATTGGGTTAGCATTCGAATACGAAAAATCGACTTCTTTTTGGCTACTCCAAATATCCTGATCATTTTTTCCGCCGATTGATTTCGCATCAAATGAACGAACAAAAAATAAGGTAGAACTTTCTTTATCAAAAACTGGCATACTTTCCTCCACTTCTGTGTTGACAGAACCTCCAAGTTTTTGTGGAGTTGAAATGGCAGTAAAGGTAGATTGGGCAGTAACCGTCAATAGAAAAAATTGTGCGGAAACAAACAGAAAATGGCGTAATTTATTCATTTATTTTCCAAGCATTATTCCCAAAACTAATTCATGACCTCCAGAACTATAATTCTTAAATCTTGAAAGGGAAAAATCAAATGAATATCCCATTCTAAATCGGTTATTTACATTTATTCCGAATAGTGCAATCAACGCATCTGTATGACGATATCCCAAACCAAACCAAACCCGATCCTTATATTCAGCCTGAAGATTCGCATCAATTGACAATGGAGCTGGATACATGTACTTCATTAAAACATTCGGAATCAATGATAACTCGTCATTCAATTTGAAACGATAACCAGAGATTAAATTGTAATGAACTTGAGGACTAAAATTGGCTGTTCCATTTCCAAATTCCACAAAATCCTTCGTTAGTTGTTGGGAAGAAAACCCAAGGTAAAAACCTTTGCCATAAAAATACAACCCTGCACCAAGATCTAAAATGTATTTATTGGATTGATTGGAAGTATAATTGGTATATGTGTTATCTGTATATGTTTGGGAGTTATCAATTATATTTAATACCTGCGCTTTGTCGGATAAAAAAGTATTGTTAGATAAACCTACTTTCAAACCAAAAGAAAGATTAAAATTTTTGTTCATTGGAAGATGTAAGGCATAAGTTCCGGAAAAAGCCAGTTTTCGAAACGCTCCGTATTGATCAGCAACTAGTTGACCTCCAATTGTATGTTTCAATCTTCCTGTTTCAATTTTTGGATTTTTAATTGGCCCTGTGCTCGTTCTAATTCCTGGATTATAATACTTTGTCTTCACTTTTAACGGCATTGAAAATGCTAAATAAGTCGTTTTAGGTCCATCATTTACGCCTCCCCATTGCCACCTGCCTGCTAAAGAAATGTCTGTATAATTCGATACACCGGCTGCACCTGGATTTACAATAAATTGGTTTCGATTAAATTGAGAAAACTGCGGCATTTGCTGAGATAAGGCGAAAAATGACCAAAAAATAAGAATGAAGTACATTATTTTTTTCATACCTGGTAAAAGCTTTTAATTTTCTTCGTTTTCTTCGAATCAAAATCGATGTAAAGATAGAATATTCTATTGGTTAATCACCAATTTATTACAGCAAACACTGAATTTTCTATTCCATGCAATCACACGGCGGATCCAAAATCCACTCTATGTCTGGTCGCATATTTTTAATGTAAGTCTGATACCTCGGGCCAAATCGAACACCAGTGAAATCAACAACTTTTAATCTCTGAAGCGTAAAGAAGGAATTAGGTACATTTCCTATTGGATTATCGGATAAATCAAGTTTTTCTAGGCTCTTGCAATTCTGAATTAAATCCGGAATTTGTTCAATGTTGTTTCTATTGATGATTATTTTTTTCAATTTACTTAATCGTGTCAAAATCAACGGAAACCATGTAAAATCGTTTTTTGAAGCAATGAACACTTCCAAATTTTTTAGGGAATCTAATAAATCCGGCAAAACAACGAATTTATTTTTTGAAATATCAAGTAAGCGTAAATGAGAAAAACGAGTTAATTCTACTGGTAACTCAGCTCTTTTCTCTTTACTAAATGACAAACCAAAAATGGTATCTGGATTAGCTTGTAATACTTCTCCCCATTTATAAATTGGAAAATCAGTCGTTTGAGTGTAGGCGGGTGTTAATTCAATTGAGAGCAAAAAAATCATGAGCCATAGACACATCCTGTTGAATTTGTTTGACCAAGAATTCCTTATTTTCAAATTTAATCTCATCTCTAAGTCTTGTTAGAAGTTCTACCCTTAATTGCTGCCCGTAAATATCACTTTTAAAATCAAATATATGAATTTCTATTTGCTTCCTCAATGATGTGTCAATAGTTGGTCGAAATCCAATATTCATAATTCCATGTAAGCAATTTCCATCCAAGTAAACGAGAACAACATAAACTCCATTCGATGGTAAAATTTTAGTCGTATCTTGAATAAATAAATTAGCTGTTGGAAAACCAATTGTTCTGCCAATTTGAGATCCACTAACAACATTTCCATTTAGTTCAAAAGGTGTACCTAAAAATTGATTTGCCCTCTCAATTTCTCCTTGTTCGATCGCCATGCGGATTTTTGTGGAGCTAACATTAATTTCATCAATTTCCTCCGCCGGGATTTCAATTGCCTCAAACTCATAAATAGAAGATACTTCTTTTAAATAATGAATATTGCCCTCTCTGTTTCTACCAAATTGATGATCATATCCAATTATAACTGAGTGAACTTTTAATTGGTTGACCAAAATATCTCTCACAAACTCCATTGCGGACAAACGTGAAAACTCGAAAGTAAATGGAAAAACAATCAAATTATCTATTCCTGTTAATGCTAATTTTCTAAATTTTTCCTCCTCCGTTTGAATTAACTTTAGGTGATGAGAATCTGGAAACAAAACCATTCTTGGATGTGGCGAAAAGGTTAATAAAACAGACTCCCCTCCTTCCTGCTTGGCTTTTTCAATGAGGGTGTTTACTATTTTTTGATGCCCCAAATGAACTCCATCAAACGTACCGATGGTAAGTATCGGTTTATTAATAGATTCTACTCCTTCTAGTCCGTAAAAAATTTTCATCGTTTGATAGTAAAAAACAAATTTAACAAAAACTGATTGAGTTGTTTGTAATGAAGAATCGCTAATTTAGTCGTATCAAAATTTAGACATTATGAAATACGATCGAATCGACAACTCATTATATAGTAAAAACCGCAAGAATTTCATGACACAAATGGAAGGTAAAAGCCTTGCAGTATTTAATTCCAACGATATTTTCCCAATTAGTGCTGATAGTACAATGCCTTTTCAACAACATCGTGATATATTGAGTTTATCCGGGGTAGATCAAGAGGAGTCCATTTTAGTTTTATTTCCGAGTTGTTCAAATGAAGCTCATAGAGAAGTATTATTTCTGAAGGAAACAAATGAACACATTGCGGTTTGGGAAGGTGAAAAACTTACCAAGCAAGCAGCTTTTGAAACTTCAGGTATTAAAACAGTTTACTGGCTGCAACAATTCCCAACAATTTTCAAACAATTAATGGCTGAAGCAGCTAGTATCTATTTGAATACAAATGAGCATTTAAGAGCCAATACGGAAGTTGAAACCAGAGAAGATCGATTTATTAAAAAGATTAAACAAGATTTTCCAGCTCATAAGGTGTTGAAATCAGCTCCTATCATGCATAAAATAAGATCTATTAAAGACCCCATCGAAATAGAATTAATGCAAAAAGCATGTAAAATAACGGAAGCTGGTGTGAGACGATTATTGAATTTTATTAAGCCAGGTGTATGGGAATATGAAATTGAAGCCGAATTGGCACATGAGTTTTTACGAAATCGATCAAAGGGATTTGCCTATACCCCAATTGTTGCGTCAGGAAAAAATGCTTGTGTTTTGCATTACATAGAGAATAACCAGCAATGCCAGGATGGAGACGTTATTTTGCTGGATGTTGGCGCAGAATATGCCAATTATGCATCTGACTTAACTCGTTGTATTCCTGTAAATGGAAGGTTTACTCCTCGTCAAAAAGAGGTGTACAATGCTGTTTTACATGTCAAAACCGAAGCACAAAAATTATTGATTCCTGGCACAATCATGGCGGAATATCATAAACAAGTTGGTTTATTAATGGAAGAGCAATTGGTGAACTTAAAACTGATTACCCTTGATGAAATTAAAAACCAAAATCAGGATTGGCCCGCATACAAAAAGTACTTCATGCACGGCACCTCACACTTCCTAGGGCTTGATACTCATGATGTTGGTATTTGGCACGAGCCGATTCAAGCAGGAATGGTGTTTACATGTGAGCCAGGTATTTATATTCCGGAAGAGGGACTTGGGATCCGCTTAGAAGATGATTTGGTAGTTCAGGAAAAAGGAGAACCGTTTAATTTAATGAAAGATATTCCTTTACAAGCTGAAGAGATTGAGGACTTAATGAACTCATAAACGTGTTACATTTTACTGTTGAAGGAGAAGGTAAAACCTTGGTTTTTCTTCATGGATTTTTGGAATCTAGCACTATGTGGTCAAATTTGGATTTACAGGAATTAAACACACAAAACATTTTTATTGATCTCCCAGGCCATGGAGCTTCAGAACTGAACGATTTTTCGGAAAAGCCAAGTATTGATTTTATGGCCGATGAAGTTTTAAAAGTCTTAAATCTACTAACTCTTGAGTCTTATTCGATTATTGGTCATTCCATGGGAGGGTATGTTGGACTACTGTTGAAAGAAATGGATTCACGATGCAAGAAAATTGTTTTAGTAAACTCAAATTTTTGGGCAGACACAGATCAGAAGAAAAAAGACCGAATTAGAGTCGCTGAAATTGCTTTCAAAGCAAAAAACATTTTCTTGCAAGAGGCAATTCCTCATTTATTTGCTATGCCAGAAAAATATCTATCTAAGGTAGAGGAATTAAAAAACGAAGCTTCGAAAATATTACCGGAATCCATCGCATATTCAGCACTTGCGATGCGTGAGCGAAAAGATTACACGGAAGAATTGAAAACAAACCCATCAGATTATTTTATTATTCATGGAATGCTGGATAGGTTGGTTGATACTGATTTTCTAAGGGAACAACTAATATCTGATAAAAATCTATTTATCCTTGAAAATGCTGGACACATGGCGCACATTGAACAATCGGAAGAGGTTTTAGGGATTTTAAAGGAGATTTTATTAAGTAAAATCTAAAATTTACTCATCAACTGAGTTACTATTTCTTAGGTCAATCTACGATAACTTATTAATCAATACAAACTAATTCTGAAATGGAAACATCCAAAGCGGCTGCTATTAAAGCTAATTTAACTACGCTAATGCCTACGATTCCAGACTCGATCTTATATTGATATTGTCTATCACTCTGAATCATTGCCGCAAGTTCTGATTGTTTAATTCCTTTTTGAATGCGATACTTTTTAATATTCATTCCAATTCTTTTTGGAATACTCTCTTTAATTATTTCAATTTCTTCTTTTGTCAAATCGGACATGAAACAAAATTCACATTCGATTATGATTATTTTGTAACTTTAAAATACTGCATGTAGTAGAAAATTACTACATTTGACATTTGATAGTTGTAATTTACAAAACTCAAAGTTATGAAATTGATTATTTTTTTAGTGATTATTTTCTTTTCAAATCATTTTTTTTCCCAAAACTCTTCAGGCAGTGCATCTCATGTATTAAGATTGTCGGATGAGCAAGTAAAACAAATGATTAAAGGTACTTGGATTAATATTAGAGATACAATTTATTACGGTGAATACGTAATTGATGGCAGCAAAGAAATAAAAATTGGATATTCTAGGTATTCAACATTTCTCGATAGTACAAATCTAGAATTCGGTCCAATACTTATTGTTGATGTCGAAGGTCAACAAAAAATAAACCTGAACGGATCTTTATCAGAATCAACTTATAGTTTAAATGAAGTTTATCAACTCTCACCACCATATTCGCTTATTAAGTACAATCAAAAAATAACTCTTAATGGAAGTTCTATAAAATCAAATTTTGAGAAAAGAGAAAAAGTATATGTTTCAACTTACTCTGACGGAACTAATTTAAAAATCGATACGATGCGAAATTTTATTTATTCATTGAATGACGATTGGGCGCAATATATATTTGATATTGACACTTCCTTAAAGTTAAATTCAATTGTGGAGTCTAAAATTTATGATTTTAGCGAACAGCAATTTGAAATAATTAAAACGAAACTGATAAATAAAAAGAATCAAATTGTAAACGGAATAAAACATACTTATCATACTACTGAAACAATTGATAGTCTCGGAAACCAAACAATTACAATTATTGATGAAAACAATACTGTTGTTGAATCAAAATCAGATAGTTATTCCAATAGACGTGAAAATAAGCAATCGGCAATAAATTTTGATGTAAATGAGGATCTTTTTTTACTTAATGTTATCCCTGTAGATTACAAATTTTGCCAAATTTTACAAAAACAAAATCCTACTAATATTTCAAAAGTTGTTTTCGAAATTAGAGGTGATAAAAATCTATTTGACACAAATTTTAATCAACGAATATTTGAAGAAAATGGTAAAAATTACCTTGAATTAAGCTTTATTTCAAAAAGCGTTTCAATAGCGACTAAAAAGGACATTCATGAATATCTTAAAGAAACAAAAGAATTCCCTGTAAATGATGATTTGATACTGAAAATGGCAAAAGAAGCCACAAAAGGAGCTTTTTCAAAAAGAAAAAAAATTGATCAACTTATTAAATATGTTAATAATTATATCTCATTTTCTTACGATAATTATTCAAGTCACTACCTGTCAGTCTATGATATAATAAAAACAAAAAATGGTGTTTGTGCTGATTATGCATTTCTTTTTGCCGTTTTATCAAAAGCAATAGGAGTTCCTTGTAGAATTGTTGGCGGTTATGCTCTTGATGTCGAGAATGGCTGTTTAGGTGCTCATGCTTGGAATGAAGTAATCATTGATGGAAAATGGTATGGAGTAGATCCTACTTGGAACATGTGGTTGCCAGCTTACTCTCATTTCAAAGAAAACAACAAAACATCTGAAATTAATAATTTAAGCAAAATGTTGCTTAAACTGAAAGGAATCACTTATGCTGACGGCAAAATAGAGAAATTTTAGTAAATAAAAAATTTGTTAAATGGAATATAAGACTTCAAATTGGCAGTTACTTGTTTATATAATACTGTTGAGTGGATTAATCTATTCAAAGTTTAAACCTAAAAAAAAGGCAGAAAATGAACCCCAAAATATTTATGTAAATCCCAAAATAAATCCAAGTTTTTCGCCGATTTCAGGTGGTCCCGACAACACATTAAAAAGTAATGAATCAATTAAAGTCAACCCAAAAATCAATACAGAATATACCCCTTCGAATAATTTAATTGAAAATTCGACAGATAAAAAACAGCAAATTATCATTAACAAGACAAATTCTCTTGATGGAAAAGAATTAAATAAATATTTTAATGATATAGATGAGTTAAATAAAACTAACTCAAATTCATACCTCAATAAAAATTCTAAATTTAACTTGTATTCAAAAGAAAAAACAGCAAAGGACTCAATCTAAAGAGTGAATCAAATGAATATCTATACACATGGAGCACATTGAACAATCGGAAGATGTTTTAGGGATTTTAAAGAAGATTTTCTCCTAACCAATGTGTTTCAATGCTTCTCGCTTGGCTAATCCTTGAATTCCTGACTCCTCTACGAAATTTCTTACTGAAACTGGGTTTGTTTTGGCATATTCCCGCAAAGACCACCCGATCGCTTTTTGAATAAAAAACTCTTTCTCATGCATAAACTCAAATATGAGGCTTTTTAAGAGTTCAAAATTTGTTTGTGATTTATACCGCAATTGAAAAATTAGGCACGATCGTCTCAGCCACATATTTTCACTTTTTCGCCATGATTTGATAACCACTTCTCTTTGTTCTGGAAATACGCGTAAATACCGCCCCAGGTAATTACTAGCCAATGTATCTACTGAATCCCACCAAGAATGATTGGTTAGCAAAAATTCAATGAAATTATAATCTTCCAAAAGAATATCATTGTCTTTCCATTTCGCCATAAAATCCATGGCCACGTAATGAAATTCTCGTTGTTCTTTTTGCCATAATTCAAGAACTAATTCTCGTTTATCTTCATGGATCAAATCCTTTGGAATAATTGAAAACCACTCTTTTTGAATCACTGCTCTTTGAGGTTTTTTAATCCCAAAATACGTAAATCGATTTTTCATGTAGCGAGACATTCCTTCTGCCTCTTGCTCATTTCGATTTTTTTCGAACTCGATTTCTAACTGGGTAATTAACTCTTGAATCATAATGAAATAAAAAAAGGCAAATCATAAGCCGGGTTCTGTATTCCTCGCTGCACGCAGCTCAGTAGTCTATCATTTATCTAGCACTGACGTCACCATCAGCGTCAATCAACCTACCCTCCGAGATTGGGCGAGCAACCCTCAAGCCTCGGTATATTTGGTCTTTCAGTTCGTAAGGTTTACCTTGCCGTTCTTGTCACCAAAAACGCGGTGGGCTCTTACTCCACCTTTTCACCTTTTCCTTGAGCAAGCGAACTTGTCTAGGTAGTTTTCCTTTCTGCGGCACTTTCTGTTCCCAAAAGCTTGAACTAATGAGACCTTCCCGTTAGGAAGTACGATGCTCTATACTGCCCGGACTTTCCTCTCTCTTGATTTCTCAAAACAGCGATAGACCGATTTGCCTACTGCAAAGGTACGGATTAGTTTTTAGTTAGTCGAATTGTTTTAGACCCTTCACCAGTCGTAAGCATTAGAAAATATAAACCTTGGCCAAAATTGGATAGGTCTATCTTATAAGTTAATGAGTTCAAATCAACGAATTCATCCAACAATGTACCTTTGGAATCGAGTAATCTTATCATGCTCAAAGGAGATGAACTTTTAACCTCAACGCCATTGCTTGTTGGATTGGGAAAAACAGTAGCTTCTAACCCATTTTCGGATAAACCAGCGTCTAATCCAAGATAAATATCTTGATATTCAATGGTTCTAATCTGACTAGTACCATTATTATTGGCAAGTACAATTTTTAAGAGTGCATCTTTATTATTCTGACCAATCCATTCATATTCTACCGTCTGTATTGGAGGAGTTCCAATCCAAGTACCAGCGCCAAAAAATGTCTGGTAAATTGAATCAATTTCGGTAATCTCGCGTTTCAATCGCAGCACATCAAATGTTCCAAACGGTAATATTAGTTGGCCAAATCCATCCACAGTACTTGTAATTGAACGATGTTGCTTGATTTTAAAATCAGCAGCCGGATTCAAATCTATATAGGTATACCCACGTGTACTGAACGTTTGTTGAAATGCCATCGGAAATTTATACTTCGTCTCAATAGTATCGGATTTGAAAGCAACATCTAATCCACTTACTTTCACAGAAAAACCAACCTTTGTAATTGAATCAATAGTTGATTTTTGATACGATCTTGGATCAGAAAGTGAAACGGGCAAAAATCCGTTCAATTGATCGACAGGAAGAGTATTCTCTGGAATAAAATATGACGATTGATAATCCTGTGGAGCCAATACTCCAAACGTAAATTGTACCGGACTAAAACCAATTGATGTGAACTCCCTTAAAAATTGACTAGTCGCCGTCAATGTAGAGTAATCCCACGTTATTCCAGATCCCGTAAGAGCAGGATCATTTATGGTTTGCCCAGAAACGCTGATTCTAACAGTATCTCCTGGAATTGAAAAATCAGATTCAGTAATTGTTATCTGCGAAAAACAGCCAGAACCTTTCAACAATAGAAATGAACCAACTATAATGAACTTATTCATTTGTTAAAATGGTAAATCGTCTGTTTCATCATTTGAGGAGAGTAAACTTTCCACAGGAGATCCAGTTGGCGTAGCGTTTAAATCCATTGATGACGGACCTCCCGCAGGCATTCCCTGACCCATTTTTTCGATTCTCCAAGCATCCAATGAATTAAAAAACTTCACCTCTCCTTGCGGACTAGTCCACTCACGCCCACGCAAATTGAAAGAAACTTCTACTTGTTCGCCGACCTGCGTTGTATCCAACATCGCGCATCTATCTTGAACTGCTTGAAATAAAATATCTTGTGGATATTGACTTGTATTTTCAGTCAATACAAATTCTCTTTTCGCAAATTTTTCTGAAACCTGTACTGTAGGGTTCAACACTTTAATCGTTCCTGTAATTTTAAACATATCTATTTTTTATCCGTTATTAAAAGCCAAGAGAGTCAACCAAGCTTCATCAAGCTTATTTTGTTTTAATAAACTCAGTGCCCTCAGATGCAATTCATTTTCCAATTTTTCCGCATCGTTATCTAAAGTTACAAATAAATCACTTAATTCAAGTAATTTATATTCATTAACATCTGTTTCATTTGGCAACTCCTCAATTCCTGCCAATTGACCCAAATCATTTTTGCTAAAGACAACACTTGAAACAATATCTATGGGCAATTGGTCAAAACCTATCCCACAGGTAGTGATTGGTTTTTTGATTTCAAACATCGAATTTTGATCTGCCCGGCAATACCAATCGCCTCCCATGCGAGAAACTAGGTCAATTTTATGTTGATCGATCATTCCATTTTCATCAAGCACATTTTCATTAATATGAATCCGTGTAACCTCACAAATAATCAAGTTGCCTGCCCCCCCTTCATTCCCTAATTCAACAACTTGGTTTACCTTACATTCAAATTGAACCGGTGATTCAGCAACTCGCATTGGCTTAATTGTTTCCGAAGCCAAAGAAGTAAATCCGGATTTAACAAATTCATCAACATTGGATGGATACGGTGAACTCGCCAAACTCATTTGTTGTACAATATCATAATTAACAACATTAATCACAACTTCTGGTACCACTTTCACATTGTTGTAGGTATCCTTCGTAGTATTGCTCCTGCCAGATCGAGCGGGCGAAAAAATTAATATGGGTGGATTTGCGCTAAATACATTAAAAAAACTGAAAGGCGCTAAATTTGGCTTCCCATCCACGTCAATTGTCGATGCAAATGCAATAGGTCTTGGGCCGATAGCTCCCAACAAATATTGATGTAATTTTTGAACAGGTAAATCGCTTGGATTAATAGTCAGCATCTCTAGATTTTTCACAAACAAAATTAATGAGAAAATTATTTACGATTCAACTTAATTTGAATAGTTATTCACAGAATTAAATGAACTATCCTCTTCTTTTTTCAAAAAAACTTTTTAGCAACAAGATAGACTCATCCGCTAATAAACCATTTGTCACAAGCGTTTTTGGATGGTAAATTGATTCTTGCAACCTACTTACCCCCCTTTTTTCATCTCGAGCACCAAAAACCACCTTGTCAATTTGAGACCAATACAATGCTCCTCCACACATGACACATGGCTCAAGGGTCACATACAAGGTACAACCCGTTAGGTATTTAGCACCCAAGTATTCCGCTGCCGTTGTTATCGCTTGGATTTCAGCGTGAGCAGTTACGTCATTTAATTTCTCGGTAAAATTGTGAGCGCGAGCAATTATTTGATTATTTGCAACAACAACAGCCCCCACTGGAACCTCGCCTAAATCATACGCTTTTTTAGCTTCCTGAAGCGCTTGTTTCATAAAGTACTCATCATTAAATGGAGAGATCATAAGTGGATTTTAGCCAAATATATTTATTTTGTTTTACCCTACAATTAGTTTTCAAAAAATCAATTATATTTGAAGAAATTAAAAATTAAACTCATGAAAAAAGTAATTTTATTTGGCGCATTTGCTCTTTTAACATTGGCTTCTTGTAAAAAAGACTGGACTTGCACGTGCACATCCTCTATTGGTGGATCTTCGTCTACTACGATAACAGACATGACTAAGTCTGATGCTAAAGCAGATTGTAATGCAGGCGATGGCAGTGCGGCTGGCATTACAGTTGATTGTGAAATTCAATAATTTGTAATCGCTCAAAAATCGAGGGGGCTTGCCCCCTTTTTTTTATTTATGAATACCATCGAATCATATTTTTTAACACTTGGCATGTCTTGGACAGTATCTAAGGCGATTCCATACACGGCTTGTGTGCTATTGGGTCTATTGTTTATTGTACTTACAAGAAAATGGAAAACCCAAATGAAATGGGTTTCAATTACAGTAAAATCTTTACTATTTATTACCCCTTTTACCTTATATTTCGCATTTTATCCAATTTACGTTGGAGATTTTTCGAACAATGGAGTAAAAACAGCAACCAATTTAGAATTTCCCGAGTCAAAAAGCGTAACGGTTATCGTACTTCCCAATTGCCCCTATTGCTATCAGTCATTATCACTCATGATGAAATTAAAAAAACGAAACCCAACAATTTCAATATCCTATTGGGTTGCAACATCTGATACAATTCCTGAAAAAACAGCAATTTTGAGGGTGATGCCTAAAGAATTTAAAGCAATTCAACAACACGAAACGAAAGCTATTTCAGAATTAACAAAAGGAACCTTTCCATGTTTTGTAATTTCAAATAATAAAAAAGCAGTTAAAATCTGGAACAATAATCAATTTGGAGTAAGGGCTCTGGATGAAATTGAAAGTTTTTTCAACTAATAGATAAATTTGATTTTCGACTTGTGACAGATCTATTTTCTTGTTTTTAATTCAAACTATTGAATTATTTTTGTGGAAAATAAACCTTGGACTCATCTAATTGTTACTATATATACTATGAGCGAAAACCTGATTCCTTCAGATAACTTACCTGAATCGCGAATTAAAAAACCGAAATGGTTGCGAGTAAAGTTACCCATTGGTGAAAATTACCGCAAGGTCCGCTCGTTAGTTGACGAGCACAAACTTCATACAATTTGTGAAAGTGGGAGCTGTCCAAATATGGGAGAATGTTGGGGAGAAGGAACAGCAACATTTATGATTCTCGGAAACATTTGCACGCGATCATGTGGCTTTTGCGCCGTTCAAACAGGTAAGCCAGATGCAGTTGATACTTTTGAACCAGGCAGAGTGGCTAACAGTGTTAAAATTATGGGTGTTAAACACGCAGTAATAACTTCGGTAGATCGCGATGATCTAAAAGATGGAGGTTCTGAAATATGGGCCCAAACTGTTAGAGCGATACGTCAGCAATCACCACAAACCACTTTGGAGACTTTGATTCCTGATTTTGCTGGAAAATGGGACAATTTACAAGCGATTATTGACGTTGCACCTGAAATTGTTTCTCATAATTTAGAAACCGTTCGTAGATTGACAAAACAAGTACGCATTCAAGCAAAGTACGATAGAAGTTTGGAGGTTTTGTTTCGATTAAAAAAAGGGGGAATGCGAACTAAATCCGGCGTTATGCTAGGACTTGGAGAATCCGAAGAGGAAGTAATTGAAACCATGATGGATTTAAGAAGTGTAGGAGTAGATATTTTAACTCTTGGGCAGTACCTGCAACCGACACCGAAACACTTATCAATTTCAGAATTCATTACTCCAGAACAATTTGAAAAACTAGGTGTTATTGGAAAAGAAATGGGTTTTCGATATGTTGAGAGCGGGCCACTTGTTCGGTCTTCTTATCACGCAGAAAAACATTTATTTTAAGACTAAATGGCTATCCATGTGCAAACACGAAAAGCTTTGTTAAAAAAGCCTTTAAAAACTAAAATTAGCAGAAAAATTAATACTTCATTAAATATTTTATAACTCTTTGAGAATTATTTTATAACTTGGCTCTCTGAATAACATTCATTTTTAAATATACCATGAAAAAGAAAAACATAATTTTAGGATCACTTGTACTCTCTGGAGTTACAGCGGCATTTGCGGTTGGATTGTGGTTCATGAAAAACAATGAAAATGGTTCTTACAAACAAGAAGCACTTTCTGTTCTTGAAGCAAGAAAAGCGGATGAGGCCCAAGCTTGGTTACGTGCCCGATATGTTGATGCAGCAACGGGTCAGCAAATTACAGATGAAAAATTAGCTGAGATTCAAAAGAACTTTAGTAAGTTGCCCAAGGAAAAAACAATTACATGGGAAGAACAAGGTCCTGACAATATTGGTGGTAGAACACGTGCTATCGAAATCAATCGAAATAACCCGAATGATATTTGGGCAGGTGGAGTTTCTGGTGGTTTGTTTTATTCATCCAACCAAGGAAATAGCTGGACTAGAGTTGATTCATACATCAACCAAGGAGCTTCTCCTTATATTTCAAGCATGACAATGACTAAGGACGGAACGTTGTTTGTTGCAACGGGATCAAATCAAGAAGGTTGGAATGGGAATGGTGTTTGGTACTCTACTGATTTAGGTTCAAACTGGACAAAAGTTCCTGGTTCTGGAAATTGCACTGAGATAGTGAGCGGGGACGTTTCAGACTATGCTTACATGGCTACAACAGCAGGAATGAAAAAATGGAAATTAGGCGATGCTGCTATGACTGCAATAACCGCTTCATCTGGTGGCTGTTCTGCATTAAAAATATCTAAAAATGAGCAGGTCATCGTTGGGGCTTATGGTGCAAATAAAACCTATGTTTCAACAGATGGTGGTGCTTCATTTACCGATAGATCAGGCACAGCAGCAAATAATTTGGTTTTACAAGGTGCATCACGCATTGAGTATGCGATTTCTCATGAGTTAAATTCTACTGGAAATTATTCCCTGTACGCTGTAAGAACAAATTCTAATTTGATAGGTATGAACGTTTCGCATGATAACGGAGCAACTTGGACAGAATTTGTAGGAAATCCTGGTACACCAGCACCATCTGATTTTGATATTTACAGGGACCAAGGAACATACAATTCAATTGTTTCTGTTGTACCAAACGATCCTGAAATGATTTTAATTGGTGGAATTGACGTGTGGAGATGGAAACAAACAGTTAATAATCCTCCATCAGGTGGATTCCGTAAGGTTAGTCAATGGTTTGTTGATCCTAGTTCTTCCATATATGTACATGCCGACAACCATGAAATGAAATGGGATGGAAATGGACGTTTTTATGCTGGAAGTGATGGTGGTGTTAGTATTTCTAACAATGTTGGAGCCACAAATCCTGACGCAATTGAGTGGTTTGTTGCAAATAGAGGTTACAATGTCACTCAATTCTACGGAATTGCATTTGATAAATTTGGCGCTGTTATGGGTGGAGCTCAAGATAATGGTACTTTGTACAACGACCACTCAATGAATACCTACAAAGAATTTAGAGAAGTTGGTGGTGGAGATGGTTTTGAATGTGAAATTTCATATTTTAATGAGCGAGTAATGTTCTCGTCTGTTTATTATAACTCAATTTCAAGATCTGGAGATAAAGGTCAAACATGGACTAGTTTTGTACCTACTCTTCCTGGAACTTATGATCCAGCTGGTACTGATGGAAGTAATTATCATCCTTTCCATACTGAATTTGTACTTGCTGAGTACTATGATTTAAACTCTGAGGATTCTGTAACTTTTATTCCAACACGTGATATCAACGTTGGTGAAACGGTGAGAGTTGCTAGTTTGTCGTCCGGTGATTCAATAACTATGATTGCCAATCAAAATTATTACTTCGATGAAGAAGTATCTTACGACCCATCGTTAACAGTAAATGGAGTGAACTATGGAGTAAATCCAGCTACTGGTGAAACGGTTGAAATGGGTAGTGATACTGTAATCTATAATGTAACTTGGGACACTGTTCGAGTTCAAGACCCATACCAATCATGGTTCTTAGTTTACGTAAATGCAAATGGAGGTGAACTTTGGGGTACAAGAAATGCGTTGCGATTATCTGTTACATCCACTCAATGGGTTTGTGTGGCGAAAAATGTAGGCGGGGGTCTTTTTGGGAATATCGACATAGAATTTTCTAAAGATTTAGAGCATTGTTATGTTAGTGGTGGAACAAACGGTGTTTGGAGAATCGATGGACTTGGTTCAGCATATACCTCAGATCCGGATTTTGTCGATAAAGTTGGATTTGTTGGAACAGGAGCAACTGCTACTATCCCAACTTACACAACAGCTACCAAAATAACATCTACTAACTATGAAGGAATTGCGGTAAATCCCAATGATGCAGATGACCTTTTGTTATTAGCAGGATTCAGCGGGTCAAATAAAAGAGCTTCAAATGCATCTACAGCAGGAACGAATGGAATAACTGTAGTAACATTAGGAAGTGTTGCTGGAGTGGCTTGTTACGATGGAATTATCGATGGCGTAGACTCTGATGTACTTGTTCTTGGAACTTCTAATGGAGTTGTCATATCCCAAGACGGTGGTATTACATTCACTAATTCTTCAGCAGGATTTGAGGGAACACCGGTATATGAAGTTCGACAATCATGGAGAACATGGCAAGAAGGTAACGGAAGACCTGGAGAGATTTATATTGGTACATTTGGTAGAGGGATTTGGAGTTCAGCATCTTTCCTTGGAGTGGATGAATCACAAACAGATTTGAATAATAAAGATGTCTTCAAATTTAATTTAGTACCTAATCCGACTAATTCTACAACAGCTGTGTCTGTTAATTTGGATAAGGCATCAGATGTATCAATTGAAGTTTACACAATAAATGGAACGAAGGTTCAATCTTTGTCCATGAGAAATGTTAACACAGGTCATCATGATATTCAATTGGATGTGGAGGGATTGAGAACTGGAACTTATATTGTAAAATTAGTTGCTGGAAATAAAATAGCCACCTCTAAATTTATTAAACTGTAAATATTAGATCACCTTTTATTAAACCGATCCATTTTAGGGTCGGTTTTTTTTGTGCAAATTAAATAGGCATATTCCCGAAAGAAACGGGTTTTATTGTAAATTTACCAAGCTAAAAAAAATTAAATGAAAAAATTGTTATTATCAACCGTTCTTCTTGCTTTAGGCTCGACGGTTTATGGGCAACGAAAAATCGATTTTGTCGAGTACGATTTGCCAAATGGTATGCATGTTATATTACATGAGGAGCATGCAACACCAATTGTGGCTGTATCCGTATTATATCATGTTGGATCTAAAAATGAAGTTGCAGACCGCACCGGATTCGCGCACTTTTTTGAGCATTTATTATTTGAAGGAACCGTAAATATTGGCCGCGGAGAGTATAGTAAAATTGTTGAAAGAAATGGTGGAACATTAAATGCAAACACCTCTCAAGATCGCACATTTTATTTTGAATTACTTCCCTCTAATAAATTAGAATTAGGATTATGGTTGGAAAGTGAGCGTTTGCTTCATGCAAAAGTAGATACGAAAGGAATTGAAACGCAACGTTCTGTGGTAAAAGAGGAAAAAAGACAACGAGTAGACAACCAACCTTACGCTTCCTTCATTACAGAAATGAGTAAACGTATGTTCCTTAATCATCCTTACAACTGGGTTCCGATTGGAAGCATGGAACACCTTGATGCTGCGCAAGAAGAAGACTATGTGAATTTTTATAAAAACTACTATGTCCCTTCCAACGCAACCCTATCAATTGCTGGTGATATCGATATAGCTCAAACAAAGAAATTAATCGATAGTTATTTCGCATCGATTCCAAAAGGTCAAGCATTAAATTTGTACAGAGATTTTGTAAACTATTCAGATGGAGAATTTGAAACGAAATATAAAATTGCTAAATCTAAGTTTGATGCAAAACAATTTATGGCTTCCAAAAATCCAGAAGCTAAAAAGTTAATTGCTGATTTTCAAAACAAACCAATTGAGATCAAACGTACTCAAAAAGATACAGAGGCAATCAAAGGAATTATTAAAGAAGAAATACAGGATAACATTCAACTTTCTGGTTTATTTATGGGATATAAATTCCCAGAACAAACACATCCAGATAGCTATGCATTGGAGATGTTGAACGATGTATTGTCAGGTGGAAGTTCTTCAAGAATTAATAAAACAATCGTCGAAAAAAAACAAATGGCAAATTTTGCTTTTTCATTTAATTTCGGATTGGAAGATGCCGGAATGGGTATTTTTGCCGCTATCGCATCCAATGGAATTAATTTGGATGATTTACAGAAAGAATTTGATCAACAAATTGATCTAGTTAAAAATGAATTGATTTCTCAAGAGGAATTTGAAAAGGTTCGAAATAAATTTGAAAATGACTTAATTTCTTCAAATGCAACGATTTCAGGAATTTCAGAAAATTTAGCTGATAATCATGTGTATTTCAAAAACACAAATCGTGTTAATACACAACTTAATGAATACATGAAGGTGACTCGTGAAGACATCCAACGTGTTGCAAAAAAATATTTTACACAAGATACAAGAATCATCTTACATTATGTCCCAAAAGCAAAATAAGGAAATATGAAAAAACTAATTTTAACCACCTTACTTTCAATGCCGATTATTTTAACGGCACAAATAGACCGATCTATTCAACCAGTTGCTGGTAAAGCGCCTGTAATTAATATTAAGGATTCAGAAACGTTTACCCTTGATAATGGTATTACAGTCATTCTATCTGAAAATCATAAACTTCCGAGAGTTTCATTTGATTTATTCATGGGTTCTGATCCTAGATTAGAAAATAACAAAGCTGGTTTGGCTGATATGGCTGGATCACTCATTTTATCTGGCACATCAAACAAATCAAAAGATCAATTGGATAAAGAAATCGATTATATTGGCGCCAGTCTTTCTGCTGATAAATCATCCATTACTCTATCCTGTTTAACCAAGCACATGAATACCGGTTTGGGTTTAATGTCAGATGTATTATTAAATGCAAATTTTCCTGAAAGTGAAGTGGAGCGCATCCGAAATCAAAGTAAAGATGGACTAATTTCAATGAAATCAGATGCTTCTAGCATGGCGAATAATGCGACAGTAAAAGTAAACTTCCCAAATCATCCTTTTGGAGAAGTTATGACTGAAGAATCATTAACATCTATTTCAAGAGATGATATCGTCAATTATTATAAAACAAATTTTACTCCAAAAGGCAGCTACTTAGTTATTGTTGGTGATATCACGAAACAAGAGGCCATTGCAATAACTAATCAGTATTTTTCGTCATGGTCTGGAAACCAGGCTTACAAAAACGATTTAAGCTTTGGTAAAATGGCTAAAGGAAATCAAGTTTATTTTGTAAAAAAACCAGGAGCAGTCCAATCCGTTGTCTATATCACTTTTCCAATTGAAATGAAATCAGGGGATAAAAATCAATTACCATTAACTGTTTTAAACGGAATTCTTGGAGGAGGTGGTTTCGGTACGCGATTATTTCAAAACCTCAGAGAGGATAAAGCGTATACTTATGGTTGTTATTCAAATGTAACTGTAACGGAAAATGGTTCTTGGATGTCTGCTGGAGGAAATTTCAGAAATGCAATTACTGATTCTGCCATAATTGAAATTTTAAAAGAGTTTGAAGTTATTACTTCGGAATTAGTGAAAGATGAAGAATTAAGTTTAACAAAATCTTCGATGAGTGGAAACTTCGGGCGTTCGTTAGAAAGACCACAAACCATAGCTCGCTTTGCACTGAACATTAAAAAAAATAATTTAGAAGAAGACTATTACAAAACCTATTTACAACGATTGGATGCTGTTACTAAAGAATATGTTCTGGCAATGGCAAAAAAATACTTCACAGCGAAAAACTGCAATATTATCGTTGTTGGAAACGAGGAAATCATTGGGAATTTAACCAAATTTGACAGTGATGGAAAAGTTGATTTGTTGGATCCATTTGGAAACCCTTTAAAAGAAGGTAAACCTGCTGATATAACCAAAGAACAACTTTATAGCAATTACATCTCAGCCGTTACGAAAACTCAAAATCAAAAAGAGTTGGCTAAAAAAATGAAAAAACTTAAAAGCTATGAATCTAAAACAGAATTAACTAATCCTCAAGTTCCTGCTCCATTTGTGATGATGAGTTATTGGATGTCGCCCAAAATTGAAGCAGAAAAAGTTGAAGGTATGGGAATGGTTCTTCAAAAATCATATTCCGATGGAAAAAAGGGATATACTTTTTCGCAAGGTAATCGCAAAGAAATGACAGATGCGGAAGTTGCTAAAAAAGCAAAAACTGCTGGTGTGTTTCCAGAATTATTTTACAAAGAATTAAATTTGACATTAACCGGAATTGAAATGGTTGATGGTAAAGAAATGTACGTTGTAAAACAAATTGATGATGAAGGAGAATCCTTTATTTACTTCAATAAATCAAATTTCTTAAAAGAAAAAATGGTAGCAATTCGCAAACAAGGTGAAGAAACAGTAGAATCCTCCGTTACCTTCGGAGATTACAAGGATGTGGGTGGTTTTTTATTCCCACATACTACTTCTATCGGTTTTGGTCCGTTTACATTAAGTGGAAAAGTAACCTCTATCATTTTGAATAAGAAACCAGATTTAAGCTCCTTTAAATAATTCATTTGCTTTTATACTGTTAAGGTCGGGAGTTTCTCGACCTTTTTTTTGCGACAAAATAAGAAATAACATGTCCTTTTTATGAAATTCTATCCAATAAACTTATATTTGCTTTAACCACTTTCCTTAATGAAAACACTATTATTTTCAATCTTCTTTTTCTTAATTTCTTTTGGAAGAACTCAATCATTTTATAGTTCTGTAAATCAAACCATACCTGATGATAATACAACAATTAATTTTACTTTAACTGTTGCAGGACTACCAAATATTATTGATCAAAATTTCGGTATGGCCAGTATTTGTCTAAATATGACTCATACATACTGTTCAGATATGGAAGTAAAATTAAAAGCACCCGATGGAACCCAAACCTTGCTTTTTTCTGGAATTGGAGGAGGAGACGATAATTTCACAAACACTTGTTTAACTGGAACTGGTCCAGCGATAGCTGCAGGAATGGCTCCGTTTACAGGATCGTTTCAAAGTATGTCTGTTTTAGGAAACGTAAACAATGGACAGAATCCAAATGGAACTTGGGAATTACTTTGTCGAGATATGTATGGGGCAGATATTGGCTTTTTAATTGATTGGCAAATCACCTTTAATAGCGCTCCAGCTCAGCCTTTTCAATTTATTTCAAGTAATATTCCAATTGTAAAACTAACAACATTAAATGCACCTATAAATGACAATGTGAAAGTTCCTGTGCTCATGCAAATTATTGATAATGGGCCTGGAAACATCAATTTTGCGAATGAAACGAATTACGCGTATGAAGGACAAATACTAACTGAATGGCAAGGTTTTACTGGACCTTCCTACCCCAAAAAAAACTATGACTTTGATTTAATCAATAACTCAGGTGCAAAAATAGATACTGTATTGATGGGACTACCATCTGAAAATGATTTTGTTTTTAAAGCAGAATACCTTGATCATAGCTTATTGAAAAACACAATAACGTATGAATTTGCCAGACGAATGAACCAATATGCCCCAAGAACAAAACCTTGTGAAATTATTTTAGATGGCGAATACATTGGTTATTATACCTTAACAGAAACAATTAAACGCGATCAAAACCGAGTGGATATAGCAAATTTATCACTGAATGATACTGCCGGTATCGATTTAACTGGAGGCTATATAATTGAGATGAATATTAACGGTGACCCAGGCGCTTGGTATTCCAATTTTGACCCTATCAATGTTGCGACAGCAGGTTCAGCTGTTGAATTTAAACATGTTGACCCTAAAGCATCTGAAATACTACCAGTTCAAGCAAATTATATCCATGCATTTGTTGATTCGTTTGAGACAGCCCTAAATGCTTCAACATTTACAGATCCCATTTTAGGTTATCGTAATTATATAGACGTTTCAACTTTTATAGATTTCTTAATTGTCAATGAATTTTCAGTTAATTATGATAGTTATGGTCGAAGTACATTCATGTACAAAGAAAAAAACACAGATGGAGGAAAACTGAAAATTGGTCCACCTTGGGATTATGACCGCGCACTAGACTACGGGAACATGGGAGCTTCAGCTGGTTGGGTCTGGCAAATTTGTCATCCATATTGGCCATTTCCTTTTTGGTGGTCTAAAATGTATTCCGATTCCAGGTATCAAAATGAACTGGCTTGTCGATGGAAAACACTTAGACAAGATGAACTTAAAACGGAGAATTTTATCTTCTTTATTGATAGTATGGCAACTCTTTTACAAGGGCCAGCCGAAAGAAATTTCACCATTTGGAATGACCTTGCTGGACAATCTTATTCAACTCAAATTAATTCATTAAAGACATTTTTAACTACACGATTAGATTGGATCGATAATGAACTCGCCCCTTTCAGTAACTATGAAATTAATTTTATGCTACCTGAGGATACTTCTTCTTGCGTCAGCCTAAATTATGATGCGTCAATTACTAACGGGTCTTCTCTTTCTTATAATTGGCAACCGGGGCCAGATTCTTCTGATATATTTATCACGAACTCTGGAACCTTTTTCCTACAGGCTACTGACGAATTTGGTTGTCAGAAAAAGGACACAATGAATGTTCAAATATTCCAACCTTCAGATACGATTATTATTGCGAATGCACTTTCTAGTTTTCAATTGAATGGATTCACTTATTCTGAGAGTGGGAATTATCAGCAATATCTTCAAAATACTTTCGGTTGTGACAGTCTTATTACAATTGAACTGAAAATTGTTACAGATGAAAATTCTCTTTTAATTTCACCTAATCCAAGTAGCAATAACATTCTTATTTCCTTACCCTCCAATTTTATTGGCAAAAAAATAGCAATCTATGATTTTACTGGAAGGATTGTTTTTACCCAAATAATTAATTCCGAAAATGAAACTATTTCAATCGCTCATTACGCCGAAGGCGCTTATTTTTTGAGGGTTGAGGATTTGCCAAAACTTGCGACAATCATCAAGATTTAAACTTGAATAAAAGAATTTAGGAATGGGATTTAGTTTTACGTGATTCAAGTATCCTATTATGTTCTTTCATAAAATGATTAAATATGAAAAATAAAATCTTTTGCTTTTTTAATAGCTTCCTTGTTTCATTCGTTCTTTTTTCCCAGCAATCGGAAAAATCGTATAAAACGGAATATGCATTTGTATTAGTTATTGACGGCCCCAGATATAGTGAAACGTATGGAGATTCAACGTGCAAATTGAGCCCTATTTTATGTGATTCATTAAGGCATGAAGGCGCTTTTTTTGAAAACTTCATGAATAATGGACCTACTTATACAGTACCTGGTCATGCAGCTATTGTAACAGGAAATTATCAACGGATTTCAAATTCTGGTACTGTTCTACCTCGAAACCCGTCGATTTTTCAATATTTTTTAGATGCAAAAAAGTCAAGTAAAAACGACGCTTTTGTGGTTGCAAGTAAAGGAAAACTGGATGTGTTGGTCAATACCACCAATAAGAGTTGGCATAACAAATTTCTCGCATCTACCTATTGCGGACCAAATGGAAGTGGAATTGGATATGGAAGTGATAAAGGTACTTTTGAGAAAGTAACTCAACTTGTTTCAAGTCAGGAACCGCCACATTTACTATTAATCAATTTATTAGCAGTAGATGTCTATGGACACGCCAGCAACTGGAAAAAATACCAAGAATCTATTTCGGTTTGTGATGCTTATGCTTCGAACTTATGGGAAATGATTCAATCTAATCCAACTTTAAAAGATAAAACCACATTATTTATTACAAACGATCATGGGCGACATTTAGATGGCGTAAAATCAGGATTTATTAGTCATGGTGATAAATGCGATGGATGTAAACATATTTCGCTATTAGTTTTAGGACCTGATACACCGAAAGGAGTTACGGTAAAAAAAGAAAGGGAATTAATTGACATTTCTCAATGTATTTCTCAACTTTTAAACTTCACTATGCCAACAAGTAAAGGAACTTTTTTACAAGAGGCTTTCAAGTCTAATTAAATTATATTCTCCAGCAACGAATCATCTACTAAATTTGGAATAGTAACTTGCAAGAGCGGTTCTACCTCCATGGCTCGTTTAATTGCAAAAACAGCATTTTCGTTGCGCGCCCAATTTCTTCTGGCAACGCCATTATTTACATCCCAATGCAACATCATTTTTAAGTTGCGTTCTGCGTCAGCACCTCCATCCAATAACATCCCAAATCCACCATTTATCACTTCACCCCAACCTACTCCACCGCCATTGTGAATAGAAACCCATGTCGCTCCTCGAAAGCTATCACCTATAACATTTTGAATTGCCATATCCGCAGTGAAACGAGAACCATCGTAAATATTTGATGTTTCTCGATAAGGCGAATCTGTTCCAGAAACATCATGGTGATCACGGCCTAAAACAACTGGTCCTATTTCTCCAGATGCAATGGCCTTATTGAAGGCTTCTGCAATCCTCATGCGCCCCTCTGCATCGGCGTATAAAATCCTTGCTTGAGAACCAACCACTAGTTTATTTTCCTGGGCTCCTTTAATCCATTGAATATTGTCAGCCATTTGTTGTTGGATTTCAGACGGACTATTTTTCATCATTTCTTCTAGTACTTGACACGCAATTTCATCGGTACGTTGAAGGTCTTCTTTTTTTCCTGTGGCGCAAACCCATCTAAACGGACCAAATCCAAAATCAAAGCACATCGGACCTAAAATATCTTGAACATATGATGCATATTTAAAATCAATTCCATTTTGAGCCATTACATCCGCACCTGCCCTCGATGATTCTAATAAAAAAGCATTTCCATAATCGAAAAAATACGTCCCTTTTGCAGTATGTTTATTTATCGCTGCTGCATGTCGCCTCAAACTTTCTTGGACAAAATCTTTAAATTTTTCAGGATCATTTGCCATCATTTTGTTAGACTCCTCCAATGAAAGTCCAACAGGATAATAACCACCTGCCCAAGGATTATGAAGGGAAGTTTGATCAGAGCCTAAATCAATATAAATATCTTCTTGATCAAATTTCTCCCAAACATCAACAATATTTCCCAAATAGGCAATTGAAACAGTTTCCTTGGCCGCTTTTGCCAATTTCACCCTGGTCGATAATTCATCTAAATCTGTAATAATCTCATCAACCCAACCTTGTGAGTGTCTCGTTTGTGCCGCTTTTGGATTTACTTCTGCCGTAACAGAAATTACTCCAGCAATATTTCCTGCTTTTGGTTGAGCTCCTGACATTCCGCCCAGTCCTGCGGTAATAAACAACTTACCTTTTATATCATCTCTATTCTTCGCAATTCTACGAACAGCATTTAATACCGTTATGGTTGTACCGTGCACAATTCCTTGCGGACCAATATACATATAAGACCCTGCTGTCATTTGACCATATTGGGTAACACCAAGCGCATTAAACTTTTCCCAATCATCTGGTTTGGAATAATTTGGAATCATCATACCATTGGTAACTACTACCCTTGGGGCATTTTTATGAGACGGAAATAATCCCATGGGATGACCGGAATACATTACCAACGTTTGTTCGTCTGTCATTTCCGATAAATATTTCATTGTCAAACGATATTGAATCCAATTTTGAAATACGGCTCCATTACCTCCATACGTTATTAATTCATGTGGGTGCTGAGCAACCGCGTAATCCAGGTTATTTTGAATCATTAACATGATCGCTTTTGCTTGCAAGGATTTTCCAGGATACTCATCAATTGGACGAGCATACATCTTATAATCCGGACGGTATCGATACATATAAATACGACCAAATTCAGACAATTCCTGCAAGAATTCTGGTGCTAAAACGGCATGTTGTTCGGATGGAAAATAACGCAATGCATTCCGTAATGCTAATTTTTTCTCATCGTTTGTCAATATATCTTTTCGCTTTGGCGCATGATTGATTTGAGAATCATCTATTCCTCTAACTGGGATTTCTTTTGGAATTCCTTGAATTATATCTTCTTTAAATTGTTCCAATGTCATGTTAAATCTTTTTACAAAAGTAGGATTATTGTTTTCTCAAAACAGTATTAATCACAAAGAGTTCATTAGTAAATTATATAATTCCTCTACACCAGAGATTGCATTTGCTGAAATCCGAATAAAGTCGGAAGGGATTTGAAAAGAATCGACATGTGGATCTATGATATATTTTTGACTTTCAGACTTACAAAAATGAACTAAATTAGCCGCGGGATAAACCTGTAAGGATGTGCCAATTACCACAAAGTAATCTGCCTTTTCAATGAGTTCAATTGCTTGATCAAAATTAGGAACAGATTCACCAAACCAAACTACATGCGGACGTAATCGAAAACCTTCATTACACAAATCACCTTCTGTTAATTTCCATCCTGAAATCGGATAATATTGATTTTCTGGATTTGGACCCGAGGATTTAGCAAATCGAATATTTCCGTGCAAATGTAAAACGTCTCTTGAACCTGCACGTTCGTGCAAATCATCGATATTTTGAGTAATTACATGAACAGTAAATGTGTTTTGCAGTTCAGCAATGAGATTATGCGCAGCATTAGGATTTGTTTCGATTATCTGTTTGCGACGCTGATTATAAAACTCAGTTACAAGAGTAGGGTTTAAATTCCATGCCTGAGGTGTAGCAATCTCTTCAATTGAATATTGTTCCCATAAACCACCTGAATCTCGAAAAGTACTTATTCCGCTTTCCGCACTCATTCCGGCACCAGAAAAAAACACAATGTTTTTTCGCATATTTAAAACTTTATGTTAAATTTACGCAAACTAAATTTTTTAACATGAAAAAACTTATACTAAGCGCAGCGATTCTTGCTGGATTTGGGTCGTTTCAAGCTCAAACTCCTGTAGGAACAGTTGTAAACAATTTCACATTGACTGATATCAATGGAACTTCTCATGATTTATTTTCCTACCTAGATGCAGGAAAAATGGTGGTTATTGATGTTTCTGCAACGTGGTGTGGACCATGTTGGAACTACCACAATACAGGTGCTTTAAATGACTTCTATTTGGCACATGGTCCAGCGGGAGCAAATGATGCAATGGTTTTCTTTGTTGAAGGAGATGCAACAACAACTTCTGCTGATTTGAACGGAACTGGCGCAAATACTCAAGGAAATTGGGTTGCAGGTGAAGCTATGCCTATAATTGATTTGGCTACAGCGGCATCATTTGAAAACTCAGGATTGGATATAGCATACTTTCCTGTAATGTATGTAATTTGTCCAAATAGAGTTGTTCTTCAATCTGGTGTTGCTGGTGCGATTGGTACTTTAGCTAACTTAAATAGTTATGTTGGAGATTGTCCTGCTCCTGCTTCTCAAGCAGTTGATGTTTCTGCATTATCTTACAAAGGAGAATTAATTCATTGTGAAGGTTCATATACTCCGAAAGTACAAATTCAAAACAACGGTACTTCAGCATTAACATCTGCAACGATTACCGTTACACAAGGTGGTAACACTGTTTCAACGGGAACTTATTCAGGAAGCTTAGCTACTTATGGAGTTGCTACAGTTAATTGTACTGCTATAGCAAACTTTACTGGTGGTGCTCTTGCAGTAACAGTAACAACAAATGGTGACGCTTCTGCAACAAATAACAACCTTAACATCACAGTTGCTGGGGCTTCAAATGCTGTATCTCAATTGGTATATGTTAACATTACGACTGATGCCTACGGAACTGAGACTACGTGGAAATTGAAAAACAGTGCTGGCACAGTTGTTTCTCAAGGAGGTCCTTGGACTGATTTAACTGCGGCTGGTCAAACAGTACAAACACCTGTTGCTGCAACATTAAATCCTTCACAATGTTATACATTTGAGATTTACGATTCATTTGGAGATGGTATTTGCTGTTCATATGGTAACGGAGCTTACTCTGTAACTGATGCAAATGGAACAGTTTTAGTTTCTGGTAGTGAATTTACTGACTTGGCAAAAGGAGTATTCAAAACAGGAGTAGCTTCTGTGGATGAGTTAAATACAATTGCAATGAATGTTTATCCTAACCCAGCAACTGATGCAGTTAATGTATCTTTTGAAGCTGCTAATACGGATTATTCAATTTCTTTAATGGATTTACAAGGTCGTGTTGTTACTTCTCAAGAATTAACTAACGCAGCTGGAACTCAATTAATTTCTTTCGCTACAACATCTGTTGCTAAAGGAAGCTATATTGTTTCTATCAAATCAAACGGAATGGTTACTACAGCAAATGTAGTTATCAAATAATTGATAAACCTTTTTTAAGAACGCCTTCGGAAACGGAGGCGTTTTTTTATGTCAAAATTTTACGGAATGTTAAGTTTATCCGAGGTAAATCGACTGTTTTATCTTTTGGCAATTGATGTTTCCAAAAGAGTTGACTGCCTTGTAACATACATAACAAACTACCATGTTCTAAGGTGAGTTTTATGCGTTTTTTTGAATGGATATGTTGCATTTCAAAAATTCGCTCGGCACCTAAACTCACAGAAGCTATTAAGGGATCGCTTCCCAATTCTTTTTCATTATCTGCATGCCAACCATTACTATCTTGGCCATCGCGATAAAGATTCACTAGGATTGCATTAAAATCTAAATGAGAAACACTCTCAACGCGCATTTTCAATTCTTTTAGTTCCTCAGTTATTCGCTGAGTACTCAACTGTTGTCCTGAATAAGAATAGGATAAATTTCCGTCAGCAAAAAATGCTTCCAACCGAGGCTTCTTAAATGTTTTTCCGAAAAGCTTGATTTCACCTGATTGAAATGAAATAGTAGAGTTGAGATGTTCGAACCAAAAATCAGCCTCGTTATTATCTAAAAATTGAGGGAAATAAAGTAAAATTGTATCTTCTAATTCTAATTTTTGAAATTCACCTTCAAAAAGACTATTTCCCACGTAGTTCGAGCGCTTTTAACGTGTTAATCATTAATGAGGCAATTGTCATTGGACCCACACCTCCAGGCACAGGTGTAATGAAGGAGCATTTTTCTGAAACCTCATCGAATTTAACATCACCACGTAATTTCCAACCACGTGAACGCGAAGCATCAGTAACCCGTGTTGTTCCAACATCAATAACAACCGCGCCATCTTTCACCATCTCTCCTGTTATAAATTCGGGTTTGCCTACGGCGGAAATTAAGATATCAGCTTTTTTACAAATCTCCTTTAAGTTGTTTGTTTTTGAGTGAGCCAAGGTAACCGTGCAATTTCCTGGATCCGAATTTCTACCCAATAAAATACTTAATGGAGTTCCAACAATATTACTTCTGCCAACAACCACACAGTTTTTACCTTCTGTATCAATATTATTTCGTTTGAGTAATTCCAAAATCCCAGCAGGAGTAGCGGGTAAAAATCCTGGTAAATTCAATACCATTTTACCTAAATTTACTGGGTGAAAACCATCCACATCCTTTGCTGGATCTATTGCTAAAGTAACTTTTAATTCATCAATATGTTGAGGTAAAGGTAATTGAACGATAAAACCATCAATACTTTTATCTTCATTTAGCGTTTTAATTTTATTCATCAATACTTCCTCAGATACAGACTCATCGTATTGTATCAAGGTACTTTCAAAACCAATTTGGTTGCATGCTTTTACTTTTGCATTAACATATGTCATGGAACCACCATCATTTCCAACTAAAATAGCCGCCAAATGGGGTATTTTCTTTCCTTCTTTTTTCCTAAGTTTTACGGCTTCTGCTAATTCTTTGCGAATCGCATCTGCCGTCGCTTTACCATCAAGTAATTGCATATTAGTTTTGTCTACCAAATTCTGAAATTATTAATTCTGCCAATTCTTCCCCAATACGATCTTGTGCTTCGATAGTAGCAGCACCAATATGAGGAGTTACCGCAATTTTTGAATGACTCAATAGATCTTTTCGAGGGGTTGGTTCATTTTCAAAAACATCAAGTGCAGCATAAGCAACATTACCTGTTTCTAAAGCCTCAATTAAATCTGATTCATTTACAACTCCACCCCTAGCCGCATTGACAATACGCACTCCCTTTTTCATTAATTGAAACTCATGTGACCCCAATACAGCACTGCCATCAGCTTGTTTTGGAACATGAATAGAAATATAATCCATTTTCGATAATTCAGACGCTAAATCGCTAGTTGGTGTGATAGAAACATTCACTTTTTGTGATGTCCCTATAGGAACTTGTACTTCTACCGTATTGGTAAATTGATCTATTGCAATTACGTTCATTCCCGTCCCTAAAGCATAAGATGCTAAGCTTTGTCCAATCCGTCCAAAACCAATAATCCCTAAAGTTTTTCCACGAAGCTCTACTCCTTTCGCAAATTTTTGCTTCAATTCAGAAAAATCACCTGTCTCCAAATTTTTGTAGGAATCATTTAAAAACCGAGATGTTGCAAAAAGATGTCCCATGACCAATTCAGCAACGGATTGAGAGGATGATGCAGGGGTATTTATTACTTTCAACCCTTTTTCTCGAGCATAAGCGACATCGATATTATCCATTCCAACACCACCGCGACCGATCAATTTTAATGAAGGACATTGATCAATTAATTCTTTTCGAGCCGTTGTTGCACTTCGAACTAATAAAACAGGAATTTGTTCAGCCTGAATATAAGAAGCCAGTTCCTCTTGATTTACTTTATTGGTGATTACCGTAAATCCAGCATTCTCTAATAGATTTTCACCCAAATTAGAAATACCATCGTTCGCTAAAATTTTCATATCTAAATTTTTTATCCTTTGCGGGAAAACTCACTCATTACATCCACTAATACCTGAACGCTTTCAATTGGCAACGCGTTATACATGGATGCTCGATAACCCCCTACGGAGCGATGACCAGGCAATCCTACAATTCCTGCATCTTTCCACAAAGCGTCAAATTCTGCTGAGCGCGATTCGTCATTCAAAAGAAAAGTTACATTCATATTTGATCGGTCTTCGCTTTGAACTGCACCTCTAAACGCATCATTAGAATCAATTTCGTTGTACAACAAATTTGCCTTAGCATTATTCTTAGATTCCATTGCTTTTACTCCACCCGTTGATAATAGATCACGTAAGTTTAACATTGCCACATAAATAGCAAACACTGGAGGTGTATTCAGCATGGATTCTTTTTCCACTTGTTGCTTTAAATCAAGGTATGTTGGCATGAATGGAGAAGTTGACTTACCCAACACCTCATCTTTTACGATATATAATGTGGCTCCTGCTGGACCTAAATTCTTTTGAGCTCCCGCATAAATCAAATCAAAATCAGCGACATTAATTTCTTTTGAAAATATATCTGAAGACATATCGCAAATCAAGGGCAAGTCCGTTTTAGGGAACTCCTTGAATTGTGTTCCGTAAATAGTATTATTTGAGGTAAAATGAATGTAATCAACATCCGTTGGTACTTGATAGTTTTTTGGGATGTAGGTAAAACCTTTATCTTCAGATGACGCAAATACATTGACGTCCACACCCACTTTTTTCGCTTCCTTTATTGCACCAGTAGCCCAAGTACCCGTATTGATATACCCAGCTTTTTTAGTTTCACGCATCATATTTAGCGCTGCAATAGTAAAACCAAGTGTTGCTCCTCCTTGTAAAAAGGCAATTGAATAGCCGGAAGGTACATTTAGTGCTTTTTTCACCAAATCTATGGCTTCATCCATTACGGCAACAAAATCTTTGTGTCTGTGAGAAACTTCCAAAATAGAAAGTCCATTAAAATCAAGAACAGCTGATGCAGCTTGCTCGAAAACACCATGAGGTAAAATACATGGTCCAGCGCCAAAATTATGTTTCATATTTTCATTTTAATATCGATTAAACAATTTTGCAAATCAAGGATTCAAACAGTAATATATATGTATAAAAAACGCTAAAACATTCAAAAAAAAAGCCCGAAAATCGGGCCTTAAATTATTCTTTTGTTTTTTTAGTAGTTGTCTTTTTGGTTGCCGCCGATGTGGTAGCTTTTTTTTCAGCTTTTACGGCCACTGGTTTTGTTACTTTTACCGGCTTTTCCTTTTTAGCAATAACTACAACTTTTTCTTCATTTCTCTTTCTAGAAATACCATAGGAACCCATTGCACGTTTCCCTTTTGCTGTTTTTTTATCTCCTCTACCCATTTAATTTTCAATTTATGATACAAAGTTAATATTCTTTTTCTTTCGATTGTCGTTCTTGTGAAATCTATTTTAATTTAGTTAAATGTCCTTCAAAAACACATTTATCATTTAATTTATCTTTTTTGGAAGAAGTTCTTTCAGCAATGGCAACTTTACCTTCACTAAAAAACATGGAAATTTCAACTTCAACTTTATTTATTGTGTCTCTTGACATAAAATTTAGTTCCGTCTCACTGTAAAATTCCTCTTTAGATGCTGTTCCTGAATACCGTCTAATACACCCTTTACTTATTTGAAAAACAAAATCGATTTTTGAAGAATCCTTTTCAGCAAGTTTTATACTTGCCGAAAAACCACTTTTATTCCCATAATTCCCGATAATATCACTTAGCTTTAATTTACAAACCGGAGTTACCGTGTCTTGAACGGGAGCTTTCGTCTTAATCGATTTTTTAGAGCTAACCTTGGTTGCGTCATCCTTTCCTGCGCAAGATTGAAATAGCACGAATAAGGATAGTATCAATATTGATATAATTGTTTTCATTTTTCACGTTTTATTGTCCGCAAAATTACAACATTTTCTCTAAATACCTTCTTTTAATCTCATTTTCAATTAGTTCGCTACTTTTAATATGATTACGACACCAAGATAGTTGTGTTTTTAATCGTTCCTCATTCGATAATTTCCAATTAACCAAAGATTTCTCAAGACGATTTCTCATTTCATTAAGAATAATAGCAACGGAAACGGAAACATTTAAACTTTCTGCAAATCCATACATTGGTATACGAACTAAATAATCAGCTTGTTCAATAGCAGCTTGGGTCACACCCTTTTTCTCTGCTCCAAAAACAAATGCCAATGGCTCTTCAATTGGAAGATTAAAAATATCATACTCAATCGCATGTGGACTAGTGGCAACAATTTTATAACCACGATTTTTAATCTGCTGAAAAATTTCTTCCGAAGACAATCCTTCCGAATAGTGATGTTCAAGTGTCACCCATTGATTGGAACCACGTGCAATTCCTTCATGTACTTGATAGGTATTTCTAGACTCGATTAAATGCAAGGTCTGAATCCCAAAAGAATCGCATGACCGAATAATAGCTGAAGCATTATGTTCTTGATAAATATCTTCCGAAATCACTGTGATATGATTTGTTCGCTGATCTATAATTTGTCCAAACAACTTTATTCTATCTGGTGTGAGTATTTCAAAAAACTCATTTAATAGGTATTCATCTAGAATTTGTTGATCATTTGTCATAGCGTTTCGAGAAAATTGAAATTTTATTAAACCCAAAGAAATAATTTAATAGGATAATGGATAATAGAATTGCTCCTGCTCCAACTAATATGCCTGTCCAAAAATAATTCGGAGGTGATTGAGCTAATACATTTGACTTTTGAATAGCAAAAGAGTCAACCAAACTTTCATTTTCTTCTTGATTTTTCAAAAGAATTTCTTGTTTTTTTTCGTTCAAGTCGAGAAATAATCGATAATATTCAATTTCCTTATCCTTGTTTTTTACTTCTTTCTGAATTTCAACTAAAAATTCCAAAAAATCAACTTGATCTGAGGTAAACCCATCTGATTCAGCTTTTTTCAACCCTTGTTTAAATAGTTGTTCAGCCACTAAAAAATCATTTTGCATATATGCCAGAGAACCTAGATTGTAATAGGATTCAATAATTCCTTTTCGATGATTAATTTTTTTTCGCAATTCTAATGCCTTTTGAAAATAATCTAGGGCTTGTTTAAACTCACCCAAAGTGGCAAAATAAGAACCTAAGTTGTTCATTGCTTGAGCCTTAAAAAATAAATTATCCGTTTTCCCCAAGCAAGCAATACTTTTATCTAAAAACTCTCTTGCCAAGGGTAAATTTTTTCGTTCCAAAGCCAAATCACTCAAAAATCCATAAGCATTTGACACCGATTCATTTTTTTTTCTTTTAATTGCCTCATTTAGGTAATGACGAGCTATTCCTCTCGCTTTATCTTTTAAATTAAGTCTATCATATGCTTTCGCTAAATTCAACTCAGCCATGAAAAAATGAGTAGGATCATTGGATTCTTTGCCTACTTTTAATGATGATTCGAAGTATAATTTAGCACTTGCGAAATCCCCTTCCATGTAAAATGCTATCCCAAGTTCGTTCAATTCTTCCGTTTCACTTTCTTTATCTCCCATTTTTTGATGATAAAATAGTGCTTCTTTTAATTGAATTTTACCGCGTTGGATTTCCCCAGACCGAACCCAATAACATCCTAAAATGCGTTTCGAAAAAAAAGTCAAATCTAGGAAAGAATTTTGCGGGTCAAATTCCTGAATTTCTAATGCAAGTACCTTAAGTGAATCGACATCAGTTCTCAGGTAATTTTGCCATAATAAATGACTTATTTGTAATTTCTGAAAGGGATTATTCGTTTTTTTAAACTCAGTAAAATTTTGACTTTGCGCAAAGAAACAAGCCAAAGTTGAAAGAATCAGTAATATACGGTTCAATCGCATTGCATAAAGATAATAAAATCAATAAAAAAAACTATTTGTGGGTTGATGTGTTTATTTTTGTAAGGTGAGTAAAGATAAATTTATTGAAATAAAAGGAGCGAGGGTACACAATTTAAAAAATATTGATGTTCTCATTCCGCATCGTAAAATCACCGTAATTACTGGTCTTTCTGGATCAGGAAAATCGTCACTTGCCTTTGATACACTATATGCTGAAGGACAAAGACGTTACATCGAAAGCCTGTCTTCTTATGCGAGGCAGTTTTTGGGAAAATTAGACAAGCCAGAAACGGATTATATCAAAGGAATTGCACCAGCGGTTGCGATACAACAAAAAGTGATTACCAGTAATCCAAGGTCAACTGTTGGAACAAGCACTGAGATTTATGATTATCTAAAATTACTTTTCGCTCGGATTGGAAAAACATATTCTCCTATTTCAGGAAACGAAGTAGTGAAACACTCAATTTCAGATGTTGTAGATTTTTTGAGGACATTGGAAACAGAAGAGCGTGCAGTAATAATATGCCCAGTATCAAATTGGAGAAAATTCGGTGTAATTAAACAATTAGAAGTTTTATTACAACAAGGATTTCAACGTATTCTACATGCCAATAAATTAGTTGAAATAAACGATTTTATCGATACGAATCCTGAAGATTTAGACACTGTTTTTTTAGTGATTGACCGAATTCGCATACAATTTGAGGAAGAAGGAAATGAAGCACGTTATGCAGACTCCATACAAATTGCCTATGCAGAAGGAGCTGGAGATTGCGGCATATTTAGACTTTTAGATGAAACTACAACTTGGTTCAATAATCGGTTCGAGCTGGATTCAATTGAATTTCAAGAGCCTAATGAACATTTTTTCACATTCAACAATCCCTTTGGGGCGTGTAAATCTTGTGAGGGATTTGGTCAAGTACTTGGAATTGATCCAGATTTGGTGATACCTAATACTAATTTAAGTATTTATGAAGGGGCGATTGCACCTTGGAAAGGAGATTCAATGGGTGAATACCTGAATAAGTTAATTTTCAATGCCAAAAAATTCGATTTCCCCATTCACAGACCGATTGTCCAACTAACACCTGAACAATATGACTTATTGTGGAAAGGGAACACACACTTCATCGGGCTCAATGAATTTTTCAAGTTTGTTGAAAGTCAGACATATAAAATACAATACCGAGTTATGTTATCCCGATATCGAGGTAAGACAGACTGTCCTGACTGCCTTGGGACCCGCCTTCGAAAGGACGCAAACTATGTGAAAATTAATGGTAAATCAATTACCGATATCGTATTCATGCCTTTAACAGATTGTCTTCATTTTTTTAGTTCTATCGAGTTATCTACACATGACACATCTGTATCAAAACGTATTTTACCCGAAATTAGTAGCAGATTAAGAGTGCTAATTGATGTTGGCTTAGGTTACTTGACGTTGAATAGAAAATCAAATTCATTATCTGGTGGAGAATCACAACGCATAAATTTAGCCACATCATTGGGTAGTAGCTTGGTAGGAGCAATTTATGTATTGGATGAACCCTCCATTGGACTACATCCAAGAGATACGGAAAAGTTAATTTCAGTCCTTAGGAAACTTCGAGATGTTGGAAATACAGTCATCATTGTAGAACATGAAGAGGAGATAATGAAAGCTGCCGATCAGCTCATTGACATTGGTCCAATGGCAGGGAAATATGGCGGCGAGGTAGTTTATCAAGGTGTTTTTACTGATTTATCGTCAGCAAATAATAGTCTGACAGCTGATTATTTAACAGAAAAAATTGTTATTCCAATTCCTATTAAACGCAGGAAATCAACGAATAAAATCAGTATAACAGGAGCACAACAGCATGATTTAAAGAATTTTGATTTAGAAATTCCACTTCACAATTTAGTTTGTATTACCGGTGTTTCAGGAAGTGGGAAATCTACGTTAATCCGGCAAATTGTATATCCAGCCATAAAAAGGGAACTTGGACTTTCTGGGGAATCATTAGGTAAATTCACCGGCATTTCTGGTGATTTAAAATTGATAAAACACATTGAATTCGTTGACCAAAATCCAATTGGCAAATCATCAAGGAGTAATCCGATAACATATGTAAAAGCATTTGATGATATCCGTGAATTATTTTCTCGGCAACCGTTAGCAAAAATCCGTGGATACAAGCCTGGATTTTTTAGTTTCAATGTAGAGGGAGGAAGATGTGAAATGTGTGAAGGTGAAGGGTCTATTACGGTTAGTATGCAATTTATGGCAGATGTTCATTTACCCTGTGAAACCTGTGATGGCAAGCGATTTAAATCTGAAACACTAGAAATTCAATATAGGAATACGTCTATTTCAGACATCTTGGAAATGAGTATTGAAGAGGCATTGGCATTTTTTAAAGATGGATCAGATAAATTGGAAGTAAAAATTGTAGAGAAAATTCAGCCGCTTGTGGATGTTGGACTCGGATATTTAACGGTTGGACAATCATCAAGCACGATGAGTGGAGGCGAAGCACAACGCATCAAACTGGCTTCATTTTTAAGTAAAGGAAAAGATCAACCCTCTACCCTATTCATTTTTGATGAACCAACAACTGGATTACATTTTCATGATATTGCAAAGTTATTAATCGCATTCAATGCATTAATCAACAAAGGACATAGTATAATTGTGATTGAGCATAATATGGAAGTAATCAAATGTGCTGATCGTATTATCGATTTAGGTCCGGAGGGAGGTAAGAATGGAGGATACATTTTATTCAACGGAACACCAGAAGAATTCGTTAAAATGGAAGGGAATTCAACAGCAAAATACTTACGCGAAAAATTGCATTAATTAAAAAAGGTAGTTTTCTGTTTCGAGCATTTTTTTTATCTCTATATTCATTGAATCTTTAAATTCTGTCTTCACTTTTCTGTCATCAATATCTTCGCAAGATTTAAATTGATATTGGCTTCCGTTCCAAGAAAAAAGACAATTATAATGGTATAATGTATTTTTAAACCGATTACCAAATCGAATAATTAGATCATCAAACTTTGAATTGGATTTTTTACGTTCGATCAAATTACCATTAAAGCCATTAACCAATACAAGAACTCCTTTTTCTCTCTTAAATATTTTAATTTTTCTAGTTTCAGACCCTCGGACTGTAGCCTTAATTAATAGGATAAAGCTATTTTTTAGGGTGGTCCTATTCTCTAATGGAAAAAAACGGAAAAACCTTGGCGAACATGCCGGCTTTAAGGGGTCTTTATCATCCACTGCTGCTGAATCACATTCTTTCAACTCTTGAAGTAAATCAACTTCTTCGCCATATGTAAATTTATTCTGATTAAATTCAGTTGAAATTTTACCATATTCTAAATCCTTGGAAGTTGCGTTACTTGAGCCTTCCTCTTCATCATCAGACTTATTCATTATGGAATAACCCAATAATATCAACCCAAAAATCAAAATTACTATTCCAAAAATTCTACTTTTCATGCTTATTTAAACTTATTTCAGAAAATAAAGTTACATCAAAAAACAAGACTTGAAGCAGTGATTGCGTTTTGAAATTTGATGAAATCAACCCCAGTATAAATTTTATTTTGATTACAAAATTCAATTAGTTTTTCAGTAGGCATATTCCCAGTTAAATCATCCTTTGCCATAGGACAACCGCCAAAACCCCGAATTGCTCCGTCAAATCTCCTGCAACCGGCAGAGAAAGCTGCTTCTATTATATTCATTGCATTTTCCGGACGAACATGCATGTGAGCACCAAATTCAATGTGTGGTAAATTAGGAATTAAGGTTTGAAACAAAAATTCAATGTCTGTAATTTTTGCTGAGCCAATTGTATCTGATAATGCTAAAATTTGGATATCAAACAATTTATATAACCTTTCCGCCCAGTTCAAAACCAAATCAGGACTCCATTTTTCTCCATATGGATTCCCAAAACCCATAGAGATATAAAGCACCAATTTTTTATTTGAGCGGATCACTTTTGTTTGAATGGCTTCAACCCGTTTCAAGGTTTCCTCAATACTAGAATTTGTATTCCTTTTTTGAAACTCTTCCGAAATTGAAAAGGGAAAGCCCAAATAGTTAATTTCATCAAAGGCACACGCGTCGTTTGCTCCTCGCTCATTTGCTACAATTGCTAACAATTTGGTGTTTGTTTCCAGATTTAATTTGGACAACACCTCAGCTGTATCTCTCATTTGAGGAATCGCATTCGGTGAAACAAAACTCCCAAAATCTATCGTATCGAACCCACAATCAATTAACTGATTGATGTAGTTTATTTTATGCTGTGTAGGAATAAACTCATGAATTCCTTGCATTGCGTCTCTTGGACATTCAGTGATTTTTATTTTTTTTTCAAGCATTCCGTTTAATTATAGCCTGATTAATTTCTTTTATTAAACTTGGTCCTTCGTATATAAATCCAGTGTAAAGTTGTATTAACGAAGCTCCTGCTTCAAGTTTTTCAATTGCATCTTTTGCACAGTGAATTCCACCAACTCCAATGATTGGAATTCGACCATTTGATTTTGTATGAATGTATCGAATAACTTCTGTTGATCTTGATTTTAATGGTTTCCCAGACAATCCACCAGCACCAATTTTTTGTAATTCATTGTCCGAAGCCATTAATCCAGAACGATCTATTGTTGTATTGGTCGCCACAATTCCTGCTAATTTACATGTTTCTACTACCTCAATAACATCATCCAATTGTTGATTTGTTAAGTCTGGTGCAATTTTCAATAAAATTGGTTTTGGATTTTCTTTTAATTGATTTTCCTCTTGTAATCCCAGCAATAATTTAGTTAATGGACCTTTTTCTTGAAGTTCTCTTAAATTCGGCGTATTCGGTGAAGAGACATTGACTACAAAATAATCAACAAAGGGATAAAGAGAATTAAAACAAATCACATAATCTGATTCAGCATTTTCATTGGATGTAATTTTATTTTTACCAATATTTCCTCCAATTATTATGTCTGTTTTGCGGATTTTTAGGTGTTGTATTACTTCTTCTATTCCACCGTTATTAAAACCCATTCGATTAATAATTGCATTATCTGATTTCAATCGAAATAAACGAGGCTTTGGATTTCCATCTTGCGCCAATGGTGTAACGGTACCTATTTCTATAAATCCAAATCCAAGATTCGAAAAATCATTGTAATAAGCAGCATTTTTATCAAACCCAGCTGCTAAACCCACTGGATTATTGAAATTTAAACCAAAAACATTTGTTTTTAAGGAACTTTCATTTACCGAAAAAAACGAACGAAATAATTGTTTTAAGCCAGGAACTTTTAGAAAAAAATGCAATAAATCAGCCGCAATATAATGAGCCCTTTCAGGTGAAAATAGAAATAAAAAGTGACGAATTAATTTATACAAGGAGCAACTAGTTCTATACTTTGTATCTACCTCTAGGTTTAATTCCGTTTTTAGATCGTTGGCGGCCGTAATCTTTAAAAGTAAGATTTCTGGTGATAATTAAATTCAAATGATAATAGGCATCTTTTTGTTTGGAATCTCCACGTTGATAACCAGGAGCAAAATAAGGGCTTCCTACTGCTGGATTTGAAAAATAGGCTGCCGCTTCAGTTGAAAATGATGCTGGGTCTGCATAGACAGTACTTACATCATCCATGTAGTCTGAAAAAGTTTTCACATATGCTATTTCAGCACCAACTCTCCAAACACGACCTACTCCGACTCTGAATCCGACACCCATTGGTAAAGTCATGGTAAATGGGGTATATGCTTTCGCTTGTCCTTCTGTTTTCATTGGACGTAAATTCATCCACGTTCCATCCTTGAATTGTGCTTGTGGATTAAAATAACATAAACCAAGTCCTCCGAAAATATAATACTGCTCGTTTCTATTAGTTTTATGTTTTTTACCCGGTAAATTAAAACGGGAACCAAAACGTTCCGTGGCATAAAAAATAAATTCTAGTCGCTGTTGGATTTCAATATTCATTGATCGAAAATGTAAATCACGTGCGTTTCTAACTGGTTCTTGGCTATATTTATCATCACCCTTTAAATTAAAAACACACAAGCTCGTTGTAGTTGCAAAATACGGATGAAAACGTTGTCTATAACCCAACCATCCTGCATAGCCTGTTGAAGGCCAATCAATATCTTTTAAACTATAATCTTTACCTACCGTATAAGAGCCCCCTAAATCACCATTAAATTGGGTTGCGCCAAAACCAATTTGCAATTCTTTTTTATTCAAAGACCAATTGCTTTGAGAATTGAAATTTGTATGCTGGGCAATCGCACTGGATGCCAAAACAGATATGAAAACAATTGAAAAAACACCTATTTTATTCTTCATGAGTATTCAATTTAGTTGAAACGTCACGAAGTTAGAATAAATAAGCTAAAAAAACTAAGGAAATGGTAAAAAAAACATCAAATCAGACTGTTAGAAAAAATAATAACCATTTTTTTTACAAATAAATTAATAACAATGTGGCAAAGCCTACAATTCCATAAAACCAAGGTTTTACTACAATTGCAGGCTTCAGCTTGTAAAAATCTCTGAGTACTTTGTTAAAATTTTGTTTTGAGTTAATCTCCGTTTTTGATGGAACGTGTCCATTTACAATAATTTTAATCTTTTGCATATCACTCGATTTTAGTAAAAATTTGTTTCAATTTATTCAAAGCTCTAAAAGTTTTAACTTTCGCATTATTTTCAGTCATATCAGTTAATTCTCCAATTTCTCGAAAAGATCTTTTTTCAAAAAAACGCATTTCAATCAACTCCAAATGATTTGCTTTAAGACGCGTTAATGCTTCTAAAAGTTTCTTTCTGTTGATTTCTGAATCGTCTTCTAGAAATTCATCCATCATGTAACCGATAATAACTTTATCTAATCGTACCGTTCTTTCTCCTTTTTTATCGCGAAAAGATTGATTTAGCTCACTTTTGGCAATACGAAACAACCAAGAAGAAAAAGGCAATCCTCTAAACTCATAACGATGTAAATTTGAAAGTGCTTTAACAAAAACCATTGAAGTGATATCATGAACAGATTCAATATCATCCATTCGTTTGTAAATGTATCTAAATATAGGTTCATAATATTTGCGATACAATGGTCCAAATTTCTCAGGATTTTGCTTTGCTTTTTCGATCTGAATTCTCTCTTCTTCCAGAAGAAAGTTATTCATGTGATAACTTGGGTTTAACATAATTAAGGTTTTTTTTGGTTTAGTACCTCCCGCTTGCAGACCGGAGATAAATTAAGTAACGCGAAAGCATAGAATAAATAACACTTATTATTAAAAAAAAATTAATTTTGTTTGAAATGCTTAATTTTAAAAGGTTATAGGATTTAAACTAATTTCACAAAAGGCCTAAAATGAAGAGTATCGAGCAATTTTTCACATCAATTGATCCTGTTTTAGCAGCCTTGATAGCAACTACTTTCACTTGGTTAGTCACTGCATGTGGTGCAGCTCTCGTGTTTTTCTTTAAAACTATACATCGCGGAATACTTGACGCCATGCTTGGATTCACTGGAGGAGTAATGGTTGCTGCCAGTTTTTGGTCCCTTCTAAACCCAGCCATTGAGTTATCTGAAAAACAATTTCCAAGCATGCCATGGATGCCTGCAGCTGTTGGATTTCTTACCGGAGCATTGTTTCTGTTTTTTCTTGATAAGAAACTTCCACATTTACACCTAAATTTCAAGGAAGACGAAACAGAAGGTGTTAAAACCCAATTGCACAAAACAACCTTGTTAGTTCTTGCTATCACACTTCACAATATTCCCGAAGGACTGGCTGTTGGGGTTTTATTTGGTGCAGCTGCACAAGGTATTGATGGGGCAACTTTTTCAGCGGCAATTGCACTAACTATTGGTATTGGTATTCAAAACTTTCCGGAAGGATTTGCTGTTGCTATGCCATTAAGAAGAGCTGGAGCTACCAGATTTAAAAGTTTTTGGTATGGTCAATTATCGGCTATTGTAGAGCCTATAGCTGGCGTAATTGGCGCATTAGCAGTAGTTTATATTCAACCAATTCTGCCATTTGCACTTGCTTTCGCTGCAGGGGCAATGATTTTCGTTGTTGTTGAGGAGGTTATTCCCGAGACGCAGCGCGACAAATACACGGACCTCGCCGTATTGGGCTTTATCGGTGGATTTGTCGTAATGATGATTCTTGACGTTGCTTTAGGATAGTTTATTTTGTTGTGTTTTGTAACATTGGAACGAATCTAAACGTTCCGAATTCTTCAATTGAGATTTCATTTTCTGAAACTTTTGTAACTCTCTGCATCAATTGACTTTCCCCCTCGCCAACTGGAACAACCATTTTTCCACCAATTTTCATTTGTTGAATCAACATTTTTGGGATTTCTGGTGCCCCGCACGTTATTAACACTTTATCAAATGGTTGATACATATCAAGTCCCTTGTAACCATCTCCGTAAAATTGTTTCGGATGAAAACCAAATTGATTAATAATTTCTTTGGAACTTAAATACAGCTCTTTTTGCCTTTCCACTGTGAACACACGTAGCCCGAGCTCACACAAAATACAAGTTTGAAACCCCGAACCTGTGCCAATTTCCAATACTTTTTCACCTTTTTCAAGTTCCAACAATTGCGTTTGAAATGCCACTGTGTAGGGATGTGAAATTGTTTGACCTGCTCCAATTTGAAAAGCAATATTCGTATATGCTTTTTCTAAAAATGCAAGATCTAAAAAGAAATGACGAGGTATTGCATTAAAGGCGGATAAAATACGTTCGTCAAAAATACCCATTTGACGTAATTCATCAATCAACTTCTTCCGTAATCCTTTATGTCTATGATTATCTTGCATCTCACAAAAATACAGACTCTAAGCTAGATTAGAAAAGCGAATTATAAACAGTTTAATGTTGAAATTCTTTACAATTTTTATCCGCCAAGTTATTTATTACTCACCAGAGTGAGCCATTTTGCTATTGGGTAAATCTCTACTTTTATTCTAAAATCATTGGTACTTCCATTACCAATACTTGGGAAGACGTTGTTGCGGAATAATTCAATTCTTTAGTATCCCATACTCCTAGTGCATCCCTTTCTAACAATTCAATATCATCTATTCGAATGCTTCCATTCAATACGAATGAATATATACCATTACCTGCTTTTTTCAATGTATATTTCAATTCTTTTCCTGGTTCAATCTGCGCAATATGAAACCATGCGTCTTGATGAATCCACACACCAGCATCATTTGGATCAGGAGATAATATTTGTTGAAATTGCCCCTGTCTTTCTTCCTTTACTAAGGTAAGCTGGTCATATCTTGGTTGAACATTTCTTTTATTTGGAAAAAGCCAGATCTGTAAAAACTTCACAGGATTGTTTTTGCTATGATTAAATTCAGAATGTTGTATTCCTGTTCCTGCGCTCATCACTTGAATATCTCCATTCTTGATAATTACACTATTGCCCATACTATCTTTATGTTCCAAATCTCCTTCCAATGGTATGCTAATGATTTCCATATTATCATGCGGATGCGTACCAAATCCCATTCCGGGAGCTACAAAATCATCATTCAGCACACGCAACACCCCAAAATGCATTCTTTCTGGATTATAATAATTTGCAAAACTGAATGTATGCTTGCTTTTTAGCCATCCGTGGTCGGCACTTCCGCGCGAGTTTGACTTATACAAAATTTTACTTTCCATAATTTTTGAATCTACTGGTGGTAAGTGATTGAAGCCTAGAATTTTCAAGTTATCAAGTTCAGAAATATTGTTTTCGATTAACTTAGCAGCAACACCACTTGTTGCTAAAATTGCCGTCCCTAATAACCCTTTCTTCAAAAATTGTTTGCGGTCCATATTACTTAATCTTGTGCAAGTTTAAAATAAATTTTGCTCTAAATCATTAACCTAAGTCAAGAAATTGCTTTTTATAAATCAACTCTAAATTAATCTTTTTCTGCCGTTTTAATTGAATCAAATATTCAACATTGGTGAACTCATAAATATTGTAATTTTACTAGTTTATTTTCTAATCAGAAAGTAGACACAAAATCTAATCCTATATTTGTAAAAAAGAGCAAATGATACCTAAAACAATCTTAGAAAACGGAGTTCTAACTATTGCATTTAATCGACCAGAAGTCTTCAATTCTTTCAATAAAGAAATGGCAATCAGTTTGCAAAAAATTTTAAATGACGCTGAAAGCAACGAATTAATTAGAGCAATTGTTCTCACAGGTGAAGGAAAAGCTTTTTGTGCTGGACAAGATTTGGCAGAGGCTACCGATCCTAATGGGCCTGAACTACAAACAATAGTTAGAGAACATTATAATCCAATTATTCTAAAATTACGATCCATTGAAAAACCCATTATTGCTGCCGTAAACGGCGTTGCTGCAGGCGCAGGGGCAAATATTGCTTTGGCCTGTGATCTTGTTATAGCGAAAGAAAGTGCTTCTTTTATTCAAGCGTTTAGTAAAATAGGTTTAATCCCAGATTCGGGAGGAACGTTTATGTTACCTCGACTTGTTGGTATGCAAAAAGCATTAGCCCTTATGATTACCGGTGAAAAGGTTGGAGCTAAACAAGCAGAAAGCATGAATATGATCTACAAAACAATTGAAGATGATCTATTTGAAGAAGAGGTAAAAAAGCTTGCAATTGGGCTCGCTAATATGCCAACCAAAGGAATTGGACTTACAAAGCGTGCGTTAAATCAAAGTTGGGATAACACATTGCAAGAACAATTGAATTTAGAAGAGCTTTTACAAACAGAAGCAGGAAAAACGGAAGATTTCAAAGAGGGAGTATCCGCTTTTCTTGAAAAAAGGAAACCAGTTTTTAACGGTAAATAACAAATATGAAAATCGGCGTAATTGGATCTGGAACAATGGGAAGTGGAATCGCTCAAGTGGCTGCACAAAATGGTCATATGGTTTATTTGATTGACACCTCCCAACAAGCATTAGACAAAGCAAAAAACAACCTTACGCAGACCTTAAATCGCTTGGTTGAAAAAGAAAAATTAACCTTAGAACAAGCCATTAAGATTGGTTCATCTATACAATATTCTACAGATTTGAACGAATTATCTCCTTGTGGATTAGTGATAGAAGCAATTGTAGAAAATTTATCCGTCAAACATGAATTATTAAAAAAACTGGAAACAGTTGTTAGTAATGACTGTGTTTTAGCGAGCAATACTTCGTCTCTTTCGATTGCTTCATTGGGAGCCGTTCTTATCAATTCTAATCGCATCATTGGAATCCATTTTTTCAATCCAGCACCATTAATGCCTCTTGTGGAGATTATCCCCGCCGTTCAAACAAGTGAATTAGTTCTAGAATCAATTTCTAAACTTATTCAAACATGGGGAAAGACAGGAGTGATTTGCAAAGACACCCCTGGATTTATTGTAAATCGCGTTGCAAGACCATTTTACGGAGAAGCATTGAGAATATATGAGGAAGGAATAGCCGATTTTGCGACCATTGACTGGGCAATGACATATTTTGGCGGATTTAAAATGGGTCCATTTACGTTAATGGATTATATTGGCAATGACGTTAATTATTCCGTCACAGAATCGGTTTTCGAATCCTTTTATTTCGACCCACGTTTTAAACCAAGTTTCACTCAGAAAAGACACAAGGAAGCTGGTTTTTATGGGCGAAAAACAGGAAGGGGATACTATGATTATTCAGATGGCTCAATTATGCCAGAAGCAACTAAAAATGAGGAGATTGGAATACTTATTTTTAATCGAATTCTTGCCATGTTAATCAATGAAGCTATCGACGCCGTATTTATGCAAGTAGGTACAATTGATGCAATTGATTTAGCTATGACCAAAGGCGTAAATTATCCAAAAGGCTTGTTGAAATGGGCAGATGAAATCGGGTTACCAACGGTTTTAGAGAGGCTGGAAGACTTATTTTCAACTTATGGAGAAGATCGATATCGTCCTAATGCTTTGTTGAGAAAAATGGTCAAGGAGGAGAAGAACTTCTATTAAATAATTGTATTCTTCAACGGAATCTGCCCAAGTTTTTTAAAGTATTTGGAGTTCATGGATTCTTCCAAAATCATTAAATGTTCAATTCGATGGCAATCTGTACCCACAAAATCTATTGCTTGAGCATCGATTAAGGCCTCCGCTTGTTTTTTAATTGCAGGACCATAATTTCCAGACAACGAGTTCAAATTTAATTGGATATTAATTCCTTTTTCTCGCCATTCAATTGCTTGATCTATATTTCCCAAATAATACATATACCGTTCAAAATGAGCTACAACAACTCGATATCCCATGGTTTTTAAATCAAAAAAAACTTTATCAACATATTGTGGAGGAGTATGAAA
>CALQIX020000021.1 GCA_943330745.2 Lishizhenia tianjinensis
TCCACCTCTTCCCATTCCGAACAGAGAAGTTAAGCCTGCTTGCGCTGATGGTACTGCCCTATTAAGGGTGGGAGAGTAAGTCGATGCCGATTTTAAAACCCTAACATTCGCAAGAATCGTTAGGGTTTTTTGTTTTTTGTACTTTGGTTTTAAACTTGAATTATCTTATTCTATAAATTTATTCTAATGCCTTCAAAAAAAATTCTATCTCGTAGTGGAGGTTTTGTGAGTTATGTGAATTGGAAACTGCATGTATCGATTTTACCGTGTCTCCAAAAGAAGATGAAATTGAGTCCCAAGTTGCTATTTGTTCTTCGTGTGAAGTGAATTTGTCCAATAAGGATGCGCGAGATCATTGGCAATGTTTGTCCGGGAGTATTTGGAGTCAAGAACCAGCTGTTCAAGCTTTGTCTTATAGAATATTATATGGCATGAAAGATCAATCTTGGGCAATTGATATTATGGAATCTATAGACATGGATGAAGAAATAAAAGAGTGGGGAGCAAGTATCTATGAAATCACAATGGTTCATCAAGATGCTTTTGGAAATGTTCTTGAAAATGGAGATAATGTAGTTTTAACCCAAGCATTGAAAGTTAGGGGTACTAATTTTACAGCATCTAAAGGTACTGTTGTCAAGAAAATACGCTTAGTTGCTAATAACACTGGTCAAATTGAAGGTAAGATAAATGATCAAGTTATCGTTATCTTAACTCAATTTGTAAAAAAGAATTAGACTTTAAACATTTTGAGTAAACAATATGTTATTCAATTATTAAAGTAAGTTATATAATCCCATTAAAGAAAACGTATGATCATTTTATTATTTCTTATAATTCATTGGTATTTGTCTTTGTTTGGTCAAACATTTTTTCTTCATCGATATGGAGCTCATAAGATGTTTACAATGAATAAATTTTGGGAAAAGTACTTTTATTTATTTACTTGGATTACCCAAGGATCTTCTTATCTAAATGCCAGAGCTTATGCAATTCTTCATCGTATGCATCACGCTTATAGTGATACAGAAAAAGATCCACATACACCGCATTTTTTTAAGGATGCTTACACTATGATGATGCATACTCGAAAAATATACAATGATGTTTTAAATAAGCGAGTTGTTATAGAGGATAAGTTTGATCGTAATTTCCCAGAATATCCTGGTATTGATAAAATTGCAGACAATGGTTACATGCGTTTATTATTTGCATTAGGTTATATAACTTTTTATATTGTTTTCGCCACGCAATGGTGGATGTTCTTGTTTTTGCCAATTCATTTTTTCATGGGACCTATTCAGGGCGCAATTGTTAATTGGTCAGGACATAAATATGGTTATCGCAATTTTAATGGCTCCGATAAATCAAAGAATTCATTATTTTGGGATTTCTTTTTGTTGGGGGAATTGTTTCAAAACAATCATCATCATGCGGGATCTAAGCCTAACTTTGCGACTAAATGGTTTGAATTTGATCCAACGTATCCAATTATTTGGGTTTTTAATAAAATTGGAATTATAAGATTAACTCGATAATTTCAAGTAACTAAAATTTTAACTAAAAAAAATCCTGCTTTCGCAGGATTCTGTGGAGAAGATCGGGCTCGAACCGACGACCTCTTGACTGCCAGTCAAGCGCTCTAGCCAACTGAGCTACATCCCCATTAAAACAAAGATAGAATTAATTTCATTGGTTTCGCCATTCTGTATTATATTCCAATGGCTTGCGATGTGATTCAGGCCATTCTATTGATGGATAACCGACATAGAATAAACCGAGGCATTTGTCTTTTTCAGTTAAGCCTAAAAAGTCATTCATTTTTGAATGATATATTAATTTTGGAGTAGACCAAAACCCCCCGATTCCATAAGCAGTGCAAGTTAAATGCATATTTTGTAAAGCACAAGCTACGGCTTCAATTTCTTCAATTTCTTCAATTTTTTCTTCTACCTGCCTCTTCATACAAACGGCAATAATAGCAGACGATAAAAGAGGTCTTTTAATCATTTTCGCTAATTTAGAATCGTTTTGCTTTTCAATTGGTGTTATTTCTAAATAGGTCTTTGATAAAAAAGCACTTAATTTTTCTCTGCCCGCATCAGTAAAAACAATAAATCTCCAGGGTTGAGTATTACCATGCGTTGGTGCCCACTGTGCATTGTTTAATAGTAATTCAATTTGTTCACGATGAACCTTCCTTTCCGAAAATTGCTCGGGATAAATTGTTCTTCGATTACGAATTATTTCAGTTATTTCTGATAAATTGTAGCGCATATCAATCTATTTTTTTACTCGGTAATTCTACTTCAACCGGATTTTTAACTTTTTCCTTACTTAAGGCAATTTCCAAAACTTCTTTCATTTTCGAGACATAATGAAAAGTAAGACCTTTTAAATATGGATCAGGAATTTCTTCAATATCATGACGGTTTTTATCACAAAGTATAATTTCCTTAATGTTGGCTCTTTTGGCTGCTAAAATCTTTTCTTTTATTCCTCCAACTGGCAATACATCACCACGCAACGTAATCTCACCTGTCATCGCAAGGTGTGATTTAACTTTTCTTTGCGTAAATAATGATGCTAAGGAAGTTAGCATGGTGATTCCAGCGCTTGGTCCATCTTTAGGTGTTGCTCCTTCAGGAACGTGAATATGAACATTGTAATGATCGAAGATTTCCTGAGGTAATTCCAGCCAATCACTATGTGCTTTGAGGAATTCAAGAGCTATTACAGCTGATTCTTTCATTACATCCCCTAAATTACCGGTTAGAGTTAGTTTTCCTTTTCCTTTGGTGATGGATGATTCGATAAATAATATATCTCCTCCAACACTTGTCCAAGCTAATCCAGTAACAACACCAGCTACTTCATTTGAGTCGTATTTAGTTCTAGGTCTTCCTGCTCCTAATATAGAAAAAAGATCTTCTTCACTGATTTTAACCTCGTATTTTTCATCCATTGCAATTTGGCGTGCACGATTTCTAACAATCTTTGCAACCAATTTATCTAGTCCACGAACTCCAGATTCATTCGTGTATTCCTCGATCACCTTACTAATTACCTTTTTATCTATTGAAATTACTTTTTTAGTAATTCCGTGTTCTTGAATTTGTTTAGGTAATAAATGTCGCTTGGCAATTTCTAATTTTTCCTCAATTGTATAACCATTAACTTCAATAATCTCCATACGATCGCGCAAAGGTCCCTGAATAGTTGAAAGATTATTTGCCGTGGCAATGAACATAACTCGTGATAAATCGAATTCGGTTTCAACATAGTTATCGTAAAACGCGCTATTTTGCTCGGGGTCAAGAACTTCCAATAAAGCCGAGGATGGGTCTCCGTGATTACTTCTTCCTAATTTATCAATTTCATCAAGAACAAAAACTGGATTAGCCTTTGTTGCTTTTTTGAGGTGTTGAATTATTCTTCCTGGCATTGCACCAATATATGTTTTTCTATGTCCTCTGATTTCAGATTCATCATGCAATCCACCTAAAGACATTCTTACATATTTTCTTCCAAGAGCTTCTGCAATTGATTTTCCTAACGAAGTTTTACCAACACCCGGAGGACCGTAAAAACATAAAATTGGGGATTTCATATTTCCTTTTATTTTCAAAACAGCCAGGTATTCTAGAATTCGTTCCTTCACTTTTTCTAAACCATAATGGTCACGTTCCAATATTTTCTTCGCTCGATTTAAATCTAAATTGTCTTTTGAATAATCACCCCAAGGTAGTTCCAATAATAAGTCAAGGTAATTTAGCTGTACAGTATACTCAGCACCTTGTGGATTCATGCGTTGTAATTTTCCTAGCTCTTTGTGGAACAATGTTTCAATTTCTGAATTCCATTTTTTGTCCATTGCTTTTTCTTGTAAATCACGAACGTCTTGTTCTTGAGGATTATCTCCTAATTCATCTTGAATGGTTCTCATTTGTTGATGCAGGAAATACTCTCTTTGTTGGCGATCTAAATCTTTTTTAACCCTACTTTGAATTTCATTGCGCATTTCTAGCATTTGAACCTCCATTGTAAGATGTTCAAGTACCATCATTACTCTTTTTTTCATGTCAATCTCTTCTAACATTTCCTGTTTTTTGGAAACATCGGCATTCATATTGGATGAAATAAAATTGATTAAAAAAGTAGGTGAATCAATGTTTTTAAGAGCAAATGAGGCTTCTGAAGGAATATTTGGACTTTCATGAATGATCTGTAGAGCTAAATCTTTGACAGTTTTAATCATTACCTTTAATTCCTTATTTTTTTTATCAAAAGGAACTTCATCAAAAACACGCACATTTGCTTTGATATATGGGTCTGTTTGAGACAATTCGAGCATTTCAAAACGTCGTTTCCCTTGGATGATAACTGTGGTGCTACCATCGGGCATTCGGAGAAGCCGAACTATTTGGGCTACTGTTCCTGTCTTGTGTAGGTCATCAAATTCAGGAGACTCTTCATCTTGGTTTTTTTGAGATACAACCCCTATTATTTTATTTCCTTTGTTTGCTTCATTGACCAGTTTAATTGAGCGATCGCGTCCTACTGTTATTGGAATTACTACTCCTGGAAAAAGGACGTTGTTTCTAAGTGGTAAAATAGGTAAATCGGTCGGGAAAATTTGACTGTTCATATCTTCCTCTTCCTCCGCAGTGATTAGAGGGATAAACTCTGCATCGCTATCCATTTCAGTACGGAAATTTAATAAAGTGTTTTCAAATAATTCACTCATAATTGTTCTAGTTCAATTGAACCTAATTTTACTGTCGATTTGGCAGTATAAAAAGGGCAGATTTATAATTTTATCAAAATAAGCTTTATATTATTTAGACATGCTTAGTGTGTCAAGCAATATGCCAACGGAAAAATCAGGTAATTATGTCTTAAATATACTTTAGTAGTTTTAGCTTGATATGGTCTTGTTTTATTGATGGTTTAAGTAAAAAAAAAACCGTGAGAATCTTCTCACGGTTTTTTTATATTTCAAAAAAATCTGTTATTTAATAAGGCATTGCTTCTTCTGAATATGCATTTTCAGTTCCCATCCCATAATCGTATTCACTTTCAGGGTTATCTTTTCTATATTTCGCTCGGGTAACTTCTTTTTCTAGTTCTTTAATTACATCACCTAATTGACTATAAGGAATTTCCTTAAAGAAAATATTTGAACAGTCTGTATCTATAATTGCTTTTAGAAGCTCTTTGGTGAAAACTTGTGCTTGAGCTTGATTTAATGTTTTAAGATGCGTGTCAATTTCTTTCATGACAGAAATGAGTTTGTCAGAATTGTCATAAAATTTTCCCTCAATTTTATCTGCATTCTTAGATAAAAAGTCTTCATTCAATTTAAGATTTTCATCCAGACCAATTTCTTTTGCAAATTTACATAGATTTTCAGCAAATAACTTTGCCTTGGCGTCTTTTGAACCAGATCCTGTTTCATTTCCTGAGGCATTATTCCCTCCACAAGATAAAAATATCCCTGTGCTCAATACAATCACGGGGATGAATAGTAATTTTTTTCTAATCATAATTAAATTTTATTATTTCACACAAATTTATCAAAATAATTTACAAAAGACTATAATTTATATTTTTTTTTCTTTATTGTCCCAAGAATTTCAATTTCTTCCTCTGTTAAGGTTAATCCCCTCCGATTCATCATATTATTGGCGTATTCGATGGCTTTATTGAATTTAAATGATTCAAAACCGTTACTGCCACCCCAGGAAAAAGAAGGGACAAATTTTGGTGGGAAATTTGCGCCGAATACATTACATGAAACTCCAATAACTGTTGCCGTATTAAACATAGTATTTATGCCACATTTAGAATGATCACCCATGCAAAGTCCCATAAATTGTAAATTGGTTTGAACTTCTTTATTTTCTTCATACGAATAGGTGGATACATTGCCATAATTATTTTTTAAATTCGAAGTATTGGTATCTGCTCCCAAATTGCACCACTCTCCAATTATTGAATTACCCACAAAACCATCATGACCTTTATTTGAATATGCTTGAAAAACAACATTATTTATTTCACCACCAACTTTGCAGTGGGGACCAAGTGTTGATGCACCATATACTTTAGTTCCAAGTTTTAATGCGCTGTGTTCACACATTGCTAAAGGACCACGAACGATTGAACCTTCCATTATTTCTGCGTGTTTCCCAATGTAAATAGGCCCTGCATTTGTGTTGAGAATACTTGCTTCAACGATTGCTCCTTCTTCTATGAATACATCTTTTTTGTCCCCAATAAAGGTGTTCGATTTTGACAAGGGTTGTGATTTTCTGCCAGCCGTTATTAGTTTAAAATCTTGTTTTAATACGGAATCATTTTTTTGATAAATATCCCATCGTTGTTCGATTAATATCGGTTCGTTTCCCGTATAATTGATTCGCAGGGTCTCTTTTCCAATTGTCGCAATCCAAGTTTTATTTAAATACAGTGAGTTTCCTTCTTCCAATTGAAATAAGGTAGCAACAATCTCCTCATTTGGAATAATCGCTGCATTGACTTCAATAGCACCATCAATTTTTTTGAATTTCTCTTGTAAATAAATTTCTGTTGAAAACCCTATTTCGCAAACTATTTTAGGATCGAAAGACTCTATTAATTTCTTCCAGCGCTCATCATTTGTGAAAATACCAATTCGTAAATTCCCTACTGGTCTTGTTAATGTTAACGGAGCGAAACGCAAATGAAAACCATTATCATTTAAATTAATTCTCATGATTTAAAGAGGGTTTGTTTGTTAAAAAAGAACTTGCATATAGAGCTAGAAATGTCAGTAAACCATTGATTATAAGCATTTCGTAACCAAATTTATAACCATTCAACCAATTTATTGAATGTTTGTCAGTGATGTAACAAATTGCCGGAATGATGATACAGATAAATGGTACAGCTATATTGAATGCATTTCGTTTTGTGAATATACCAAAGGCAAACAATCCAATGAGTGGACCGTATGTATATGAAGCAAGAGTGAGTATCATATCAATGATGTCCGTTTTAGGATTTTTTTCGATGTACCAATTTGTACCTAGTATGATGACAAGAAATAGTACCGAAAAACCAATATGGACAAATAACATCGTTCTTTTTTTGCTTTTTTCTTCTTTCTTTTTAAAATTTAGAAAATCGATGCAGAATCCGGTGGTTAATGCAGCTAAAGCACTGTCCGCCGATGCATAGGATGATGCGGTAATTCCCAATAAAAAAAAGATTCCAGCCAATGTTCCAAATTCAGTTAATGCCAGAGTAGGGAATGTGTGATCCGTTTTTAGGGGAAGGTCAACTCCTTTGGATGCTGCATACACATAAAGTGCGCCTCCTAAAATAAGAAAAAGAAAATTTGTCGCGACTAATACAACGGTAAAGGAGTACATATTTTTCTGTGCTTCTTTAATATTCTTGCAGGTTAGATTTTTTTGCATTAAGTCTTGGTCAAGCCCTGTCATTGCAATAGCGAGGAACATTCCTCCAAAAAAATGCTTGAAAAAATAATTTTTTGCATTGGAGTCATCTAAAACAAAAATGCGTGAAAGAGAATGACCTGTGGAGGTTTTTGATTCAGTTATCTTATCCCATAGCCCAACTAAATCAACATTCAATGTTTGCGCAACGATAATGGTGCAAATAATAACTGAACTGACTAAGAAAAATGTTTGAAACGTATCCGTGTAAACGATAGTTTTTATACCACCTTTGAACGTGTAAACCCAAATTAGTAGAATAGTGATGCAGGCGGTTACCCAATAAGGTACACCAAGTCCTTCAAATAAAAAAAGTTGTAATACGATTGTGGCTAAGTATAAACGAATTGCTGATCCTAAGGTCCGGGATAGAATGAAAAAAGCTGCACCCGTTTTATAACTAATGAAGCCTAATCGTTTTTCTAAGTACTCATATATAGAGGTTACATTTAAACGGTAGTAAAGAGGCATGAGCAATTGAGCGATTACAAGATAGCCAAGTACATAACCCAAAACCACCTGAAAATAAGCCATCCCATCATTAATTACTTTTCCCGGTACAGAAATAAATGTAACACCAGACAAGGATGCACCAATCATTCCAAATGCCACTAAATACCAAGGGCTTTGTCTATCTCCAGTGAAAAAAGTATCACTCGTTGCTTTTCGTGATGTTAAAATTGAAATTCCAATTAGCACCAGAAAATAGCATACTAGAACGCTAATTATTAAGTAAGTGCTCATTATTCTTCATTATTTATTAGTGTATTGTCATTTTTTATCCAAGCAAGATTGCGAGAATAGAGATAAACAAACAAACCTGAAAAAAGGAGATTAACAATAATTAAGGGTGTTGGAACCTCTGAGGGAGATAAAATAAAATAAATCGAGATGGACGAAAGAATACTATAAACAATATAGGCGTGAAATCCGTATACTTCTTTTCTGAACATGAGAAACACACTCACAAAGCCAATAGCTGAAAATAGGGTAGAAATCCCTGTGAAAAAAATAAAGTTGTCATTTACTGCTGTGCTTATTTGTTGAATTTTTTCAATTAAGTCCATTGCTTCAGGTGGTGGATCTAATTTTTTAAAATCTACAATAGATTGAGCCATTTTTAGATTTTCTTTTTTTATCTCAACAGCACTTGGAGGTCCACTAATTAAACTTATTATTCCGTTTAATAGTGCGAGAGAGGTATTTAGAATTGTTAAGATTCCAAGAATAAGTAAGGATTTTGGTTTATTTTTGAACATAATACTTTTTAGTAACGAATGTATTTATTTTGTCTATTAAAAATGAGTTTCGGGTTGTTTCTTTCTAAAATAAATTTGTTTATAACCTCTGTTAGAATAGAAAGAATGCAATTAATTTCTGGTATCTATGCCCCAAAGCATTTTATTTCGAATTGTATCCAAGAAATTATTATTTTCAAAGCGAACAACATTAATCATGAATTCAGCTTTTTTCACAACCACTTTTTCACCTTGTTTTATGCTTTTAGAATTGCCGTCAAGACTTAATAAAGATTTTCTATCTCGTCCTTCTACACTCAGTTCAATTGGTAAATGATCAGGAACAACCATTGGACGTACATTGAGGTTGTGTGGCGCAATCGGAGTTAGAATATGTACTTGACAACCAGGAGTTATAATTGGACCACCACAACTCAAACTGTATGCCGTCGATCCGGTCGGGGTTGCAATGATTAATCCGTCTGCCCAATAAGAATTTAAGTATTTATTATCCAGAGATGCATGAACAGTAATCATGGATGCAGTGTCTTTTTTATGTACGGTTAATTCATTTAAAGCAAAGTTATCTTCACCAAAAAGATCGTCTTCCGTGTAAACGCGCAATAAGGAGCGTTTTTGAAACTCATATTCCTTATTCTTAACTTTAGTAAGGGTTTCAGCAATTTGATCCTTAGAAATATTGGCTAAAAAACCAAGTCTGCCTGTGTTTATGCCCATTATCGGCACTCCCGAATTTCGAATGTAGCTGACTGTTTTGATGAATGTTCCATCACCACCAATGCTTAGTGTTAAATCTATCCCGCTGTAGAAATCCAGATGAGTTGAGAAGACGTCGTAATTTTTTGTCAAGCCCGCCTTTAAGGTTAGAACTTCTTTAAGTTCTTTTTCTAGAATGATTTTCCATCCAAGCTCTTCTAGAAAAGCAAAAACAGCTAGAAAGGTTGGTATCGTTTGTTTTGTGATTTTTTTACCGTAAATCGCTACTCGCATACTTAAAATTTCAAATAGTTCATCAAAGCATCATAGCGCCACAAAACATCATCTTCATGCATTCCTTTTTGAAATGTTGCTTTAATTTCAATTTCATATCGCTCAAAGGATCTAATTATACGCGTCAAATCTGATTGATTTATTTTTAATGTAACTTCAATTCGCGTAGAATCCGTTGAACTAAAAATGTAAGAACTCAGAATTTTGGCATTTTCTCCTTCAACAATTCGAGCTATTTGCGCTAATGAATAATCAATAGAATTCATCTCAAGAACAATAATTCCTCCAGGCTCTTTGATTCCTCCAGTTGATGCCAATGAATTAATCAAGACGTGAACACTTGTGCAGCCCAAATAGTTTTCTTGTTCATCCAAAATTGGCATGATGCTCAATTTGAATTCAGACATTCTATAAAGTACCTCATAAATATGTACATGGTCGAAAACGAAAGGTCTAGGTAGATGGTCAAATAAGGTGTCTAAAGTTTCCGAATCATCTAATCTATCTAATATATCTGCCTCTGATACAACGCCAACAAAGTTCCCGTTTTTTAAAACGGGCAAATGAGAAACTTTAAATTCATCCATCCAATTAATGGCTTTTTCTCCTGTATCAGTATGAACCAAAGGGGGAATTTCTTCCGTAATTAAATCAATTGCTCTCATAAATTGTGACCAAAGTACTAATTTATAAATGAAGTTTGTACTTTTGATAGCGTAAAATTAACCTGAAAGATGACAAAACTTAGTGTTAACATCAATAAAATAGCTACAATTAGAAATGCACGGGGTGGATTAACGCCAAATGTAATTCAAACTGCAATTGATTGTGAACGATTCGGTGCTCAGGGAATTACCGTACATCCTAGGCCAGATGAGAGACATATTACGCTAAGAGATGTATATGAGTTAAAAGATGTTGTTTCAACAGAATTTAATATTGAAGGATATCCTGATGATCGATTTTTGAAAATAATTAAAGATCTTCGGCCAGAACAAGCCACATTGGTGCCGGATCCGCCTGGTGTACTAACATCTAATGCTGGATGGAATGTATTTGAAAATGAAAAATTTTTACAAAAGATTATTGCACAAATACAAGATTTAGGGGTGCGAACAGCATTATTTTTTGATACTGAAATTAAACAACTTGAAAAAGTGAAAGAATTGGGTGCCGACCGAATAGAATTGTATTCGGGTCCCTATGCTGCAAATTATTCTATTCGTAAAGATTTGGCTGTTTATGATTATGTAATTGCTGCCCAAGAAGCAAAGAAGTTAGGTTTAGGTGTGAATGCAGGGCACGATTTGAATTTGGATAATTTAGCATATTTAATAAAAAACATTCCAATTATTGATGAAGTTTCCATTGGTCATGCGTTGATTTCGGATGCTCTTTATTTGGGATTGGAAAATACAATTCAGCGTTACCTATTGGAAATTGAAAAAGGTCTACTTAACTACTAAATAAAAAAAATGGCGGAAAAGATTAAATTCGGAACAGATGGTTGGAGAGCAATAATTGCCCAAGATTTTACAGTTGAAAATGTGGCTCGCGTGGCTGAGGCTACCGGGGAATGGTTATTGAATCAATCGGTTGAACCTAAAATCACCATCGGGCATGATTGTCGATTTGCGGGTGAATTGTTCATGGAAACTGCTGCAAAGGTATTTCTTTCACAAGGAATTAAAGTCTACATGAATCGAGGCTTTATTTCGACGCCAATGCTGTCATTAGGAACGAAAAATTACGGATGTCGAATTGGGATTATTATTACTGCTAGTCATAATCCGCCATCGTATAACGGCTATAAAATTAAAGCAGATTTTGGTGGGCCACTACAACCTGAGTATATTCAGGAGATTGAAGATGTAATTCCAGATTTTTCAACAGTTTCCTATCATCAAATTGATTTAAAAGTGGAGGAAGCAGCTGGACATCTTGAGGTTATCGATCTGGAAACAATGTATATAAATCATGTGAAAGCTAATTTTGACTTGCATGCCATTCGTCATTCGGGATTGAAGTTAGTATATGATGCCATGTATGGGGCTGGCCAAACCGTAATTAAAAAAATCTTGCCAGAGGTTGAGTTACTTCATTGCGACTATAATCCATCTTTTAAAGGTCAGGCTCCTGAACCAATTGCAAAAAATTTAAAAGAGCTAGAAGAATTAATCAAAGCGAAAGGTAATGTGGATTGTGCTTTGGCTACTGACGGAGATGCTGATAGAATTGGATTGTTTAATGGAAAAGGGGAGTTCATAGATTCACACCATATAATTTTATTATTGATTCATTACCTAGTTAAATACAAGCATTTAAAAGGAATTGTTGCGACGGCATTTAGTGTAACTCCACGGGTAGATAGAATGTGTGAAATTTATAATTTGGAACAACGCATTACAAAAATAGGCTTCAAAGAAATCGCTTCAATTATGGTGAAAGAAGATGTTCTTTTAGGCGGAGAAGAATCAGGAGGAATTGCAGTTAAAGGACATATTCCTGAAAGAGATGGTATTTGGATGGGGTTAATTATTTGGGAATTCATGGCGAAATCAGGTAAATCCCTTGATGAGTTAATTGCAGAAGTGTATGAATTAGTGGGTGAATTTAAATTCGAACGAAATGATTTGCATATAACGGAAGAATTGAAGAGTAAAATCATTGAAAATTGCACTCAAAATAAATACACCCGTTTTGGGGAATATCAAGTGAAAGAACTTCAGACAACAGATGGTTTTAAGTACTTTTTTGATGACCAACGTTGGCTCATGATTCGTCCTTCAGGTACAGAGCCTGTTTTGCGAAATTATGCAGAAGCACCAACATTGGAGGAGGTGCGAAAAATTTTAAAGATGTGTGAAGAAACTATTACTCAAATTTAATCGTCTTATACTTGGATTAGTAAAAAAAACTACATATTTGTAGGGTAAAAATGGAGTATATGTCTAATGATCAAAACAATGAGATTTATTCAAAGGCTGTAAGAGCAGGAAAACGCACTTATTTTTTTGATGTCAAATCAACCAAAAGCAATGATCTTTACATTACAGTTACTGAAAGCAAAAAGGTAACAAGTGAAGATGGTTATGAAAATTACCAAAAGCATAAAATATTTCTGTACAAGGAAGATTTTGAAAAATTTAAGGAAGGATTAGAAGATGTCCTTCTAAAAATCGACGAGTTAAAAGGGTAATCTAACCTATTAGATTTTTTATTTCTTCAATAATTTTGGAGGCTAGTTGATTTGCCTTCTCTTCGTTTTCGCTTTCTGAGTAGATTCGTATAATTGGTTCGGTATTACTTTTACGCAAATGCACCCATTCTTGGTTAAAATATATTTTAACACCGTCAAGCGTATCAACCTCAAATTCCTTGTATTTATTACTCATTTCAACAAGAATTTTATCCACATCGATGGAAGGAGTCAATTCTATTTTGTTTTTTGAGATGTTATATTTCGGATAGGAATTTCTCAACTCACTAACAGAACATTTTTTTTCAGCTAAATGACTTAAGAATAGTGCTATTCCAACTAAAGCATCACGACCATAATGCAATTCGGGATAAATAATTCCACCGTTTCCTTCACCACCGATGACAGCATTTGTTTCTTTCATTTTGACCACAACATTCACTTCGCCAACAGCAGAGGCAGCATAGGATTGCCCCCATTTTTCTGTGACATCTCTCAATGCGCGGGTTGAGGACATGTTGGATACGGTATTTCCTGGGGTATGTTTTAACACGTAATCACCAACCGCAACCAAGGTGTACTCTTCACCAAACATACTTCCATCCTCACATACCAATGCTAATCTATCAACATCTGGATCTATCGAAATACCAAGGTCTGCGCGATTTAATTGAACTGCATTTGAAAGCTCTGTTAAATGTTCAGGTAATGGTTCTGGATTGTGCGGGAAATGACCTGTTGGTTCACAATATAATTCGGTTATGGTAGTAACACCAAGTGCTTTTAATAGTGCTGGAATAAAAATCCCTCCGGTAGAATTCACTGCGTCGACAACTATTGAGAAATTTGCATTCGCAATTGCTTTTCTATTAACAAGTGGTAAATTCAGAATTAAGTCAATGTGTTTTTGCAAATAAGAATCATCTTTTCTCCAAGTACCAATTGAGTCAACATCAGCAAAAAGGAAATCTTCTTTTTCAGCAATCTCAAGTAATGTTTCTCCTTCTTGACCGGATATAAATTCACCTTTCTCATTCAATAATTTCAACGCATTCCATTGTTTTGGATTGTGACTTGCTGTTAGGATTATTCCTCCTTGTGCGTTTTCAATGGGAACTGCAATTTCAACTGTTGGCGTTGTTGAAAGACCTAAATCTATAACATCAATTCCTAATCCGCATAAAGTGGAACAAACTAATTGGTTAATCATATCGCCAGATAATCGAGCATCTCTTCCAATAACTACACGCAATTTTTTATCCGGAGATTTAGATTTTAACCAAGTTCCATATGCCGCTGCAAATTTAACGGCATCAACGGGAGTTAGGCCTTCACCGGGCGCTCCTCCAATAGTACCTCTGATTCCGGAGATAGATTTTATTAAAGTCATTGTAGTTTAGTTAGCTAGTTTTTTATGTAGATCAATCATTTTTAAACAAGCGATTGCACATTCAATGCCTTTGTTGCCGTGTTTACCACCGGAACGATCGATTGATTGCTGTATGTTCAAGTCCGTTAAAACACAAAAAGAAATGTGCTTATTGTATTTTAAACTAACGTCCATAATTCCTTTAGTGGCGCCATCACAAACAAAATCAAAATGCCTTGTTTCTCCTTGAATAACCACACCGATTGCAATTACAGCATCGATTGTAGTGGTTTCAAATAATTGCTGTGCGCCTAATGCTAATTCGAAGGTTCCGGGCACAAATATTTTTGTAATGTTGTTTTCAGTAACACCTGCTTCTTGCAATGCTTGTTCGGCACCCTTTAACAGGTTTAGTGTTATTTCAGAATTCCACTCAGAAACTACAATTCCAATCTTGAAATCTGATCCGTTGGGAACTTCTGTAGGATTAAAATAGGAGAGATTGCGATTAATAGTAGCCATGAAGTTGTTATTTCACAACTTTTCCCGAAGCTCTTGCAATATATTTATCAATTGTTTTTTGATTTGCATAAGCTGGATACTCATCTCTAATTTTTGTATAATGTTCTGTTGCTTTCTTAAAATCGTTAATTTTTTCAGCATGAAGACCTGCTTTAAACAAATACATCGGAGTAGTATAATCGTTAATATTCGTTTCTGAAGCTTCTAGATATGTTTCAATGGCTTTTTTATAATCCTTCATTTCAGATTGACAATCGCCACTTAACCCTAGTCGCATAGCAGATAAAAAAGTATCATCTAATTTTACTTCGTCAAGTTCTTTCAATGCTTTTTTGAATTCACCTTTTGCCATAAACTGACGTGCTAAGACAAATTGAGCCAACTCTCCACCAATATAGCCATCATATTTCTTTTTGGCTTTAGTTAATTCTGTTATTGCCAAATTTGTAGAATCCTTTTCAGCGTAATTTAAACCTTTCCAATATGCATTTTTAGATTCATTGTTCTTAGCCTTCCAAATAAATTGGTAATAGGCCAGAGCCCCCAACATTATAATTAATAAACCACCAAAAATAAGTGTGCCAAATTTAAAACGTGAATCGTTCTTAAACTTGTTTTTAATCGTATCTAATGATAAATTTTCTAGCATAATTGTATAATTCAAGGGTGCAAAAATAGAAATAAAAAATCAAATTTCTTGTTTTTCAGGTGAATAATTTGAATGACAATCATGCAAATGGAATTTTACCCTTTAAAATATTGATTTTTTACCATTTTGCCCTACTGAACTTCTCTACCTTTGAGGCATTTCTTTTATCTTTGCAAAAAATAAAATCATGTCCAAACCTGTTCGCGTTCGATTTGCACCTTCACCAACTGGCCCTCTCCACATGGGAGGAGTTAGAACGGCATTATACAATTATTTATTTGCCAAGAAAAATAATGGGACATTCATTATTCGAATAGAGGATACGGATCAAACTCGATTTGTTCCCGGAGCGCAAGATTATATTATGGAATCGATGAAATGGTGTGGAATTATGCCAACCGAAGGGCCTGGAATTGGCGGAGATTTTGGTCCGTATGTTCAATCAGAACGGAAAGAACTTTACAAGCCCTTTGCAGAACAATTGGTAAAAGATGAGAAAGCCTATTATGCCTTCGATTCAGCTACTGAATTAGAAAATGTGAGGGAGCAAGCAAAACAAATGGGAATGCCAAATTGGCAATACAACAGCATTACGCGTTCCTCGTTGAGAAATTCATTAACCTTACCAGCAGATGAAGTACAGCGATTATTGGATTCCAATGAACCATACGTTATTCGAATGAAAATGCCCCGAAACAGAGATGTTCGTTTAAATGATATTATCAGGGGTTGGGTTGTTGTGAATACGAATAACCTAGATGATAAAGTATTGTTCAAAAGTGATGGTATGCCGACCTACCATTTGGCAAATGTGGTGGACGATTATTTAATGAAAATTAGCCACGTTATTCGTGGGGAGGAGTGGCTTCCGTCTGCGCCATTGCACTATTTATTGTACGAAGCATTTGGTTGGGATTGCCCTGAATTTGCTCATTTGCCACTTTTATTGCGACCAGATGGGAATGGTAAATTATCCAAACGCGATGGTGATCGTCTTGGCTTTCCAGTTTTTCCGATAGATTGGCATACGTCAGAAGGAGAATTTTACTCAGGTTATCGCGAGAAAGGATATCATCCTGCAGCATTTATAAATATGTTGGCATTCCTTGGATGGAATCCAGGAACAACGCAAGAAATTTTTAGTTTGGAACAATTAACCGAAGCATTTTCATTGGATAGAGTTTCCAAGGCAGGCGCTAAATTTGATGCAGATAAAACAAAATGGTTTCAACAACACTACCTTAGAACAACGCCGGATATTGAATTAGCGATGGAATTACAGGGATTAACTTCAAAGGAATTTCCGGTAGAGAGGTTAAGTGAAATTTGTCGATTAATGAAAGAAAGAGCAACGTTTGTATCGGATATTTTAACGGAAGGAAATTATTTATTGGAACAACCCAAAGTATATGACGCCGAAATTATATCGAAAAAATGGAAATCCGAGACAACTGAATACATGAAAGATTGGTTGATTGAAATTGAGAAGCTACAAGATTTTACAGCACATAATATTGAAACGGCATTTAAAGAATTCCTAGCCTCTAAAAGTGTTGGTATTGGTGCTGTTTTATTGCCTTTCCGTTTATTGGTTACAGGAGTTGGAATGGGGCCAGGCATGTTCGAAATCGCATCATTTCTAGGAAAAGAGGAAGTGATTGGACGAATGAATTTAGGTTTGAACTATATCGAATCTTTGGTGAAATGAAACAACTCATTTATGTTACAGGAATAAAAACCTATTCATTTCACGGTTGTTTAGCAGAAGAATCTAAAATTGGCGGGCATTATCAAGTGGATATTAAATTAGAAACTGATTTTACTCAAGCAGCATGTCACGATGATTTAATAGAGACTATAGATTATGTCATTGTAAATCAAATTGTTGAATCGGAGATGGCAATTCCTTCTAAACTAATCGAACATGTAGGTTTGCGTATTTACAATACAATTAAATCAACATTTGTTACATGTCTTAAATTAGAAGTGTTGATTAGAAAAATTTCACCACCAATCAATGGCGACGTAGATGAGGTTGCAATTGCTCTTTCAGATTTTAATTAAATAATCGTTGAGGCTTGATATATTCGAAGTTCGTCCCATGAAATTTGGTCTCCAACTTGTGCTTTTATTTGAGATAACGAATTTCCTTTAACTTGTTCAAGAATCGTTTTAATTACCTTGATTCGTTCTGGGCTCATAACATCATTGAGGGTAACTTTTTCAGCGCGTATCAATTGGGTGATGTGACTATAAATGGTAGATTCAGACAATTGTCTAGATAGTGCTATTTCCTCGAGCCTCATTCCAGCAAGAATGAATTCTAGCGTTGTTTCAATAGTACTTAGTTTACTTTTCTTTTCAGTAGATTTTTTCGTTAAAATGCGCGATTCAAAATCAATTACATCGACTATTAATTTGGATTTTTTACTTTGTTGACGCAGTAGTTGTTGAGTAGCGCTTATTTTGGATATTTGATAGTTTTCTATTTCTGGAATTTTGAAAATTGATTGGGTGATTTCTACCCCTAAGCTGATTTTCTCCATTAAAACCCTCGTTTTTTTCAGTTCAATAATTTTACTAAAAAGTATTTCCGATTGCTCTTCTAATTCGTCTGAATGTTGTTTCGTTTTTTTTGTTTGCTTTAATTCACCAATTTTATAATAGAATTTTCCGAGAATTTCATCGAAAATTGTAAAGAAATAGTTGTAGGCTGCTATCGTCCGATCATTGATGAAAGTCAAATCTGTTCCTGACTGAAACAATTTATCAATCTGCTTTCTGAATTTATAAGATTCTTCTTGCGTTTGAGAGAGTTTACTTGTTATTTCTTTTATCCAATCTATGTTCTTAGCCTTTTCGGATTTACTTAATGATCCCGCATAACTTGCTGCATGCACACTCATAGATTCAACCAAAGCATACCAATCAAATGTTTTTAACAACCTTTGCCAAAGGAATTTGGTTGTGTCTTTTTTTAACTGTGTATTTAAATCAGTTAAGTTGGTTTCATGCGTTGTAAAATCAATTAATTGTTGGTCTATTGAAATTGATCTATTCTCTATAGGGGACACAAGTTTTAATCCATCTAATGTCCGTAAGCGGGAAAAAGCAACATATGCCTGACCAGGTGCAAAAACTTCAGTAACATCTAAAATAGCTTTATCAAAGGTTAGTCCTTGACTTTTATGAACTGTAATTGCCCATGCCAATTTTAATGGGTATTGAACATAGGTGCCAATAACTTCTTCAGAAATTTCTTGGGTTGCTTCGTTTAAAGAGAATTTAATATTAGTCCATTCATATTTTTCTACAATGATTTTTTTCTTTTCGTCAGGAAAAAGTACAGTTATCTCATAATCGGTTAATTGGATCACTTCACCTATTTTTCCATTATAATAGTTTTTATCTAACCCAACATCATTCTTTATAAACATAACTTGTGAACCTATTTTAAGCTCTAGTTGCTCATCAATTGGGTATATATGTTCTGGGAATTCGCCCGTTATCTCTGCTGCATAGAAATAGGATTTTGAATTGATTTTCGTTAGTTCTTTAGCATTTATCTCTTCAGCTCTGGCATTATGTGTGGATAGTGTAATGTAGCCATTTTTGTCAAAGTCTGAGTCAGTAATTACTTTTTTGTTGAGGAGAGAAATATGTTCTTGACTGATAAAATTATCCCTCAAATTATTCAATAAATCGATGAAATGATTGTCTTGCTGCCTAAAAATAGTGGTTAATTCAATAATTAATGGAGGATGGGCAACCAGAACATGTGAATTGAAGAAATAAACTCCTTTATAGTAATTCCGTAATAAGTTCCATTCCTCGTTTTTCACGACAGGTGGAAGTTGGAGTAGGTCTCCTATGTATAATACTTGAATCCCACCAAAAGGCTCATCATTTCTACGTACAATTTTTAACATCCAATCAATTGCATCCATTAAATCGGCGCGTAGCATACTTACTTCATCAATGATAAGTAACTCCAGATTTCGTATAACAGAAATCCGTTTTTTATTCATTTTGAAATGACGTTTTAATGACGTTTTATTTTCATGCTTTATATGAAATGCGTCATTCGGGGAATTAGTTTCGGGAATAAAAGAACCGAAGGGAAGTTGAAAAAAAGAATGAATGGTTACCCCTCCTGCGTTTAAAGCGGCTATACCTGTTGGTGCAACAATAACTGTATTTTTTTGAGTAGATTCTACAATTTTTTTCAGTAAGGTCGTTTTTCCTGTTCCTGCTTTTCCGGTAAGAAAAATTGTTCGATTTGTCTGGTTAACAAATAATTCGGTAAGTTTAATCGCTGTGGATGGATCTTCAATGCTCTTCATACTTTAAGTTAAGCATAAAAATTGAGATGGAGTATATTAAAAAAAAAATAGTCGCTCATTTGAGCGACTATTTTAAAAATCTTAAGAGTGCTAAAGATTATTTCTTTGGAGCGTCTTTTTTCATTTCTGTTTTCGCTTCTGTTTTCGCTTCTGTTTTCGCTTCTGGAGATGCAACTGGAGATGCTTCTGGAGCTACTTCTTCTGGAGCAACTTCTTCAGTTTTTGATGCTTCTGCTGATGCGTTCTCAGATGCTTCTTTTTTACCACCACAAGAAACTAATACTGTACTTGTAGCTAAAACTACTGCTAATGTTAAAAATACTTTTTTCATTTTAATTGAATTAAGGGTTAATATTATTTTTCGAGACAAAAGTATCTGTATAATTTGATTCGTGCAATAGTGATACAAAAAAAAATGTTAAAAAACTGAAAAAAAGAACAACGATTCTCTGAAGAACAACATTACCCGGCTTTTTTAATTGCTGTTTTTAGGATTTCAATTAATCCGGAAGCTTCTTGTTTTATGAGTTTTCTTCCAAGATTATATGTTTTTAATTTCGTTTCTATTTGTATTCGTTCTCCACCGTTAATCCAAGGAGAAGATTCCCACACAGACTCTAACGAATTATCTTTAGGAAATCGAGCAGAGATAGAAAGAACATTTTCGAAAAAAATCACATGCGTTTTTCCGTACTTAAAAATTGATCGTTTGTAATTGATTCCAACTTCGTCTATTTTTAATAACTCTTTACCATAAAGCAACCAAAGAAAGGAACGGCTAATCTTTTGAAGATAATAAACCCAAAACGAAAGGAATATCCATAAAATCACCTCTTCTTGATAACTAAGCTTAAAAATGAAAAATGATGAGATTACAACTGCACCTATAGTAGTCCACATTCCTAACCAAGCTCCCATAAGTAAATTCACCCAAAAGTTTTGAATAGGGGTAATGATGATTGTTGTAAATGCCTCCTGTTTTTTAACGCTAATTCGTTTGCTTAACCATTTCATGGTGTAAAATTACAAAACAATTTAATCTACAGTCAAAAAAATAGGCTGCCTTTGTGGGCAGCCTAGATTCAATTATATCCTTAAGTTTATTACTCTATGATCAATCGCTTGGTTACTTTATATCCATTGATATCCAGTTCAACCAAATAGATTCCAGAAGTAAAATTATTCGTATTTAAATTTAAATCCCAATTACCAACCATTTTACCATAATTTTTAGCTGAAATGATTTTTCCTGCTGCGTCTAAAACACTCACTTGTATAGAAGATTCATTTACAAGGTTTAATGAAATAGTTGCTTGGCTTGTTGCTGGATTAGGGTAAATTTTCACCATTTCATCCAACTGATTTGATAATCCATCATATAAACCTGCATTGCTTCCTGATTGGAAACCTGTAGTAACGGCCTCTGAAATTGTGGCTTTTCCTGCATTGTCAATTCTTCCGTCTGGTGCGATTATCATACCAATGATGTGTATTGAATTTTCATCCCATGTTGCTGGAAGAACAAACGAAAAATTAATAGTATGTTGGTCTCCAGGTGCAACAGATGCAGGGAAACTATTTGTATAACCAGCAAAACTAGGAGCGATGGCTCTAGCTACATGGTCGTACACCATTTGCGCTGCAGGTACTGGGTTGCCTAACGATTCAAAACCACCCATTGCTCCATTTCCACCACCTGAATAGGCATTCGATTGATTGTATCCAGATCCAGTTCCTGTAACACCGTCCTCGGTTAAAACACACGCTAATTTGTAATTGTTATTTGCTGCCAGTGCAAAATCTGCTGTAACAGAAACATTCAATTCTCTGGTTGTTGAGTTCCATGTTGCTCCATTTGTTAAAACGGCAACAGGTGGGGTTTGCAAGCGGTTAAAAAACTCGGGTGACATTCCTGATGGGTCAACGTCTGTACCTCTATCAACTAAAGCGCTTGGGTATCCAGCAATTAATCCACCAAATGCGGCATCATAATCGGTAACTGTCATTGGGTCGCCATTATGAACTGCTATTCCTGCCCAAAATTCACTGTATTTTGTGTTGAATTGATCCATGAAAACAGCTCCACGAGGACACCATTGACACCAAGATCCTGTTCCTTCCTCGCTCACAACCATTTTACCAACAGCTGGTACAATTGGATTAATGGAATTGGTCAATGTATCATCACTACTTACATCGTCAGTTGTTCCATTCACGTTTGAAATACTTGCAATAACAGTTTGGTTACCTGCAACGAGATTTAATCCAGATAATGTAACTGCATAATTAGTTGTGCTAGCTATGTTAACTCCTGTAACACTTTGAGGGAAATTTGTTCCACCATAATTCAAGTTAACATCAAAAGATGTTATTGCCGTCTGTCCTGCGTTTACAATAGTTATTTTCGGCGTAACCGTTTGTCCAGCAATTTCTCCTCCCATATCTACCATTGCAGTCAAGCCATTTAATGTTGGTAGGGTATATGCCTGATGATCAAAACTTACATCATCAATATAAAACTGACTGTTTGTTACTGGAAAGAAATCTGTAGAGGCCAGTGCATTTACCCCATTGATCCATGTGCCAATTAGGTTGCCATTGACATAGGCTTTCCAAACTTTTAGGGTGAGGTTTGCTTCAATTTTCAAGGTGAACCATGCCGCTTCCGGATAAGTACTTACCGCTAAATTAGAGGTTAATCCATCATCGATATAAAGATCTCCGGCATCAAAATTAACATTCAAAGCCCACGTTGTACCAATTGTTTGATTTGCCTGAAAATTGAAATAACCTGTTTTTCCTGTGTTCACATAAAAATCAGACTGAAAAGTAAACACACCACTATTGTAGACTGGACCAAAATCCAATACAACGTCTTGTGGTCCACCAGTAGCTGCGGTAGAAGATAAATAAATAGAATTTGTGCCACTACTTGCTTGGTTATTAGTTATTGTGACATCTTCTGCAGCACCCTCAGTACCAGACCAAGTTGACCAAGATGTACTTTGTGGCCCTAAAAAGGAACCTACAGCATAGGATTCAAAATTATCTGAAAATAATTGAGCAAAAGAGTTTCCTGCTAACAGAAGTGCGGATACTAAAATAATTTTATTCTTCATCGGTTTTAAACTTTTATTAAATGATTGCTTAATGGTTATAAAAACATCTACTTACAAACATAATTATTTTTTTGAGAATGATTACCTAACTCCAGTATTAAAATATGGAAAGAAAGTTTGTTGATTTCCTTTAAAATGAAACTTTCAGTGGTAATTACTGTATTAATTGATGTATTTCCTAGATTTGCACTGTTAAACAACATAAATAATGATTCAATTATCGGATAGAATTAATTCAATGGAGGAGTCGGCAACGATTGCTATGTCGAGAAAAAGCAGAGAATTAAAGGCTTCTGGAAAAGATATAATTTCTTTATCACTTGGAGAACCAGATTTTTTTACTCCTCAATTTATTAAGGATGCTGCGTTAGATGCGATGAATAAAAATTTCACCATGTATACTCCTGTAGCTGGATATGATGATTTACGTGAAAGTATAGCGCTTAAGTTTAAACGTGATAATGGCTTAGAATATTCAAAGGATCAAATAGTTGTGTCTACAGGTGCTAAACAATCAATTGCAAATGTGGTCTTAAGTATTATAAATCCGGGTGATGAGGTAATTATTCCCGCACCCTATTGGGTTTCATATTTGGAAATTGTCAAAATAGCTGAAGGTAATTCTGTAGTAATTCCAGCCACAATAGATTCTGATTTTAAAATTACAGCAGCTCAACTAAAGAAAGCAATAACTCCAAAAACGAGGATGATGATATTTTCAACTCCTTGTAATCCAACTGGTTCTGTGTACAGTAAGCAAGAATTATTCGAACTTGCTCAAGTATTAAAAGAACATCCCCAACTTGTTGTTATTAGTGATGAAATATATGAGCACATTAATTTTTCTGGAAGGCATGAAAGCTTAGCTCAATTTCCAGAGGTTTATAATCAAGTTGTGACGGTTAATGGTCTTTCAAAAGCATGGGCTATGACAGGTTGGCGCTTAGGATATATTGGTGCTTCAAAGGAAATTGCTGCCGCATGCGATAAAATGCAAGGTCAATTCACTTCTGCTACTTGTTCAATTACTCAAAGGGCTGCGATTGCTGCAATGCATGCAGATCCTGCTATTTTACGAGATATGATTACCGCCTTTCATAACAGAAGGGACTTAGTGTTGGAGAAATTAAATGAAATGGAAGGGGTATTTACAAATGTTCCTGAGGGTGCTTTTTATGTGTTTCCTGATATTTCCTATTTTTTTGGTAAATCGTATAATGGTAAGGTTATCAATGACTCAAATGATTTATGTTTATACTTACTCGATGAAGCATTAGTTGCTCTTGTATTGGGTGATGCTTTTGGTGCTCCAAATTGTATCAGGATTTCTTATGCAGCAGCTGAAGAAACTTTACTTGAAGCGATGCGTAGAATCAAATTAGCACTCGCAAAATTGAGCTAATTTTCATGGATATAGAACAACTTTTTCAATCATTTAAACACAAGAAAATCCTTGTGGTTGGTGATGTTATGCTTGATCGATACATGATCGGGAGTGTAAGCAGAATTTCTCCAGAAGCACCTGTTCCAATTGTTGAACTTCTGAAGGAGGAAGATCGATTAGGTGGTGCCGCAAATGTCGCTTTGAATATTGTTGCTTTAGGCGCAAACGTAATTTTAGGGTCTGTAATTGGAAATGACAAGTACGGAAATCAAATCAAAAGTTTATGTCAAACTGCTGGGATCGATGAAAGCGCGATTTATGCTACGTCAAGTCGGTCAACAACAGTTAAAACTAGGATTTTAGGGAATAATCAACAATTATTGCGGATAGATTCTGAAATGAAGGATTATTTAACCGCTGAAGATGAAGTTGCTTTCTTAAAACAAATTTACAGCATTGTTTCTACAGGAATTGATGCGATTATTTTTGAAGATTACAATAAAGGATTGCTCACTGAAAAAGTGATCGCACAAATTATTCAGTGGGCAAGGGAATTTAATGTTATAACTACCGTAGATCCTAAAAAAAATCATTTTTTCTCCTACCAAGGTGTCACTCTTTTTAAGCCAAATTTAAAGGAACTAAAAGAAGGTTTAGCAATGCAGTTTGATTTTGCAACTCAAAAAAGTGAATTCGAAAAAGCGATCGGTGTATTACATCAGAAAATCAATAATCAATTTACTTTTGTTACTCTTTCTGAACATGGTGTCGCAATTTCAGATCATTCAAAAGTTGATTATTTTGGAGCTCATCTGCGTACAATTTCAGACGTGAGTGGAGCAGGCGATACTGTGATTGCTGTTGCAACGCTTTGCTTATCGGTTGGGTGTTCTATGCAAGAAATAGCCCAGATTTCAAATTTAGCGGGTGGGCTTGTGTGCGAAAAATCAGGAGTGGTTAGTATTCATCCGGCTGAATTAAAATCGGAAATGATAAAACTATTCAATCCTTAACTTGTTAAAGTTACATTATGTCAGAGAAAATTGTAAAACCATATGGTGACGATAGAACCTCAAAAAAACAAGAGGTAGCTACAATGTTTAACAACATTTCGGCAAAATATGATTTCCTGAATCATTTCCTATCCTTGGGGATCGATAAATTATGGCGCAGAAGAGCAATTAAAGAACTAAAGTCGCTCAAGCCCAAACGAATACTTGATATTGCTACAGGTACGGGAGACTTTGCTTTGGAAGCCTTGAAAATAAATCCACACAATATTATTGGGGTTGATATCTCGGAAGGAATGTTGAAAGTTGGAATGGAGAAAATGAAAAGCAAGGAGGTGGATCATATCATATCGCTTCGTTTAGGTGATTCAGAAAATTTGCCATTTGAAAATGAAGCATTCGATGCCATTACCGTAGGATTTGGAGTTCGTAATTTTGAAAATCTAGAAAAAGGATTGTCGGAAATGTTGCGCGTTCTAAAACCGGGAGGAAAAGCCGTTGTTTTGGAGTTTTCTAAACCGAAATCTTTTCCGATTAAACAGCTTTTTGGCTTTTATTCCAATTACTTTATTCCGTTTTTTGGTAAGCTTTTTTCAAAAGATCAACGGGCATATTCCTATTTGCCAGAATCTGTTCAAGTTTTTCCAGAAGGACAAGCATTTCGAGATATTTTAATTCAAGTAGGATTTGAAAATGTAGCTTCATTTGCAGTTTCTGGTGGAATAGCAACCATATATTCGGGTACCAAATAACCAAATGTAATTTTCAGTAACTTATTTCGTTCTGTAGGTGTGAGAAATTTCTTAATACTTTTATTGCTTGCTGCACCCTTTGACTTTTTGAGTCAGCCATACAAGACATGGAATTACAAGAAATTTGATGATCGTTTATTTCATTTTGGCTTCATGCTAGGAGTAAATCAAGCTGATTTTTCTGCCTTACCTGTCCTAAATGCATACGAGAAATTTGGTGTGAAATCACTCACTACAAAAGCCCAACCAGGTGGACAAGTTGGCATATTAACCACCATGAAAATTTGGAAGCCTACGTTTAGGCTGCGTTTCATGCCCTCGCTATCCTTTCAAGAAAAGGTATTGTTGTATACTTTCGAAAATCCAGACACTTCTAAAACATTTGATATAGTGGAGGAGGAGCGAGTCAATTCTACAAGTTTAGATTTTCCCTTGATGTTTCAATATCGCACATTACGGTATAACAATTTCGCTGCTTACTTCTTGGGAGGGGCGCAATATAGTCTTGATTTACAATCTCAAGAAAAAGCAGCACAAAATTTCATTGATCCGTATGTTAAAATACGTAAACATGACTTTCAATATCAAGTTGGGGGAGGGGTAGAGTTCTTTTTGCCTTATTTTAAGTTAGCGTTTGAGTTGAAATATTCTCATGGTTTTCGAAATACATTTATTCAAGATAATACCCCAGTGTCTAAACCAATTCATAGTTTGTATAATAAGCTTTGGTTTCTTTCCATAATTTTTGAAGGCTGATGGAAAAAGAAATTCAATTTAAAATGCTCCCTGAACAAGCTAAAAATGAAGGGTTTATTAAAAATAAATTAGCTGAACTGTCAGGATTTGATAGTGCTAAATTGAATTTTCATTGGAAAAAAAGAAGTTTGGATGCACGGAAAAAAGAAATCCTTGTTTTGGGGACATTTATCGTCTCTGATGAGGTGATTGTCTCTCAGGATTCAGTAAACTTCACAAAGAGTAACGTGGCTTCGAAAAAACAGCTTGCAATAATTGGTGCAGGCCCCGCTGGTTTATTTGCCGCATTGCGGGCCATCGAACTTGGATTGAAGCCAATTGTTTTTGAACGTGGAAAAGATGTGCGTTCAAGACGCAGGGATTTGGCGAAGCTCAACAAAGAAATGATTGTCAATCCAGAGTCCAATTATTGTTTTGGCGAAGGTGGAGCAGGAACGTATTCCGATGGAAAATTGTATACGCGTTCTAAAAAAAGAGGAGACGTAAAGAAAGTCTTGGATTGGTTTGTGCATTTTGGCGCTTCTTCAGATATTTCTATAGATGCTCATCCGCATATTGGGACCAATAAACTTCCTGCCATTATAACGGCTATGCGTGAGGCAATAATTGAAGCTGGAGGGGAAGTGCATTTTAACTCAAAACTAACGGATATTTTTATTGAGAATGGAACTATTTCCGGAATTGAGATAAATGAATCAACAAAATTTGATTTCACCCAACTGATTTTAGCAACTGGACATTCGGCACGAGATATTTTTTATTTATTGGATAAAAGAGGAATTGAAATTCACGCCAAACCATTTGCTATTGGGGTACGAATTGAGCATGAACAGTCATTAATTGACAGTATTCAATATCACGGTCGATTAAACGATGATTATTTGCCACCCGCCTCTTATTCATTGGTGGAACAAGTTGATTCGAAAGGCGTTTTTTCATTTTGTATGTGTCCAGGTGGAATTGTGGCGCCTTGTGCAACCGAGCAGGAAGAAGTAGTTACCAATGGATGGTCTCCTTCTAAAAGAAATAATCCATATGCTAATTCTGGAATTGTTGTAAGCATTGATCCTGACGATATTTCCATAAATTCTGAGGATCCATTTGTATGTTTGAATTTTCAAAAACAAATAGAAAAAAAAGCATGGGAATTGGCGGGAAAAACACAACGAGTTCCAGCGCAACGTTTAACGGATTTTATGCAAGGAAAAAAATCAGTTGATTTACCAAAGACATCTTACCAACCAGGAACTGTAAGCGTTGATTTAACGGAGTTATTTCCTGATTTTATTACCGTTCGACTTCAGAAAGCATTCAAGGAATTTGGTAAAAAAATGAATGGGTTTTTGACTTCAGAAGCTGTATTGATGGCACCCGAGTCTCGGACTTCATCTCCCGTTTCAATTCCTCGAGATAGAGAATCGTTTCAACATGTTCAAATTGCAGGTTTATATCCTTGCGGTGAAGGAGCTGGATATGCTGGTGGAATTGTCTCTGCGGCGATAGATGGTATGAAGTGTGTTGAAAAAATTGCAGAAATTTTACTAATTGAAGTTTAAATTTCGGAAAAACAGAAAAGTAACTTACATTTGTTAACAATAAATTTAAAAATAATGAAGCTAATCCATTTGTTTTTGGTGTTTGTGATCCTAAGCACGACATCGGTATTTTCTCAAATGAGTATTTCAGGTGGAACGAGTTTGTTGAATCCTTTTGGAGTGAAAAAATCCTTCTATGGATTACACTTAGGGGGGGAGTTACCTCAGAACAATCAAGTAACATTTTTTGGTCGAATGAGTTATTTTTTTCCGCGATTTGAGGAAGATTCATCACAGGCAGTAGCTGTGGGTAAAGATTTTAACATTTCTCCGTATCAAATTCCAGTGAATTACCTCAATAAAACAAATTACGTCATGATTGAGGGGGGGACTCGTTCGTATATTGGAAATGGGTTTGATAATGGATTTTCTGGTTATGGTGGAGGGAAAACAATGTTGATGATCAATAATATTGGTTACCGTGTCGCTAAATACAATGAAACAAATTATACCCTAGACGAAACATCATTAGGGAAAGGAACTATCTTGAGTATCTGTTTGGGATTACAGGGAGGGCTGAAATATACCATGCCAACTTTCGGAACATTTTACATAGACGCATCTTTGGATTATATTCTTTTTGCCTCACCGAGTAACACGAATATTCAAACTTCTTATTTTCCAAATCAACGAATATTATTTGTTACGGCGATTGGATTTAGAAAAGATTTTTACTAAAAATTTCCACCAAGGTACTAGCTCTATTTTATTGATTTCATCTATTATTTCGTTGATTGAATGATATCGCTGGTTTTGTGCGTTTATTAATGCATGCTTCACTTCGTTTTCAGGTAATTGATTGGGCGGTAATCTAAATTGATGTTTCACACACATTTCTGCAATTATCTGAAACAGTTTATCAGGAATACTGTCTGAATTGGTTAACGGATGAGTTATTTGTAGATTCGTAAAAACGGTAGGATTTGGATGTGTTAATGGGATTTTCCCTGACCAAAGTTGGAAGAATACTATTCCGAGTGAGAATATGTCACTGGAATGATTAACAATGGATTTTTTCGACAAAATTAATTCAGGAGAAGAGTAACCCAATGCAAATAAAACCTGCTGATTATCCGTTTTTGGAAAGTAAAATGCTAGTCCAAAATCGATCAAAATAAATTCAGTTTTTCCATTTCTTGATGTCGCCAATATATTACTGGGTTTAATGTCATTATGAGCGATTTTGTTTTCCTTTAAATAGTTGAACGCAGGAGTAAGTCCAGCAATTAGAAATTTTATCCGTTCCAATTTCGGTGTGTTTTGTTTGTTCCACCAACTGTCTAAAGGTTCACCGACAAAGTATTCTTTTAAAAGGTAAATCGATTGTGAGTCTTCCCAGCAATCAATTGTTTTTTGTAAAAAGGGTTCGTTTCCCTGAAATTGAGATTCGAGCCTTAATTTTTCTTGTTGAAGGATCGTGTGCGCTTTCTTTTCGACGCATTTTAAAACATATTTCTCTTGGTCTGATTTTCTTTGAACAAGAAATATCGAACTAAATTTCCGGTTTTTTTGCCCTCCTAATTCCTCAATTATGTTGAAATTATTCATGGATTATAATGAAATGAAAACTCTTTAGAATCGAATGATTCTTCAAATAAATGGGGATAATATTTTCTCATTTCATCATGCATTAATTCAACCGGTACATCGTCAAAAACACCATATTGATGAATATATGTCATGTACTTCTGTTCGTGCAGATATTCTTGAAATAATGAATCGGTTTCTCCGTCCCAACGCAGTATTTCCACTTTATTGAAATTACAAATGCGCGTATCAAAGGCAGGGGTGCATTTACTCCAATTCCCTTCAAGGAACACATCAACAAACCCATGAAATACAATTTCGGGCCGTCGCAAGTAGTGTGTTAATTTTTCAACCCCGATGTGATTTTTTACAATGGCAAAACCAAGCCTAGCGGGGATTCCAGCTTTACGAAAACAGGCCGTTAATACTATTGATTTTTCAACGCACCAAGCTCTTTTTTTCAGAATGATAGCGCTTGCTTGTAGTGCTTCATCTCTTAAATTTAGGTGGTATGGATCATATAAAAATGAATCCCGCACATACTCATAGAGTTTAATGGCATTCTCTATTTTATTCTCGGTTGGTTGAAACTTGTTAAAAAAAACTTCAAATTGCGGGTGATTAAAGTTTAGATATTTCGTTTCTTCCAAGTAGTTTTGCATGATACGAAATTACAATTTAGAAGCCCAACATGAAAATTTTCGACCAGCCTTTTGACGAAAACTTTATGCAAAGTCCAGTCCCCTTGTTGGTTAAGCTGAAAAGGGCCATTTTAGGTGCTGAAAATCCTGGAATTTTTGTTCGATATGTATTTTATATCAATTCCATTATAGGTGTTATTTTTTTAGTTTGGCATTTATTGGGGGGAGCATCTGTTTTCTTTCGTTCCCTGATTTTTAATCAGAAACAAATTCAAGTAGACCAATTGATATCTGCTAATTCTCAAAATTTAGGATACACTTTTGATGAACTAATTTGGGCATTAAAAATTCACCATGTCCTTGCTTCCTTCGTTTGGCTTGGAATACTTGTTTCGATGGTGTTGTTCTGGAGAAGAAATCCAAACACCATTATTTTCTTACTTTTTTTGTTTTTGATCTATTTTTTACAAGGGATTTATTTCTTCGGATGGGCATTTATCACGAAAGAATTGACTCCGTTTGATTGGTTCACACTTTCCGTTTTTACAATTCTTATAGTCATAGAAAAGGCTTTGCCCATTGTGATTGAAAAAGACTAGGTATACTCCTTAAAGATTTTATTCAACCATTTTAGCATAAAGAACATCATCAGTGATGCAAATGTAAGAAATGCAGCATTCACCCAGAAAAAATCAGCTTTATCCGAATAACCATCCCACAAGCTACTAAGGACACCGGATAATTTATTACCAATGGAAGTGGCCAAAAACCATCCACCCATCATTAATGCTGTAATTCGAGGTGGACTTAATTTACTTACAAGGGAAAGACCCATAGGACTCAGAAATAATTCTCCGATGGTAATTACTGCATACGATGAAATAAACCACCATGAGCTTGCTTTGATTGTACCATTATCATTGTATTCAACCGCCCAAACCATTACAAGACAAGATAAAGCAGAAATTAGCAAACCGATCGCAATTTTAGCGGGTGTTGATGGTTCTTTTCCTTTTCTGCGTAGGAAAGCAAAAAATGCTAATATCAAAGGGGTCAGAGCAATTACCCAAAATGGATTTACTGATTGAAATAGATTGGTGTTAAACAGGTATAAATTTGTTCCTTCTTTTGGAAGGTTTTCTTCTGGCATGTTTTTAAAATACGAAGGAAATGCAAATTCTTTCAGTTTTTTATCCTTCACACGAAATTGATTATCCATCACAACAACACTGTCCTTGGCATACGTAATCGTATCTACTAATTGTAAATTACTCATGGTAGTAACCATTGCAGTAGGGATTTCACGATCTGTATAACGGTCAGCCCATGTATTTAAGGTTGAACCATTTTGTTTAAAAACGGCCCAAAAAGCAATTACAACAGAAAAAATAGCAAGCATAGCAGCCATTGGTTTTTTCTCTTCAGCGGGTGCTCGATAAAGTAGGTTTGCGTAGAAGAAAATCACAGGAATACACCCAAACAGAAAGGCATCCGTACTATGAGAACCTATAATGGGTTCGGGTAAAAAATAACCGATTACGCCAAAAGCTAATGCTGGAAATAAAACCACGCCAAAGATTTTCAATAATGGCATATCATTGGGTGATTTTGGCTTGATCACGTCAACTTCTTTGATGTGTTTTGTAGCAAACCAAAAAATAGCCAATCCAACAAACATTCCCACTCCTGCAGCCATAAATGCAGCTCCCCAACCAAGCATGTTATATAATGCAGCACCAAAGAAATTACAAACGAATGCGCCGATATTTATTCCCATATAGAAAATATTATAGCCTTCGTCTTTTTGATTTTTATATTGTTCGTTGTTGTATAAATTACCTAACAAGGAAGATATGTTCGGTTTGAAAAAACCATTACCCATAATTACCAGAAACATGGCTATATAAAGCGTATTCAAATCATGTACAGCCATTAAGCAGTATCCCGCACCCATCATTAATCCACCGATATTAATGGATAGACGATAGCCTAAAACACGGTCTGCAAGCAAGCCACCAATGAAAGGAGTAAGGAAGACAAATGCGATAAAGGTTCCATATAAATCGGATGCTTCAGATTCGGTCATGCCAAATCCATCCACAGCATCTTTCAAATACAGCGTAAAGATTCCAATCATTAAATAATACCCGAATCGTTCCCACATTTCAGAAAGAAATAAAAACGGAAGGGCTTTCGGGTGTTTTTTAAAATTGAACATAGAATCTAATTTTTAAAAATTTATCTAATTCCGTTCATCATTTTCAATAACTTATTCGAAAGAAGGAATAAAATAACGGCTGCAACTCCTGCCATTACTACGAAAACCATGAAAAAGGTGTATAATGAATTAACAGTGATTCCAAACAATGATTTTTCTTTTACGGTTGCTTTACCGGCTAATTGTTCATAAACCGTTGTTTTTATTTGCTCGTCCTTGATTTTATCAAATTTCACTGTTGATATAGGCAAACTTTCAATGTTGTTAATTTTCTCAGTATTTTCAATGGTTTTATTATCCTTTTTACTCTTATCAACTAATTTAAGTTTGTATTGTGTTTCTAAAGAAATAACTTGTTCAACACTTACCATTTTTTCTGGATATAACTTGCTTAGCATTCCAGCAAAATCATTAGCCATAGCGTTGCTCATGAACCAGATCCCCATTAATAATGAACCCAATCTCAAAGGAGATAATCGGGCAACCATAGATAATCCAATTGGAGACAAGCAAAGTTCACCCATCGTATGAACTAAGTACATACTCAATAACCAAAACATACTCGTTTTTGCTGATCCTTCAATTCCTTGAACACCAAAGGCAATAATTAAATACCCAATAGCCAACAAAAACAATCCAAATGCTTGTTTAATAGGGGAGGCTGGTTCTCTGTTTTTCTTTCCTAAATAACCCCATAGAATAGCGAACAATGGTGCCAATACAATGATAGCTAACGGATTGACAGATTGAAAATAAGAAGCGGGCATCTCCCATCCAAAAATAGTACGGTCTGTTTGTTGATCAGCAAATAAAGTTAAGGATGCACCAGCTTGTTCAAATGCAGACCAAAAGAAAATCACGAAAAATGCGATGATATAAATTACGATTATTCGCTCTCTTTCAATTTTATTCAAGCTAGGGTCGGTAATTACAAAACCTGAAGCAGCAATAGATGTTGAAAAAATTAGTGTCGAAACAAAATTGAAACCAAATCCGAACATGAAAACTAACCATAATACAGCGTAAACGGTTAACCACAGAGCTAATCGTTTAAAATCAAAACCTGTACTAACTTTTTCTTCTGATTTTGTTTCAATTTCTTGAGGTTTTGGTTTCATTCCAACAGGCTCACCAGTGGCAGTTACAATATATTTATTTTTTAATAATTCAAATACTATTACACCAATTACCATTCCTACCCCTGCAGCAAAAAATCCCCAACGATAATCAATTTTTTCAGCTAAGGTACCACAAACTAGAGGAGAAAAGAATGCTCCTAAGTTAATTCCCATATAGAAAATAGAAAATGCTCCATCAACTCGTTTGTCGCCTGGTGCATATAATTGATTTACCATTGTTGAAATATTTGGCTTGAAAAAACCATTACCAATAATCAACGATAAAAGGCCTACAAAAAAGGTAATTGATGCAAAGGATGTTCCTAAAGAACTAGCGCTGAAAAATAACATGAATTGTCCCATTGCCATAATAATTCCACCAATAAAAATTGATTTTCTATTCCCCCAGTACCTATCTGAAATATAACCGCCAATTAGTGGGGTTAGGTAAACAAGTCCCGTGTAGTTACCATATAAACCGGATGCGAAATCAGAATCCCAAAGAAGTGCTTTTGTCATGAACAACATTAAAATAGCGCGCATTCCGTAATACGAGAAACGCTCCCACATTTCGGTTACAAATAACAAGTAAAGTCCCTTTGGATGACCTTTTTGAACAGAATTTTCCATATTTAGTTTTTAATTTTCAGGTTCGAATTTACTAAAAAAAACGAGAGTTTTTATATTATTTTAACAAAGAGTTCATTTTAGGTGAAAATCTCCTTCGTTTTCAACAAATCGTAGATTCGATTGTCATTATACTATGAGACATATTATTTTTAGTGGATTCATTTTATTCATGATGCAAAGCTGTGCGCAGCAAACTACTCATACCGTTTCAGAATCTGAGCGATTTCCGGATAGTTTGAAGATTGTTAAAACAGATGAAGAGTGGAAAAAGATCTTACCCAAGGAGGTGTACGATGTAACTCGAAAACAAGGAACGGAATGTGCTTTTACCGATAAGTTTAAAGAAAATAATGAGACAGGTATTTATTGTTGCTATTGTTGTGGGTTGGAGCTTTTTTCTAGTATGGATAAATTTAACTCAGGAACGGGTTGGCCGAGTTACTTTCAAGTACACAAGAAGCAAAATGTTAGTATTGAACGTGATACTTCGCTCGGAATGATACGCGATGAGGTTTCTTGTGCACGCTGCGATGCTCATTTGGGACATGTATTTACGGATGGACCGAAGCCAACGGGTTTGAGATATTGCATCAATTCAGTAGCTTTGACCTTTAAAAAAACAGAAAGATGATACAAGAAGCTACATTTGGTGCGGGATGTTTTTGGTGTATTGAGGCATGTTTCAAAGATTTTGAGGGTGTTATCGAAGTGTACCCGGGTTATGCTGGTGGTTTGACGGAAAATCCAAGCTATGAATCAATTTGTTCAGGCACAACAGGACATGCCGAAGTTGCTCGTGTAATTTTTGATGACAGTAATGTAAGTTTTGATGAATTGCTTGAAGTCTTTTGGTTTGTGCATGATCCCACTCAATTGAACAGACAGGGGAATGACATTGGAACGCAATATCGATCAGTAGTGTTTTACCATTCTGATTTTCAAAAGGAAAGAGTGAAATTCTTCATTCAGAAATTGACAGAAGAGAATGTTTGGGAAAACCCAATTGTTACTGAATGTATTCCTTTAACCAATTTCTATCGTGCAGAGAATTACCACCACAATTATTTTGAATTAAATCCTCAAAATTCATATTGTCAAGCTGTGGTTCGCCCGAAAGTCGAGAAATTCAAAAAAGTGTTTTCTGAAAAGTTGAAGCTAAGCAATTGAAATTAGTCCTTCGTCAATCATTGAGTGACCGTTCATTCTCAGGAATAGTTGAATTAAAGCTATAACATCCTTTTCACAATAACGACCAATTCGTTCTAAATCCTTTTCCTCGTAATAAACACGTGCTACATCGGCACCTGAAATATCATCCTTTGGAGTTGGAATATTAAACACATGGCAAAGTAAGGCAAGGGAGGTATACGCTTTATAATCCCCGAATTTCCACAACTCCATCGTGTCTAAGTGGTTCACTTCCCATGGTTTTTTACCGGCTAAATTTAAAATAGGGGGTATTTTTATCCCGTTAATTAGCATTCTTCGACAAAGGTAGGGGAAGTCAAATTCTTTGGCATTATGTCCGCATAAAATATGGTTAGGACCTGAAAAATGATCTTCCAACATTTTCTTGAATTGATTTAGCAGCGTTTCTTCATCATCGTGAACAAATGACTTCAAGCGCATGGTTCGATCACCTGTTGACGTGTTGCGGATATATCCAACCGAAATGCAAATGATTTTACCGAATTCGGAAAATATACCAGCGCGTTCATTATATATTTCATCGTATTGCTTTATATCTGTTTTTTGAGAGCGCGTTTTTGCTTCAAATAAATGTTTGGTTGTTTCGTCAACCTCTTCATACAAATAGGTTTGAGGGACAGTTTCAATGTCGAGGAAAAGAATGTTTTCCAATTGGATTTTATCTAACATAAGTAAGTATTTTACTTGAAGTTAGTCATAAAAAATGAAATTGCTGTAAATTAATCGATAAAAATTACAGTCTATTAATCTTAATTCTTTAGAATTAAATTATTTAGAATAATCCTCGTAATCTTCTGTAATATCTTGTTGAATTTTTGCTGCAACAGTAATTGGTACAAATTCTACAATTACATTTGTCTTGTCTAAGCCAAAATCTTCAGCAGGTTTTAATCCCGTAGATTTTACGAATCGATACGCTCTAACGCACAGTTTTTGGAAGGTTGTTAGATCATTATCAGTGGATATTCTTGAATTTAACACAACAAATTTAAAATCGGGTTCGCTAAAACGACCTTTCATGCTTTGGAATACACTGTCGCCAGAGATTTCGCCTTTTTCCACCATTTTGTCATGGATTTTGCGAATTAAAAATTCGGTACGGTGCTCTTCCTTAAATCCAAATTGAAGGGTAATGTAATAAGCTGATTTATCAATGATTTCATTCACTGAATAATGAACGCCCCATGGCTCACCTAAAATTTCAACATGTACAAACCAATAAACGCCTGCTTTTCTTGGTTTCTTCCGAAATAGTGCATAGAAGACAGTTGAATCCAAATGTTTGCAATCTGTACTGCGTGTAGGGAAAACAATATTGGATGCTTCAAAAGACATATTTGTATCACTCTGAAGTGCAGTAATTAACGGCTTTACCTGATCCATTGGGATATACTCCGTAATGGATGAACGCAATTGTCTAGCTCTAAAAAATAAATACAATAGGGCGAAAAATGTAAATGCAAGTATTAATGTAAACTCAGCCCCAGGAGCGCTTGATCCATCCTCAAATTGATGTCCATGTCCGATTTTAGACAAATTAGAGAGCAAGAAAATCCCCTCAATTAATAAGAATACTCCAAATAAAACAAAGTAAAATCCTTTCGCGCGTGGATATTTATACAACAACAATAAGCAAAGTAAAATAGATGTCATTACCATATCGATTGTTATGGCTAATCCATAAATTGCTTCCATGGCCGTGGCTTCCCTGAAAATTAAAATTATTAGGATACATCCTGCCATTAGAAACCAATTCACAAATGGAATGTAGATTTGACCTTTGTGGTCGGTTGGATATTTAACTTTTAAGTTTGTCCATAACTTCAACTTGATGGCTTCATTCATTAAGGTAAATACTCCGGTAATTAAAGCTTGCGATGCAATTATCGTGGCAGCTGTGGCTAAAATAATTGCAAAAGGGATCAAATCTTTTGGAACCATTGCATAAAATACAGTTTGTTTCTCTGCCAAGTGAAAACCATCCGACAAACACAACGCAGATTGACCCAAATAATTAATTACAAGGAATATAGAAACAAAAGACCAGCTAATTCTAATATTTCCTTTTCCGCAATGCCCTAAATCCGAATAAAGCGCCTCAGCACCAGTGGTACATAAAAATACAGCCCCTAATACCCAAAATCCACCTGGAACGTTAACAATCATGTTGTATGCATAGTATGGATTAAAGGCTTCCAAAACAATTGGGTTCTTTGAAATATTTATTAGTCCCAAATATCCAAGGAAAATGAACCAGAGTAACATTATCGGGCCAAAGGCTTTTCCGATTAAATCAGTACCAAACTGTTGAACTGAAAAAAGAACAAGGATAATTCCGATTACAATTGGTATGATTGGAAGGTCTGGATTTACATTCCCTAATCCTTCTACAGCGGATGAAATGGAAATGGCAGGAGTAATAAAACCATCGGCTAACAATGTGGCGCAACCAATTAAAGCGGGAATTATTACCCATTTTTTCTTTTCTTTTAACAGGGCGAAAAGTGCGAATATCCCTCCTTCACCTTTATTGTCCGCATTCAACGCAAAGAAAATGTATTTAATGGTGGCTAAAAGTATCAAGGTCCAAATAACAGAAGACAATCCTCCCATGATCAAATCTTGATTGAAATTCTTGCCACCTCCTGTGATTGCCTGAAAAACATATAATGGCGATGTACCAATATCTCCGAAAACAATTCCAATCGTGATAAGAACTCCTGCAACTGATTTTTTGTGTAAAGTATCTGTCATAATGGCCGTAAAATTATCTAATATATTAAACTAAAGCTCCTTTTTATCGAATTATTTTTATCTCAAACAAAATCCCAAAACAGCATCCACAAATTCATCGGGTTTCTCGGCATGCACCCAATGTCCGGCCTGAGAAATTGTTATATACTGACTATCTGGAAAAAGGTTCTCAATGTCAGAAATATCTTCATCCAAAATATAATTAGATAATTCGCCTCTAATAAAAAGGGTAGGGGTAAATACTTCAGTCTCAGGAATGGGTTCTAAAATTTGATCCATCGATGCCTCTAATACCGCTACATTCATGCGCCAAGCTAATTGCCCTTTTTCTTTCCAATAGAGATTTTTAAGCAGAAATTGTTTTACACCTTCCGATTCAATGTATTTATTTAATTCCTTATCCGCTTCACTGCGCGAAGAAACACCGTCTAATTTAACGGCATGAATTCCTTCCAGAATATGTTGGTGATGCGGAGGATACCCCTTAATTCCCATATCCACTACAATGAGTTTGTCAATGAGTTTTGGATTCAATTGCGTTGTAAGCATAGCAACCTTACCACCCATGGAATGACCGACAAGAATTATCTTTTCAAGTTTTAAGGCATGAATTAGTTCAATTATATCAGACGCCATGGCCTGGTAGCTCGTGTCGGGGTCCCAATTTGAATGACCGTGATTTCGGAGATCAACTAAAATTACGCGAAAATAAACAGCAAATTTTTTGGCTTGAGTTTGCCAGTTGTCGGATGAACCAAATAAACCGTGTAGAATTATTAGTGGTTGCCCAGAACCGATTTCCCGGTAATTTAATTTCATTTTTTCTCGCTTGTAGAACTGATTTTCTCTGATTTAACAGGGTAGGTAGTGAATTGTCCTTCGTTGAATGTTTCAATCAATGCGATGATTTCCTTTTCTTTCATTTTTGTGTCATCGTAGGAAATTTTGGTAACTTGTTTTTCCGCTTCCTCCACCCATTCAAATTCAACTCTAGAAACTGCTCCGGTTTTTTTTAATCCTTTACGAATCGATCCACCGCAGTTCATTTCGCAAGACATTCCTTCAATTTCAACGGTTAGCATTTGGTTGGGCTTAACTATTGCTACTGTTTTTTCCACTTTTGGTTTCGCGTTCTTAACAATGATTTTCTCTTCTTGAGTGGTGCAAGAAACGAATAGCAACATAAAAAACAAAATAGATACAACGGCTTTCATAGAGTAGATTTGAATCAAAATTACAAAATAACGGTTTGATAGCGTTCAATTTTTCCATTTTGTATTGTATATTTGCCAAAAATTAAATAAATGAAAAAGTTATTTTTTATAGCATTTCTTTCTTTACTTGCAGTGTCATGTGGGAAATATGAGGAAGGTCCTGGGATTTCACTTTTGTCCAAAAAGAATAGAATTACGAATGTCTGGAGTTTATCATCAAGAATGACCAATAGTCAAACAACAAATTTGTCAAATTCTACATGGAAAGTAGAGATTAATGATGATGAAACATACAACTCACAAGCAACTTATCTTGGTATTCCTTTTTTAAATGAAAGTGGAATATGGAAGTTTTCTACTGATAAAAGTCAATTGCTTACTACCCCTTCAGGTTCTTCAAATACGGATAGTTGGGAAATTATTCGTCTTACAAAAGATGAACTGAAATTAAAATATATTTCAGGTGGAGATACAATTGTAGATACTTTTACAGGTCAGTAGGTTATCACAAAATAATGGACTTGGTAACGACCAAGCAAAAAAAATTAAAAGTTTTGGCTCCGTGGCGCAACTGTCCTTTTAGGTATTTCAGTTGCTCACTCGCCAAATAAAAATGGCTCCGTGGCGCAACTGTCCTTTTAGGTATTTCAGTTGCTCACTCGCCAAATAAAAATGGCTCCGTGGCGCAACTGTATAGCGCACTGGATTTCGGCTCCAGCGGTTGGGGGTTAGAATCCCTCCGGGGTCACAAAGTAGAGCAAAAGTCCCATTCCTGTTAGGTTTGGGGCTTTTTTAATTCATGAACCCAAGCGGAATGTAAAAGTGCTATATCCCTTTATAGTTTTGAGTTTTTTGTTATTTAAAGAGTTAGAACTGGTAGATGTTACATGCACACATTTTTAAGTATTAATGGATAAAAGTGTCCATTATTTTTGATTTGAACTTATTTTTTCTAGACTTAGAGGTCGATTATTCATTGAAAAATCACGTTTAATAGTTTTTTTATTCAAATGATGCCAAGTTTTCATCATAAATAAACTTGACGAGTTTAAAATGTCCTGTTTTTATACTAATATAATGGACAAAATATTTATATTTGCTTTTATAATATAAATTGAAAACCACTGAATACATAGTACTTAAAGTTGATAGACTTCCTAAGGGATACGTATTCACCTATTCTGATTTTACTGCAGAGGTGGGTAAAAAAGAAGCGGTGATAAAAGCCTTGAACAGGATGGTGGCTTCGGGCAAAATCGCGAAACTATCCAAGGGCAAATACTACAAGCCCGAAAATTCCCCATTTGGTAAGCTACAACCCAATCAGTCGCAAGTAGTAAAAGATCTATTGGAAGAAAACGGGAAAGTAACCGGCTATCTTACAGGGTTTAGTATTTACAATCAGTTGGGTTTAACCACACAAGTGAGTAATACCATGCAGATAGGGAAAAATCAAGTTCGCCCTAACTTTAAAAGAGAACGTTATACAATTGCTTTTGTAAAGCAAAAGAATACAATCACCAAAGAGAATATTCCATTATTGCAAATACTTGATGCTATTCGATACATCAAAAAAGTACCTGACGCTAATATTGAAACCTCCTGCAAGCGGTTTTTAACTATCCTCAAAAATCTGTCTGAAACGCAAATTAATACCATGATTCGTTTAGCACTTAAATATTCTCCTGCGACAAGGGCTTTATTAGGTGCGTTATTGGAGCAGCTTCAAGTAGATATATCCAGTGAGGCCTTATTCAAATCACTAAATCCGATTACCAAATACCGGCTTACAGGTGCTACAAAAGTTTTATCAACCACCGAAAAATGGAATATTCTATGACGCTACACCAAGACACGAAATTATTTTCTAACACGTTGAGAGCTGCATCACAGCATTTGGACATCAAGTTGGAATTTGTAGAAAAAGATTATTGGATAACATACGTTTTAAGTCGGTTGGCAAAAAGTAAATTTGTCAATGAGTCGGTTTTCAAGGGTGGAACATCTTTATCGAAAGGTTACAATTTAATTGAACGGTTTTCTGAAGATGTAGATATCGCCATCATCAACGACAGTAATAAAACAGGCAATGAAGTTAAAACCATTATTCGTGCTATTGAAAAAGAGATTACAACTGATCTATCCGAAAGGTATATCGAGGACGTAACCAGTAAAGGTTCAAGATTCAGAAAATCGGTTTTTGAATATATAGCAACTGAAAAAGCCAATGCAAATAATAAACTCATCATTGAAATAAATTCGTTTTCAAATCCTGTTCCTTATCAACGATTGACCATAAAAAGTATGGTGTTTGATTTTTTGACAGAAACAAAAAATGAAAAATATATGGAGCGATACAATCTACAATCTGTTGAAGTAAATGTCTTAAGCAAAGAGCAAACGCTATTAGAAAAGTTGGTGTCGTTAATTCGCTTTTCATTCAAGGAAAATACAGTTGAAGGTATTTCTGAAAAGATAAGACACTTCTATGATCTATATTATTTAATGAAAAATCCCGAGTGTATTGAATTTGTTGAATCAAATTCGTTTAAAAATCAATTTGATACCATACTGAAACATGATAAAGAAATTTTTGAAGAGCCTATGGGTTGGCAAATTAAATCACTTTCAGATTCCCCTCTGATAAAAGATTTCACTATCGTTTGGCGACAATTAAAAGAAAAGTATCAATCGGAACTTTCCGCTTTAGCCTACCGCCCAATTCCGAATGAAAAAGATGTTGCGACGTGCTTTCAGAATCTTATAGAAATGATTAGATAATGTTCTGGCCAAATTAAAAAAGTCTTGTACTACAAACTGTAAAAATCAACTATTTCTTACCGTCTTCTTCTTTTTTAACGGTAAATGATATTCCATCAACCCCTCCAAATCGCCATAAAATTTCGATTTTTCGATATCCGGGGTTACAATTAAAGCCCGTATGAATATGAAGAGTTTTTTTCATTTAAAATAAATGCAAGGTAATCAACAATCTCTCCTTAGCTTTGCACTAAAATTATTTCTATGACATTTCGCGATTTAAATTTGAAGAAACCACTTTGGAATGCCTTAGATGATTTAGGTTATAATACGCCAACAACTATTCAGTCGGCAGGTTTCAACGTGATGATTTCCGGAAAGGATACCATTGGAATTGCGCAAACAGGTACAGGTAAGACTTTAGCCTACTTGCTACCGTGTTTATGTATGTGGGAATTTTCAAAAGAACCTCATCCCCAGATTTTGATAATTGTGCCTACAAGGGAATTAGTTGCACAAGTGGTGAGTGAAGCGGAGAAGTTAACGACTTATATGAACGTTGCTGTTGGGGGTGTATATGGCGGAACTAATATGAACACACAAGCCTCAATGGTGTTGCAAGGATTAGATATTCTAGTTGGAACACCAGGGCGTATTTTAGATTTAGCAAAAAGTGGTTCGTTGCAATTGAAGCATGTTAAAAAAGTGGTAATTGATGAGGTCGATGAAACACTGAGTTTAGGATTTAGACCGCAACTATTGAATATATTTGAATTTTTACCCACCAAAAGACAGCAAATGGTTTTTTCGGCAACTCTATCGGAAGAAGTCTCGATGTTTTTGGATGAATATTTGATTGCACCTGTTCGCGTTGAAGCGGCACGCGCTGGGCTACCACTTGATAAAATTGATCAAACGGGTTACCGCGTACCTAATTTCCTTTCCAAAATCACCTTATTGCGTCACCTCATTCAACAAACTGAGACTAGTTCAAAAATTTTAGTCTTTGTTTCTTCTCGTGCTTTAGCCGATATATTGTTTGAAGAAATTGAAGCGAGTTTTGCAGATACTATTGGTATCATTCACTCCAATAAAGGACAGAATTTCCGCTTCGAAGCTGTTCAAAAATTTCAGACGGGTGCAATTCGTATATTGATAGCTACAGATTTAATCGCGCGTGGCATTGATGTTACTGACGTTTCTCATGTAATCAATTTTGATATTCCGGAAAGTCCAGAAAACTATATTCACCGTATTGGACGAACGGGTAGAGCCGATAAAAATGGTATTGCGATTACCTTTGTGTCCAAAAAAGACGAATCAGCTCTACTGGCTATTCAAGAACTCATGCAGCAGCAACTTTTATTTACGAAAGTAACAGATGATATTGCATTTACAAACGAACTATTGGAATTTGAGAAGCCAAAAGTGGCTATTCCCGTTAAAGCCATCAAATCACCTACCAACGAAAATAAAGGACTTTCTTTTCATGAGAAAAAAGCGAAAAACAAAAAAGTAAACGTCCGATACGACCACAAAAAAGCCATGCACGAAAAGTATGGTAAGCCCAAGAAAAAGCGACAGAAATAAGCCCTATTAAACTTTTTATTTCTGTTATTGTATGAACCAGCAGGTGTAAAAACTAATCAACTATTTTTTAAGCTTAACCCTGTTTGGTTAAGGAAATTTTCTAACGACATTGGCATTAGAAATCTTTTCAATTAGTCTTTTAATCACATTACAGATTCCTTACTAGATTGGCGTATATATCATTGTATTCCAAACCGCTAGCTGTTTTTCTCCTGGATAATTGTTTCAATTCTACTAAAGCCCAAAGGACAAACTCCATTAAAAATGGCATGTCAATTTCGGCAACATTTGGTTGATATTTCAGTATCAGTTCCCTCAATGGTGTAATTGAATTTAAGGCTAACGAATAAGATTCTTGTGTGTCTTCATCTGATAATTCAAAAGCATCAGCTTCAAAAAACCAATTTAGCACTTCATCGTAAGGTGTTACTTGATCTTGTTTTTTCAGCTTTTCAATTTTTGGAAAATAACTTAGAAAAAGTGTTTTTGTTGCTTCACTAATCAAATGATTTGCGACGAACGAAGTTCCTTCTTGTTCGCCCTCATATACTAATTCCACTTTTCCGGTAATTGAAGGAATCATTCCAATTAAATCACTGAAACGAATAGTTGTCTCAAGCTCATTGTTCAATATGGCTCTACGTTCTGCGGTGCTTATTAAGTTTTCATATGCTGTAATACTCATGCGTGCACTGACGCCGCTTTTATGGTCTATGTATTCACTTTTACGAGCTTCAAAAGAGATTTGTTCAAGAATATCTTTCGCCAATTCTGGAACATAAACGGTGCAATCGCGCGTGCCCATTTTTTCAGCCTCTTGGTTGGTGATTTTCTTGGCTGTTTTAATATCTGCAGAATAATGTGTTAGGATTTGAGAGCCTATTCGATCTTTTAATGGGGTGACAATGCTTCCTCGATTCGTGTAATCTTCCGGATTGGCCGTAAATACAAATTGTAGATCTAACGGAAGACGTAACTTGAAACCACGAATTTGAATGTCGCCCTCTTCCAAAATATTGAACAATGCAACTTGAATGCGCGCCTGTAAATCAGGCAATTCATTGATGACAAAAATGCAACGATTGGCGCGTGGAATCATTCCAAAATGGATAACCCTTTCATCGGAATAGTTTAATTTCAAATTGGCTGCTTTAATTGGATCAATGTCTCCTATCAAATCAGCAATCGTTACGTCTGGTGTTGCTAGTTTTTCAAAAAATCGATCTGAACGATGCAACCAAATGATTGGAGTTTCATCTCCCTTTTCTGCTAATAGATCTCGGGCATAGCGACTTATCGGATTGAAAGGGTCGTCATTCATTTCACTTCCTGCTACAACGGGAATGAACTCATCCAACAAATTCACCATTAAACGTGCAATCCGGGTTTTTCCCTGACCGCGCAATCCCAATAAATTAATATTGTGTTTGGAAAGTATCGCTCGTTCTAATTGTGGAATCACCGTATGTTCATATCCATGCATGCCAGAAAAAGTAGCTGTTCCTGACTTTAGTGACTTAATTAAATTGTCTCGAAGTTCTGTTTTGATACTTTTGGAAATATATCCAGATGCTTTCAAAGCACCAAAGGTGTTGATTGTTGTATTCATTTTGTCAGTTAATTCGTTTTTTTCTATTTGTTTCGTAATCGTGAAAAATCATTTCTCCTAATCCTTTTAATCCTGTGTAGAATGCTTTTCCTTTATTTGATTGAGTAAATTGCTCCACAAACGATTGCAAATAGGGATCTTGCGCAATCATAAATGTGGTTATTGGAATATGCATTTTACGAGCTTGTGCCGCCATATTATAACACTTTTCAACAATCATCTCATCTAATCCATTGCTATTTTTATAATATTGTCCATCCGGCAAGCGAAGGCAACTTGGTTTACCATCCGTAATCATGAAAATTTGTTTGTTGGTATTTCGCTTGCGCCGTAGAATGTCCATGGCTAATTCCAACCCAGCAACAGTATTTGTATGGTAGGGACCAACCTGTAAATAGGGGAGGTCCTTTATTTTAATTGGCCAGGAATCGTTTCCAAAAACAATCACATCCAAAGTGTCTTTTGGATAAGAGGTGGTTATTAACTCTGCAAGCGCCATTGCTACTTTTTTCGCTGGTGTGATGCGGTCTTCGCCATATAAAATCATGCTATGGCTAATGTCAATCATTAAGACGGTACTCATTTGCGATTTGTGGTGCGTATCTTCCACAACTAAATCTTGTTCCGTTAGGTGAAAATCTCCAATGCCATTATTTATTTGAGCATTTTTTAAACTTTCAGTAATGGATATATTTTCAATGGAATCGCCAAATTGAAAATCACGAAATTCACCAGTCAATTCATCTCCTTGACCACTTTTTTTAGACTTATGATTTCCCGTTCCACTTTTTCTGATTTTCCCAAAAATTTGATCGAGCGCATTTTTTCGCAATACACGCTCTGTTTTAGCAGTAATAGCTAATTGACCATTTCCATCCGGTTGAATCTCTTCCCGCAAGTAGCCTTTCTTCTTAAGATCTTCAATAAAATCATCCATGGTATATTCATCGTTGGTTAATGAATATTCTTTGTCCAAAACATTAAGCCACTCAAGCGCTTCATCGACATCTCCTGATGTGTGCGTAATGAGTTCACTAAAAATATCAAACAACCTATCAAAATTTGATTGATCAGGTGATTGATACGGAGTAAAGATATAGCCTGATTTTGGCATAAAAGATTCTTTTGATTTACAACAGCAAGGCGGCTAAAAAGTTTTACGATGCGTTCGTTTTGTTTAATAAATTATATTTTTTGATTATTGGTTTTAATAAAAAAAACAATAGATGCATTAAGGCATTCAAAACTATGCCTAAGGAATAGGTTTAGTCAATTCAGAATTTTCAAGGTTTTTAATAAATAGAGTTGTAATGTACAAAAGCGGTTTGTTTTAATGTTGCAGGGTTAAAGTAACTTAAGTGAAATGGGGCAATTACCCATGGGAATTAAAATCTGAATAACTCAATGCTGATTTCTTGCGTTGATAGATTTCCTTTTTTTATAGAATTAAATAGCAAGGAATTATCGAATTAGATTTACATGCCCAACAAATTTTTTGATTTCTTGATTCTGTAGCATTTCAACATCTATTACCCATGTGTAGGTGCCAATTTGACATTTTCTACCCGCAGGACCATAAGTACCATCCCATCCAACGTTTTCATCGTGTGATTCAAAAACCAGTTCACCCCATCTATCGAAGATATACAGATTATAAGTTCCTTTTTTAACGCCAGCAGTTAAGATTGGCAAGAAAACCTGATTTTTTTCATCGTCGTTTGGTGTGAAACTATTCGGGACATAGTATATTAAATCTTCGAAAATATGAATATTCAATGCAGCTGTATCTATACAACCTATTTGATTATAGGCCGTTAAAACAACTGTATAGTCTCCGGCTTCTCCAGGGAAAGTATGAATTGGATTTTCTGCAAAACCAATCGTTCCATCAGCAAAATCCCATTCATAAGATGTTGTGTTTTGAGATTCATTGTAAAAATGAACTAAAGGTTCCATTGCGCTTAATGTGATTTGATCTGCACTAAAACTTGCAATAGGGCTATCATACACACAAGCGATGTTGGAATATGTTTCTGTTGAAGCACATCCTTGATTATTAGTAACCGTAAGGCTGATATCGTAACATCCAGCCTGATCAAATTGATACCCTACTGTTCCAACTTGTTGAGTGGTTTGACCATTACCAAAGTTCCATAAATAATCCCAAGTAGGATTATAAGTTGAAGCAGTATAAATCACGTCTAAAATATCACAACCTACTGAATCTGAGTAACTAAAATGAGCATCGGGAGATGGGGAAATAATAATTGGGTGCATAATACTGTCTTTACATCCTGTTAGTGGATTTGTTGCATTTAATTGCACATTAAAGCTTCCAACTGAAGGGAATTGATGGGTTGGATTATTTAAATAGGAAAGCGTTCCATCTCCAAAACTCCAGATGAAATCCAATATCCCAATCGAATTATTTTGAAAGGATATCGGATTTAAATCACAATAAGGAGGATTGTTTGCCGCAAAATCAACGGAGGGTAATGGATTAACATAAACTGAAATTATTGAGTTGGGACCAGCGCATCCAAACGGATTAGAAATTGGTATAACTTGATACTGAACAACTTCTTGTACGTTTCCTAATTGAACCAAATTGTCCAAGATAAAGGAGCTTGTTTGCAATGGATAAGACGTTTCATTATATACGTTCAAAGTTGGTATTGCTTGCCATTCAAATGTACTCGGAATATCAGATTGTAATGTTATGTTTGTATTTTCCCCTGAGCAAATAGTAACATCATTATTAAGAACATGAGGCATAGGGTGTATTGTAACATCAATCGTGCCTACTTGACCAAAACAGGTCGTTGTATTATTAATAAAGGCAGGCGTAACCGTTATAGTTGATTGTATGGTAGCAGTGGTCAAATTATTTCCAAAAAAAGAAGGGATATCTCCTGTTCCATTAGCTCCTAAACCAATTGCCGGATTTGAATTCGTCCATGTAAATGTGGTGCCACTTATTGGTCCTGCAATTTGAATTGGATTGGAAAGTGAACCGTGACAAAGGGTTATATCAGGTAAAGGATAAATGGATGGTTCTGGGTTAACGGTAATAGCAAACTGATCTACAGTTCCTATGCAGGAAACGTTATTATTGGTGAAAATCGGTTTTACATCAATAATTGCAGAAATAGGAGATGAAGTTGGATTAGTGGTGGTAAATGCAGGTACTGAATTCGATCCCGTTGAGGATGGCAAACCAACTGCAATACTTGTTGAAGTCCAATTATAGACAGCTCCCGTCACATTACCCGTGAAAAGAATTGGTGGATTTGCATAATTATGGCACAAATTAAAATCGGGCGTCGGATCAACTATTGGTAGTGGATTTACAAATACAGTAATCGGAATAATTGGGCTTGAACATCCATTTACTGTTGAGGTTCCAATAACATGATAGGTTACTTCTTCAACATTACCTGTAGGATTTAATAAAACATCATTGATTATAGATGAGGTTGTAATGGTGGTAGTTTCATTTAAAACATTTAGTGACTGATCTGCATACCAGTTAAAAGTGACATTTGTATTTGCTACTAAATTTAGATTAACATTGTCATTACTACAAATTGTTAATGTATCTGTATTTAATAAAGCAAGAGGTGGTTTAACAATCACTGTAATTGTTTGTGCAGCCCCAATACAATTGCCTTGAATAGAAGTTGGGAATACCGAATATATAACTACTTGATTAGTGTTAGCATTATTAATCAATACATCCCCAATAACATTATTGGTGTTTGTAAGCAAAGACTCACCAGTTATATTTGGATTGTTTATTGATACAAACCATTGAAAGTTTGACGGAATATTTGCATTTAAAATAGCATTAACTGGAGATCCGCTGCATATTTCTAAATTGGTTGGAATTGAAAGAACAACATCAGGTTGAACTTGGGCAATAAATGAAGAATCTGGTCCAATGCATCCTTCCGGAAACGAAGTTGGAGTAATGGTATAAGTTACAAATTGTGGTGAATTTGATAAATTAGCAAGAGAATCTATTATGAAATTCGAAGTTTGAATTGTAGTTAATTCTCCATTGACATTATTATTAGATGTTGCACTCCAAGTGAAATTAGCTGGAATATTAGCTCCTATTGTGGTAGCCAAGCTTTCATAATTACATATCACAGTATCATTTATGGAGTTTACATGAGGTAAAGGATTGATGGTAATGGAGTAAGAGGAGTTGGGGCCATTACACGAGTTCCCTTGAAAAGAATAAACAGGAGTAACTGTGATTGCACTAATATTTGGAATAGCAGAAGGATTAACACCCGTGAAACTAGGAACACTATTTAAACCATTCGATACTAATCCAGTGGTTGTGTTGTTGTTTGACCATGAATACGAAGTTCCTGTTCCATTTATTTGGGTTGCTGGTACTAGCGATTGATGGCAATAACTTTGGTTCGGGATTGCAGTAACGAGCGGATTAGGTAATACATAATAAGTGAATTGTTGTGGAGATCCAGGACAAGAAGAATTGGTTGAATTAAAAAATGGTGTTACTGTGATTATACTAGATATTGGACCCGTACTTCCATTTTGAGTAAAGAAGGAAGCAATAGTATCATACCCATTTTGTGGAACCCCCGTACTTTGGTTTGAACTTGACCAGCTATAGCTATTACCCGTACCACCAAATACCAAATTAGACGTGTTAATACCTTCACATGCAAATTGATCTCCAGGATTGTTTACAATTGGCGTTGGATTTATTATATAGGAATATGACTGAGAGCTCCCAAAACAACTGACATTGTTAAAAGTAAAAACTGGTGTGACAGTAATTTGTGCTGTTAATGGCGTTGTTCCATTATTTTGTGCATTGAATGATTGAATATCCCCTGTGCCTGCATTAGAAAGACCGATAGTAGATATGTTATTTGTCCAATTGTAAATGGTATTAGGAACTGATCCGGTGAATAAGACAGCATTAGTTGTCGTATTATTACAAATTGTTTGATTATTTATTGGATTTACAGTTGGCGTAGGATTGACTGTTATCGAAAAGTTAGTTGAATTTCCTGGACATGTAATGCCATTAGCTACATATTGGGGAGTCACCACAATTGATGAGACAACAGGCAGAGTACTTTGATTGACTGAGTTAAAAGAACCTATTGAATTACCATTACCGTTAGTGATTAAACCAATCGTTGTGTTATTATTTGTCCAAATATAGGTTGTGCCTGTTCCCGCAAAATTGATGATTTGAGTATTGGAGTTATTACAATTTGTAATGTCATTAATAGGCGAAATAACAGGTGTTGGATTAACTGTAAGGGTCATTTGTTGAGGTGTACCTTGACAACTTAAGCCAGCATTGGTATAAACAGGTGTTGCACTTATTGTAGATACTAGAACATTTGATGAACTTGGATTATCAACGATAAAACTTGCAATATTACCAATACCAGATGCCGCTAAATTAATTGCAGGTGAATTATTTGTCCACGAATACGAAGTTCCATTACCAGAAAAATTAATCGGATTGGCCGTATTTCCATCACAAAGCACTTCTGAGTTCAATGGAGACAATTGAGGAGTAGGATTAATCGTAATAGTGAATGATTGTCCAACTCCCGGACAACTTGCAGTTCCCCCCGTAAAATTCGGTGTAATAGCAATAGTTGCAACCACTGGAGTAGGAGAAGTATTAATTGCATTAAATGCTTGAATATTACCGATCCCTGTAGCACCAATGCCGATTGATGGATTGTCATTTGTCCACGAATAAGATGTGCCATTTCCGGAAAAATTAACACCGCTTGTTAGTGTATTATTACAAACAACTTGATCTGTCGGGTCCAATAGCGTTGGAGTTGGATTAACAGTTATCGTGAAGTTTTGTGAATTACCTGAACAGCTAACATTGTTACTTAAGAATTGAGGGGTAACAGCTATTTGAGCATTTATTGGAGACGCTCCATTATTTGTTGCAACGAATGAATTAATTGTCCCATTGCCATTAGCAGAAAGAGAAATAGAAGGATCGCTATTGGTCCATGTATATGATGTACCAGTACCTGAAAAAACAATCTGGGATGTTGGTGCACCATTACAAACGGTTTGATTAAATGGAGCATTTACTATTGGTGTCGGATTAACGGTTATGGTAAAAGAAGTGGTTGCTCCTGGACATGCAATTGAATTATTCGTGTAAATTGGCGTTGCTATAATCGTGGAGATAATATCATTTTGATTACCGCTATTGGTTGCTGTAAAACTAGTAATATTCCCTGTGCCTGAAAGCGCTAATCCGATATTAGGGTTGTCATTGGTCCAATTATATGAAGTTCCAGTTCCAGAAAAATTAACTGAACTTGTTTGGGTATTATTACAAACAACTTGATTCGTTATGCCATTAATTAATGGTGTTGGATTTACTGTAATTGCAAAATTTACATTATTTCCAGTACATGTAACACCTGAATTTAAAAAGGTTGGTGTAACTGAAATTGTTGCGTTAGTTGCAGTAGTTCCTGTATTTACAGCATTAAAAGGTGATATGGCTCCAGTGCCTGAAGATGATAATCCAATAGAAGGATTACTATTATTCCATGAATAGGCTGTACCCGTTCCTGTAATTGGAATAGACGAAGTGGATGCACCGTTACAAAATGTAGCATTAGCAATCGGATTAACCAATGGAATAGGGTTAACGGTAATAGTAAAGTTTTCACTCGCTCCAGGACATGTTGTGTTATTGAAAGTATATTGTGGAGTAATAGTAACTGTTCCCGTTACAACTGAATTTGTTCCGTTAATAACCGAAAAAGCATTGATGTTTCCTTGTCCTGAATTTGCCAAACCTATTGAAGGTGTATTATTTGACCATGTATAGGATGTCCCTGTACCACTAAAAATTACAGGAGATGTTGTTGTATTATGACAAACTACTTGATCACTTGGGTCTATAACTATTGGAGTAGGGTTTACAGTAATCGTATAAGGAGTTCCTCCTCCAGGACAAGTTAAATTCCCACCCGTAGTTGCATTGGCTACTAATTGAATGATTTGTGGGGTAGAACTTGAATTTATTAGGTTGAAGGAAGGAATTGTTGAACCACCACTAGTTGCCACAAATCCCGAAATACTAGACGGTATAGTAACTGAATTCCATGTAATTACTGCTCCTGAAGTTGGTGAACTAATTGTAACTGAAGAATTGTTGTTTTGTGAGCAAATGGTTTGATTTGATAAGTCAAAATTAACCAATGGAGTAGGATTTACAGTAATTGTGAAGTTCTGAGAAGAACCAATGCATGCTACATTATTGTATGTATATTGAGGGGTTACATTGAATAATGCAATGATAGGATTTGTAGAATTGTTTACACCTGTAAATGATGGAATTGTTCCTGATCCACTATTGGTCAAACCTATTGAAGGTGTATTATTCGTCCAGTTAAAAATAGAATTCGGAACATTACCACTAAATCCGACAGATGTTGAGGGACTTCCGTTACAAATAACTTGATTCGCAATTGGGTTTACAGTTGGTGTTGGATTTATTGTTATGTCAAAAACTTCATCTGTTCCGATGCAACTTAACCCATTTCCACTATATGTGGGAGTTACAGAAATGGAGCTTGTGATAGATTGGACACCTCCATTTGTAGGTATAAAAGATGCAATATTTCCTATCCCGTTTGACGATAAACCAATTGACGTATTACTATTCAACCAAGAATACGATGTCGCTGTGCCCCCAAAGGAAATGAGAGTAGAAGCAGTACCATTACAAAGCGTATAATCCGGAACCGAAGAGACAATGGGAGTAGGATTTACGGTGATTGTTAATTGCTGGGTGGATCCATTGCAAGTAACATTACTATTTGTAAATTGAGGGGTGACAGTAATTGTTCCAGTTAAAGGGGATGAATTACTAGGGTTTAACGAAGTAAAGGATGCTATATTTCCTATGCCATTTGAAGCTAATCCAATGTTAGGAGTATTATTCACCCAAGAAAAAGCAGTACTATTTCCGTTGAATGTGATTGGATTAGTTGATGTCCCATTACATAGTACTTGATTACCTAAAGAACTTAAGGTTGGTGTCGGATTAACGGTTATTGTAAATGTTTGAGTCACACCCGGACAATTCAAATTTCCACCAGTAAAAACAGGTTGAACGGTAATGGTAGATACTATAGGTGAGTTTGTATTATTTTGAGTGTTAAAACTTGTAATATTACCTGAACCTGCAGCTACTAACCCAATTGCTGTATTGTTATTCGTCCAATTGTAAGAAGAACCGTTTCCGGAGAAAATTACTGAAGTTGTTGGAAGTCCGTTGCAAATAACTTGATCAGATGGGTCTACAACCGAAGGGGATGGGTTTATTGTGATTGAAAATGTTTGAGGGGTACCCTGACATGATACGGAATTCCCCAGGAATATGGGTGTTACACTAATCTGCCCCGAAAGCGCTACAAGTGAATTATTGATTCCCGTGAAAGAATTTATCGTCCCGGTTCCTGTCGTATTTAATCCAATTGCATTGTTGCTGTTCGTCCAATTATAGGATGTTCCCGTTCCAGTGAATACAATTTGGCTAGTGGAAGTTCCATTACAGATAACTTGATTTTGCGGAAGATTTACAATAGGGGTAGGATTTACTGTAATTGTAAATGAAATTGGTGAGCCCGGACAAGAAACATTATTATTTGAAAAAATTGGTGTAGCCGTTATTGTGCTAATTAACGGGGTGTTTCCATTATTTGTTGCCGTGAAAATAGGAATATTACCAGTACCTGAATTAGCTAGATTTATTCCTGTATCTGAATTTGTCCAACCATATGATGTCCCGGTTCCAACAAATTGAATCGCATTAGTATTTGCGTTGTTACAAACAACTTGATTTGCAATTGAATTCACCGCTGATGTAGGGTTTACAATAATTGAAAAAGTTTGTGCTGCCCCTTGGCAAGATAAACCGCTATTTGTAAAGGTTGGTAAAACGCTAATAGTTCCACTTATTGGATTGTTAGTTGAATTTTGGACGGTAAAAGGATTAATATTACCTGAACCGGTTGCGCCCAAACCAATTAGGGTATTTGAATTTGACCAATTATACGTTGTTCCTGTTCCAGATATAGAAATTAACTGAGAGGATGAATTATTACAATAAGTTAAATTCGATAGAGAGCTTACAATAGGTATAGGGTTTATGGTAAGTGTTAGATTTATCGGTAAACCATTACATGTGGTGTTGTTTAAAATGTATTGTGGAGTCACAACTAAAGTTGATGTGATAACAGTTGAACCATTATTTATTGTTTGAAAAGCTGCTATATTTCCGTTTCCAGATGCTCCTAGTCCAATAGATGTTGTATTATTTGTCCACGTATAATTTGTCGCATTACCACTGAAATTAATGGCCGAACTTAACGTTCCGGCACAAATTACTTGATTTCCGATTGGATCTATCGTCGCTGTTGGATTAACAGTAATTGTATAAGGAATTCCGCCTCCTGGACAACTTAAATTACCAGAAGTGGATGCATTAGCGAGAAAGGTAATTGTTTGAGGACTATTAGATGAATTAACTAAACTAAAAACAGGAATATTCGTATTTCCAGAGGTTGTATTTACCCCTGAAATAGAAGCGGGAACCGATGTCGCTGTCCAATAAATTAAAGCATTTGTTGTCGTCGATGAAATGGTGACCGGTGCGCTAGATGAATTTGAACAAATAGTTTGATTAGCAATGCTAAAAGATACTGCCGGTGCAGGATTCACGGTGATTGTGAAACTTTGAACAGCACCAGAACAGGAAGTGATTCCATATTGATAGATTGGTGTAATATTAATCGTTGCGACAATAGGATTACTTGTATTGTTAATCGCTGTAAAAACTGGAATATTCCCCACTCCTGAATTCGCCAATCCAATATTGGGTTGAGAGTTTGTCCAATTGAAACTTGTAGCATTGCCAGATAAACTTAAGAGATTTGAAGTTGAACCATTACATAAAATTTGGTTTGATGGAGCAATTACAGTTGGGCTAGGGTTAATTGTAATTAAAAATGAACTACTTGCACCATTACACGTTATTCCTCCTCCTGTATATTGCGACAATACGGAAATAGTAGATGTTATTGGTGATGTGCCTGAATTACTTGCTGTAAATGAAGATATACTTCCTACTCCTGTTGATCCAAGACCAATGCTAACATTGTTGTTATTCCAAGTATAACTATTTCCACTACCCGAAAAATTAATCACTGAACTGTTTGAATTATTGCATAATGTCACGTCAGGTATTATATTAACAGTAGTTGTCGGATTTACAGTAATTGTAAAATTGAGGGTTTGACCGACACAAGTTGAACCTCCTGTAGACAGCGTGGGAGTTACTGAAACAATGGAGGATAATGGAGTATTTGAACTAGGGTTAGTTGATGTGAAACCTGGAATGTCTCCAGCTCCACTTGAGCTAAGACCGATAGATGTATTGCCATTTACCCAAGAGAAAGTTGTATTTACTGCATTACTACCAAAAACAATTGGATTGGTTAATGAGTTATTACAAATTACCAAGTTCGTTATCGGGTTTACAGTTGGAGCAGGAACAACTTGAATATTAAATACTAAAGGGTTTCCTGTACAAGATACACCATTGTAAGTATAGACTGGTGATACGCTAATTACACTCGTTATCGAATTATTTGTTGAATTGAGTGCGGTGAAATTAATATTTCCCGTACCTGAGTTTCCAAGTCCAATTACTGCATTAGAATTTGTCCAATTGTAGATTACGTTATTTGTAATGGTGGAATTCAACACCAAATTAACAGATGCACCTTGACAATATGATTGACTACTAACAGGTGACATTACAGGAACCGGATTTATTGTAACGGTAGCGGTAACAGGAAGTCCAGAACAAGTCTGATTATTAGTAGTTAATGAAGGTGAAACAGTAATAATTCCTTGAATAGGTTGATTTGTCGTATTTGATCCGATAAAACTTGGAATCGTTCCAGTTCCATTACTACCTAATCCAATAGTATTATTTGAGTTTGTCCAATCAAAAACAGTTCCAACCAAATTTGAACTAAAATTGATCGGGTTAGATGCGTTACCACTACATAGTGTTTGACTAGGAATAATGGTAGCAACTGGAGTAGGAAGTACTGTTATATTAAAAGTTCGTGGATTTCCTGTGCAAGTAATTCCTGCATTGGTATAACTTGGCGTAACCGTTATTTGTCCAGTGATAGGGGTATTCGTTGTGTTTGTTGCGTTGAAAGATAAATTGCCATTTCCTGTTGAACTTAACCCAATATTGGCATTCGTATTTGCCCACTGATAATTGGTTCCTATAATATTTGAAGCAGAAGTAAAAGCAACATTTATATTTGAATTTGAACAAACTTGATAATCAATGATTGTGTCTAATATTGGTGTTGGATTAATTGTTATACCAAATTGGCCTGCAGTTCCAGTACATGTTATATTATTAAAGGTGAAACTTGGAACCACATTTATTGTTGAAACATTTGGTTGATTGGTAGGATTTAAGCCAATAAATGAAGGGATTTGTCCCAGTCCAGTTAATCCTAAACCAGTGGTTGTATTGTTATTATTCCATGTAAAAACAGTATTTGGTATATTTCCAGTTGGTTGAACAGCTACAGTGGAACTTCCAACGCATAAACTTTGATTCGCAATTGGATTAACTGTTGGCATTGGGGTAACTGTAATAGTAAAAGATATTGGCGTTCCTGTACACGCAACATTATTGTTTGTATAAGTTGGGGTTACTGTTACCGTTCCACTAATAGGACTCAACGTAGTATTGGTCGCTGTAAAGAAATTTGATCCAGTGCCTGATGATATCATTCCTATAGCGGGATTTGAATTTGTCCAAACGTAAGTAGTCCCCAAACCAACAATAGGGTTTAAACTGGAATATAAATTCGATCCCGTACTCGTAGCACAAATTGTATATGAATTAAGCGGAATAATATCAGGAAGCGGATTAATCGTAATTGCAAATGAAACTGGATTTCCAGGGCACGAAACCCCATTATTGGTGTAAAAAGGGGTAGAAATGAAATTGGATGTCAATGGTTGATTTGAATTATTCACTGCCGTAAATGAAAGTCCTGCCCCAGGTGAGCTACTTGTGCCAGATGCCCCGATTCCAATAGCTGTATTATCATTAGTCCATGAATAGGACATATTTGTCGTAATGTTTGAATTAAAATTAACGGTTGCTGTTGATGCCTCACAAAACACAAATAATTGTGGATTATATGGAGTCATTATTGGTTTTGGGTTTACCGTTATCGTATAAGTTGCAGGTGGACCAGCACATGTTACACCATTTAATAAAACACTTGGTGTTATTGATACTGTTCCGGTGACAGGTGATGTGGTATTGTTGATAGCAGTATATCCAGGGATGCTGTTTGTTGTTCCACTAATTGGTGTTAAACCAAGATTGGAATTACTTACATTCCATGAATAGGTTGCGCCGGCTACATTGGATGTCAATACATTCGCAGGCACAATGGCTTGAGGACATACCGTTAAGTTGTTCAAGTTTAACACTTGAGGAGTAGGGTTGACGGTTATTGTAAAAGAAATAGGATTTCCAGAACAATTGTTAGCGGTAGGGGTAATAGTAATTGTTGCAACAACAGGAGTAGCGCCTGTGTTTATAGTAGGAAATGCAGAGATGTTTCCTGTTCCACTAGCACCTAAACCAATTGAAGTAGTTGAATTAGCCCAGTTGTATTGGGTTCCTGAAACTATGGGGCTACTTGAAAAGTTAACAGCATTTGTTTGCGTTCCAGCACACTTTACTTGATTTGGGATTGCAGAAACACTTGGCGTAGGATTTACGGTATAGGTATATGTAGTAGGAGTACCGTTACACCCGTTGGCATTAGGTGTTATAGTTATTGTTGATGTTATAGGATTCGCAGATGTATTGATTGCATTAAATGATGAGATATTTCCTGATCCAGAAGCTGCCAAACCTATCGATGAATTAGAATTTGTCCAGGTAAACGATGTACCGGAAACACCAAATGCTGAACTAAACGAAACTGCTGTTGTTGCCGTTCCATTGCAATTTATTTGATTAGCAATCCCATCTACAGTTGGAATTGGTTTAACGGAAATTGTAAAACTTAATGGGCTACCAGCGCAACCGTTCGCAGTAGGTGTTACAGTGATAGTAGCAATGTTAGAAGAATTGGATGTGTTTTGTCCAGTAAAAACAGGTATTGAGCCATTTCCAGAAGCGATTAAACCAATAGATGGATTCGAGTTAGTCCAACTGTAAGTAGTTCCCGCTGTGGCAGAGCCAGGGTTAACTAGGGTTGAATTTGCTCCTGCACAAATTGATTGATTCGGAATACTATTGATTACCGGTGTTGGCTTTACTGTAATTGTAAAACTTCCTGTAATTCCATTACATCCGCCAGCAACAGGAGTTATCGTTATTGTTGAAACGAGGTTAGTATTCCCATTATTTACAGCAGTAAATGAATTGATATCTCCAGTTCCGCTTGAAGCTAAACCCGTTGATGTAGTATTATTCGTCCAATTAAAGATTGTTCCTGCCACATTTAATGCAGATGAAAAAATTACAGGATTTGTCAATCCACCATTACAAATAACTTGGTTAGCAATAGCATCCACTGTAGGCCGAGGATTCACGGTTATTGTAAACGAAATAGGCAATCCTGGGCAACCATTGAATGTAGGAGTTACCGTAATGGTGCCAGAAATAGCTGAATTAGAAGTGTTTGTGGTCAAAAAGGAGGGGATTGTAGCATTATTTCCTGATGCACCTAATCCAATCGCTGTATTTGAATTAACCCAACTAAATGTAGTATTTAACACGGAACTGGAAAAGGTAATAAGAGTTGTATTTGATCCAGCGCATACCGTTTGATTAGTAATAGGAGAAATCACCGGAATTGGTTTTACCAAAATTGTAAAGCTTTGCGATGCTCCTGAGCACCCATTGGCAGATGGTGTCACTGTTATGGTTGCTGTTCCCGCGCCAGTAGTTGTGAAAGCATTTATATCTCCCGTTCCACTAGCAGCTAAACCAATAGAAGTACTTGTATTTGTCCAATTAAAAACGGTTCCACTGACGTTGGTGGGAGAGGTGAAAACCACCGCATTTGTGGTCGCTCCCATACAAATTGTTTGATCAGCAGGATCAGCAACTGTTGGCATAGGTTTTACCGTAATGCTGAAAGTTTGAGGCGTGCCAGCACAAGTTAACCAAAACGGAGTAACAGTAATAGTTGCAACAACGTTTGAATTTGTATTATTTGCGGGAGTGAAAGAAGGAATTGAACCTGTTGATGCTGCGCCAAGACCTATGCTTGTGTTATTGTTGGTCCAAGAAAATGTAACTCCTGATGATGGATTACTAACAAACGAAATGGTGGGTTGAGCAATCCCAGGACATAAAACTAAATCTGCCGGATCAGTAAGGGTAACATTAGGATATAGGGTAACCGTTATCGTTTGAGTTTTCGTACAAGATCCTAATGCGGGTATGGAGGTAGCGTTTACCGTATAAGTAACCGTTTGAACTGAATTGGTAAGGTTTACTAATTGATCATTGATAATTCCTCCATTTTGAAGGGTTGTACTTTCTCCTGATACATTGGGATTTGATGTTGCAATCCAAGTATATGTGGATGAAACATTCGTCGTAATATTGACTCCTAAAGTCGCTCCACTACACAATGTCGCCGTAGTTGGATTTGTGAAATTCACTTCGGGATAAACTGTTACAACTTGAGTACACGTTGAGGTACATGATTGAATATAAATGTTTGAAAGTGTTCCCATTAGTGGTGTTGTTCCTCCTGATGCTATGTATGAAATACTAGAAGCTGTTACGGCTGTTACCGTATAAATCCCGCCACTACCAATACTTCCGGTGCCATTTGTTGCATAAATGATCGAACCTACGGAAATCCCTGCTGTACTACATAGGCCGGTAATGGTTGCAGACCAATTGCCATTTCCAAGATTTGTAATCGGCCCAACAGTTCCGGTGATAGACCGTTTAATATTCGTTATTGAACCTGCAATTGGTGCTGTTCCACCTGAGGCCGAATAGGTAATTGTAGTTGCAGTAACGCTTGTTACTGTGTATGTACCTCCCGTACCAATGCTTCCTGTGCCAGGCGTTGCACTAATAATTGTACCAGGGAATACTCCTGCTGTACTTGTCAAGCCAGTAATTGTAGCGCTCCAATTTCCGGGTGTTGTGCTCGTAATTGAACCAACCGTTCCAGTTAAACTAATAGTGGTGGGACAAGTCTGCAAAGTGGTTGAAAAAGGAATTGTTGGTGCAGCGGGTTCCATCGGTATTACATTTAAACCAACTGTAAATGTTTGGGCTGTTGTCGTAGTATTTGTAAAATTCAGGGTCGGATTTTGAATAGTATTCGAAGATATAGTTGCAGTGGTTCCTGTAATTGGATTCGAAATCGTCCATACATAATTTAAAGGAACCGGACTTCCATTACATGTTGGAGCGACAGATGAATTATTGATATTTACTGCCAAAGGCGAACAACCATTTTGAGGATTCACTGTAAACTGGCAAATAGGAGGGGTGATTACGCAAATGTGCCTAACTTTAGTTTTTAAACCACATGAATTGTAATATGTTTGTGATATTGTGTAGTACCCGGAGGTTATAAAATTGATTCCTATTGAGGATGATCCGTTATCTGTATAGTCTGGTAGTCCCATACCATCTATATAATTTGGATTGTATGCCCCAAGATTGCCTGAAGTAAGATTGAAGTTTGTACCCATAACTCCTCCGGTAATTGTCCAATAAAATTTTCCTTCAGAGGTACAATCGTAAGGAGGTGAGGATCCAATTACATTTCCGGAAATACCGGTATTGAAAGCGGTAATTGTTTGACCTACACAAATTGTAGAATCGGTAACCGTAAAATCTGCAACAGGTGTATTACTTACTGTAATTGGTGAAACGGAACTAGATGTTTGACCACAGAAATTTTGAGCGGTTACTTTGGCGTAGAAAGTATTAGATGGATACAATCCTCCAGGATAACTAGCACCACATGAAGTGCTATTGTAGATGTGAATAACTGTTGTATCATTAATAATTACAGGGAATATACTTGAGTTAGTAACATCACTATAAGTTAAAGTATATGTTGTTCCCGGAGGATTTGCTTGCCCTGATGGCGCTATTGGGTCAATACTAATAGATAGTGAGTCTCCTAAACATAAACCTATTGAGTTGCTTGTTCCTAATGAGACGTATGGATTGGATCCTGAATAAACATTGACAGTAACGTTTTGATAACAACCATTAAAATTTGCTGTCATTAACAATGGATTATTTCCATAATTTAAAGATATTGGTGCTCCGTTGGACACTCCAACACCAATAGCAGTAGTTGGGCCTGAATTAAATGAATAAGTGTATGTAGTTCCAATAGGATTTGAAGAGGGACCATTATTTATAATCAACGCGCTACTTGTACTAATTCCAGTGCAAATTGCAATTGTATTTGGATTAGCAGAGGTAGTATTGTAATTTGTATTTCCAACTTTAATTGTCGGTTTTAGGATACTAAGAACTGGAATAGTAATGTTCGATGTACTAGATGGTAGTGAGCAGTTCCCAATAGGATTGGTAGCAGTAACATTAATTGTATATGTGCCGCCACTACTTAACAAAAAAGTTGGTGTAGCCGTATTCAACCCAGTACTATTACCAATAGATGGAGATATCGACCATTGATAATTCATACCAGCTTGAGGTGTAAAACCTGTTGGGGTGAAAGAAACTCCCGAACAACCAGTTGCCGGAATAGAAAATGTTGGCGTAACTGGATTAAGGTTAATGGTGACATTATCAGTGACCTGACATAGGCCATTGTTTGTTGATGAATATACATTGGGAATTGTTGCTGTTACGGTATATGTACCTGCCTGATTTGAGTTAAAAGCACTCAGTGTTGGGCTTAAAATTGTACTTGAGAAACCATTGGGTCCCGACCAGGAATAGGTTGGAGATAAGTTGTTTGGAGTACTTGAAAAAGTTGTGGTTAAGGGGTTTGTAGAACCTTGGTTGACACAAAGTGAATTAGTATTTAATATAGCTAGATTTCCTGTAACTTCTTGTAACGAAACTACATTGGAAGCAACTTGACAATCATTATTTCCAGGACCGTTAAATATCACCAGTCGGCGATAATACATTATTGAATTTATCGGTCCAGGATTATAAGTGGCGTTTGTTTCACCATTTATATCGTTCCAATTCGTGTTGTCGCTCGAAGATTGCCATTGGTAACTGATATTTGAACCCATTGATCCAGGTGTCTCTGTGAAAGCAGGAGGATTAGACCCATCACAGATCATTAAATTGCCACTAATTGTTCCGGGAGATAATTGTAAAACAGTTACCACAATGGTGTCTGTAATCGAGGGGCAATTATAATTATTATCAAAATTCACAGTGACCACATAGGTTCCTTGCGTGGAATTGGTTAATGTAAATGAATAATTATCTGAATTGGCACTAAAATAAACGGGCGTATTATTTAATTCCCAGGTATAATTTGAAATGTCCGAATTATTAACCCCAGATACATTAGCATTTAAATTAACAGCAGAACCCGAACAAAGTGATAAGTTAGCACCTAAATTAACATCGTCATCATTGCAATTTTGAGTTAATCCGATATTTATTGAACAAAAAAAGAAGACTAGTAACTTTAAAAACTTTAATTTCATTTTTTTTTAAATAATACCCAAATTTACACATTGTTTATAGAAATATAGAATTTTTTCTGTTTTTTGATGGTTATTTTTCTTTTTCGTGAAATTAAATGAAAATTGATTCAAGCATCCTTGGAATATGTTTTTTTTTTTTAGATTTCAGGGAAACTTTATCTCACTTCGGAGTTAATTGATTTTTTAAAGGCTAAGAATTAATAGTTGAGTTGAAAATAATTACTTTCTGCAAAATCTGCTTCTCCACTTGAGGGGAGATTGAGAGGGGTGACTCAAAATCAATTTCTCCCAACACTAGCAAGTTGCATCTGAGACAATCCCAATCTCTTCATTCGTCAAGTCATAAACCCACAGGGGCGGATTTAAATCCGCCCCTGTGGGTAAAATAATAATAATTCAATTTTATCATTGTAACATAAAAAAGCCCACCTCGACATGCTATTAGATTAGCATCTTTAAATAAGTAGTGTTAAATTAGACATACTGAAGAACCAGAGAAGTTGAGGTGAACTAGTTCGACAAATAAGCTTAAGACTTCTACCGAGCATTAGTCCTCAACTCCTCCGGGTTCATGTACCATTTAGAA
>CALQIX020000022.1 GCA_943330745.2 Lishizhenia tianjinensis
GCAATTGTTTGATCTGATGTTACTGAATCCAAAATAGTTCCACCTTTTTGATCATATTGATAAACCACCCAACTAGCGGTATCAGCTCCATTTCCTGTTGCTGGTGCAGTATAATCTCTAAATTTACATTCAAAATACCCTGGTGCTAACGCCAATGGATCTACCACTTTGATATTAATTGGTCCTTTTCCATAATCATAGGTAGGGTTTTCCATGAAACCTTCTAATAAAATTTTATTTAAAGTTGCTTGAGTAAACTCTAAAGAACGATTGCCATTACCATATCCATCTATACGCGTGATTTGTGGGGAATGGCCATATTCCATAATATAATTGGTCCCATCATTTTCAGGTGTCGGGTTGTGCGGAATTCCTTCCATTACCAATACCTCGCCAACAGCGGCTTTTCTGCTTGCTAAATAGGGTTTTTTCTGGCCATCAATATTGGTGGGGTCATCTGGAATATAGGTTTTATAATTGTTATGAGCATAAGCAATCGCCATGTAATAATACCTTTTAAAATTGACTAAATTAGGCTGGCCCTGAGCAAAAAGATCTGTTTTAATCGAAAAACTGTGTTTAATTCCTTTATTTTCAGCCTGAACAACTTCAATCGGTACACTGAATCCTAATTCTTCATCAAATTCAAAATTAATTATACTTTTAATATTATCTTTTACATCACATTGAGCAACCAACCTAGCCTTTTCAGGGTTTCTCAAATCGGATAATGATACTTGATTGGATTTTAACTGAAAAATTTGATACCCTTGAAAACGAAATTTCTTATCGGCATTTGGATCGCTTGTAACAATAAATGGATCTATTTCCTCATATTCTTCATTGAAATTATTTGAATTAGGTGCATTTGATAAGGTTAAAATAAGTTCTTCATTCATTTCTTGTAACAATAAATCTGGGGCATGTGGTGCATCCATAACTTTGAAACAATTTTGAAACAAGGCCTGCGCTTTATCATCTGCCCTCCTCAAGGTTTCCACAGACTGAAAAGGATCTCCTCCTGTTGATCTGGCCCAAACAACACCAACAGTGATGTTATTAACAGCTCCTGGTTTGAGCACAAATGGACCCGCAGACTCAACAAATCGACGATCATTTGGTGTATTATTTGCAGTTTGTTCTGTCCAGTTCGGTTGAGGTAAACCTCCCGTTCCCCACCCTTGAGGATCCGTGGTACCAGGAAACATAAAATCACATGGGATTAGCGGGTTTGCCTCAGGATCTGATATATGTCCACTCCCACCATAAACGAATTTAGTTCCATCTTTCCAGTATCCCCTCAAATAATTATAGTAGTCTGATGCATTAACAGGATCCGTTTGATTCGGATTGGCCCCGTTTGTGGTATTCGAATAGTACAAAAACCTGCGCATTCCAAAACGCTCGTTGTCCACAATTCCATCTCCATACCCAATACCATTTAGTGCTTCATCTGGTCCGATTCCAAACCCGTTATCGATTCCATCGTCATCTTGATAAGGTCCTTCAAAAAAATCAACACCAACTGCTGGAGGTGAATTCCCATATCCTTTGTATCCAGAATTATCGGCGTCGTAATTGTCACCGTTGTAATAATATCCTAATCCACGACTGACATCACAGCCAACATAATCATCGTAAGGATCTCCCAATGCACCATCCGTGAAAAAACCAAAATACGTGTTATAGAGTGTTTGTGTTCCCCTGTTTATCAATTCATAATTATAAAAAGTCATGTTATTAACCTCATCATTGGAAGCAAAAGCAAAAGCTTGCGACCGTATTTCCATCCCAATTGGATCAGCACCCGTTTCTGTATGAATATTTCCTTTATCGTTCATCACCCACCAATAATTCATATCCCCGTAAAGTGAAACCGAACGATCAACACTACACTCTTTATCTTTTTTTATATCATACCAAGGAAAATCACCATCTTCCCAATTGTAGTGCCCATCTCCGTTGAAATCATAGAATGGTGCTAAATAATAATCTTGTCCTTGGGTTACATCTCCATGAGCCGGCCAATTTTTAATAATATCAGGGACTTTGTAACCAGGAAATAGTTCATTTTGAGTAGAAGTTCCGTTTTGCTGATCACTCAATCCGGCTTCAAACCAAGCATTAAATTCACGCACCATATCTTGGGTCGTAACAAAGTGCTTATCGTATTTACTGCAATTGTCATAGGTGGTTTCTGCTGTAATTTGCGTAAGTGGACCGGACCAATAATCTTGACCATCCCGATATCGAAGCGCAGCTAATTTTAATTGATTATTCACATCCGTTCCTCCCAGCCAGAGTGCAGCTGTAAATAAGGCCATTATACCCGAGTTTTTTGGCACTTCGTACTGTGAAAAATTTTGATTGGGCACCTGCCATAAATTACCGGCAGTATGTATCATTGCCCGCACATTATTCAACTCCAAATAGGTAGTAGTGGTTGGCGGAGCGCATCCTGCAGCTTTTGATGGCGAGTGTTTTGGTTTTTGACTACTCGTTAAAGATTGAGCAAACAACTGAAAAGAAAACAATATTGCGAAAACAAAAAATGATATTTTCATGGATAACTTTTGTGTTGAAGGTACTAATTTTTGAACTAATGAACCTGTTTTTTGAATCTAAATCGATCTTCAAAACGCTTTTTCTGATCGGATTTCAACTGATTTAAATCATTTGGAATCTGTCGCTTCCAACGCTTGTGCGACCACAACCAATAATTGGGATTTTGTTCGATTTCTTGCTCCAACAAGCGGGTATGCCACTCCGTCAGCTCTCCATAATTCAACTCAATCAATGGCTTTTCAAACGGGATTAGTTTGAGCGAATAAAACCCTCGTTTCACCTTACGAATTGAAAAAAATACGGGAGTAAATTGGTATTCATGAGCCATAAATTCTGCTCCGAATAATACGGCTGTGGGTTGATTTAAAAAAGTGGTCCAATATGCATTTTCACTTGATCCGGGAGATTGATCAGACAAGGTCAATATAGCTTTCGGACCTCCTTCTTCGTTAATGGCATCTTTATAATTTCCTGAATAAACCACCTGCAAACCAAAACGCGATCTTCTTTTATTCACTGATTTATTCCAAAATGAATTAGTTAGCGGCATCCCAATACCAATTGCTTTAAACGGCGATAAAAAAGCCAAACTTGTTATCATCCATTCCCAATTTCCATAATGTCCGGAAATCAGTAAAACACTCTTATTTTTTGCAATTATATCCTTCAAAACTTCCGGATTCTCGACAACCAATCTTTTGTTAAGTTCCTTTTTTGAAATGGTTAAGTTTTTAATTCCTTCAACAATTAAATCTGAAAAATGTCTATAATATTGGTTTCTCAATCGTTTTAATTCCTGAATAGAAAGCTCTGAAAAAGAAGACTTTAAATTTCTTTCGATCACCTTTTTTCGGTATGGAAAAAAATTAATCAAAAGAACATAAAACACATCGCTTACAGCATAAAGAACCCGAAGAGGAAGGAATGAAATGATAAAAACTAAGGCAAATAAGAGTTTATTCATTCCGTTGGATATTTAGTTTTCCATCGCTCTTGAATAAATTGTTCTACTTCTTTTTCCTTTGGACTACTTCCTGCTTGAAAAAACGAAGTGTTTATTAATTCAACGGGCATGAATTCTTGCTGGACAAAATTACCTGGAAAATCATGGGAATATTGATATTCAGCACCATATCCAAGCTCCTTCATTAATTTCGTAGGGGCATTTCTCAGATGCAAAGGAACTGCTAAATTACCTGTTTTTCGAACCATTGACTGAGCATTATTTATTGCCATATAAGCAGCATTTCCTTTCGGTGAACTTGCTAAATAAATGGTACATTGTGCTAAAATAATACGCGATTCAGGCCAACCAATCATTTCAACCGCCTGAAAACAATTGGTAGCCAGAAGTAGTGCATTGGGATTAGCCAAACCAATATCTTCGGATGCAAGAATTAACAATCTTCTCGCAATAAATTTTGGGTCTTCCCCACCTTCAACCATGCGAGCCAACCAATAAATAGCAGCATTTGGATCACTACCTCTAACAGACTTAATAAATGCAGAAATAATATCATAATGTTGCTCACCATCTTTATCATAGCGAGAAAATGATTCCGTTGCGATAGATTTGGTTAATTCATTTGTTATAATCACTGGTTTACTCTCGGGAATAGAATTTACGATTAACTCAAATAAATTAAGTAACTTTCTTCCATCCCCTCCAGAAATTGCGAGTAAGGCACTAATTTCTTTCAATTCAACATCACGCCCACGTATGACCGTATCGGTGGCAATAGCTTTTTCTAATAATGTTGTTAAATCGTCTTTGGTGTGATCCTTTAACGTATAAACCTGGCAACGAGAAAGTAAAGCGGAAATCACTTCAAACGAAGGATTTTCTGTTGTCGCCCCAATCAGTGTTATCGTTCCTTTCTCAACTGCTCCTAAAACAGAATCTTGTTGAGACTTGGAAAAGCGATGTATTTCGTCGATAAATAAAATCGGTCTTTTTTCTTGAAAGAAACCATTATTCCCCTCTGCTTTTGATATTATTTCACGTACATCCTTTACCCCCGCAGAAATAGCAGATAAACTATAAAATGGGCGTTTTAACTCATCCGCCAACAGTTTTGCAAGTGTTGTTTTACCAACTCCAGGAGGTCCCCATAAAATTACAGACGGAATAACTCCTGCTTCTAACGCCCGTTTAATTGGACCATTTGCACCAATTAAATGACCTTGTCCTACGTACTCGTCAATTGTTTTTGGACGCATTCTTTCAGCAAGGGGAATGTTATCAAATGACATATTACAAATTTACTGCCTTTTTCATTAGACAAGCCTTTTTTCCTTAAAGAAAAACGAAAATCAAAAACGAAAAATAATTTTACTTTATCACGTTATTTTTTTACGTATATTTGATCTCAAATTAATTAAAAAACTATGAAAAAACTTTTACTTTCTTCATTTGTGATTTGTGCTGCTATTTTTAATACTCAAGCACAAACATGTACTCCAGGTGCAAACTTTGCTGATTCAGCCTACGGAGCTTGGCCAGATACAATTCAAAATTTCCCTGCTGGTTTGACGAATGTTTTCTATTCAACTGACTTAAATTTCAAAGTTCCTGCAACGGTAACAGTAGAATTAGATCCATCCGGACAATTTGTTGGTTCTCCAATACAATCATTTACGGTAACTGGTGTAGCTGGATTACCAACCGGATTCAATTATGCGTGTAACATATCAAACTGCACATTTAATGGAGGTTCAAATGGTTGTGCAAATTTATATGGAACAACGGCAACTGCCGGAACATATAGCCTTACAATTAATATCGATGCAACTGTACTAATCACATTAGTACCTGGATTTCCTCCAACACCGGTAACACAAAGCACATCATTTGATGGTTACAAAGTAATTATTGGTGTAGCTGGAAATATTGAGCAAGTTATTGCACCTATCACGGTTTCTCCAAATCCTGCAATGAATGAGTTGAATATTAACGGAATTTCTGCTTCTATGAAAGCATCAACAATTTCTATTACAAACATTGAAGGAAAAGTTGTTGCATCCAAATCAGTTTCTTCATCTGCTGCTCAATCTTTTGATTTATCATCAATGAAAGCTGGTATTTACTTTGTGAATGTTTACCATGCAAGTGGAGTTGAAACAGTTAAATTCATTAAAGAATAAAAGACATTCTATCGATTATAAGGGAGCCATAGAGCTCCCTTTTTTTTGTCTAAAAAAGGGAAAATTGCGTTGGTTTTGGCGCAAATGGGAATTGCGCTTCAATCACATTAGACTTAGGTGAAAACAATATTGTTTTATCAACTGGGTGAGCCTTCAAGTAAACTCCTTTATTATTCGCTATAACTTCAATTGGATCCTCATTGTTCATCCAAGAATGAATCCTTTTTTCATCGAGCAATAAAGGCATTCGTTTTTTTACATTATGTATTTCAGCCATAAATTCATTTGCTTCCTGCGTTAAAATTGAAAATGTTTTTATTATTGTACCATTAGAAACATCTATGCATTCATCCCATAGTCCTGCCATTGACAAAATGGAATCTTTTTCACCATAAATAAAATAGGGTATCTTGTTTTTTCCTTGATGTTGCCACTCAAAAAAACCATTTGAAGGAATAATACACCGTTTGGAATTAACAATGGTTTTGAAGGAGGGTTTTGCGGAAATCGATTCAATTCGAGCATTCAGGGTTTTAGCTGCAATTTCAGATGAATTGCCCTTGAACCAATGAGGAATCAATCCCCATCTCATGTATTCAATCGTTGGTTCATTTGAAATAATTCGCCACATAGGAAATTGAAAACCACTTGCAAAGTAAACGGGCGAATCAGCAATGGTTGGATCTACTTTTTTTCCGTATTTATTTCCTAGATCTACATTGGAAGAAGTGGAGGAATTACTGTAACACATATTCAAAAATAAAAAAAGGATGACAACTGCCATCCTTCTATTTACCAAATCTTGTTTGATTATCTATTTAAGAATAGTTGAAAACCAATTTTCATTCCCAAGTTTGACCCTCCATATTTGGATCCTTCAGTATAAAAGTTGTAATAAATAGCTGGATCAAGTGCAATATTATCCGTTAAAAAAATAGTGTATCCCATATCAAGCTCAGTATTCAACCCTGAAGTTTTAATTGTTACATCTGCAACATCAAATGAGGATCTTCCATATCCTACTTGTAATTGACCATAGAAATTACCTTTGTAATATGCTCGCATAAAAGGTGCAATTGAAAAATTAGAACCCCCTTTAAAGGAATTAAAAGTCATTGAAGCCCCAATAGCCATATTATCGACTATGAAAAATCCTGCCTTAGGAGAAATATTTAAATTAGAAGAAGCTTTTTCACCAGAAGGAAAACTATAATTAAAATAGGCATCTCCACCAAGCATAACTGTACCTTGCTCGATTTGACTTAATAAAGAAGTGATGGATAATGCCACCATTCCAACTAAAGCGATAATTTTCTTTTTCATTGTTATATTTTTAGTAAAAATACAAAAAAGAGAAACGCAACTCGAGTTAAAGTAATTCCTTTTAAAGTGGTTATTGTTAATAATTAGTGTTGATTCAATTTCTTAACCATGGTTAAAATGGTTGCTAATGCTACTGTTTCACCAGTTTCATCATACACATCAACCAGAAACTTCACAATTCCTTTTGCGATATCCTCTTCCGATTTTTTTTCTTGATCAATCTTCTCCTTCACTGTGAATCTAACTCCCAAGGTAGCACCTGGATAAACTGGTTTTGTAAATCGAGCTTCATCCAATCCATAATTCAAAAGAACAGGTCCTTTTTTTGGATCCACAAATAATCCTGCAGCTTTTGACAATACAAAATACCCATGGGCCACTCTTCGCTCAAAAATAGTACCTTCTAGCGATGTTGCGTCCATGTGAGCATAAAAATTATCTCCTGAAACATTTGCAAAGTTAACTATGTCAGCATCAGTAACCGTATGCTTATGGGTAAAAACAGTTTCACCAATTTCCAATTCCTCAAAGTGTTTACGGAATACATGCGGGTTGGCTTCAGGCATTGCTGCACCGACTTGAAATTGTTTGGTGATTGCCGTAATTGTGCTTGGATGACCTTGAATAGCTGTTCTTTGTAGGTAGTGTAAAACTCCTCGTTTTCCACCCATTTCTTCACCCCCCCCCGCTCTTCCAGGTCCACCATGCGTTAACAACGGCATTGGGGAACCATGACCAGTACTTTCTTTTGCGCAATCTTTATTTAAAACAAGTATTCTACCATGCAAAGATGCAGCGCCCAAGACATATTCAATCGCTTCGTTATTATCCGGAGTTACAATTGAAGATACCAACGAGCCTTTACCCATTTTAGCTAATTCAATCGCATCCTCCAATGACTTATAGGGCATAATGGTTGAAACAGGACCAAACGCTTCTATTTCGTGACAAGCAGTTTGAATAAATGGCTGCGTATTTCTAAATAAAATGGGAGAGAAAAAGGCACCTTTTTGCTTATTCGCTCCAATCACTTCAAAATCATCTAAATCACCAAAAACTATTTCCTGGGATTGTTTCAATAGTTCAACACTCTCCCGAACACGTCCTACTTGCAATTGAGTTGCCAAAGCACCCATACGCACCCCTTCTGCGCTAGGATCTCCAATTTTTGTAGTTGCTAATCTAGCAGAAATTGCAGCTTGAACTTCATCCAATAAGTCTTCGGGAACGATTATCCTTCTCACAGCAGTACATTTTTGACCAGCTTTAATAGTGATTTCCTTAACCGTTTCCTTTATAAACAAATCAAATTCCTCTGTTCCAGGAATCGCTTTCTGACCCAAAATAGTTGCATTTAATGAATCTGCTTCCAAATTAAAAGCTACACTTTCTGCAGCAATTCGTGGATGAGCTTTCAACATTTTACCGGTAGCCGCACTTCCAGTAAAGGTTACCACGTCCTGAGTTTCAGCATGATCTATCAAACCTCGTCCCAATCCACAAATTAATTGAAGTGAACCTTCGGGCAATATTTTAGAATCAATAATATCTCTAACCATTACTTCAGTTAGATAACAGGTATATTCAGAAGGTTTCACCACCGCTGGAACCCCTGCCATTAAATTCACCGCGATTTTCTCTAACATCCCCCAAATAGGAAAATTAAATGCATTGATATGAATTGCCACACCTTCCTTGGGAACCATGATATGATGACCAATGAACGTTCCATTTTTTGACAACGGCGCCGCAGATCCATCAACATAAAAAGGTAAATCAGGAAATTGACGGCGTAAAGATGCATTAGCAAATAAATTTCCGATACCACCTTCAATGTCAATCCAAGAATCTACGCGAGTGGCACCTGACCATGAGCTCACTTGATAATACTTTTCTTTTCTTTCCATTAGAAATAGTGCGAGCGCTTTGAGCATTCGACCCCGTTCTTGAAAAGTCATTTTTCTTAATTTCCCGCCACCTATAAGTCGGCCATAGGAAAGTACACCTCCAAAATCTAACCCTTTACTTGAAACTTCACCAAGTATTTCACCTGTAATTGCATGATGTAGAACGGTTTCTGTATCAATACCATCTACCCATTGACCTTGAATGTAATTTTGAAAACGTTTCATAACTGAATATTAATTTGGAAATAACCAGCGAAATAAATCGTTGAAATTTGCATAAACCACCAAAGTAAGTAACAATATCATACCTGCATATTGAGCATATTCAAGCACCTTTTTATTTGGCTCTCTTCCTGTAATCATTTCATAAATTAAGAAAACTACATGTCCACCATCCAAGGCAGGAATAGGGAGAATATTCATAAATGCAAGAATAATGGAAAGGAAAGCTGTGGTTAGCCAAAACTGTTGCCAATCCCACATAGGTGGAAACATATTACCAATTGCAGCGAATCCGCCCATTTGACCTGCACCTTTTTTGGTAAACAAGAACTTGAATTGTGAAACATAATCACCCAAGGTATTCACCCCGGTTATCATACCAACTGAAATACTCTCGCCTAGACTGTAATTGACTTTTTTGATGGCCGATGAATCAACAAAACCTGTAGGTTTTGGAGCGAACCCAATTGTTCCATCTTCTTTAACTAGAGCTTTTAGTGAGATGGTATCTCTATTTCTAAGCACTTTTATTTCAGTTGATTTCCCTTTTTTCAGATACAATGCCGATTGAATTTCGTCAAAATACTCTATGGACTTTTTATCAATCAAAACAATTTTATCTCCTTTTTTAATTCCGGCTTTTGACGCTCCTGTATTCGCCATAACTGAATCAACCTGCGTGGATTTGTGTCTTAGAGAAAATAATGGAAATGCTCCTTCTTGGAACAGTATTTTTCCAAAATCATCGGGTAAATCAACGAGCTGTTTAGATCCGTCAGCGTGTTGAATTGTTAATTTTTTCGCATCGCGAAGTAAAATCTCTTTGTTCAATTCATTTGGACTAACAACAGGCTTGCCGTCAACTTCAATAACATTATCACCTGATTTAATATTGAATTTTTCCAAATAGGCATGAACAGCTAATCCATGTTTTATATCGCTTGCTTTGATTTCCTCTTTTCCCCAAAAAAATACTACACCGATGTATATTAAAAAACCCAATACCAAATTCACGGTTACACCACCTACCATGATTATCAATCGTTGCCATGCTGGTTTAGATCGAAATTCCCAAGATTCAGCTGGTTTATCCAATTGCTCTTTATCCATTGACTCATCAATCATTCCAGCAATCTTCACATATCCACCCAAAGGCAGCCAACCCAGACCCCATTCAGTATTATTTGGTTCAGTTTCCCAATCTTTAGGAGACTCTTTTGAAAACCATGAAAAAACACGTTTACCTTTCAATCTCTTTGTACGAAACAATGAAAACCAAGGATTAAAAAACAAATAAAATTTTTCTACCCTCGTCTTGAATAATCTGGCAGGTAAAAAATGTCCCAATTCATGCAATGTTACAAGAATAGCTAGTGATAAAAAAAGTTGTGCGGCTTTAATCCAAAATTCCATGAGGTGATTATTTTAAGGTAACAAATATAGTTTTTTACTTCGAATTGTCTGATTTATCATCAGGATAATAGCCTTGTTGAATGAAATATTCGATCATAGCTTCCTTAATCAAATGCTGTTGTTGTTGGTGATTTAACGGCGGTAGGTTCTTTGACAATGTGAAATGTGGCCATTGATCTTTATCTCGACCTTCAAAAACATAATATCCATAAGGCTCAAGCAAAGTGCAAATTGCGACATGCAACAAATCCGTTTTTTCGCTTTTTGAGAACTCTTTATAACCAATTCCTAATTCATTCACACCAATTAAAAAAAGCATGGATTGAACATCCATACCACCTCCAAAAGTTGATTCTACGTGTGTTTTAACTTGCTGAAAACGTAATTCTACTTCATGATCCATAATTACAAAAGTACATTAGAAACAGAAGAATTGCACCATTTATTTGAAGGTTAACAAATTTTGCCATTACAATGATTTAAAATAAGAATAATAAGCATTGAATAATGCATCAGACTTTAACTTTTCTTTTTTGAAGTCAGCAGGCGAAAATGTATTTTCAATTATTTTTCGCGCATCCAAATTATAAACAAATGATCCCGTTGGTGAAACAAAACCATATCCGCGAATGGTTGCATGAAAAGCAAATGATTTTACAGTTGGGCTCAGTAAATCCTTACTAAACTTAAAAGATGTAGCATCTTGTCGCAACTGATGCAATAAGGTTGCAGCAATATCTGACTGAGAACCAATTATTGTATTTTGACTTCCTCGGAATTCCTTTTTTAAAGGCTCTCCATAAATCAACAGTGGAATTCTAAAAAATGAAGATTGATTCGGACTTTGAATTGTATGGGTATGATGACCATGATCTGCCACAAAAACAAAAATCGTATTCTTATACCAAGGCTGTTTTTTGCAATTTTCAATAAATTGCCCCAATGCTTGATCTGCATAAAAAAGAGAATTCAAATAATCTTGCTCAACCCCCTTCCATTTTTCCCAACCTGCCCGTTTTGGGTAATCAAAAGGTGAATGAGTACTACCAGTAAATGCACAATGCATAAATGGTTGTTTGGTTTTGTTAATTTTCTGAAGAAAAAGACTGTATAAATCTTCGTCAAAATAATTCAGCTTTCCTTTTGTCAAGGAAGTAGGAAAATCCTTTTCATCTGCTAATTCATCAAATTGATGCTCCGTTAAATACCCTTGAATATTTCCATATTTTAAATCTCCACTGAATAGATAATGAGCAGAATATCCCGACTTTTTTAACACTTGATTTATAGAAGGAAGTTTCCGGTTTTTTTCAGGTTCTAAAGAAATGGCGATTTCTGGTAGCGCAGGATATCCCGAGAAAATACTCGTATTCCCTATTTCAGATGTTGTATTTGTTGCATAAATATTTTGAAAAAGAAATCCCTCTTTACTCAACCGATCGAAATTTGGCGTTAACCCTTTGGTTTCACTCATACAACCAACCGCACTTGCGGACCAACTTTCTAACAATAAAAAAACAACATTTGGCTTGGTATCATTTAAAATAAAATTCGAATGGCTCTTGTCAAATGAATAAAGAGCGTTTACTGAAGTGTTTACCTGATTCAAATTCATTTCTGGAAGATGCTGCTCCAAATCATTTCGTTGATACAACAAAAAACTATTTCCAAAAAAATAAGTTGAATTCACTGACAAATCATTAACGCGCGAGTTTTTTGAAAAATAAGCAGAGTCAATATTAATAGGTATTTGCTGAACCCCACCCCTTGCTAAAACAAAAAACAAGGAAATATAGATGAGTCCGAGTGGTAAATAAATCCATTTTTTTTCTAATTCTAGAGGTTTTAAAAGGGTCTTTCTAAGTAAAAAATAACCTGCCACAATTTCAATAAAGAGAATCACAAAAAACAACAATTGCGATCCAAATTCAGCCGTACGAAAAATCTCATTTGGATTAGAAAGGTGCATAAACACACGCGAAGTCAATTTATGATTCCATTCATGATAAACATTGATTTCTCCGCTGTGAATGAGTGAAACAATTATTAACTCAAGAACAATGCTCAGCATGTAAATTAACTTGGCAGCATTCGTTTTGACATACGACCAAAATAATAAGAACAACATTGGAATTGCTGATAAAAAAGAGGCCGTTGCCAAATCTAATCGAAGTGATTGAAAAAATACTCCTCCTATATCAAACCAAGATGCTTCGTTAAATTTATTGACCTGAATTATTAAAAAAAGGATTCGTTGAAAATCAAAAATGATTACCCAAAAAATCAATAAAACAAGGAATGGTTGAATACATTTTACGCTGACTTTCACGGTGTAAAATTACAAATTTAACAGCTTCATAGTACGGCAATCTATTGTTTGATTCAATAATGAATAAATACTTCTTTAGTTAATACAAAGCGTGCAAAAGCATCAAATTCCTTTGTTAATCTCAATTTTTTAACAAATTGAACAAGATTGATTACTTTTATAATCAAATGATTTTAGTTACCGGCGGTACAGGTTTAGTTGGAAGTCATCTTTTGGTTGAATTATCGAAGGAAAGTGAATCTATACGAGCAATCTATAGAACGAAGAACAAAATCGACTTCACGCAACAAATTTTTCAATATTACTTGGGTGACAGATGGGAACATCATTGGGGAAAAATAGAGTGGTTTGAAGCTAATTTATTAGATATTGAACGTTTGAAAATTGCTTTTATAGGAATTAAAAATGTTTACCATACTGCTGGATTTGTATCTTTTCACTCAGAGGACTTTAAACAATGTATCATTCACAATCGCTATTGCACAGCCAATATTGTGAACCTTTGTCTAGCTAATCCAATAGAGAAACTAGCGTATGTCAGTTCAACTGCTGCCGTGGGAGGTGAAGAGAACACACCAATAACAGAGGCAGATAAATGGAAAAAAACACCTCAAACAAGTGGATATTCGATCAGTAAATATTTGGCAGAAAAAGAAGTTTGGAGAGGAATTGAAGAAGGATTAAATGCTGTAATTATTAATCCCTGTGTAATTTTAGGCCCAGGTAATTGGAATGACTCATCTTTAACTATTTTCAAAACAACAACAAAAGGCCTACGATATTACCCCACTGGATCCAACGCAACGGTAGATGCTCGTGATGTAGCGATTTGTCTAATTAAACTAATGCAATCAACACTTATCAATGAACGGTTTTTATGCATAGGCAGCAATCAATCGATTCAACAATTGTTAAACACAATTTCAGATCAGGCAAGCGTCAAACGACCTATAGAATCCATTTCTAAAAAAGTAGTTAGATTGTTGTCTGTGGTATTTTATCCCATTTTTAAACTGATTGGAAAAAAACCTTTATTATCGAAAGATGCGATAAATTCAGCTTATAAAAAATTATCTTATTCCATTGAAAAATTGAACGGTGCAATAAATCATTCATTTTATACATTAGAAGAAACAATTGAAAATTCAATTCGAGGAAGAATACAATGAACTCGATGATTATTTTTTTGTTAATTAACTTATGAAAATAATTCCAAGAACATACCTTATTGCCATTCTTATCATTTTTCATTTGGTTGGATTAGTAGGCATTATGCTGCCCGATTTCAAGGAACTGATTCTTTCGCTTTCCTTTCTCAATTTAATTTTGGCATTTTTGGTTATCCTTTTGGGAGAAGACGAAAACAAACCCATTTTATTGAAATTTCTACTTATTGCTTTTGTAATTGGCGTGTCAGTTGAATTAATTGGTGTACACACCGGTTTACTATTTGGCGATTACAAATACGGCTCTAATTTGGGTCCTAAATTGTGGGGAGTCCCCCTTGTAATTGGAATAAATTGGGGAGTATTGACGGCAACTTCTGCATCTGTAACTTATTCAATAAAGTTACCAAACACGCTAAAAATAATCATTAACGCATTTATTTTAGTCATTTTTGATTTTGTAATGGAACCAGTGGCCATGAATAGTGATTTTTGGTCTTGGAAAGACAATACGATTCCATTCTTCAATTATGTTTGTTGGTTTTTTGTTGCTGTAATTTTGCAACTTATTTATTTTGGAATGCGTAAACCCAATTCGAACAAAGTATTTAATGCGTTGTTTTTTATACAGTTCATATTTTTTATAATTCTAAACTTTCGATAATGTATTGGTGGGGACCTTTTGTTTTATTAGCGACTTTTTTTGGAATGGAATTCATGGCATGGGCGACACACAAGTTCGTAATGCATGGTTTCATGTGGTATTTTCATGCTGATCATCATGTGGAAGAACCCGGTTTCTTTGAACGAAACGATGTATTTTTTCTAATTTATGCCATTCCATCTTGGTTGTGTATCATGTTAGGAATGATGAATGAAGCCTATGTTCCGGTATGGATGGGATTTGGAATTGCTGCATATGGTTTTGCCTACTTTTTAGTACATGACGTGTTTATTCACCGCAGGTTCAAATGGCTCAGAAACATCGACAATGCTTATTTTACTGCAATTCGAAAGGCACATAAAGTACATCATAAACACCAAGGAAAAGAACATGGTGAATGCTTCGGGATGTTAATCGTTCCACCTAAGTATTTTCAAGAAGCGAAGAAAGCCTTTCAAAATAAAAATTCTAAATGAGTTTGTATTTTTGGACACTTGTTTTGGCTTTTGCAGGTCCATTTTGTCTGAGTTTTGACAAAAAAGTAAGCTTTTACAAACAATGGAAATTCTTATTTCCGGCTATTTTATTCGTTGCGCTTATTTTCATAATTTGGGATGAATATTTTACTATCCGCGGAATTTGGGGATTTACACCCGCCTACATTCAGGAAATATACATCGGACATTTACCGCTTGAAGAAGTTTTGTTTTTCTTTATTGTACCCTATAATTGTGTTTTTATTTATGTCGTCCTCAACGCCTACTTTCCAACGATTACTCTTACAAAGGCCTCCAAGTTATTCGCTTTCTTTTTTGTTCTATCCGGATTTGTATTTTCAACTTGGTTTTTAGACAACTGGTATACAAGTGCTGCATGCGGTGCAAGTGCGATTTTAACGGTTGGGCTTTATTTTATTTCTAAAGTTCGTTGGTACGAGCGATTTGTTTTTGCTTATTTGGTTGCACTTCTTCCGTTTCTAATCGTAAATGGTATTTTGACAGGAATGTTTACGGAAAATCCAGTGGTTTGGTACAATGAAAATCATATCATGGGAATTCGCATTGGTACAATTCCATTTGAAGATTTGTATTATAATTATTGCTTATTTCTTCCGATTATTGGATTGTATGAATGGATAAGAAATAGAAGTACCCGCATTAACGCACATAAATAATTTTCTTGGTTTCGAAAAAGTCTTCGCTAAACCAATCTGAAATTGAATAGGAGCGAATGTGCTTTTTAATTTTTGATAACTCATCCGATAAATCCCCTCCTTTTAAGCAAATCCAACCATTGGCAAGTTCATTGTTGCTTTGAGAATTTAACTTGTCTTTAGTCCAAAAAAGTAAATCAGCAAGGGGAGCAACCGCCCTAGAAAGAATAAAATCAAATTGACCTGGAATTTTCTCCACGCGTTCATGAATTCCTATAGCGTTCGTTAATCCAAGGGATTCTGCAACCCCATTAACAACTTTTATTTTCTTTCCAATAGAATCCACTAAAACAAACTGAGTTTCGGGAAAAAGTATCGCTAAGGGAATACCTGGAAAACCACCACCTGTGCCAATATCAAGAATTCGTGTGCCCGATTGAAAATCAATTATTTTTGAAATCGCCAAAGAATGTAAAACATGGTGCAGGTAAAAATTATATTCGTCTTTTCTGGAAATCACATTGATTTGAGCATTCCATTCTTGATATAATCCTTGTAATAATTCAAATTGTTTGATTTGCTTTTCTGTTAAATCTGGAAAGTATCTAGAAATTAATTGAGAATCCATTTTTAAATAGAATCTTTTGTTTTTTCCATCATGTTTGCTAGAAAATCGCGCGCTCTAAACAATTGTGCCTTTACTGTTCCCAGTGGTAATTGTAATTCTTCAGCTATTTCCTCATAACTCAATTCATCAAAATACCTTTTTTCTACGAGAACACGGTAACGCGGTTTTAATTTACTCACTAGCATACGCATATGAACGACTTTTTGACCATAAATCACTGTTTCCTCTGGATTCATCGTATTTGACCTAGCATCAATCTGAATGCGTTCTCCGTCATCATTGGTATATCCAGAGTCCATTGAGGTAACCTGAATCCGCTTCTTACGAATAAAATCAATTGAGTTATTTGATGCTATTTTGTACAACCATGTCGAAAATGCAAAACTAGGAGAGTACTGGTCTAATCTACTAAATGCTTTACCAAAGGCTTCAATGGTCAAATCATCTGCATCGTCTGCATTTCGAACCATTTTTAGCATCATAAAATAAATTGAGTCTCGGTATCGATCCATCAAATCAGCATAAGCAGATTGTTTTCCCAAGCGAGCTGCTTCAACTAATTCTAAATCTTGCTTAGCGCGTTCCGATAAATGTTGGTTCTCTACCATTTAGTATTCCTCTTTTGTTCAGTAAGATAGAATAAAATAGGGGTTATTACGGCATAAAAAACATCCCAAAATGGCAATAAAAAAACAAAATTCTTTTCTTGGAGCTTGAGTAAACATTTTCCTTGAATCCACCATTTCAAAAGCAATACTATCCCGAATAAAATCCCACTTATTATTCTGAAATCCAATTTAAACATCAAAATAACAAAGGATATCCAGAGCAAAAGCAAAGACAAGGGATATATTCCTAACAACAACTTTTTAATAACCTTATATTGATTAGATGTAGTGTAATGTCTTGACTTTTGTCTCACCCATCTTTTCCACGTGGGGGCAGCAGGGGAAAAACAGAAAGTTTCAGGGTCAATATTGATAGTGTAATTTGATTTTTGAGCGACTTGTTGGATAAACAAATCATCATCGCCCGATGCTAATGCATAATGGGACTTGAATCCACTTACCGAGTTAAATACTGTTTTTGTGTATCCCAAATTCCTTCCGACACCCATGTATGGCAATTTTGAAAGCGCCATGGAAAGGTAATTCACACCAATCCATGCCGCGTCAAAGCGGATTAATTTATTTAAAAATCCTTTTTGTTTAGAGAAAGGACCATATCCTATTACAATTTGCTTAGAAGTTGAAAAAGAACCTGCCATTTTTCGTAACCATTGATGGCTTGATGGCTTACAATCTGCATCCGTTAATAAAACATGTTCATTTTTAGCCCCTTTGATAGCCAAGGTAATGGGAAATTTTTTGCCTGCTCTCAAGTGTTTGTTTTTAGGAATATCAATCACCCTGAGATTTTTATACTGTTGTTGAAAAGCAATTAACAACCAATTACTATCATCTACAGATTGATGATTAACCACAATCACTTCAAAATCAGGATAATCTTGACTCAATATCATGGGTAGATTTTCATATAAATTATCCGATTCATCTCGCGCTGCAATAATTACACTAACTGGAATTAGCGCTTGTTCTTGTTGTTTCGTGCGAAAAAAAGCCAATCGACTAAAAATAAATAACAAATATAAAAATTGAATAAATCCAGCAACACACAATACTATAAAGCAGTACGTGAAGAAATCAAACCCAAAATGAGGTAAACAAACTTGCATAATTTATATCGAATACAAAGTTCGTCTTCAAACCTAAATAGATGTATCTTTGTCCAGCTTATTTTTCAACATTTTATGCACTTTGAATTAATTCAGTCAGATTCATCCTCTCGAGCAAGAGCAGGAATACTTCATACAGATCATGGAGCTATTGAAACCCCGATTTTTATGCCTGTTGGAACACAAGGTACGGTAAAAGGTATTCATCAACAAGAATTGCGAGAGGATATACAAGCCCAAATAATTTTAGGAAACACTTACCATTTGTATTTAAGACCTGGCATGGAAGTAATGGAAGCCGCAGGAGGTCTTCATTCTTTTATGGGATGGGAAAGGCCTATTTTAACAGATAGTGGAGGATACCAAGTTTATTCTCTCTCCGGAACACGCAAAATCACAGAAGAAGGTGTTCGATTTCAATCTCATTTAGATGGGAGCTATCATTTTCTGAGCCCTGAAAAGTCAATGGAAATACAAAGGAGTATTGGGGCAGACATTGTCATGGCATTTGACGAATGCACCCCCTATCCATGTGATTATACCTATGCAAAAAAATCGATGGAAATGACTCATCGCTGGTTGAAAAGATGCATAAATTATATGGATGAAACAGAACCTAAATATGGCCATAATCAAGCATTATTTCCAATTGTTCAAGGGAGTGTTTATAAGGACCTAAGAACACAATCCGCCAATGAAATTGCTTCAGTAAATGCAGTTGGAAATGCAATTGGTGGACTTTCAGTTGGCGAACCTGAGGAACATTTATACGAAATGACCGATTTGGTTTGCTCGATTTTGCCAAAAGAAAAACCACGTTATTTAATGGGGGTTGGTACTCCGGCAAATATTTTAGAATGCATCAGTTTAGGGATAGATATGTTTGATTGTGTAATGCCAAGTAGAAACGCTCGGCATGGCCTGCTATTTACCTGGAATGGTACAATAAATATAAAAAATGAAAAATGGGCAAAAGATTTTTCACCCATTGACACTTCCAGTTCTATGTGGGCTGACCAAGTTTATACGAAAGCTTATTTGCGTCATTTGATAAAAACGAAGGAATATTTAGGCATTCAAGTTGCGACGCTACATAATTTGACTTTTTACCTTCAACTCGTTAAAGAAGCCAGAAAACAAATTCTTGCCGGAACATTCGAAAACTGGAAAAACAAGTTAATTCCTATTTTAAAACAACGGTTGTAAGCTAACGCCATGATAAAAATCATAGATAAATATATCATTGGTAAGTTTCTAGGCACTTTCTTTTTCATGCTTGGAATCATTATGTTATTGGCTGTAGTATTCGATATTTCTGAAAAACTGAGTGAATTCATTGACAATAAGGCTCCATTTACCGAAATAATTTTCAATTACTACCTCAATTTCATTTTGTTTTACGGAAACATGTTTTCCTCCATGATTATTTTTCTTTCTGTCATTTGGTTTACAGCAAAAATGGCGCAAGAAACTGAAATAATTCCTATTTGGTTCAGCGGAAGGCCCATTACCCGATTTATGAGACCTTATTTTATGGGGGCAACTATTTTAATGATTCTTTCCTTAATATTAAACCATTTCGTTGTTCCTCGAGCCAATAAGGTGAGACTGGCTTTTGAAGAGAAATACTACCGCGATAGAATGCATGTAGAAGAATATCACGCTGAATTCCCAAATAATGAAGTGGTTTATTTTTCTAGCTACGGTGGTGAAGACAATTTAATTAATGAATTCGTAGTTGAAAAATGGGACAAAAAAAAGAAAATCACCCATTTTTTAAAAGCAAGAACTGCTCAAAATGTTATTGGTACGAACAAGTGGATATTAACCGATTTATACGAGCGAAAGGTGGGTTATCCTAATGACCAGTTAACCCAACGACAAAGGAAAGACACCACTTTTCAATTTACAATTGATGACATGGCCCAAAGAGACAATATAGCTGAAGCCATGACTTATACTCAATTAACGAAACACATCGATAGAGAAAGGAAAAAAGGATCTGCTAATATCCCCAATTTTGAAATAGAACTACACCAGCGAACGTCCTATCCTTTTGCTGCCTATATCCTTACAATAATTGGTGTTGCTGTATCTTCTCAAAAAAAACGAGGTGGAATCGGAATTAATATTGCCATCGGATTGGGAATTGTGTTTGTCTATATTTTTGTAATGAAGGTTGCTACGGTTGCTACTATCAAAATCGGTTTTCCTGCCTTCATTGCCGTTTGGGTTCCTAATATGATTTTCGCCTTAGTTGCTTTATTCATGTATCGATTTGCTCAAAAATAATCTTTCACTAAGAAAATTATAATCTAAGGGCGCATTTTATTCGTCAATAAATCCCTGCAATAGCGTTGATAAGCCGCTTTTAAATGTTGTATTTCGTTGTATTTTGGGTTTTGTTTTGAATACACTTTTGATTCGTTCCAAACTTCCGGTTTTCCTGGTGTGCCAAAAGAAATTAAATTTTGCTGCGCAAACGCCGCAATGACCTTAGGTTGTTTAGAAAAATAGGAACTCCCAATCGCATAATACTTCGATTGAATGTTGAGTAAATCCAAGATGGTTGGATAAATGTCTATTTGCTGAATAGAACAAGTTGGTTTTTGCGGCTTCAATTTTCCGGAAGGGTCAAAAAAGGCAATTGGAATGCGATAACGCAAATCTAACGTTGCTTTTTCAGGCCTATTCGTTGGGCCCGTATGATCTGCGCAAATTACAAAAAGAGTATTCTTGTACCAAGATTGTTTTTTGGCTTTATCAAAGAATGCTTTCAACGCAAAATCGACATAACTCAGTGTTCCACAAATTGGTTCAGGACCCATTTTCACTTTCGATTGAAACTCTGATGGAATTGAAAAGGGATGATGAGAAGATAAAGTAAAAATCATTGAAAAAAATGGCTTTTTAAATTCATTCATTTTATCAATTGACCAATTCAGCATATTATGATCCCAAATGCCCCAATTTCCATCAAAATGTTTTTCATTATTGTATTCTTTTCGGCCAAAATAATGATCGATTCCCGTTGCAGCACAATAACTATCAAAGCGCATAGAACCATTAGTTGCTCCATGAAAAAATGCTGTTTCGTAACCTTTTTTGTTTAAAATTTGTGGGAGACCCGAAAATTGATTACTACTATACGAAGAAAGGATAAAAGGCTCATCCATCCATGCAGGAATAGAAGACAAGATTGTTGGAAGTGCATCCATTGATGTTCTTCCATTGGCATAACCATTCGGAAAATATACGGATTGATTTAAAATGGAGTCTAAGAAAGGAGTATAACTATCTGGATTTCCCGGACCCACATAAGCACTACCAAAACTTTCCAATAATAGAAAAACAACGTTCGTTGAATCATCCAATATATTTTGAGGGGAAGAAACTCGAATTGGATTAAAATATTTTCGTTCCTCCGCCTCTGAAAAATAATGTTTTGGTTCAACCCCACGAAATTCAATAGTTTTTATCATTGTAAACGCAGAGTTCAAGACGATTGGGGATTTTTCAACCGTTGTATAAATGGTTGCATCCAAAATACCAATTGGTTTTAATTGGAATCCTCCACGTCCAACGATAACAAATAAGAAGATTATTAACGGAAAAAGAATCCATGATTTCCAACTCTTTATTGATAAGGATGCACTTTTAATCTTTCGTTCACTCCAAATTAGTACAAAAACACTACCCCCAAATAAAAGAAACAACCACCAAAACTCAAGTAAAAAGACACCCGCCAACGAGTTTGTTTCTTTAGTGTTTAGCATAAAAATCAAGTAATCATAACTAATTCTCTTGAAAGTATAGGAATAATAGGCAATATCCCACGTATTGAATGCTAATACGGTTGAGCTTATAAAGACAAACAAAACTGAGTTAATACGATTTTGCCAATTTTGCCAATTTTGCGGTGTTGGAAGAAAGTATAAAATTACAACTGGAAATAAAAAAAGGCTAAGTGTTATAATATCAAACCAGGTTCCAATTAGAAAATCCATGGCTGTAACTCCATGAAACAAATTAAAGTTAAAGAAAAATAAAACCAATCGATATATGAAAAGTAAGAACACGACAACACCAAATTTCAACAGAAAAGAGCGAATTGGAGCCAATCCATCTGGTTTATTTAACATCGTTTTATTTCAATTTACTGTTTGTTTGATGTCGATTCGCATCTCGGGATGTTTTCTTTTCTAAATTTTTCTTCAACGCAGTTTCTAAATCAATCCCTGTTTGATTAGCTAAACAAATGAGAACGAAAAGTACATCCGCCAATTCATCTCCCAAGTCCTTTCCTTTATCAGATTCTTTTTCACTTTGCTCTCCATATCTGCGTGCAATGATTCGCGCAACCTCCCCCACTTCCTCAGTAAGCATTGCCATATTCGTTAGCTCATTGAAATAACGCACTCCAACAGTTTGTATCCAATCGTCGACGAGTTTTTGTGCTTGATTAATTTCCATGATTACTCTGCAACAATTATGTAATTATTTTTCTTTCCTTTTCCAAGTAATATATACTTTCCATTGATAAGGTGATCCATGTTTAAGATAAAATCTTCGCTCACTTTTTCTTTATTTACGCTTACTGCATTAGCTTTTAACTCCCGTCGGGCCTCCCCATTTGATGCTAAAAAACCGGTGCCATTTCCCAAAGCTTCTACAATACTAAGTCCCTTTTCAAATTCAGAAATTGGAAGTATGCACGTTTGAACCCCTTCAAAAACAGCTAAGAAATCTTCCTCACTTAATTGTCGTAAATCGTCAAATGTTGATTTTCCAAAAAGTATATTACTTGCTGCTATGGCACCATTCAAGGCTTCTTGACCATGAACTCGATTCGTAATATCCTCTGCTAAGGCTTTTTGAAGCACTCTTAAATGAGGAGCTTCTTGATGTTCTCTTTCTAATTCCTCAATTTCCTCTTTATTTTTCAATGTGAAAATTCGAACATAAGTGGCAGCATCTTCATCGCTTGCATTCAACCAATACTGATAAAATTTATAAGGAGATGTTTTATTTTTATCGAGCCAAACATTTCCTCCTTCGGTTTTACCAAATTTTGTACCATCTGCTTTTTTAATTAACGGGGTTGTAATTGCAAAAGCCTCTCCTCCGTTTTTCTTGCGAATTAATTCAGTTCCGGTTACAATATTACCCCATTGATCCGAACCTCCTAATTGGATGGAGCAATTAAGGTGTTGATTCAAATAATAAAAATCATAACCTTGCAAGAGTTGATAAGAGAATTCAGTAAATGACATTCCTGTTTCCAATCTATTTTTCACAGAATCCTTTGCCATCATATAGTTGACGGTGATGTGCTTACCAATATCTCGAATAAACTCTAAAAAAGAAATCCCTTCAAACCAATCGAAGTTATTCAGTAATTTGGCAGGATTTTTCTCGGCTTCAAAATCTAAGAACTGAGTTAGTTGAGCCCTTACACCATCAATATTTTTCTGCAACGATTCTTTATCCAATAAATTTCTTTCTTGGGATTTTCCGGAAGGATCTCCGACCATTCCAGTCGCACCGCCAACAAGAGCAATCGGTTTATGACCCGCACGCTGAAAATGAACCAAAGTCATTATTTGAACCAAACTTCCTATGTGCAGTGAATCCGCAGTCGGGTCAAATCCAATATAAGCTGTTGCAAGGCCCTTTTTTAAATGTTCTTCAACTCCAGGAGTCATATCATGAATCATCCCCCTCCAACGCATTTCTTCTATAAAGTCCATGTAAATCGATTGTTTTTACAAAATTACTTTTTTCTTGTGACTTAATACATTTATAATAAGATCCTTTATAATTCCTTGGCAATTTTAGAACGTACTTTCCCTAGGGAAAATTGCGTTTCAATTTCATCTCCCATGGCTAATTGCTCACTGTCCTTTACCACTACTCCATTTTTGTAGGTTATCGAAAAACCTCGATTTAACACGTGAATAGGATCTAATAAATGAACATGTTTTTCCATTTCTTCTACGAGTCGTTTAGTTGAGAGTATATAACCTAAAGAACCCAATCGGATCTTCTCATTCATTTGGTCAATTTGCACCTTAGAACTAGTTAAAATCACTTGAGAAAAATGGTGTAATTTAATTTGTGTTTGATTAATTTTTACTTGATTTTTAGATAATTCCGTTGAAACAGCATATCGCATCCAATTGCTTTTTTCGTTCAACTCATGGCTTGAGCATGTAAGACAATGTTTGACACCCTGCTTAAACAGGTGTAATGTTGATTGTAATTGTTGATTTGAATTAAAAAGAACATCTATTGATTTTTGGATAATTAGCTTTTGCTTTTCCTTGATTTCCTGATCAAATTCTCGAAAAGTTTGCACTAAAAATTCGGCTAATTTACTTGGTGTAATCGCATTTCGAAAAGCTATCATTTCAGCCACATTCAAATTAGTGGAATGGCCTATACCTGTTAAAATCGGCAAGGGAAAAGTTGCAATCGCCTTACATAAATCAAAATGATTATAGCACGTCATTCCAACCTCAGCCCCTCCACCACGAACCAAGACAACTAAATCAAAATGATTTATCACCTTTTTTATTTTCTCAAGTGTTTGAATGATAGAATCAACAGCCTGATCCCCCTGCACATAGGAGTTAAACAAAAAAGTGGAAAATGAATATCCTTTTTCATTATTCGATAAAACATTCATAAAATCTGAAAGTCCTTTACTTGAGTCGGCAGAGATAATCGCGATTCTTTTCGGTAAAATGGGAAAAGGAAGTAATTGATTTTGATTTAATATCCCTTCCTCTTGCAGTTTTTTAAGAGTTTCTTCGCGTTGTTTTTGTACTTCGCCCAAAGAAAAAGACGGATCAATATCTACAATTTGCAAACTCAAACCATATAATTCGGTGAAGGTTATTTTCACTTGCATCAACAAATTACTTCCTTCCTTTAATGGTTCTTTTACTACTTCAATAAATTGTTGGTTTATCCTGTCGAAATTTTGCTTCCAAATTACACCCGATATTTGAGCTACTATTTTATCATTCTCGCGTTGAACTATTTCTGGGAAAGCATGACCACTTGGAAATCGGTTGAATTTATGAATTTCAGCTTTCACCCAATAGTGCTGCGCATAGCGCTCTTCTATCGTTTTCCGAATGGAGGAAACTACTTGTTTTAAAGTGAAAATTTGACGATCTGCCAACATGAAACAATTGAAATATGAAGTTACAAATTATTCCATCCTAAATTGCTTCGAAAGAATTTTAATGCATTTATTTTCTACCAAAATTATATCAGTACTTATGGTACAGAGCAAGAAAAACGAGGATTTTTTACTTATAAAATGGAGAAATCATGAAATATACTACAACCCCTGTTATAGCAACATATAACCATATTGGAAAGGCAAAACGTGTCCATTTTTTGTGTTTATCAAATTTACCTTCCCACGCAAAAAGGTAAGTAAACAAAACTAATGGAATAACTGCCACGCTTAATACAATGTGTGAGATTAATATGGTATAATAGATCACTTTCATTGAACCACCGTATGGAGTAGAGTCTGAAGTCATGTGATAGGCTACATAACAAAGTAAAAACAATAAGGATAAACAGAGGCATACCTGCATCAATAGTTGATGTAATCGCCGATTTTTACTTTTAATAGCAATCAACGACGTTATTAATAAAATTGCCGTTACACCATTAATCCCTGCATAAAATGGGGGTAAACAGGATAAGTCAATCCCGTCTACTTTAATTCCAAATAAAGCAGCAACAGCAATTGGTATAACAATCGAGACAATTATAATTAACTTTCTAAACTTTGCTATTTGCGCTTCATTTTTTAATGTTGTACTCATCATTTAATAATTTAAGGATTTCAATTTTCATTCTATTATATTCTCCGGAATCAACTTTACCATTCAAATCTGTAACACGGTAAACGCCTCTTACAAGTCCTTCCTTATCAACCAACGTAAAAGATCCTGAATGCGCATATCCTCCTTCTGCCTCTTCGTCTTTCCCAGCAAATGTCAGAAAGTTTTCTATCCCTAAACGATGTGTCTCTGTTTCATTTCCACATAGAAAAGCCCAATTTTTTGCTGTAATTCCTGCATTTATCCGATACTTCTTTAAAATCGATGGTGTATCATGCTTGGGGTTAATCGTAAAGGATAAAAATTGTATGTGCTCTGAATATGAGACTAATTCTTTGTTTAGCTTTTTCAATTGTGAATTCATCACAGGACAAATTGTTGGACAAGTAGCAAAGAAAAACTCGGCAATCCACACTTTGTTTTTAAAGTCTTGATTTGTTTTCCAAACTGAATCTTCGTTGAGATACTTAAAATCTGGAATCTTGTGAAAAAGTGTGTCAATTGATTTTTTTCCATTGATTGTTTTATATTCCAAATCAAAATTCCCTAGAATGGGCAATACACGCACCTTTTTAACTTCTTGATTGCAAGCCAAAAGCAATATAGATAATATGGAAATAAAGATCAATCGCACCTTATAAAAACAGCAATGATTTAGTTTTGTTCAACTGTTGATTTATCGTATTGTTTTTGTAAAAGTGCTAAATGCTCTTTCATTCTACGTATCATTCCTTCTTGGTTACCACTCAACGCCATTCTTAAATGATTTTTCTTATCTAATAATAGCATAATTTCTTGGAAATATTCTCCTCCAAAATACTGGGTCCCTTTTTCCAACAAGGACTTCCCATTACTTTTGAAATTATATAAACTTTTCACATCTCCACTGGCCAAAATCCATAAAGAAGAATCATACCCTTCAACTCGCTCTTTTAGCATGGAATGAGCAAATTTTAGATCGCTGCTGCAATTTCCTTTTCCATCAGTAACGTAAGAAATCAATCGAACTTGCTTTAGTTTTTTTGATTTGTTTTTGCGAATGTGTTGATAGATAATTTGATCTAGGTGCCAAAAAGACAATGAACATGTGTCCGGACAAGACTCTTGTATTGTTGTTACAAGTACTATCGTATTTTCGAATTCCTTATAACTTCTTTTTTTTCCATTTATATCTAAAAAAGAATATGGGACCGCAGTCCCATAATCATCTAATACTTTAAAATTATGATCACACCCTCTTGTCCCAATAAAAACAAGTAATAAAGCCGGACCAAAAACTAATAATGTTGCAAGAATACCCCTGATATTAAAGCCAGAGAGTTTTTTTTTCATCTTACTTAAAATGCATTTTGTTGAAGTGCATCATTTATTGCAAGCGCTTCCCAAAGTGCAATAAAAATCAAATACAAAACAAACATAAAGTATGGAATCAAAATAATGTTTCGTAGTGACTTTTTCTCATCGCCAAGATGCATAAATACCAAAACAATATAACCTGCTTTAACAAGAGTCATTACAATAAATGACCATTTAACCATTGGCCAAATATCAGTACCCTGTTTTATGAAAGCTCCTAAAGCAACTTCAACTGCTGTAATTACCGTTAATAATGCTGTTACAAACCAGATTTTTTTTCGGATTTTTTTTCCTTGTTCCTCATTGTGATGAGTATACAAAGAATATTCAATAACGTCGTCTCTTTCCATCTTATTTCTTATTAATCGTTAATCTATTTATACCAAGTAGAAGAATGTAAATACAAACACCCAAACTAAATCCACGAAATGCCAATACAATCCAGTTTTTTCTACCATTTCGTAATGACCTCTTTTATGATAAGTTCCTAGTACAACACCAATCATAATGATGATATTAATCATCACCCCAGAGAATACGTGAAACCCATGGAAACCAGTAATGAAGAAAAAGAATTGACCATATTGTTGTGGACCGTATTCATTTTGCTGTAGATTCGCTCCGTAAATCACTTTATTTGGAGCACCACTATACAAAGAAGAATAGTACATTTCTTCTGCTTTTTTACCTTCAATGTGTGCCCCTACTTTATTTGTTTTACCATCTTTCTTAATAATTAACTCCATATGTTCGTCTGCACTTTTATTAACTTTTGCAATGGAGCCATCATGTAATTTTATCATTCCGTCTTTCAGGTTTCCAGTCTCCGCAGCATGTTGAAACTCATGCATCAAATCTTCGGTAACAACATCACCCTTTTTATGGTGGTGACCTGGAGTAACAACAGTGAAATTCTGCAACTCTCCAAAATGACCTTTAACAATTGCTTGAGAACCATCAGCCAACTCAATTTTTCCGAATTCTGAACCATGAATAAAATGATACCACTCCCAAGCTTGAGAACCTACAAAGAAAAATCCACCTATGATAGTAGCAATCATCCATTTCACAACTCCTTTTTTATCCATTCGGTGACCTGCTTCAACACCTAAAACCATTGTAACTGATGAAACAATTAAAATAAAAGTCATTAAGGCAACATATAATAACGGATAACCGTGACCTAAAAAAGGCAAAGAATTAAAAGTCTCCTCTCCAATAGGCCATGCCTCTTGCGCATCGTGTCTTGTAAAACCATATGCAATTAACAAGCCTCCAAATGTCAGAGCATCCGACACAAGGAAAAACCACATCATTAATTTACCATAACTTGTTTGAAAAGGGGACTCTTTCCCCCCCCAAAGTGTAGAAGCATCTACATGCGCTGAATGACCTGCCATACTAGATAGAATTTTTTTTGCAAGTTTAATGAATAAAAAGCAAAAACAACAACAAATACCCCCAAAGAATCGCTAAAAAATGCCAGAAAATTGCACCTAGTCTCAAGCTAAGGACATCTCCATTATCGTATCTACCTGAATATGAGCTGATTGTTATCTTAATCATGTAAATCAGAGTAACTAAAACATGGAGTAAATGAATGAAAGTTAATATGTACATGTAGGATGATGCTGCATCAGCAGTCTCCAAAGCTTTAATCTGAAGGTATTTTGATAGTTTTTTACCTTCAAAATATAAGTTACGGTTCTTGTATGTCAATTCTTTACCCTTGTAAAACAATTGAAAATCAGTTCCAAATTTTCCACGAACAAAAAAGTCAACTCGTTTATCGATAATGTTTTGAGCCAACTGAGCCAACCTCAATTGATCGACATATTTCAGGTCGGTTGAATCTGGAAAAACCAATGTGTTATTCAAAACAGATACAGGTTTTTCATTATAAATCAATTCAAATAATGGATTCGGTTTTGCCTTAATTAATTTTGAAGGTGTTACACCAATAAATTGCTTCATAAATCCTGCCATTAACTGGTAATCTTGTTCATGCATCACCTTCCCTTTACACAGATAATTATTGCCATCAACTTCAAGTATTTCACCTTTGAACTTAATTTGATAATAATCTCCATATCTGCCATCAACAACCATGATGTGATTATTCGCCGCATGAATTCCATTGTCCGTCAATGCACCGTATCCTTTAAACTGAAAATAAACAAACCCTAAACCCGCTAATAAAGTGGCTGAAATAAAAATACGTAATGCTGATTTATTTTTACTTTTTCCTTTCCTGATAGCGATTTCTAAAAAAAGGCTGCTCAAAATAATTAAGAATGTGCTAATCCAAAAATAAGTTGGTAATGGATATTTTAGCCAAAAAGAATCGCCCATCGATACAATATAAGCAGAAGTGAAACCTGCAAAAAGCATAATAACACTAAAAATTCCAACATAAACAAGATTTTTTTTCATTTTCACCCGCACTTCGGGATCTAAATCTTTACTATAATCTGGTCTCATAATTTAAATTTATTATTTTGGTAACATAGGTTCTACCCTATCAAAAACATAAACGAATTGAATAATTGGTAAATAAACAAATGAAGCGAACATAAGTTTACGGGCATCCTTATCTTCGCAAGAAATAAATAATTTATACGAATAAAGGAAAAACAAGATTCCTATAATTGAAGCCAAAACAAGAGTCACAGTGCCACACCAACCCATTAACCAAGGCATTAAACTAAATGGTATTAACGCCAAGGAATAAAGCATGATTTGAAAAGCAGAATTTTTTGTTTTTCCTGTTTTTGAAGGCAATAAATAAAAGCCTGCTCGCTGGTAATCTTCATGTAAAATCCACGCGATTGCCCAAAAGTGTGGGAACTGCCATGTAAATTGAACAAAAAACAAAACACCTGGAAGTAATCCGAAATCATTGGTTGCCGCAATCGCTCCCAAAAAAGGAGGAATTGCTCCTGGAAAAGCACCAATTAATACTGCCCATGGAGTTTTTTGCTTCATGGGGGTGTAAATAAAAACGTAGGAAATAAAAGCAAACAAACCTAAGGCTGCTGAGTATAAATTAATCATAAACAACATAGCAGTCCCGATAAGTAAACTGACAACAACAACAGCATAGGCTTCTGTGTTTGTCATCCAACCTTGCGGAAGTGGCCTCCGATTGGTGCGATTCATCAATTTATCCAAGTGTTGCTCCCAAATCTGATTCGCTCCATTGGATGCACCGGTCACAAAAATTCCACCAAAAGTTAATAAGGCCAATTCTGTCAAATCTTCACCCCCAGCAAATAAATAACCAGAAATTGCCGATAAAATCACTAAGGATGACAATCTGAATTTTGTAAAAATCAGATAGGTCTTAAATTTGTTTGGCTGTATTACTTTAGTCTCTTCCATTTCTTAATTTGCAAATTTAATCATTCTTAGGTCGAACGAATAAAAATGTAAAGAAATGATTGAAATAAAATTGTTTTTAATAATTAAGCAAATCTTTCAATTTTTCTTCCACCTTTTCAGAATTAGTTAACAACTCAGCTTCCAAAGTAGAATTTAAAGGGATCGCTGGAGTATCTACCGACCCAACAATCAAAATTGGGGCATCCAAAAACTGAAAATTATCTCGTTGTATACGACCAGCCAATCCTAAGGTGAAAGTAGCTTCAATTGATTCCTCAGTTACAAGCAAAACTTTACTATGTTTTTTTACTGTTGAATTGATTAATTCCATATCCAACGGATTCAAGGTTCTTAAGTCAATTATTTCAACCTGATTTTGGTGTTTTTCAGCTGCTGCGATCGACCAGTAAACGCCTCTACCATAAGTTATTATACAGCAACTTTTTCCTTGAGCAATATTTTCTTCACTAGCATATTGAACAACCCTACCTTTACCCAATGGAATGACATAATCTTCATCCGGCTCAATAGACATTGCACCTTCCGTACCGGGTACTTTGGACCAATACAAACCTTTATGCTCAAGCATCACAACAGGATTAGGATCATAAAATGCGGCTTTAATAAGTCCTTTTAAGTCAGCCCCGGTTGATGGATAAACTACTTTGATACCGCGAATATTTGTCAATATGGATTCCACACTTGATGAATGGTACGGTCCACCTGAACCATATGCCCCTATCGGCACACGTATTAAACAACTAACTGGCCATTTTCCATTTGACAAATAATAGGAACGAGACACCTCGGTAAACAATTGATTCAATCCTGGCCAAATATAATCAGCAAACTGTACCTCCACAATGGGTTTTAAGCCAACAGCAGACATTCCAACTGTTGACCCAATAATAAATGCTTCTTGAATTGGTGTATTAAAAACTCTATTTTCGCCAAAGGTTTGGGCTAAAGTTGCTGCTTCTCTAAATACACCACCCAATCTTCCTCCAACATCCTGACCATAAAGCAAAGATTCAGGATGTTTTTGCATTAACTCTCTCACAGCAAACAAAGCTGAATCTACCATTACCGTTTTTTTCTTTCCTGCTGGTTCACGCTCCCCTTTTTCCTCTGTAATTTCAGTTGGAGCAAAAATAAAATCGGTAACACTCGATGGATCTGGGTCATCAGCATTAAGCGCTTTCGTATATTCTTCATCAACTATTTTCCTAACCTCTGCCTCAATAAGAATAAAATCTGCTTCCCCGGCACCTATACTCCTCAAAAGATCTTTCAATTTAGGATAAGGATCCCGAGTGGCCGCTTCCTCTAAATCATCCCTATACCATTCTTTGCGAACACCAGAAGTATGATGACCTAAAAGCGGAACTTTAGCATGCAATACAAATGGTCTTCTTTCCGTTCGAATCAAATGAAAAATTTCATGAATAGTGTTATAACATTCTTCGAAATTACTTCCATCGATAGAGCGAACTTCTAACCCTTTGAATGCAGAAGCATATTCAGCCATATTTTGAGAACGGGTTTCCTTTGAATTGGCTGAAATATCCCAGTCATTATCTTGTACTAAAAACAAAATTGGAAACTGTTTTAAAGATGCCATTTGAAGCGCCTCTGAAACCTCTCCTTCCGTACATGATGCATCACCTAAGGAACAAACCACAACGGGATTAAGCCCATTATAATCCAGCGACAAACCTTGTTTTTCTTTAAACTGAACACCCATAGCTATGCCAGTGGTTGGAATAGCTTGCATACCTGTTGCTGAGGATTGATGAATTATTTTTGGGAAATCGTCACGATTTAAAGAGGGATGCGAATAATAAGTCCTACCACCTGAAAACGGATCATTTTTTTTTGCAAAAACCTGAAGCATGAGTTCAAACGGTGTTAAACCAATGCCCAATAATATACTATCATCTCTGTAATAGGGAGATACCCAATCTTGAGGCTTTAATTGCATTGCCAACGCAATTTGTATCGCTTCGTGGCCACGAGATGTGGCATGAACATATTTTGCAGTTACCTCCTTATTTGCTTCGAATTTTTCGGCCATTGTTTTAGCCGTACACATAATTCTAAAAGCCTGAAATAACAAGTCTTTGGAAAGTATTTCACTTTCTTTTTCTGCAAGATTAGTAGCCATTTTTTAAATTTTGGTGCGCTAAGATACGAACTAACGAGAAGGTGTAAAATTATCAATAAACCATTTCGATGGTTATTTCCATATTTTGGGAAAGTTTAAATGAACAATCTTCAAAAACTGGAGCGGATAAGAATGGACGAAAATCCTTTGAAAATGCAAATGCTTCAGTAGGTACACCAATTAAATTCGTGTTACAAACTTTATCATCATTTTCATCGTGAAAGGTAGCAATTGCATATTCACCTGCTTTCAAATTTTTAAACTCATAGATGACCTCCTTCCCTTCTGGCTTTACTCTTTCCATGTGAAGTGTCTTACCCACTTCGGGGAAAAGTTTTTCATCATCATATAAAGCAATTTCAACTTGACCCTTCGTATTTTCAATTCCGATTACTTTAACAGTTAATGTAAATTGTGCAGTGAACGAAAAAGTGACTAGAAAAAAACCAAGAAATAAGTAAAGTGATTTATTTTTCATTTTTGTTTTTTTTAAATGAAGTTTTTAAAATTGTATCCCAAATTAAAAATGTTGATGCGTAATTCCCGTTTAATTTAGAATGATGAATATCATGATGCTCTGTTTTGCTTAATCCCGGAAAGTTACTAAATCCAGGAAGTTTTAAATCTGAATGAATGTGAATTTCGTGAAGATTACGCAGAAGTCCAAAAATCCAAAAGGCGTATAAATTAATTTTCATAAATACCAATATCAGTGCAAATCCTAAAGCGACTCCTAATGTTCCCAACATCCATTCTAAGGGGTGAGCATAAAGGTATTCTAATGGAAAAGGTTTAGTAGCCCGATGGTGAATGGAATGAATATGCTTTAACAAATACTTGTTCTGATGAAGGTATCTATGGTAGAAATAAAAAAACATATCATCAACCAAAAATGCTACAAGCACTTGCCCTGCAACTACATACCACACAAAACTGGATGTATCTATAAAATCAAAAAGAAAATAGGCCCCAAAACCTGAAAAAGCCAATAGTGTGATGAAATTAAACAAAAAAAGAGGCATTCGGCTTTTGAATAATCCCGGTTTGTATTCTTGCTGTTGGATTCGATATGATTTAAGCACAGATGTTTTAAGCACTATATAACTATAAATAAAGCCAAATAAATTTGACAAAACCAAAATTAAAACAGTTCCAATTGCTACTTTTTCCGCTGTCATAATCTTAACGCAAATAAATTAAACATGGCAGTACTTTCTAAACCTGATTCACTTTCTGCGTGTAATCGATTAAATCCCTTTTCAGTTAGTAAATCCTTTACTTTATTAAGTCTACCATCTGTATCATGTACTTCGATTACTAACGATTTAATTTTTGACCAATCTGCATCCTCGATTCCTTGAATAGCACTCCATTCAGCACCTTCACAATCGATTTTTAGCAAATCAATTCTATCCAAATTCTGCTCTGCAATAAAGCTAGAAAGTGTTCTCAAGGAACAACTCACTTTCTTTCTTCCTTTAACCAATTGTTTTGCAATTAAACCTGAAAAAATGGTAGGTATCCATTTCATCCATTTCATATTTTCAGGAGGGTTTTTCATAGTTCCTTTTACTGCTCGTTGAAAAGCCGTTGGATCTACGTCCCATTGCTCTGGATGTAGCGTAGAAAGAGCAGGAGTATTTGGGAAATAAGTAAATTCTGCTTGGGTATTTTCATTCGAAATTCCATATCGGCAAACCGTTATTTGCCCCCCTCCGATTAGCTCAGCATTTTTCTCAAGTGTATCGGCAATATCAGGAATTGGTTCAAAACAATACACACGAACATTTTTTCCTTTTTGAGCTGCTCGTATTCCAAAAACACCGATATTGGCTCCTACATCTAAAACAACATCACCATCATTTATCTGAATACCATTGGTTAAATATCCTTCAACATGATGATCTAACATTTTTGCTTCAGCTGCACGTAGCGCAAAAACAGGGGTCCCATCTACCAAATTTATCTTTTTCATAATATACCTATAACTAAAATTAATTAAAATGAATCACGAATTTTTTTTCGAATCAAAATAACCCCACTATTTTTCAACAATCTATTTTTTCTCTTTTGACAGTAAATAGGTTACAGCTCTTTCAGCATTGATAAAACCTCCCGAAATTGATACATCTTTCATCATTCCTGTAGATTCATTTTTTTTACGCCCTGGAATAGAAATGTTTTTTGGGGTTGACACAACAGTCTCCATCAGTACAGCACGAACTTGTTCAGCTGTCAATTCCGGAAAATAACCACGTATTATTGCTGCCACACCCGCAGCAACAGGTGAAGCCATACTAGTGCCAGATGCATCTTCATATTTTCCATCAGGTACCGTTGAATAAATATCTACCCCAGGAGCAAATAAATCAACGGTTTTTGATCCATAATTTGAAAAATCGGCTATTAATTTACTCCCCTTCTTTGAAACACTACTTGCTCCCACTTCTAGCCAATTCGAGGCTATTGTTCCATTATTCATAATGCGAGTTGGGTATGAATCTTCTATGTTCTTATCTTTTGCGTCGTTTCCTGCTGCATGAACAAATAACACATCTTTACTTTTGGCATAAAGAATGGCTTCGTCTAAAACTTCTTTTGATGGTGTGTAATATTTACCAAAAGACATGTTGATTATTTTTGCTCCATTATCCACAGCATAATAAATTGCATTGGCAATGTCTTTATCGCGCTCATCACCATTAGGAACTGCACGAAGCACCATTATTTTGGCATGTTTTGCAATACCATCAATTCCTAGGTTATTACCATTGGTAGCTGCAATAATTCCTGACACATGAGTACCATGCATGGCATCTGGTCCTTCATATCGATTACATCCATAATATCTTTCTGACATAGAATTGATGTTATCCCCAACAATTACTTGCCTCAAACTATCTGCATTCATGGTATTACTTCTGATCATTCCTCCTATTTGGGACTCCCCACCTTCAACTTGTTTTTCAATAATACTAGGAGAAATAAAGAGGAAAGCACGTTTCAGATTCTTTTGCAATTTTAACTCAATGGCATCTTTAGTGGTGTATTTTTTGTTGGCCTTTTTAGAAAACTCTCCCTGTTGTTTCTTAACGTTTGCAATATACTTAGACGCAAATTCAATTCCTTTATATTGAGCTAACAATACTCCTTGCTCCCTATTAAAATCATTTTTAATCTCCAAAAATTTTTCATAACGAGCTTTATCTCCTTCATCAATTGTTGAAGCGTCTTTGCCATCAAAATATCTGTTTTCTTTTTGGAACATCCGAGCTATTTCCATGGCTTCATTATTGATATCGCCACCTTGACCACCTAGAAATGACCATCCATTAACATCATCAACATAACCATTCTTATCATCATCAATTCCATTTGCAGGAATTTCATCTGAATTTATCCAAATTACATCTTTTAAATCTGGATGATCGGTCTCTACACCACTGTCAATAACGGCAACTATAACCTCCTTGGGTATTCTGTTTACTAATAGTTTATATGCCTCAGTAGCCCCAACACCAAATACCTTATCTTTTTGGGGATGTTTTAGATACCAGTTTAATGGCGCTTTTTGAGAAAAACTAGAATGAATAAAAAGAATAGCGCAAACTAAAACGAAAAAATTTTTCATGGATTTAAATTAAACCCCTAAAATAGTAATTTAGATGTTAGAAAATGCAAGAAAAACTATTTCTTCTTTTTCTTCTTTTTAGTATCGGTTGATTTACTAACTAAACTGTACTTTAAATACAACTCTATTGCTCCAATGCTATTAGTAGCTGTATTTAATTTAGAAACATTGGCATCAAAAGATAAACCTGCCATAAATCCATCGATATTCACACCAAAGGATGCAATAATAGCATCATTCCAACGGTAATAAAACCCATATTGAATACTCTTTGTTTTACGCAAGGTTGTAACACGAGCACCTTCATCTAACATTGTTTCTGCAGATGTACCCAAAACCAATGATTTGTTAGGTCCATTCATATAATAGATAATTTGTGGGCGAATTTTATATTGGTTTCTGCGCGTCGTAAATTCAGCACCTGCATGCAATGTCATAAGCTGATACAATTTATCACCGCCGAATGAAAAATCTACCTTAGGTCTAGTTAAGTGTTTAGCTGAAAACCCTGCAAAATATTTTGATTTATCATTTCGCTCCAGTTGATAAAACACTCCGGTTCCGATATCCAAAGCTGCATAGGATTTGTTTAAATTCTCTCCAGAAATAGTTGTTGAATTATACGTAGTACCGTTCCATTGAGACTCCCAAGTTTGAGAGGATGGATTAAAACCTTGCGTATAGAATCCAGGTGAAATCCCAATAGAAAGTTTATTTTGATAATCCAACTGCATAGTGTAATTAACAGGTACAGCAAAAGAATTCGTCATAAAACGAGCGTCTCCGGTTTGGTCATTGTAAAAATTTAAACCAACACCAAAGTAATTATCCCTTCCTGTTTGATCTGGAATTTTTATTTCTGCGGCAAGTGAGTTGGTTCGCATTGGACTCCCATTTATCGTGAAATATTGTAACCTAAAATTGGTGTAAATTGAATAATTTGACCCATCGGTTGCAACAGCAGCAGGATTCACCAGCGCATTGGACAAATACCAATTACTGGAATGGATTTCTTGTTGAGCCCAAAATGATGCTGAACAAAGTAGAAAAATCTGAAGTATAATATTATTTTTCATTCCTTATCTAAATAAAGTTACATTACCGTTAATTGAGCTTGATCTTCCATTTATCAAACGATAATCTAAAGTATAAACAAACGTCGCCGGATTCTCAGGCTTCCCTTTAAAATTTCCATCCCACCCTTCTCGGGTATCAGATGTCCTAAATATAAGTTGACCATAATGATTATAGATTCTAAAATCCATTTCTGCAATAGCGCCACCCTCTACAAATCCATTCGTAAAATTATTATCTCCATCAACATTTGTTAAAACACGCAATAAATCATTGGAACCGTCTCCATTGGGCGAAAATGAATTGGGAACACTTACAACTTCATTAAAATTAACTTGAACTAAAAGGGTATCTGTCGCTGTACAACCACCTGCATTGGTGTAGCTTACAACATAATATGTATCGTAAAAAGGTGTAACTGTTAAAGAATCCCCGTTAGCAACAACTTCAGCATCACCGATTACACCACTTGGATACCATGTCATTACACCACCGGCAGGAGTTCCTTGGGCCCACAAATAAGCCTCTTGAAACATATTAATTGTGGTGTCAGCTATAACCACATAATTTCCATTAGTAGTATCCGAAATTGTTGCTCCCACAACTGGCAAATCAGAAACAGTAATTATTTGACTTGTCGAATTGGAACCAAAGGTGTTTGTAACAGTTAACGAAATAGTTATACTTCCGGCAGTAGGAAAACAAACTGGACCGGGATTTTGACCGGAATAAGAACTTGGAGTTGCACCTGTAAAAGTCCATGACCAACTCAATCCATTATCCGACGATGTGTTTGTTATATTTATACATTCACCAACACACAAAGAGTTATCGGAAACGACAAAACCAGCCGTTGGTAATTGCTGAGCAATTAAAACATTGGCTGCAAGTAATAAAGTCAATCCTAAAAAGTATTTCATTTTAAACGATTTTTCGGTTTTAGTTTTACGAAAGTAATGAAAAAAGTTTCAACATCACAAAAAATCTTAACAACTTGAAAGTAAGATTCGAACATCATTCATTTCTGACACATCATGAACCCTGATAATATTAGCGCCTTTTGATGTTAAAATTGTTTGCAAAGCAATTGTTCCATGAAGAGAATTTTCGGGAGTAACGCCTAAAGTTTTGTAAATCATAGACTTTCGCGAAACCCCAATCAAAATAGGCAAATTAAAAATTTTCAACATTTCAAATTTTTGAACTATCTCAAAATTTTGCTCCAATGTTTTAGCAAAACCAAATCCTGGATCAATAATTAAATCGTTTAACCCTATCGATTTACAATATGCAATTTTTTGGGATAGGAAATTTGTCAAATCCAACATGAAACTTTCCGTTTCAAATGGTAATACCGATTTCACATAACCGGGAGAATGAGTCAAAACATAGGGAGTTTTGTTTGTTGCAGCAACCTGTAAAATCGTTTCATCCAATTCACCTGAGGTAACGTCATTAATAATGTCTACTCCAACATCGATTCCTGCCTGTGCTACTTCTCCATGCACCGTATCCAATGAAAGAATAAGACTGGGAAATTTCTTTTTGATAATCTCAATCGCTGGAATCACCCGTTCTTTTTCCACTTTAATGGTAGGAAAAATTGAACCTGGTCGAGTTGAAGCACCGCCGATATCCAAAATATCTATTCCTCCTAGAATCATTTCCTCTACTCTCAAAAGAATGGACTTTTCATCATTTATTCGACTATTTTCATAAAACGAATCAGGCGTACAATTAATAATTCCCATTATCTTTGGGCGCGATAAATCATAAAGAGCGCCTTTGATATTTATTGAAAATGAAGTTGATTGAGTTTCTAAATACATGGATAATAAAATGAATAAAACAAATATTGAATATACAAATGTAATGAATGTTTGCAGAGATATCTTCGCGAAAAAAACCATCGATTACGGAACTTCATGGCGAATTCTCAGACCAAGTTCATTGACAGATCAAATTTTCATCAAAGCTCAGCGAATTCGAACACTTCAAGAAACCGGAGAAAATAAAGTGGGTGAAAGTTTTGAAGATGCTTTTACGGCTATTGTAAATTATTGCATAATGGCAGTTATTCAAGTGCGCATGGGTGCTGAAGTTAACGAAGACTTATCAGCCGAAGAGGCGATTGAATCGTATGATAAAATTGCCAAAGAAGCGTTTGAACTCATGGAAAATAAAAACCATGATTATGGTGAAGCTTGGAGAGACATGCGCGTGAGTTCATTAACTGATTTAATTTTAACTAAAGTATTGCGCATTAAGCAAATGGAGGACAACAAAGGAAAAACAATCATCAGCGAAGGAATCGAAGGTAATTATTTTGACATGTTAAACTATTCCGTTTTTGCGCTAATTCATTTAGGGTGATATGTTAATGAACTGTTAAGCAATTTCTTCAACTAAATTTTATACTTATTTTAGATTAACTAAATTTTAAAATATGACAACTGTAAAACGTTTTTTACCTTGGACTCTTAGAGTTATTTTATCTGTTTTATTTCTATTATCTGCTGCAGCAAAACTATACCCATCTCCTACTTTTGGCATTACCATGTTCGAAATAAAGCAACTAATTCCATTGGGTTTTGACGCTTGTTTTGCACCTTATTTTTCACGTTTTATAATTGGCGCTGAAATTTCTTTAGGGTTGGCACTTTTGCAACCACACTTTTTAAAATCAGTTGTTATTCCGATAAGCGCCCTATTACTCGCGATTTTTGTAGGACACCTCACCTATGAAGTTATCTCAACAGGTAATGAAGGAAATTGCGGATGTTTTGGTGCTTTGATTCCAATGACGCCAGTTGAAGCGATTATTAAAAACCTATTAGCTATTGGTATGTTGGGCTATTTGTTTTTTACTACTTCGGATAAAGAAAAGGGTTCAAATAACTTTTTCATCTTGCTTTCATTGTTTCTCGGATCCACTTTATTCATGTTCGGACTAACACCTATTGAAAAATGTGATGTTAAAAAAACAGTTTCTTCTCAGCCTGTAATCATTGAAGCAGAAAACCCAGAAGAATCAACCCAAAATGTTGGTCTATCTCCAGAAAACGGAAAATCAAATCCAACAGATACCATTAATAAAACAAAAGTTAACACAGGACCAAAAAAAGTAACGTCTGCCTTTAGTCAACTTGTTCCCGGTATTGATGAAGGCAAGAAAATACTCTGCTTCTTTGCTCCTGGTTGCGATCATTGTCAAGCTGCTGCTAAATCACTGGCTCAATTGAGTAAAACAATTCCTGACTTTCCCAAAGTACATATTATTTTCATGGATGAAGAAACTGAAAAAATACCAGAGTTCTTCAAAATTGCGGGTAAATCGTTCAACCATCAAATTTTAGGGATTGCTAAATTTTACAATACCTTAGGCTCCTCAAAGGATACACCAGGAGTTGCATTGCTATGGAATGGTAATATTTTGAAATTCTATGACGGCACCAACTCAAATCAATACGATGCGGCAAAACTAAAAGCGGAGCTAGCCAAAATGAAGTAATTCAGGGACCAGAAGGTTTTATTTTCGATTTCCATTAATCTAATAAAATCGTACTTTTGATAAAAAATTTCTATCCATGAACAAGCTTTTAGTTCTGATTTTCATACCTACATTATTTATGGCACAAAACAGTCAGCCCATTGCAACCAAGCAAGCCAAAAAGTTAACCGCACACAATCATACGCGCATTGATGATTATTATTGGATGAATGAGCGAGACTCTAAGCCGGTGCTGGATTATATTTCTCTTGAAAATAAACATGCTGAAGCATATTTTGCTCCGTTGAACGGGATGGTGAATGGGTTAATGAAAGAATTTGATCAACGGATCAATCCCAATGAAATTTCTGCTCCATTTATTTTGAACGGAAAAACATATCAAGTTAAAAACCTCGAAGGAAAAGATTATCAGCAAATTTTACTCATCGAAAATGAAAAATCAACCCTATTTATGGATGAAAACGAACGAGCAAAAGGAAAATATTTCTATGAATTAAGTGATTGGTCACCTTCCCCAAATAATGAAATTGTTGCGATGAGTGAGGATTTCATCGGCAGAAGAAAATACACCATATCCTTTCGGATCAATAAAACAGGTAAATTTTTAAAAGATCAAATTAAAGACGCTAGTGGCGGTGTGGTTTGGGCAAATGATAACAAAACAGTTTTCTACGTTAAAAAAGACCCGCAAACACTGAGGGAATTTCAAATTTACCGACATGTTTTAGGTAGTGACTCCAAAAATGATGAGCTCGTGTACCAAGAAAACGACGAAAAATTCAGCATTGGTATTGGGAAAACCATAACAGACAAGTATTTGGTGATTTATGCTTACAGCTCTACCACCTCCGAAATGCAGTTAATTGACGCTAATAATCCAACCGAAAAACCGGTGATTTTCCTAAAAAGAGATCCAGGACATTTGTATGAAATTGCTCATCACGAAAAAGGATTCTATATTCTTTCAAATAAAAATGCTAGCAATAAAAAATTACTGTTTACTAGTTCGATTCCTACAAATATTGAAAGTTGCTCAGAAATCCAGAAACATAATGAAGGTACATTATTGGAAGGAATGGCTATTTTTAAAAATTTCTTGTTGATTGAGGAAAGAACGAATGGCTTGTTGCAAATTAAATTAACCAATCTCAATACAAACAAAGAAAATTATATTTCCATTAATGAAGAAACCTATTATTTGGGATTAGGCTTGAATGATGAGTACAACTCTGATGAGATTTTCTACTCTTATAATTCCATGACAACCCCTTCCACCGTATTCAAATACAACATGAATACAGGAAATAAAACGATTTGGCACCGGAAAGAATTATTGGATAAAACATTTAATTCGGAAGAGTATGAATCACAGCGCATTTGGGCAATTGCCAATGATGGTAGTAAAATTCCCGTTAGTATTGTTTATAAAAAAGGGCTTGATTTAGCTTCAGCGCCCTGTTTACTATACGGTTACGGCTCATATGGATATACAATTCCTGATGTTTTCAGTGCAACGCGACTCAGCTTATTAAACCGTGGATTTGTCTTTGCATCTGCCCACATTAGAGGAAGCAAATATATGGGTGAAGAATGGTACGAAAACGGTAAGTTTTTAAAGAAGACAAATACATTTACTGATTTCATTAATGCTGCTGAATTTTTGGGTAATATGAACTATTGCGATAAAAATAAAATTTATGCTCAAGGAGGTAGTGCAGGCGGTCTTTTGATGGGAGCAATAACCAACATGGCACCTTATTTATGGAAGGGGATTGTTTCTCAAGTACCTTTCGTGGATGTTGTAACGACCATGTCTGATGAGTCCATACCATTAACCACGGGCGAATACGAGGAATGGGGAAATCCAGCTGATAAAGAATATTACCAATATATGCTGAAATACTCACCGTATGACAATATTCACCGTATGGATTATCCCGCGATGTATATTACAACCGGTTATCATGACTCTCAAGTACAATACTGGGAACCAATGAAATATGTAGCGAAATTAAGAGAAATGCGCACGAATAATGCTCCATTAATCTTTGATTGTAATATGGATGCAGGACATGGCGGAGGATCAGGTAGAACAAACGAACGATTAGAAGTTGCAAAAGTATATGCGTTTATCCTTGGATTGGAAGGTATTACTAAGTAGTTTCCTTATTTCTTTTGGTGGTTTCAGTCAAACGCTATTGGATAGCACTTCTAAAATCGAAGATTTTAAGCGAAATTTGGTCGTTTATACCGATTTAGGGTTTAATTCGGCGCCTTTTACCATTGGATATCCATTTTCCGCAAACATTGACCAATTGAATTATAAAAACAATTTCAAAACCTTTTTGGGTCTTGGGATTGCCTATCGTTGGTTTTCATTGCGTGTAGGATTCCCCATTCTATCTAGCTATAGACCTACTGCAAAATATGGTTCAACCAAACAGTTCAATTTCGGTTTTGACTTTTCTTTTTTAAAAACCTATTACGACCTCGAATTCAAATACTTAGAAGGATATTCTCTTCAAAAAGCAAATCGTTGGGATCCTACGAAATACCCAAATGACATTCAATCCAATCTTGTTTCTTACAATTTAGCCTTAAACGGATGGTATTTTCATGACAAAAATTTTAAGATGAACGCTTTGCTCGGAAAGCGAGCACATTACACCCGCGAAGTGCATACGTGGTATGTAAAAAGTACAATCAATTTTTTTGGACTTGACAATGGTAACAATCCATTAATTCCTGTGCAGCTTCAAGATGCCGATAATTCAAAAACACAATTAAGCGCCGTTAAATCATTCGACTTTGGTTTAATCCCCGGATACGCTTACGTCAATCGAATAAATAATTGGCAATTTGCTGGTTGGTTTGGATTTGGTCCGGTTATTCAATCAAAGTTTTATACCTACTCCACCAACTCAAGGGGATTTTTGGGCTTAGCACCGAGGTATGATGTACGATTGATTTTTGGACATTCAAAGCCTACTTATTTTATATTTTTAGTTACCGATTTTGATAATAAGTCAATTCGGTTTAGCGACTTAATTTTTCGGCAATATTTTTACAGCGTAAAATTAGTTGGTGGTTATCGTTTTCCTTCAAAAGCAAAAACAGATAAAAAACCATTTTGGAAAAGAATAAAATTATAACTAGAGAATCCAATTTTTTAGGATTAATTTCGTTAAGTAATTTTTAATAATACATGCTGAACCGTTTTTTTATTTTGTTTTTACTTCTTGGACATTATAGTTTCTGTCAAACTGTTTCTATTTCAGGAAGTTGTATAGATAAAAAAGGTTCGCCACTTGCCGATGTATACATTCAATATTCCGGAAAAAAACCGGGGTTTACCATTTCAGATTCCTTGGGTAATTTTCAATTTTTTGCATACGCAAATGATACACTGAAGCTTGTTTTTAAAATTGACGAAATAATTTCATCCCAAGTCATTACGCAAAATCAAAATAGCATTAAGCTTAAACCGATACAATTTAGCTTTGTTCAACAAAAGGAGTTTCTATTAAATAAAGAAAAAGAAGATCCTTTTGAATTAACAAGATTACCCACGCAAGACGCCAAGCTAATGTTCAATACGGAACGTTTTCTAACCCTTGTGACCTCCGCTTCATCCAATAATGAATTAACCAGTAACTACAACGTTCGGGGAGGAAATTTTGATGAAAACCTAGTTTATGTAAATGGAATAAACGTTTATCGCCCGTTCCTTACGCGTAGTGGTCAGCAAGAGGGAATGAGTTTTATACATTCAGCATTAGTCGATGAAGTTCGATTTTCGGGTGGTGGATTTGAAGCACAATATGGGGACAAATTGAGTTCCGTGCTCGATATCAAATACAAAAAACCAACTTCTTTTAAAGCATCTGGTGTTGCCTCATTGCTGGGAGTAGAGGCTCATGTAGAACAAGAACTAACTAAAAAATTCAATTATTTAATTGGAGCACGCTACCGTTCAAATGCGTATTTATTGAATTCGCTGCCTACTCAAGGTGCCTATAATCCCGTTTTTGCAGATGGCCAATTTTTATTCAATTACGCTCTTTCCAAAAAACTCACCTGGTCAGTTTTGGGACATTTTTCAACGAACCAATATCGCTTTAGCCCCCAGACTCAGCAAACCGATTTTGGTGTGGCCAATGAAGCATATACGTTTATGATTTATTTTGATGGACAAGAACGTACGAGTTTTCAAACGATGATGGGAGGAACTTCCTTAAAATACCGACCAACGAAACGCACAAATCTTGATTTCTATGCCACTGCTTTTAATACAGATGAACGTGAGTATTTCGATATTCAAGGTCAATATTACATCAATCAATTGGAGAATGACCCATCCAAAGAAGAGTACGGAGATTCAATTGCTGTTCTTGGAGTTGGAACCTTTTTGAATCATGCACGCAACCGTCTTAATGCAACAATATTAAATGTTTATCATGACGGCGAACATCGATTCAATCCTTATAAAATGGGGTTGAGAAAATTAGAAAACACCCTAAAATGGGGAATTAATTTTCAAATTGATCAATTCGTTGATGTGTTGAGTGAATGGAAGATGATTGATTCAGCTGGCTATAGTTTACCCCAAGCAACTCCCAACCAAGTGGAACTTTTCGAAACAATTAAAGGAGCTAATAATTTAAAGGGACAGCGTTATACTGGTTATTTACAATGGAATATCCTAAAATCAAAAGGAATAAAAGATTACGTTGCAACGGCAACAAAAAAAGTAAAAGTTAATAATTTAGAAATAAAAACAATTTTAACAGATACTGTTGCCGAATCTGCCACACGAATGGCTATTTCTATTGGAACAAGAACAGGTTATACGACTCTAAATAATGAGTTTTACGTTACCCCTCGAGCCTCCATTCAGTATTTCCCTCGATCATACATGGCTTTAAAAAATCAGGTTGTTCGCCGAAATATGAGTTATAAATTCTCCACTGGATTGTATTACCAACCTCCATTTTATAGAGAGTTCAGACGATTTGATGGCACCGTTAACTTGAACGTCAAAGCACAAAAATCTTTTCATGCAGTTTTGGGCACCGAGTACTTTTTTCAGATGTGGCAACGAGATACGCCATTTAAATTTTCAGCAGAAGCCTATTACAAATACATGTGGGATATTAACCCTTATGAAATTGATAATGTACGTACCAGATATTATGCAACGAATGATGCTAGAGCCATTGCCTATGGAATTGATATGAATGTGCATGGCGAATTTGTTCCGGGAATTGAATCATTTTTTAAGATTGGATTAATGTCTGTAAAAGAGGACATAGCAGGGGATTCTTACAAAGAATTTTATAATGCTGCAGGCGAAAAAATATTGTTTGGCTATTCAGAAGATCAAGTGGTAGTTGATTCTGCCATCATTTATCCTGGGTACATTCCACGTCCGACTGATCAATTATTGACTATTGGAGCCATGGTGCAAGATCGCATGCCGGGTTTTGAGCGCTTCAGCGTACAAATGGGCTTACAGTTTGGAACAGGACTTCCTTATGGTCCGCCAGACAAAGAACGATACAAAGACACACTTCGATTAAAATCCTATTTTAGAGTAGATTTGGGAATGTCGTATGACCTATTATATGGAGAGGGAAACAAAACTAAAAAGTTAAAAAAACATTTTTCAGATGCTAAAATTAGTCTTGAAATATTTAATCTGTTGGGCATCAAAAATGTAATGTCCAAACAGTGGATACAAGATGTGAACGGCGTTTATTTTTCTGTCCCTAACTATTTGACACAACGACGGATAAACCTTAAATTTATCGTGAGATTAAACTAAACCATCCATTCAATTTTGAACTTATATGATTGAAGTTAAAGACCTTCGTAAAGAGTTTCCCTTAAGTAAGCAGCAAAAAGCTGAAATTCAAACTACAGATACCGTTTCTGTTGCTGTTGACTCCATTTCGTTTACGTGCCAACCCGGAAAGGTGTTTTCACTTCTTGGACCAAATGGTGCGGGTAAAACAACCACGCTCAGAATGTTGGCAACGATATTTAACCCAACTTCAGGCACCATTTCAATTTGCGGGCATGATTCGGTAAAAGAATCAGAATTGGTGCGTAAAAAAATTGGTTTTTTAACGGGATCAACAGGGTTGTATGGTCGATTAACCCCCAACGAACTGATCACTTATTTTGGAGATTTGTATGGGGTTTCAAAAGCTGATCAAGCGATTCGAAAAGAAAAGTTGTATGATTTATTGGATATGCACGATTTTCAAAACAAACGGATTGCGAAGTTAAGTACCGGCATGAAACAGAAAGTTTCTATATGTCGCACAATGATACATGATCCGGAAGTAGTGATTTTTGACGAACCTACTAGTGGATTGGATGTAATCACTGCTGAAAATATCATAGAATTAATTCGAGATTGCAAAACGCAAGGAAAAACTGTAATTTTTTCGAGTCATATCATGAGCGAGGTAGATTTGTTATGTGACGATTTAGCCATCATCAATAAAGGTAAATTGCTGCATCAAGGAACAATGGACGCATTCAGGGCAAATATGCAAGAAACAAATTTGACCGCAGAATTTATTCGAATAATTAGAAATTCATAAAAACACCAAACATGATTTTTACCATTTTCAAAAAAGAACTTAAGGAAACATTGCGCGATCGGCGAACAATACTCATGATGATTGTAATTCCGGTATTATTGATCCCCGTGATTTTAAATGTATCCGTTGGCATTATGTCCAGTGTTGAAAAGGAGGCATCAGCCAAAGAACTAAGAATTGGGATTATTGGAAACAAAAATTGCTTTGTCGGAAAGGAATTAGAGGCAATTCCAGCAACTTTTGGAAAGAAAAAAATAAGCTATTATTCGAATGCGGCATCCTTGCAAAAAGATTTACAAAAAGACAGCTTGGATCTAGGTGTGATGGAAGATGCTTTGTTGAAGGATAAATTCAGTAAAAAAACGCCAGCAACCATTTTGTGGTATTTCAAAGGAACTGAAATGGGCATGGAGGAACGCGCCAAAGGGTACATGCAGTATTTGGAAAATAAAACACAACAACAACGTTATCAAGAAATGAAAATTGATGGAACTGAACTAAAACCATTGATTCCAGTATATAAAAACATTGCTTCCGATAAAGAAATGATCGGGAAATTAGCAGGCGGATTTTTACCTTACATTTTTATTGCATTTGGATTTATGGGCTGCATGTATCCCGCCATTGATTTATTTACGGGAGAAAAGGAACGTGGGACGATCGAAACAATGCTTGTGGTGCCCGTAGCACGGTGGAAAATTCTATTTGGAAAAATGGGTGTTGTTATTTTATCCGGGCTACTAGCATCCAGTTTCTCCCTTCTCGGATTATATATTTCTCTAAATTACTCGGATGTTATTCAAGTTCCAGAAATCAAAGAGGTAATTCAATCCATTTTAACGGTTAAATTTATCCTTATACTCTTTTTGCTTCTTATTCCCCTAACTGTATTTTTTGCTGGCGTATTAATCCCGTTGGCGATTTATTCTAAATCATTTAAGGAAGCGCAAAGCATAATTACACCGCTCAACCTTGTAATGATTTTACCCGCTATGTTGGCCAGTTTTATTCCGGGATTTGAACTCAATTATGCCACGGCTTGTATTCCCGTTATCAATGTGGTGTTGGCCTCCAAGGACCTCATCGCTGGAACATTAGACATGGGTATGCTTGCTGTTAGTTTTCTAGTAATGGCCATTTTTGCTGGTTCATCTGTATTTCTATCCAATTACCAATTTGGCAAAGAATCGAATGTGAGCAACTGATTTTTTCATTTAGGGTCGAGATTTAATCCCGACCCTAAATGTTTAATTAGCAAAATTATTAGATACATCATACTATTTTGCATAAAATGTAAATTTATCAGGTACAGTTTATAAAATTGCATTAATATCAAATAACACACCGTAAAAAAATACAATAAATTCCAATTTTTATAAAACGAAAAGAAATCTAATGGCATGTACTTTTGGTGAAATTCAAAATATGCGATTTAGCTGGTTTTTTCTTATTTCTCTAATTCTTTTTTCTTGCAGTTCCAATCGTGAATCAACTAAACCAAAACGACAAACGATAGTGAACACCGTATACTCGAGTGTTATCATTGAACCTTTAAACCTATATCAAGTCAATTCTACTCTATCCGGAAACATCGAGAACATCCTATTTCAAGAAGGAGAACTAGTCAAAAAAGGAGATGTCCTTTTTACCTTGTCCAATAACACTAATCGACTAAACCAACAGAATGCGCGGTTGAATTACCAATTTCTTGTTGACTCGTATCAAGGAAGAAGTAATGCATTAGAGGAGCTGAAACTATCCTATTCATCCGCTAAATTAGGCGTTCAAAATGATTCTGTAAATGCGCGAAGGTTTCAAAATCTATTTGCTCAAAATGCATGTTCGCGTGTTGAAATGGAAAAAGCCACGCTTGCTGCCCAAGTATCAAAAACACATTTAAAAGCAATTCATCAAAGCATCCTACGCAAAGAAAGTGAATTAAAAAATCAAGTTGGGCAATCCAAAAACAACCTGCAAATTTCTGAAATTAAAACATCCGATGGAATTATCACATCGAATATAGATGGAAAGTTGTTCCAATTATTCAAACAAAAAGGGGAATATGTTTCCCTGCAAGAATCAATCGCCATATTGGGTGACAAAAACAATTTTGTTCTGAAAATGCTAATCGACGAGGTAGATATACCAAAAATTAAATTGGGTCAACAAGTATGGGTTGAACTAGAAGCATACAAAGGAAAGGTATATGAAGCAAAGGTGACCAAAATAGCACCTAAAATGAATGAGAAAACGCAAACCTTTGAATTGGAAGCACTTTTTAAAATAGCTCCTCCAAAACTATATATGGGATTGACAGGAGAAGGAAATATCGTGATTCACTCCAAACAAAAAGCATTGGTGATTCCGAGGGAATACCTGCATCCAGGGAATAAAGTTGAAACCGTAAATGGCTTGGTATCAGTTGTAATTGGACTCGCAAACTGGGAGCTAGTTGAGATATTGTCTGGCATTAGCGAAAACACACAATTATTTAAACCACAATGAATTTAGGATTACTTTTATCCGTTTCTAAAACACATCTCTTTGCTCGTAAAAAACAAACCATTATTGCCTCGCTAGGAGTGACTTTTGGAATTGGAACCTATATCATCATGATGAGTTTTATGAATGGGTTAAATGGTCTTTTGGATGGGTTGATTTTGAATAGAACTCCTCATGTGCATATCTACAACGAAGTTCAACCAACTGAAAAACAGCCTGTTTTTTTCCTTCCGCAATACCGTAATGAAGTAAAAATAGTACAATCCATAAAACCAAAAAACAAACCAATCAAAATTCATAATGCCAAACCATTAATTCGCTATTTGGAAAATAACTCATCCGTATTAGGTGTAACGCCACAAGTGAAAGCTCAAGCTTTTTATCTTGCCGGGTCAACGCAATTGAATGGAATGGTAACAGGAATAAATATTTCCAATGAAACCACTCAGTATCATCTAGATGACTATATAATTGAAGGAACGGCAATTGACTTAGCGAAAAACGACAAAGGAATTCTTTTAGGAGCTGGAATTGCAAAAAAAACTTGCCTTAAAAAAAGGCGATTACATTCAAATTGGAACGATTGGGGGTGAAATACATGCTCTTAAAATTATTGGATTATATCAAAGTGGAATGTCAGATATTGATAATGTTCATAGTTATGTCAATTTACAAATGGCCCAACGCATTCTGGGTGAATCAAATGATTTTATTACCGATATAAATATTAAATTGAAGCATATGGAGGAATCTCCTGCTTTTGCGCGAGCAATGGAAATTAAATTTAATATTACTGCGGTCGATATTCAATCAGCCAATGCACAATTTGAAACGGGTACATTTGTAAGGAATTTAATTTCTTATGCCGTATCTATCACGTTATTAATTGTTGCCGGATTTGGTATCTACAACATCCTCAATATGTTGATTTATGAAAAAATGAATGACATTGCTATTTTAAAAGCAACCGGATTCTCAGGTCCAGATGTTCGTTGGATTTTCATCAGTCAAGCTATTATTATTGGTATAATTGGTGGAGTACTCGGATTGATTTTGGGCTATATTGTTTCATCCATCATTGACCACACTCCTTTTAATACACAAGCCATGCCTACCATCAAAACATACCCCATCAAGTATGAAGTGAAATACTACTTAATCGGATTGACCTTTGCCCTGGTTTCTACTTTTTTTGCGGGTTACTTCCCTTCCAGGAAAGCGGAGAAAATGGATCCTGTAGATATAATCAGGGGACAATAATGGCAATACTTACTGCAAAAGCAATATCAAAATCTTTTCACTTTCCGGATGAAATTGAAATACTCAAGGATATTTCCTTGGAAATACAATCGGGTGAATTTGTTTCAATCATGGGTAAATCCGGCTGTGGGAAATCAACATTGCTCTATATATTGAGTACGATGGACACCGACTACACCGGCGAATTGTATATATCCGACCAATTAATAACGGGCGAAAATGCAGAAAATCTCGCGCGCATTCGCAATTCTAAAATCGGTTTTGTTTTCCAATTTCACTATTTATTGGCCGAATTTTCAGTATTGGAAAATGTCATGTTACCTGCAAAAAAGCTAGGTGTAAAATCGAAAGAAGAAATTATGCATGATGCCATGGAGAAATTAAAATTGCTCAATATTGAAGATCAATCTAAAAAACTTACATCACGATTGTCCGGAGGTCAAAAGCAACGGGTGGCCATAGCTCGTGCTCTCATTAATAATCCGGGAATAATCATGGGAGATGAACCCACCGGAAACTTGGATAGCAAAAATGCTGAAATTGTTTTTGACATTTTCAAGGAATTAACCGAGAAAGAGAAAATGTCCTTGTTGATAGTCACGCATGATGTTGATTTCGCCAACAAAACAGATCGCATCATTCACATGGAAGACGGAAAAATTATCGCATAAAAAAAGCCCCTTTTTGAGGGGCTCAACAATGTTATTTCGTTATACTATTTCGGTTCAAACGTATATGTTAATCCAAATACTAGTCCTCCTGAAACTGCATTTGTTTTTTGGTAGGTAGGATAAATTAGTGAATTATTTAATCTGTTGTTTAAAGCATCAACTCCTTTGGAATCTGTAAATCCATATTGCAACCTTAGACCAAGATTCAGTGCTAATGGAATCGCTTTCACAACACGAATATTTGCACCAAATCCAAGTAATGCAGATGTATAGGTTTTTGCGTAATTCGTTGTTTGATCATTGGAGTAATCCAATATATCACTATTCGTATAATCCAAGGAATAAGTTGCTTTACGAACATTATTCACTTGCGCTCCCACCTCTAAATATGCACCACTTTCGCTTTTTAATTTTAGTAAAAGAGGTATTTGAATCACGTTCAATTTTACATCTGACGTAAATTTACCAATCAAATTTTCACCAGCATATCCACCCGTATGCGTTCCGGTTAAGAACTCCACCCCAAAACCAATTGGACCGTAATATACAGTTGCTCCGCCTCCAACATTATAACCCCAACCCAGGTCGTAATCTTGAGAAGTACCTTGATCTGAAATATTTTTATTGAATAACCAAGTTGAGTTATAAGAACCCTTCACTCCGCCATCAATAGATAATTGAGCCTCCGCATTTGCTCCAATAAAAAACAAAGAAGCACAAAAAATAAATTTTTTCATAATTAGATTAGTTTGATAAACGTAAAAATAACCTTAAAATCTCAAATTAGTTTAATTTTTAACAAATCGAAGAACCTTAAGTTCAGCGTTTTCAGATTCAATCGTAATAACATATGCCCCTGACATTAATTTTGTAATATCAAGCATTTCATTTGCTGAACCTTCCCCCTTCAAAATGGATTTTCCGGCGAAATCATGGATTTCATAATTAAATGTTTCCAATCCTGGTATTTGAAGGTGATTATTCGCTGGATTTGGATAAATACCCCATCCATTTATTCCATCTTCATAGATTCCCATTATGTTTTCGTTCAGATTATAAGTTGTATTGGTAACTATAGCGTCATTCCAATCAAAATAAATATATGCAGTATTTTCAATTTCACAACCTGCCAAACAAGTCGATTTTTCAGCGATACGATAAACAAGATCCCCATGACTTTCTGGCTCGTTGGTAGTTGAATCAGCTAACCAAATTTGGTTAAATTCAAATCGAACAAGCCCATTGGATTGATGAAAAACTTGAACGGGATGTGAGGCATTAATCAAACTAAATGTTGACCAGTCTAAATTACTGCTTAATGTATCCAAAATATAAACATTTTGTGCGGGTGCCGTACCTGTATTTTGAAAACGGATGGTGTAAGTTAGCACATCTTGCAGTGCCGCATCAATTATTTCAGTACCAATCGAAATTGGAGTTGTCCAATAAAAATCAGGACGTTGAACAGTTTTATCGTTTGGATCGTAACTATTACCTAAAATTTGAAGCAACGAACCCGCATTGTTCTGAGAATTACAATCGGTTGAATTGACCGGGGAAATTGTTGAAGTAAAATAATGCTGTGCACCATTCACCAGGCCTCCTGGCACCTGAAAAGTGACATAATCAAAGTTTGAGAATGTGGTGTTAAGGTTTGATAAATTCCACGTAATCGTATTACCAGAAATCGTGTAACCTGAATTTTGAATAGACGATGTGTTTACCGTTACTCCCGCTGGAAAGGTCAATGTAAGTTGATAATTCCCTGCGGCGACAGGACCATAGTTCCCCCAATTTAATTTAATGTGTGCAGTTGTATTTTGATAATAACCAATCCAAGGTGTAACCGTTGTCCATAAATCAGTGCATGGCGTTCCACCACAATTTACTGGTAAAAATCCTGGTTGATTATTTCCTGAAGTTGACCCTACCAATGTTATCAGCGATGATGTTGAAGTATAACCATTGTAACCCAACCATTGTGAATTTAACCAAGCCACTGCTATATTTGATGTACCAATTTGGCCACAATAACTAAAAAATCCGGTTGAATCTGTATAAACCGTAACACTGCTATTACTGGTTGGAGAAACTCCCAAATATACGGGAGCAAATGGAATTGGTAGCTCTCCCGCGTTCATTACGCCATTGTTATTGGCATCACAAAACACATAGCCACTGTAGCAATTTGCAGGTAAATTTGATCCGCAA
>CALQIX020000023.1 GCA_943330745.2 Lishizhenia tianjinensis
AACAACTCGATATCCCATGGTTTTTAAATCAAAAAAAAATTTATCAACATATTGTTGAGGAGTATGAAAGCCAAATTCAATAAGCACATAGTTATCACCAAACGTTAGCAATTCCTTGTTTTTGATTAGAGGCAATAGTGTTTCATCAAAATAATATTCAGCGGCCGCTTCCAATTGAATGTTCATCCCCAAACGCTTCATCTCATTTCGAACTTTCTCCAAGCCATTTAATATAATTTCAGCCGTATTTGGATATGAATCAGACATTATGTGGGGTGTTGTAATCACTTTTGAATAGCCCAAGCTCTCAAATTTTGCCAACATAGCAATTGTTTCATCCATAGATTGTGAGCCATCGTCAATTCCGGGAATGAGATGACTGTGCATGTCGGTCTTTATTTGAGCTAAATCAAAGTCAGGTAGTTCTTCCTCTTTTTTTCCAAACAATCGGTTCAAAAACCCCATTCGCTCAACGATTTAAATACATTTGATCATAATATTCTTGATAGGATCCACTCGTTACTTTTTCAACCCAATCTTGATTTTCTAAATACCAATCCACCGTTTTCGACAAGCCTTCTTCAAAAAGAATGGAAGGCTTCCACCCTAGTTCTTTTTCAAGTTTAGAAGCGTCAATGGCATAGCGTTTATCGTGTCCTGCTCGATCAGTAACATAGGTAATCAATTTCTCTGACTCCCCTTCTTCACGGCCCAATTTGTCGTCCATTAATTGGCAAAGAAACTTAACAAGTTCTATATTCGTCCATTCGTTTAATCCACCAACATTGTAAGATTCGCCTACTCTACCCCGGTGAAAAATTGCATCGATCGCGCTAGCATGATCTTCTACCCATAACCAATCCCGAATATTATCGCCCTTGCCATAAACTGGAAGAGGTTTATTATGTTGAATATTATGAATCATTAAAGGAATTAACTTTTCAGGAAAGTGATGACTACCGTAATTATTAGAGCAATTTGACATTTTCACTGGAAGACCATAGGTATGGAAAAAGGCTCTGACAAAATGATCAGAAGAAGCTTTTGAAGCAGAATAAGGGCTGCGTGGATCATAAGAAGTAGACTCAGTAAATAGACCTTCGTCACCCAAACTTCCATAAACCTCATCCGTTGATACATGATGGAAAACATGGCCATCAGATCCTTTCCAGTAATCTTTCGCAATTTGTAACAGATTTACAGTTCCAACCACATTTGTCATTACGAAATCCATTGGTCCTTCTATAGAACGATCGACATGTGATTCAGCTGCTAAGTGAATTACATCTGTAATTTGAAAATTTGAAAACAAAGCACGAATTTCGTCAGCATCAACAATATCCACTTTTTCGAACCGATAATTTGGTAATGTGTCAACATCTGAGAGATTTTGTAAATTCCCCGCATAGGTGAGTTTATCCAAATTTACGATTAGATAATCCGGATAATTTAATACTAATCTGCGAATTACGTGGGAGCCAATAAATCCAGCACCGCCCGTAACTAAAATTCGTTTTGTATAGTTTTCCATATTACAAACTCCAATATTCTAACTCATGAATTTTGTCTTTGTAGATTCCTTTTACATCAACAAAGATGCCCTTTTCGTCTTTTAAAAGACCTTTAAAATAATTTTCATTTAGCCCAATATATTCTTTATGGTTTACTGCCACAATAATCGCATCATAATCATTGGCAGCAGCGGAAATTAACGGCACACCATATTCATGTTGCATTTCAGCAGAATCAGCATGTGGATCAATCATGTCAACATGTACTTGAAATGATTTAAATTCACTTACAATATCAATAACTTTTGAATTACGAATATCACTCACATCTTCTTTGAATGTTGCCCCCATAATCAAAACTTTGGCTTCCTGAATGATTTTACCCTGAGCAATGATTTTTTTCACTGTTTGCTTCGCAATATAAAATCCCATTGAGTCATTTACGTATCGACCACTCGTAATTACTTTTGAATGATATCCAGCTTGTTGTGCTTTGTGTGTTAGATAATATGGATCAACACCAATACAATGTCCACCAACTAATCCCGGACGGAAAGGCAAGAAATTCCATTTGGTTCCTGCTGCTTCCAACACATCAAACGTATTGATTTTTAGCTTATTGAAAATTATAGACAATTCATTGATTAAGGCAATATTTACATCTCGTTGCGTGTTCTCAATAATTTTTGCTGCTTCAGCCACTTTAATTGTTGGAGCTCTATGAACGCCTGCTGCCACAACTAACTCGTATGTTTTTGCTATTTGTTCCAATGATTCATCGCAACATCCTGAAGCAACTTTAATTACATTTTGCAAGGTGTGTTCTTTATCCCCTGGATTAATGCGCTCTGGTGAGTAACCAACCTTAAAATCTTGTTTGAATTTCAATCCTGAAATCTCTTCCAACACAGGAATACAATCTTCCTCAGTACATCCCGGATAAACGGTTGATTCATATACCACATAATCTCCCGCTTTCAATACTTGTCCAACAGTTTTACTTGCACCTAATAAGGGTTTCAAATCAGGTAAATTCGCATCGTCTATTGGTGTTGGTACTGCTATAATAAAAAAATTCACGTCCCGTAAATCTTCAATATTTGCTGAAAAAGTAATATCACAACCATCAAAATCAGATGCAACTAACTCATTGCTAGGATCAATTTTATTTTTCATCATGTCAACACGCTGCTGATTGATATCGAATCCCACGACCTTAATTTTTCGGGCAAATTCTAACGCAATTGGCAATCCCACATATCCCAAACCGATTACCGCCAATTTGGCTTCCTGATTGACCAAGCGATCATAAATTAAATTACTCATATTATTTAGTATAGATTAGTTGTTCATTTCTAACTTTGTAGATACGCTCGATAATATCTACCACTTTCAACCCTTCCAATGCATTCGTGGTTGGTGAAGTTCTACCTTTTAAGGTATCAATAACGTTTGAAATCACATAATTATGGTTAGCTGCAGAGCCTTTATACGGACCATAATCATTGGCAGGATTTGATTCTTTCAGTGTTGGCATTTCATAACCAGTGATATTACAAACTTCTACTTCATTCATATATTGACCACCAATTTTCACGCTTCCATTTTTACCAATAATGGTCATAGAAGACTCCAAATTTTGATTGGCAACAGCAGTGGAATAATTCAAAGATCCCATACCGCCATTGATAAAGTTGAAATTTACAAATCCCGAATCTTCAAAATCGGTGGTGTCTTGGTGATTAAAATCTGCAAATTTCCCTTGAATATTGTCAATATCACCAAAAAGCCAATACATGATATCGATAAAGTGTGAAAACTGAGTGTACAATGTACCGCCATCCAAATCTTGGGTTCCTTTCCAACCACCTGCTTTGTAATAGCGCTCGTCTCTGTTCCAATAACAATTCAATTGAACCATATATATATCGCCAAGAATTCCATTTGAAACAACTGATTTTATCCATTCAGAAGGTGGAGAATATCTATTTTGCATGACACAAAATACTTGACGAGAAACTTGAAGTGCTTTAAAAATTAATTCTTCACAACTACTTTTAGATAAGCCCATTGGTTTTTCGCATACCACATGTTTTTTCGCTTCCAACGCTTTCAAAGATTGTTCAGCATGCAATCCATTCGGTGTACAAACATTTACAACATCAAACTCAAGACCGCTTGCAAGAAGTTCTTCAACAGTTTTAAAAAAAGGAACATCGAAATCAGTTGCACCGCACTCCTCTTTTGAACGAACATCAACCATTGCTATCAACTCACCTTCTGCATCTCTTCGAATCATTTCAGCATGGCGTTTTCCAATATGGCCAGCACCAACGACTGCAAATTTTATTTTATTTCCGTTAGACATATTATATTTTTCTTACTTGATTATCAATTAATTCATATTTGTCATTTGATTCAGGACAGATCGCAAATCCACTTTCATCAAAATTTAAGCGATGTCCATACTCACTCATCCAACCAATTTGTCGTGCTGGGTTTCCAACAACCAATGCATAAGCAGGAATGTGTTTAGTTACGACCGACCCTGCACCTATAAACGCATATTCTCCGATATCATGACCACATACAATGGTTGCATTTGCACCGATACTTGCTCCTTTTTTAACCGTTGTTTTCGAATATTGTCCTCTTCTATTGACACCACTTCGCGGATTTGTAACATTGGTAAATACCATGGAAGGGCCTAAAAAAACATCGTCCTCACATACCACACCTGTATACAACGATACATTGTTCTGAACCTTCACATTGTTCCCCAAAATTACATCAGGAGAAACAACAACATTTTGACCAATATTACAATTTTCACCTAAGACACAATTCGACATAATATGCGAAAAATGCCAAATTTTGGTGCCTTCTCCGATTGTACAACCATCGTCAACAATCGCTGATTCATGTGCAAAATATCCCATTACTTTATTATATATTTATCAAAATTATAATGATCTGTTTCCTCAAGTTCTTCTTTAGTTAATGTCTGAAAATAAGCGTAGGTTCTTTTTAACCCTTCAGCTCGATCTATTTTTGGCTCCCAATTCAATAAAGCTCTTGCTTTTGAAATATCCGGCTGTCGTTGTTTGGGATCATCAACCGGTAAATCTTTATAAATAACCTTTTGAGAAGTACCTGTTAACTTTATTATTTCTTCTGCAAACTGAGAAATAGTGATTTCAGATGGATTACCCACATTAACTGGTTGAGCATAGTCTGAATGAAGCAAACGAACAATTCCCTCTACTAAATCATCCACATAACAAAAGGAACGCGTTTGAGATCCATCTCCAAAAATAGTAAGGTCTTCTCCTCTCAGAGCCTGACCAATAAAAGCAGGGAGAACGCGACCATCATTTAGCCTCATGCGAGGACCATATGTATTGAAAATTCGCACTATTCTCGTCTCTATTCCATGGAAATTATGGTAAGCCATTGTGATTGCCTCCTGAAAACGTTTTGCTTCATCGTAAACACCACGCGGACCAACGGGATTAACGTTGCCCCAATATGATTCCGTTTGTGGATGGACAGTTGGATCGCCATAAACTTCAGAAGTTGATGCAATTAACACTCTTGCCCCTTTGGCTTTTGCCAAACCTAAGCAGTTGTGAATGCCCAAAGAACCTACTTTCAATGTTTGAATAGGAATCTTCAGGTAATCAATTGGACTTGCTGGAGAAGCAAAATGAAGAATAAAATCTAATTTTCCAGGAACGTGTATAAATTTAGAGACATCGTGATTATAAAATTCAAATTGCTCTAATTTGAAAAGATGTTCAATATTTTTTAAATTACCTGTAATTAAGTTATCCATTCCGATAACATGAAAACCATCACGAATAAAGCGATCACATAAATGAGACCCCAAAAATCCAGCCGCGCCTGTAATTAATATTCGTTTCATTTATTGTTGAATTAAATTTCGGCCAATACTACTGTAATAAAATCCTTTATCCGACATCTCGTCCATTTCAAATAAATTTCTACCGTCAAAAATCACATTATCAGCCATTTTATCTTTCAATTTATCAAAATCTGGATTTCTAAAGATTCCCCACTCCGTGCAAATAATTAGAGCGTCCGCATTGGTAAGCACGCTATATTCATCAACAGCAAAATGAACGGTATCTCTGTAAATCTCTTTCACATTTGGCATTGCTTCTGGGTCATAAGCAGAAATAATTGCTCCTTCTCCTAACAAGGCATCGATAAGAAATAAGGCGGGCGCTTCACGAATATCATCTGTATCCGGTTTAAATGCCAAGCCCCAAATGGCAATTTTTTTTCCTTTCAAATTTCCTCTAAAAAAATTCTTGATTTTTGGGAACAAGATTGTTTTTTGGGCTTGATTCACTTTCATTACAGCTTCCAAAATTTCAAAAGTGAAATTATTTTCGTTCCCTGATTTAGCTAATGCTTGAACATCTTTGGGAAAGCAAGATCCACCATATCCGATTCCAGGAAATAAAAATCGTTTACCAATTCGACTATCAGATCCAATTCCAATGCGAACTTTGTCTACATCGGCACCCACTAACTCGCAAAAGTTAGCAATTTCGTTCATGAATGTTATTTTAGTCGCTAAAAATGAATTTGCCGCATACTTGGTTAATTCCGCAGATTTTTCATCCATAAAGTAGATCGGATTCCCTTGTCGAACAAAAGGCTTATACAATCGCTCCATAACTTTTTGAGCCCGATGATCTGATGTGCCTATTACCACGCGATCTGGCTTCAAGAAATCACTTACGGCAAATCCTTCGCGTAAAAACTCCGGATTGGAAACTACAGCAAAATCCACTTTTGAGTTCTTTGCAATTGCATGATGTACTTTTTCTGCCGTTCCAACAGGAACCGTACTTTTATCTACAATCACCTTATAATCAGTAATTAATCTACCCAGCTGTTCAGCCACTCCTAAAATATAGGATAAATCAGCAGACCCATCTTCACCAGGGGGTGTTGGAAGTGCTAAAAAAATGATTTCAGCGTCTTTGATTCCGTCCTCCAAGGATGTAGTAAAGGACAATCTTTTTGCGGCAATATTTCTATCAAATAAGGTGTCTAAATTAGGTTCATAGATTGGGACTTCTCCATTGCGTAATCGTTCAACTTTTTTTTCATCAATATCAATACAAATTACTTGGTTTCCTGTTTCAGCAAAACATGTCCCAGTAACTAAACCAACATATCCAGTTCCAACAACAGCAATTTTATTCATAATAGTAGTAGGTATAAAATTAGTTATTTATATACTCCGCAACCGTTTTTGTGATTAATTCTAATTGTTCTTGCTGCATTTCTGTATGAATGGGTAATGAAATCACCCGCTCAGTTAACCAATCAGTTACTGGCAGAATTAAATCTCCACTACCGAATGAGGCAAACATCTTTTGTCGATGAGCTGGAATAGGATAATAAATCATAGATGGAATATCTCTTTCCGCCAGGTATTCATTCAATCCATCCCGATTATGGCCTTCCAAGGTCAAGGTATATTGATGAAACACATGTTTTGAGTCATGGGAACGCACAGGTATTTTTACTCCCTTCATCGCTCCAAAGAAACCATCATAATAATCGGCCACATCTCTGCGTGCGTCAATGTAATTATCTAACTGGCGTAATTTAATACGTAATACGGCAGCTTGAATAGTATCCAAACGAGAATTACAGCCAACAACATCGTGATAATACTTTTTGCTTTGGCCATGGTTGGCAATCATTTTCAACTTTAGGGCTAGTTCATCATTGTTTGTAAATATCGCTCCACCATCACCGTAGCACCCTAAGTTTTTAGAAGGAAAAAATGAGGTGCATCCAATATCTCCGATAGTTCCAGTTTTAACAACAGTTCCATCCGTTAAATGATAATCAGAGCCAATTGCTTGGGCATTATCTTCAATTACAAACAAATTATATTTCTTAGCAATATCCATGATTGCATTCATATCAGCCGCTTGTCCATATAAATGTACTGGAACAATTGCTTTTGTTTTAGGTGTGATTGCGGCTTCAATTGATGCAGCATCCACGCAAAAAGTATCTTTGTTCACTTCAACAAAAACTGGCTTTAACCCCAACAAAGCAATGACTTCTGTTGTAGCAATATAGGTAAATGAAGGCGTAATTACCTCATCTCCTGGTTTTAAATCCAATGCCATCATCGCAATTTGTAGTGCATCAGTACCGTTTGCGCATGGAATCACATGTTTCACAGAAAGATATTCTTTCAAATCCTCTTGAAAAGCTGTTACTTCAGAACCATTAATAAAGTTTGCATTTTGAATAACATCCATTATTGCGGAATCAATTGCAGGTTTGATTTTCTCATATTGCGAGACTAAATCAACCATTTGAATTTTTTTCATTGATTATTTGAATAAAAATGAATGGCAAATGTACTGAAAAAGTAGTGAAACACTGTATTTCTTTCCCTTTGAAATGAAAAAAATATAAAATTCATTCAGGCTTGAAATCCACGAGATAGTTTATCTTTTTTAAATCCTTCCAAGAATAGTGCTAATAGCCAATTGTATTGACCTTGTTCATTATTCTATCTTAAATCAATATTATTTTGAACATGGGTAGAAAACTTCTTCATTTCTTGCAATGCACGTCTATTTGTCCAATTTGGATAGTTCATTGAAACCCGTCTGGTTAATAGCAATAAGTCTGTTGGATAACTCATGTAAAATGGTATTCCCGGATTAATAGCTTCTTGAACATTTTTTATGTGTCCATTTGTTATTAGCCATTTTTTTAGTTCTTTTGACTCCTGCGGATTCTCGTTGCTTGAGCAACATGGGTCATTGGAAAGAGAACTAATAAACGTGTTTAGTTTCACATCATCTAATTTTAATAAATCATCAATTAAAATTTGATAATTTCGAATATTTGCAATACTCATTCTAAGAATATCATCAGCATTCAAGGAGAGCATTCTTTCAATTTCATATTGACTACCATCAGTTGGATACTTAAGCTTAGAGGAAATCGCATCCTTTTTACTGTTTTCAAAACCAATTCTGAAATTCTCCACAAATGTTTTAGAATAAAGATCAAATCCAAAATAAGCTAATGTTGGATCCGCCGCTAAAAGATCCCTCCACCCATTTCTAATTAAATTATAGTTGGCGTCATACTCCAATTTATCGCTATCCACCAAATATAAATTGGACTGCAACATATCCACCAAATTTAATGGACCATTGTAAAATGCAGTTGAACCTGCTGATTCACCTAACTGCGCTACCTTTTCCTTTGTATAAAGATATCCGCTAGTAACCGCTGAAATTGAAATCACTAAAATGCAGAGTAGAATAATTTTAATTTTATTTTTCACAACTATAAATTTTTTATAAAAATAATTTAAATAATAGTACGCCACAACTTTTGAACAATATATTCACTATTCCCACCCCAATAATTGAAATTTATTTGAGTCTTCCACTGAGGGATATTGATGTTGGATTTGTCGAATGAGTAGCTCTATTGAGTCAAACTTTGTCGACCTTTTAGGAAGAAGTGCAATTATTTCTCGAGCAGGAGATTGATTGATCGATTTTGCATATATACTATGTAAATTTTTATGCTGATCGAACGTAAGTTGATAATTTGCAGGCACAAGGGTATAACCACCATTTAAATCAACCATTTTCATAAGCATATCTATATTCCCACCTTGATAATTCCATTTATCAAATTCCATCTCTTTGGAAATAGTACAAAACTGCATCATTTGAGTACGCAAACAATTGCCTTTATTCAATAACCATGGATGTTGTTCATTTAAAAAATCAGTGGTCAATTGACTAGACTTAAAATCTGGAATATAGGCTTTAATTTCCTCTGTAAATAGTGGAATCGTTCTCCATTTTGGGTTTACTACCGGACCTGCTAAAATAGCCAAATCTATCGCTTTACTTTCAAGGGATTCTAACAGTTCAGAAGTCTTCATTTCCTGAATCTCAACCTGGACGTTTTCCATAATCCCCTTCCAAATTGGAAACAATTGAGGGATCAAGTAAGCGGAAATTGTTGGGATAATTCCGAGGCGCAAATGCTCTTTGTAATTGCCCGTCATTTTTTGCCTAGCAATATCAATTTTATCGAATTCATGTAAAACTTCTCTACAAATTAATATCAATTCCTTTCCAAAGGATGTTAATTCAATTGGATTTGTGCCTCTATCAAATATAGAATATCCCAAAACTTCCTCAGCTTTTTTGACTTGCATAGAAAGTGTAGGTTGCGTTACAAAACAACGTTTACTCGCTTTTTGAAAATGCTGCTCCTCACTTAGTGCAATTAAATATTGCATTTGTTGAATTGAAATCATATAAATTTATTTGATGTAAATATAAATAATATTGATAATTCTTATAGAACCTTTGGATTTACATTTGAAAACTATTAAACAACAACTTATTATGAAACTTACGCATTCCTACGTGGCAAAAATCAACCAATTACTAGCCAGTTACGAAATACATTATCAAAACTTACGATCACTTCATTGGAACATTAAGGGTGAAAAATTCTTTGAGTTGCATGTCAAATATGAAGAACTTTATACAAGAACCCAAGTTATCATTGATGAAATTGCTGAACGAATTTTAACACTCAATGAAACGCCATTAAGTAAATTCAGTGATTATTTAATTCACAGTATAATAGCTGAGAATGACATAATTTCAGACGGAAATAGAGGAATTGAATATGTATTTACCGCACAAAAACAACTTTTAATTGTTGAAAGAGAAATTTTAAAGCTTTCTGAAACACATCAAGACGAAGGTTCAAGCGCTTTGATGTCGGATTTAATCCGGGAGAAAGAAAAAACAAATTGGATGTTTTCATCATGGTTACATCAAATTGAATGAAAAATGAAAATGAAAACCAATCTTACTTAGAAAAACGTAATTTTGTACCCGAACAAGTAAAACAAATATTAACTATAAAAACAAAGAGTAAAATGGCAACATTAGTTGGAAAAAAGGCCCCTTCTTTCAAGGCTGCAGCAGTAGTAAATGGCGGTGAAATCGTTAATGACTTCTCGCTAGATCAATATTTAGGAAAAAATCATGTGATTTTCTTTTTCTACCCAAAAGATTTCACATTCGTTTGTCCATCTGAATTACATGCTTTTCAGGCTGAATTAGACGCATTCGAATCAAGAGGAGTTAAAGTTGTTGCTTGTTCAACAGATACAGAAGAATCACATTGGGGATGGTTACAAGTTCCAAAAAACAAAGGTGGAATTGAGGGAGTAAAATATCCAATTGTAGCAGATACTTCCAAAACAATTTCAGAAGCTTTTGGTGTACTTGCTGGAGAATATGAGTACGACATGGATGGTGCTTTAACGGCATCTGGACCAATGATCGCATACCGCGGTTTGTATTTAATTAATAAGGAAGGTATTGTTATGCACCAATTGGTTAACTTTTTTCCATTAGGTAGAAATGTTGACGAAGCATTAAGAATGGTTGATGCTTTACAATATTTTGAAGAAAATGGTGAGGTTTGTCCGGCAAACTGGCACAAAGGAGATGCAGCAATGAAGCCTTCTTTTGAGGGTGTAGCTAATTATTTAGCATCTCACTAAGTTAGATTTACTATTTTTTTAAACCGCTTGCAACAATGTGAGCGGTTTTTTTGTTTCTTTTGCATTAAAATATTACGAATTATGAAAAAAATTATTTTGCTTTTCGCACTTCTTGGATCGTCTATCGCTATGAGTCAAATTACTACACCTCGTGCAAGTCCATTAGGTAAAGTTGAACAAAAAGTTGGACTAGCTGATATATCAATAAGTTATTACCGACCAGCAAAAAACGATAGAACTATTTTTGGAGACGTTGTACCTTTTGGCGAAATATGGAGAACTGGAGCAAATGAAAATGCAAAAATTACTACTTCAGACGCTTTAATCTTTGGAAAAGACACACTGAAAGCGGGTACCTATGCGATTTTCACTATTCCCAATCTAAAATCGTGGGATGTAATTTTCTATACTGATTATTCGAATTGGGGAACACCTGAAAAATGGGACGATAGTAAAGTAGCATTAAAAACAACCGGTATTGTTAGTCCTGTCAATGAGTTAGTAGAGAACTTCACTGTTGGATTTGATAAAATGAAAAATAGTTCTGCTGAAATATGCATGACTTGGGATAAAACTAAAGTATCTATTCCTTTCAGTATAAATACAAAAGACAAGGTGTTAGCAAGTATCAAAAAAACAATGGCTGGTCCAACGGCTAATGACTATCATCAATCAGCTTCATTTTACTTTTCCGAAAAGTTAGATATGAAGCAGGCAATGGAATGGTCAACAAAAGCGGTTGAATTACGTGGCGAATCAGCTTATTGGATGACTCGTTTGTTAGCTCAACTACAAGCTGAAAATGGTGATTACAAAAAAGCCATTGAAACGGCAAAAAGATCTATGGAAGCAGCTGAAAAAGATGGCGACATGAATTATGTGAAGCAAAACAAAACTTCTATCGAAGAGTGGAGCAAAAAGAAAAATTAATCTCTTTTACGCAACCAACCTAACGTTAAATCATCAGAAACATACCATTTCCCACCTTCTAAGTTCAAATCAAAACGATCTCTGGAAGGTGCACTTGGACCCGGATTTTGCTGAATAATTTGGATGTAATCATCACCTACCTCTGATATTATGGCAACATGGCCGTATGGATTATATTCATGTCCATCAAAAACGATTAAATCTTTCACTTTCGGTTTGGATGACGTACCATTTTTAAATTGCACCAAATTACGCTTGGTATTTACTTCCCCATCCTTGAATTTAGCGCTATAAAATTCGCGTGCATGTCCATAGCTATCTGGCATTTTATGCTTTAGATGTTGGTAATAATAGCGTTTTACAAACTCGACACATTGGTATTTTAGTCCAAGATTGTATCCGTCTTTCGACAAGTGGCGTTCACTTACATGACTAACACTTCCGTTGTAAAAAACATAAACACCGTTCAAGGAATCCACCACATCGCCAACCTTTAATTCACGAGATTTTTTTTCTCTGGAACGTGTTTGGGCATGATTAGAACTTCCTTGCGATTCGGAGCAAGAATAACAACAAAGTAAAAAAACAACCAGTTGAATGAATCGCATAACTTTTTGACCAATTTAATCAGTTTCTATTAAAGTTATAAAATTAATCTTTCCAAAAAATTATAATCCCTACTTTTGAGCACAATTCAAACAATGTCCAAACAAACAATTAGTTGGTTATTACTTATTTTACTAGCCTGCATCTGGGGGAGTTCATTTATCTTAATGAAAAAAGGAATGTTCGCAGACGACGGCACAGCAATTTTCTCTTCTGAACAAGTTGGTTCTTTACGTATGTTAATTGCGGCATTGATTCTTTTGCCAATTTCCTTTACCAAATTAAAAATAATTAGTGCTAAGAATATCATTCCCTTAGCCATGGTAGGGTTTTGCGGAAATTTCATTCCTGCGTTCTTATTCACCTACGCGGAAACTGGAATATCTTCAGGACTGGCAGGAATGCTCAATAGCTTCACTCCAATTTTCACCATCATTATTGGGTTTTTCGTATTCAAAACGAAATTGACAAACAAACAACTGATCGGAACATTTATCGGAACCATTGGAATTGTTGCATTAGTTTTGAGCGGTAAAAACGCTTCATTAAATGGAGACTGGGAACATATCTTAGCAATTGTATTAGCAACGCTTTTATATGCAATTAGCCTAAATACCATAAAACACAAATTGTCTGATTTTAGTTCTTACGAAATCACATCCTTAGCCTTTTTTATACTTTTACCGTTTGCGATTAGTGGTTTTTTTATAACGGATACACTCCATACTTTTCAAACGAATCCGTTAGCATCCAAAGGAATTTTCTACATTTTCATTTTATCCGTGGTCGGGACGGCATTAGCAGTACTAGTTTTCAATCGTATCATTGCCTTTTCTTCCACTTTATTCGCAAGTTCAGTAACCTATTTCATCCCTATTGTAGCAGTTGTAATCGGGTTTGCGTTTGGTGAACGATTAACTGTTTGGCAAATAGTCTCCATGTTTGTTGTTCTATTTGGAGTGATTACAGCCAATGTTTCCCTGAAGCGGAAGAAAGAATCAAAGGGTTAGTCAAGGGGCTGGCCTGAACGAAATAAAACTATCCAACAAATGGAAAATTAAAATGACAAAATTAATTTCAATACGAGAATACGAGGCGAAGGACAAAAATGAAGTTATAAACTTAATAAGGTTAAATACACCTGAATATTTTGCGGTTGAGGAGGAAGATTACTTCATCAAATATTTGGAAACGGAAATAGAACTTTATTATGTTTTACTAAATGACCAAAAAATTGTGGGATGTGGTGGGATTAACTTTATGGACAATAATACTATAGGGAAAATTAGTTGGGACATATTTCACCCGGACTTTCAAGGAAAATCTTTGGGCACGAAACTATTGAAGCATCGCATAGAAAAACTAAATTCTATAAACGGAATACAGAAAATTATTGTTAGAACTTCGCAAGTAGCGTATAAATTTTACCTGAAACAAGGCTTTGAACTACTTGAAGTTAAGAAGAACTATTGGGCGGAAGGGTTTGATATGTACAATATGATATATAGGAAATAATTAGAAAACTAGTGACGAGAAAAGCTCGACCACTTGCAGCTAGATGTAAAAAGCCGATACTTCTTACTTGAATAATAGTAATCTGTTAAATTCGTTTTTTTTGTATATAAATAAAGATAGTCCTATTATTCCTCACTAGCGCACAGTGTCAAAATGGCAAAATGAGAACATCATTTTAACAAAATAAATCAAACATATTTCAGAATTTCATTTACATTTGAATTGTGATTCGGTCTACACAACTTATTTTTTTCATTTCACTTCTATTTGTTGGCACAATTGGAGTTCCTGTCTTTACGCATTCTTGTCAAAAGGAAGGACAATTCACTTCTTATTTTCTGCCACTAAATGATCATTGTGAAAAAGAAGAAATTTCGGACCTACCTCCTTGTTGTAAAAAAGAGAAAGAAGAAAAGGATAAGAAAGATTGCTGTAACGATGAAACCGAAGTTTTTAAACTAAAAGTTGATTATGTCTCTTTTTGGAAAGACTTCTCGTTTCAATCATTCGTAATTCCCGAAAATCGATCTTTTTCCTTTGATAAAAAAGTAGTTCCTTCTGAGAAGCAAACCCTTCAATCCAGCAATTCTGATCCACCTCCAAAACTTTGCGGAAGAGAAATCTTATTAAAAAAACAAGTACTCATAATTTGATTGTAGTGAACCCATTTCTAGTTAACTAGTTTGTTTCACGAAATCAACATTTTATGAATTTTTTATGTAAAACATTAGTTTTAGGTTTTTTACTACTTCTAACTATTCAAAACTCTTTTGGTCAACTACACGGATTGATTCAAGGAGAAGATGAAAACGAAAAAAAACCAATTTACAATGCAAAAATAAGGCTGAAAAACGCCAAAACAGGAACGCTATCTAAGGAAGATGGAACGTTCGAGCTAAGTTTACCCAAAGCGCTTCCGGACACCTTGATTTTTTCAGCCAATGGTTTTTACAACGATACAATCATTGTCACTAAAGCAGATCGATTTGCAGCTATTTCGGTTATACTTTATTCCATGCGAGCTTTGCCGGAGTTTATTATTTCTTCGCGAAGAAAATCAAGTAGTATTTCCAAAATGAAAACCTTGCATGTGGAAGAATTGACTACCGCCGAATTGCGCAAAGCAGCCTGTTGCAACCTTTCAGAATCTTTTCAAACCAATGCTTCGGTCGATGTAAATATCACAGATGCGGTTTCAGGGGCAAAAAAAATTCAGATGATGGGACTGGATGGAGTTTACACGCAGATACAAATGGAGAATATCCCTTATTTGCGGGGCTTGGAGAGCTCATTCGGTTTGCAATCCATTTCCGGAACATGGATCGAATCCATTCAAATTACAAAAGGAACAGGGAATGTGGTGAACGGCTACGAATCCATGGCTGGGCTTGTGAATCTTGAAATTAAAAAGCCATTAGAAATGGAAAAAATCTATCTGAATGTTTATCAAAACATTTTCGGAAGATCAGAGCTCAACGCTAACGCAGGATATAAACTTTCCAAAAAATGGAGCACGGGATGGCTTGCTCACGCCTCTTCGGTATATGGACAAATTGACCACAACATGGATGATTTCAAAGATTTACCAACCGGTGATAATATTGCTTTCATGAATCGATGGGCCTATCAAGGCACAAAAATGGAGGCTCAATTTGGGTTCAATGCATACCAGGATCGAAAAGTGGGTGGTCAAATCGGTTTTGTGCGGGGAATGCAACTGGAACCCAATCCGCAAGACTTTAAATATGGTGTCTTGCTTAATTCTAAACACATTGATGCCTTTCTAAAAACAGGTTTTTTCGGCAAGCGAACGAATCAATCCTTGGGAATTGTTTACAATGTTAAGTATCAAGAAATTAATGGTTCTTTTGGTATTCGAAATTTTTCAGGAGTCGAAAAAAGAGGATATATTAATGTGATTTACGATGATTACATCGGAACGTTGGATCACAAAATAAAAACTGGGGCTAGCTTGGTAGTATTAGATATTAGTCAATCCGCTGAATCCTTGATGCAGAATAGAAAAGAAATTGTTCCTGGTATTTTCACCGAATACACCTACACAAATTCAAGATTATCAAGTGTTCTCGGTGCACGATATGATTACCACTCACTTTATGGCAGTCAATTTTCACCAAGATTGCATTCTAAATATATTGCTCACGAAAAAACAGATTTACGATTCACAGCCGGTAAAGGATGGAGAGTTCCCAATTACATCATCGACAATGTTTCGTTGCTAGCTAATTCCAAACAATGGATTGCACCTAATGAAATAAAACCGGAAATTTCGTGGAACATTGGTGGTTCGGTTGTTCAAGAATTCAAATTATTCAATCAAAAGGGAAGTTTAACGGTAGATTTGTACCGAACATGGTTTGAAAATCAACTAATTGTTGATAGAGACGAGTCCGTAAATGCCATTGTATTTACCAATTTAAAAAATGGCTCTTTTTCAAACAGTTTTCAATCCGAGTTAAGTGTTTCACCGCTAAAAAATTTCGATATTCGAGTAGCATACAAATACTTGGATGTCAAGGCTCAGTATGGTGGACAAATGCGTCAGCAAGTAATGATTCCAAAACATCGCGGTTTTGTAAACCTTGCTTTTTTCAGCAGAAATAAGCGCTGGGAGTATGATTTAACCTGTACTGTTTATGGTATTTCGCGTTTACCCGTGCAGGACGACCCGAATAATCCGAGCAATCAATTATTTGACCAAACAAGCGAAGTATATCCAATGCTCAACGGGCAAATCACACATATATTAAAACAATGGGATTTTTATATTGGAGGAGAAAATTTGACTAATTTTAAACAGAAGAATCCAATCATTGATGCACAAAATCCATTTGGTTCAAAATTTGACGCTACAACTATTTGGGGGCCCGTCATGGGAGTTAATATTTATGCAGGATTGAGGTATTCAATCAAACAGAAAAAATAAAGTTGAAAGTTGAAACTAAAAATTAAACTATGAAAAAGTATCTTTTATCTCTTGTGATTTTCTTTATTTACGGAATTTCATTTAGTCAAAAAGCAGAAACGAGCGTAATTCAGACTTCTGCTCAATGCAACGATTGCAAGGAACGAATTGAAGGTAAATTGAACTACACAAAAGGGATTAAGTTCGCTGAATTGGATATGGAGACCAAAAAAGTAACTGTTAAGTATTCGGTAATGAAAATTTCACTTCAAAAAATCAAAGAAACGATTGCCGCCATTGGTTACGACGCAGATGAAGTAAAAGCGAAACAAGAAGATGTTTTAAAACTACCCAAATGTTGTCAGCCCAACGGGATGGAAAATCACAAAGATTAAAGATTAATTTGAGTCTGTAAACATTTTATAGATCATACCATCTGACAACCCAATTTTCGGAACTGAAATTTTATTGTTCTCTAATTTTTGCATCAAGAATAAATAAATTTCAAGAGCGGGAACAATGACATCGGCTCGATCAGGTTTTAAATGAAACTTATCCATACGCTCTTCAACAGATAATTTCCGAATGGAATCGTATAGTGATTTCATTTTTTTTAGTTCAACAGGCTGATTGTCTTTCAAACCAATAATCTTGTGAATTTTATTAATATTTCCACCCGTTCCAAAAAGTTGATGAGGAATTGATTTATCCATATTTTGCTCAAGCCATTGACCCATTTCTTGCCAGATCCCTTCTGCTACCTTATTTTTTAGAATACGTATTGTCCCTATTTCAAATGATTGGGAGGCTATTTTTTGTCCTGATTCAAAAATACTAATCTCCGTACTCCCGCCTCCAACATCAACCACGATAAATGGGTTTAACTTATCAAAATCGAGTAATAAAAATGTTCCGAAAATTAGATCAGCTTCCTCTTGACCTGAAATCACTTCAATTTCAACATGCGTTTTATTTTTGATTTTCTGAATTATTTTATCAGCATTTTTTGATTCGCGCATGGCAGAGGTGGCAACAGCTCTTAGTTTTTCGACATTAAAAATTCCTGCAATTAATTTGAAGGATTTTATGGTATCTAGGGTGTTTTTATATTTTTCCTTTGAGATTTTCCCCAAGTCAAAAACATCCTCACCCAAACGCAAAGGAATGCGTGTATAGGATATTTTCTTAACATAGAAATGATTTTGTTCTTGACAAACCTCACCCACCAAAAGCCGAGCTGCATTTGTCCCTATATCTATCGCCCCAAACTTCATATTTTACAATAATTGATTCGCTAAGTTAGCTAATTCTGAGCGTTCACCCTTTTCCAACATAACATGACAAAACAAATCTTGTCCTGATAAACGATCAACAAGATAAGCTAATCCATTTGAATTCTCATCCAAATAAGGAGTGTCTATTTGTTGTACATCACCGGTAAAAATGATTTTGGTGTTTTCACCGGCACGGGTGATAATCGTTTTCACTTCATGCGGAGTTAAATTTTGGGCTTCGTCAACAATAAACAAAATATTCGAAAGGCTTCGTCCACGAATAAAAGCTAATGGAGTAATAATAATAGACCCAGATTGTTCCATCTCCGTAATGACTTTCAATTTCTTTTCATTGGGACCAAATTGGGCTTTTATAAATTTTAAGTTATCCCACAAAGGCTCCATATATGGACCAATTTTATCATTGGCATCGCCGGGTAAAAAACCTATGTCCTTATTGGATAATGGAACAATTGGCCTTGCTAAAATGATCTGATTGAAATTTTTCATCTGTTCCAGCGAAGCTGCCAGCGCCAACAACGTTTTACCTGTGCCCGCAACTCCTTGTAAGGCAACTAATTTAATCTTTGGATCTAACAGGGCATGAAAAGCAAAGGCTTGTTCAGCATTTTTAGGTTTAATCCCATAAACATACTCTTTTTCAATGCGAACGATTTCATCCATAGATTGGTCATAGAAACACAAACAAGAATTTTTTCCATTTTTCAAAATGTAATAGGCATTCGTTTTTTTCCTTTTGCCTAAAATTCCATTTTCTAAAATGGAGCCTTTTAAGAAAATTTCTCGAATTACATCAGCATCAATTAGATCAATTGTCTGGGCACTTGAGGAGGTTATTTCCTTCAAATTCACTTTACCAGTTTGATAATCTTCAGCAATTACCCCTATTGCCTTTGCTTTAATTCTTAAATTAATATCCTTGGTAACTAAAACAACCTTTTTTTTAGGCTCTTGTTCTTGCAATACTAATGCGGCATTTATTATTTTATGATCATTTTTTTGTGACGAATAAATTTGTTCCGCATTGAGATTTTCAGGATGATAATCCATAATTATTTTAAACTTCCCTTTTTTCATCCCTAAACTAATCCATTCTTGAAGAAGATTAGTTGTAGATAACTTATCAATTAAGCGAATAACCTCGCGTGCGGAAAAATTTTTCGTATCATTTCCCAATTTAAACTTATCTAATTCTTCCAATACTGTTATCGGAATTGCAACATAATTCTCCTCAAAATTTGTAATGGATTCATGGTCATGAAGCAACACTGATGTGTCTAAAACGAAGATTTTTTTTTGGTTTGCCATAAATTGTAATTAATGTTTTGGTAAAGTTAAAAAAAGATTAACCTATCGATTTAGCATTTATAATTTTTCATATTAATGTTCTATAAACCTAATTAACAATGAATTAATTTAAGATAAATATTTCTTTCATAAATCGAAAACATCTGATTGACACGCTATGATTTGCTTTGTATCAAATTTATATAATGATGAAAACTTTACTTTTATTACTTTCTTCTTTTGCGATAACCTTCTATGGTTATACTCAAAACACCATTGCCTTATGGAATTATAATACAATTACGGGTGCTCCTGCAGCTCCAGTTGCTGACCTAGGCACAGGAAGCTCTCAAGTGATTGGTTCATTAGTTGTAGTTACAGCTGCTACTGGAATGGACCCTATTCTAAATAATGGTTGTGGCGCGCAAAATGGAACAAATCCCGGTGCCTGGTCGTTTACAGCAAATCCAGGTGCATCGAATGAAAGCAGTGGAGTGCAATACAATGCGTCAACAGTTGGAAGTCAAAACATTCTTTTTACGTGGGATCAACGATGGTCCAATACGGCAACGAATACCGTTCGTTTGCAATACACTTTAGACGGAACGACATGGACTAATTTTACGATGACAACAGCAAATACTACTTTTTGTAATGGATCCATCGATAATGGTCGCTTTCAAAATAATGGAGTAGGTGATCAGTACAGAAGAATTTCAGCCGATTTTTCTGCAATTACTGGTGCAAATAACAATGCAAATTTTGGAGTTCGAATTCTAGCTGCTTATTATCAATCTACCACAGAGTTCCGCCAAACTGCAACGCCAACATCTATTGCAACAGCAGGAACTTGGAGATTTGATAATGTTTCGATTCAAGGCAGGGCAAATGTTTCGATTGCAGCGGCAAGTAATTTCGCTCAATACAACGAAAGTATTGGTTCTATAAATGTACCTATTACCGTATCGAATGCTAATTCAGCCCCTGTTAACTTAACTTTTAGCCTTTCTGTTTATTCAGACGCAACAGACAATGTGGATTACACGTGGACTAATACATTGACAATTCCAGCCAACACAAATGGTGTTACGAATCTTCCAATTGTAATTGTTGACGATGCAATAGCTGAAAAAGCAGAGCGAATTATCGTTAAAATTAGTGGTGGTGCAAATGTATTGATTTCAGCAACGGACAATTATCAAATTGTATTTATTAAAGATAACGATTACGTAGCTCCAGTTGCAACCAACGAGTTAAATCTAAGTTTATTGACATCCTATTCTAATGGAGCTTCTGGTACAAACTCAGCTGAAATTGTTGCTTTTGACCCTTCTGTTGATCGTCTTTATATAGCGAATAGCATTGCAGGAAAATTGGATATTGTAAATTTTGCTAACCCTGCTGCACCAGTTGCAATCACATCAATAAATTTAGCGGCCTATGGAGGAATTAATTCAGTCGTGGCCTACAATGGAGTGGTTGCTTGCGCAATTGAAGCGGTTCCAGCTCAAAATAATGGAAAAGTTGTTTTCTTTGATGCCAATGGAGTTTACATCAATCAAGTGGAAGTTGGTGCAATGCCTGATATGATTACATTTAATAAAACGTACACAAAAATTTTAACAGCAAACGAAGGTGAACCTGATGCTACTTATGCGAATGATCCTGTTGGATCTGTTTCAATAATAGATTTAACCCCAGGTTACGCTTCATTGACGAATGCCAATGTAACCAATGTTGGATTTACAACCTATAATGGACAAGAAGCAACGCTTCGCGCTCAAGGAATTAGAGTGTTCTCAACTTCTGCTTCTGTTGCGCAGGATTTTGAGCCTGAGTATATTGCGATATCTGATGATAATACGAAAGCATATGTGACACTTCAAGAGAATAATGCATTGGTAACAATCGATTTGGCAACAAATGCAATTACCTCTTTAACAGCATTAGGCTACTCATCCTATTCTGCTGGTTCTGGAAATGCCATGGATGCATCAGATCAAAGTGGTGCAGTACTGATTACTGGAAACTTGCCTATCAAGGGTGCATACATGCCTGATGCCATGACTTTTAAAACGATTGGAGGTCAAGGTTTGCTATTCACTGCAAACGAAGGAGACTCTAGAGAATTTGGTTCCGTAATTGATGCGAATCGTATTTCCTCAACAACCTTTAATAGTTTAGATGCGACAGCATTTCCGGATCAATCAATTTTGCGAAACAATAAGTTTCTCGGTAGATTGAGTGCTTTGAAATATTCTGGAGATACCGATGGAGACGGAGATTATGATGAATTGCACGTAATGGGAGGTAGATCATTCTCTATTTGGAATCCTCTAACTGGAGCGTTGGTTTATGATTCAAAAGATTTAATTGAGCAAATCACCGCTAATAGTTCCACTTTCGGTGCTATTTTTAATGCATCCAATACAGTTGGAGTACCTGCTCAAAAAAACAGAAGTGATGATAAAGGACCAGAACCAGAAGGGGTTACGGTTGCTTCTATTAATGGTTCAACTTATGCATTTGTTGGATTAGAAAGAATTGGTGGTGCGATGATGTTCAATGTTGATGTTCCAACTTCTCCGGTTTTTGTAGGATATGCAAACAATCGTTCAACAACAGTAAGCGGTCCTGATTTAGGCGCCGAAGGAATTATCTTTATTTCAGCAGCAGATTCTCCAAATAACAAAGCACTATTGATTCTCGCAAATGAGGTAAGTTCAACTTTATCAATCTATCAAATAAATACATGTGTTGATTTATCTGGTGGTTCTATTACGTCAAATGATTTAAGTCTTTGTCCTGGACAATCAACTTCATTATCTGTTACGAACGTTTCTGGTGTTTCATATCAATGGTTATTGAATGGATCTGCCATTACGAATGCAGCAAACAATACCCTTCAAGTAAATCAGATTGGAAATTATTCGGTTAAATTAACAAATTCAACCCTTGGATGTATTGATACAACAGCGGTTTCTATCGTTACTTCAGTTGCTGCTCCGAACGTTTCAGCGGGTTTAAATCAAACGGTTTGCGGTGGGACAACTGTTACATTAACGGCAAGTGGAGCAACTAATTATGTATGGAATAATGGTGTGAGTACTGCCAATTTAATTCTAAACACCCCTACTTCAGGCGGAACATCAAATTATATTGTAACCGGAACGGATATCGCAACTGGTTGTTCGAAAAAAGACACAGTTCTAGTAACAGTTAACGCTCTACCTACAATTAATGCTGGTGTTGATTTTTCAGCATGTTTGAATCAACAAATTACACTAACAGCAACTGGAGGTGTTTCGTATGCATGGACAAATAACATCCAGAATGGACAAAGTTTTGCTTTTACTCAATCTGCAAATTTTTCAGTAACTGGAACAGACGCAAATGGTTGTTCAAATACAGATGGTATTTCAGTAACCGCTTTAAGTAACCCAACTGTTTCTGCTGGATCAAATCAAGTGGTTTGTGCCGGTTCTCTTGTAACATTAAGTGGATCAGGAGCTTCTACTTATAGTTGGAATAATGGAGTTCAAAATGCGATTAACTTCATTCCTGTTACAACTCAAACCTACACTGTTACCGGAACTAATAACGATGGTTGTAGTAATACGGCTCAAGTAACAGTTACGGTCAATAATTTACCAGCAGTTTCAGGTGGTAACGATCAATTTGTTTGTCAAGGCTCAACGGTTACCTTAACTGGATCAGGAGCTCAAAATTTATCATGGTCAAATGGAATTCTCAATGGAATATCGTTTTCACCTCAAGCAACGCAGGTTTTCACCTTAACAGGTGTTGATCAAAATGGTTGTTCGAATACAGATAATGTATTAATTACAGTTGCTACTTTACCCCAAATTAATGCTGGATTAGATCAAACAATTTGTCAAGGAGAACAAATAATCTTAACGGGAAGCGGCGCACAAACGATTACATGGGATAACAATGTATTGAATGGTATTGCGTTCGTTCCGTTTTCTACTCAAACATTCACTGCAACAGGAACGACAAATGGTTGTTCAAATACTGATCAGGTAACCGTAACAATTCTTCCAAATCCTCAAGTAAATCTGGGGAATGATATAGAACTTTGCGCAAACCAAGTACCATACAACATAAATGCATCTAGCAATCAAGCTGGTTTGACATTCGGATGGAACACGGGAGAATTGGGACAAACAATTAGTGCAAGTAACTCAGGATTGTACATTGTCACAGCAACAGATGTTTTTGGATGTTCAAAAGTTGATACGCTACAATTTACCGTTAATCAATTACCAGGAGCTGATTTAGGAGGAAATCAATCAGTTTGTTCGAATCAATTACCGACAATATTATCTGTTCAATCAACGGGAAATCAATTAAGTTACTTGTGGTCAAACGGTCAAACAACGCAACAAATTCAAGTTGTACAAGCTGGATTATATTCAGTTTCGGTTATCAACGCAAATGGATGTGAATCCTCTGATGCAGTTCAAGTTCAAGTATTAACATCTCCGAATGTCAATGCAGGACAAGACATTACTGTTTGTGCAAATGAATTCCCTGTTACGTTAAATGCAACAGGTAATGGAGCTCAAGTTTTGTGGAGTACGGGAGCAGCAACTCCATTTACAACAGTTACCGTTGGTGGAATTTATTCTGTTACCACAACTGCTCAAAATGGGTGTCAAGCAACAGATTCTGTTTCGGTAATTTCTGATCCTTGTGTTAACATCGATGAGCATAACAATGGAATATCTATTTATCCCAATCCAACTCAATCAACTGTTGTTGTTTTAAATAAAACAAATCAACCATTGCAATATGTCTTGCGTACTGTTGAGGGAAAAATCATTGCTGAAGGTCAGTTAGATTTAAACTCAGAAAAAACAAGTTTAGATTTAAGTAATTTTTCGAATGGGGCATATTTGATGCATGTATTTAATTCTGAATTAAACTACATCCAACGTATTACAAAACAATAGAAATTAAGTCCTAAATGAAAAAGGCTGTCTCTGAGAGACAGCCTTTTTTGATTATAAAAATTAAGAAGAAAAGAATTTTAGTTTTTCATTAAAAATCCTTTATTGACAATAGGATTTATAGAGTTCTAACTGTGCATGAAATGGAGGTAAATTTCTTTTTCTAAATCTATTTTTCAAATCCGAGGAAATTAATCGCGCTTTCACGCTTCCCTTCCATTGATATTGAAAAATTCTATCTAATTCAGACTGAATATGCTGTTCTTTTATAATAACACCAACCTCAATTCTACTGTCGATATTGCGTTCCATAAAATCGGCACTTGTTAAGATATACAAGGGGTTTTCATTGTTTTTAAAAATCATAAAACGTGCGTGTTCCAGATACCGATCTACAATACTAATAACTGTAATATTTTCACTTAATCCTTTTACACCAGGTTTCAGGCAACAAATTCCCCGAATAATCATTTCTATTTTAACACCGGCTTGACTGGCTTCATAAAATTTATCAATCAATTGACTATCTGTCAAATTATTAATTTTTAGCTGAATAGATCCTTTAAGGCCGTTTTTTGAATGGGCAATTTCCTGATTAATATACTGAATGATTTTTCGACGTGAATTAAAAGGTGAAACTAATAAATTTCGGAAAACAGGTCGTTCGAGGTTGTTTTCCAGTAATCGAAACACCTTTTTAACTTCATTGGCAATTTCTGGCTTAACCGTTAAATAGCCCAAATCAACATAAATTCGTGCTGTTTTCTCATTGAAATTTCCAGTTCCGATATAAGTAATAAGCTGTTCCTTACCATCTTTAAATCGTTCGATTTGCAATAATTTGGAATGTACTTTTAAATTTGGAACACCATAAATTACTTTAGCACCAAAATCCTTCAATCGATTACTCCAATATAAATTATTTTCTTCATCAAACCGTGCCTGTAACTCAAAAACAACCGTTACTTCTTTTCCATTAAACACCGCAGAAAGTAGCGCATTCATTATATCTGAATTTTTTGCGACTCGGTAAATGTTTATTTTAATTGTACGAACTTTTGGATCAATAGCCGCTTCTCTCAGGAGGTCGATGATATAATCGAAACGTTGATACGGGAAATGCAATAAAATATCTTTTTTTAAAACCGCTTGAATAACGCCCCCTTTATTTTCTAAATCAGGGTGTTTACATGGGGGTTGCGAAGGAAACAAAAATGCCGGATTTTCAAAAGTCGGAAACGATATTAAATCTTTGTTGTTATGATACCTTCCACCAGGTATTGTATTTACACCTTCTTTTAAATGGAGAGAGTGTAACAAATACTGGAGCAAATCAATAGGCATTTCTTCATCATAGACAAAGCGAACTGGGTCACCTTTTTTACGATCTTTTAAGCTTTTTTCTATTTTTTCTATAAATGGTAAACTTAAATCATCATCCAAATCTAATTCAGCATCCCGGGTAAATTTAAAGGTGTAAGCACTTATTTCAACCGGATAAAAAATTCCAAAAATTTCTTTCAGTTGTAGGCGAATAATATCATCAATCAATAGTATATAAATCCCCTTTTCATCTGTAATTTTATAATATCGTGGGATATCAACTGGAACCTGAATCAGGGCATATCGCACCTTTTTCTTTTGATCAACAATTTTAATAGCCAAATAAATGGCATAATCTCTCAATTTTGGAAACGACCCTTTTTTATCAAGTATTATGGGGAAAATAGAATGTTTTAATTTATCCTGATAATACTGATTCAATTCTATCTCATGTTGTTTTGAGAGGTTTTTCTCATTCATGAAGTAAATAGCGTGCTTCTTAAATTCTTCTGAAATTTCCTCAAACGCTTTCTCGAATTTCTTTTGTTGACGCAAAACTTCCTTTCTTATTTCTTGATAAAGTTCTGTTGCTGATCCGGAAAAACCTTGTATTTTTTGTTTTTTGAGAACGGATAATCGACGGACATTCGCAACCCGCACCCGATAAAACTCATCCATATTATTGGAATAAATCCCTAAAAATCGCATCCGCTCCACCAAAGGAACTGTTGGATCCATTGCTTCCTGAAGTACCCTTTCATTGAAGGATAGCCAACTTAATTCTCGATTAACTGCGTGCATAAACAAAGATGCAATTTGTTCCAATTTTAAAACTAAAAAAGATATTAAATAATTATGAAATTTCGGGAAATTAAAGCTTCTCGAAATTCTTTTTTCACCAATTATTTTTTACGGTTGTATAAAATTAAAAATAACATTCAATTAAATCACTAACATTCGCTTAGTAAATAAATAAAGTCTTGTTAAAGCTTTGGTAAAAACCATCTGGAATTTACTTCACAAATTTGTTCAAACGCATGATCTATGAAAAAGAGAAATGTTGAAATTGTGGTTGTTTCAGATGTACATCTAGGGACGTATGGTTCGAGAGCCAATGAATTAGTGAGTTATTTAGAATCGATAAACCCCAAAACATTGGTTTTAAATGGTGACATTATCGATATATGGCAATTCAGCAAACACTATTTTCCAGAGTCGCACATGCGTGTTGTAAAAGCAATTATGTCACTTTTAACTGAAGGAACTATTGTTTATTACGTCACCGGCAATCATGACGAAATGCTTCGTAAATTTAAAGGATTGAAGCTGGGCAATTTTCATATTGTTAATAAAGTTGTTTTAACTCTTCCAACCGGAAAGGCTTGGATTTTCCACGGTGATGTTTTTGATACAACCATGAAGCATTCAAAATGGTTGGCCAAATTGGGCGGAAAAGGGTACGATTTATTGATTTTACTCAATACTTTTATTAACTGGGTTAGTTTAAAATTCGGCAGAGGACGCGTTTCTTTATCTAAAAAAGTGAAAGATAGTGTCAAGGGAATTATTAAGTATGTCAATGATTTTGAAGGAACTGCCGCTGAAATTGCAATGGAAAATAATTATACCTATGTGATTTGTGGACACATACACCAACCAAAAATCAGAGAATTTTCCAACGAACGAGGAAATAAAGTAACCTATTTAAATTCAGGAGATTGGGTTGAAAATATGACTAGCCTTGAATACAATGCCAAAAAATGGAGGATTTTTGATTATCAAAAAGAATATTCATCAATTCAAAATGAAAATAATACGGATAAATCATTAGTTGATAGTTATAATTATTCCGATTTACTTAATGAATTAATTAATTCCAATTGAGCATGAAAATACTGTATGGTATTCAAGGAACGGGCAATGGACACTTGAGTCGCGCGGAGGACATCGTGCCTCATTTGAAAAAAATAGGAGACGTAGATATTTTAGTGAGTGGTAATCAATCTCAAGTAAATGCAAAATTCGAAATAAATTACCAGCGACTGGGATTAACATTTCTTTCTTCTAAATCAGGAAAAGTTGATTTACTGAAAACAGTAATGAATGCAAATCCAATTCGATTTTTGAAAGAAATAAAAGATTTCCCCGTTTCACAATATGACCTTGTAATTTCAGACTTTGAGCCGGTAAGTGCATGGGCAGCCCTAACACGAAATATTCCTTGTGTTGAATTAAGTCACCAGGCAGCAGTGGCTCACCCTTTGTCGCCGAAACCTGATGCTATTAAACCAATTGGTAATTATATTTTAAATCATTATTGCCCCACAAAGAAAAAATATGGGTTTCACTTTAATTCCTATGATGAAACTATTTTTACACCTTTAATTCGAAAATCGATTCGACAAATTGAAACAAGTAATCAACCGCATTATACCGTTTATCTTCCGGCTTATCATGATGATGTAATTGCCAAGGTATTGGCTAATTTCAAAATCGAATGGCATGTTTTTTCTAAATATGCGACGAAAATTTACACTGTAGACAATATTACTTTTTTCCCTATTGATGCAGAAAAATTCACAAAAAGCCTCGCACAATGCAGTGGTATTTTATGTGGTGCAGGTTTTGAATTACCAGCAGAAGCTTTGTTTCTGGGTAAAAAACTAATGGTGATTCCGATGATTGGTCAATATGAACAACTTTGTAACGCTATTAGCCTAAAAAAACTAGGTGTTACTGTTTTGAATGAATTGAGTTTAATACATTACAGAACAATTCAAAATTGGTTAACAATCACCCTGCCAATACAAATAACCTATCAGGATCAAACTGAGCAAATTATTGAAACCATTATTCATGATTTTGAACGAAATACAATACCCAGTATTGAACTTTCTCGTCCACTATTAAACCCTCAGTTTTATAAATTATTTTTGTAAAATGAAGTCTAAATACATCAAACGAATTCAAATCGCACTAGTTATTTCAATCCTATCTCTTCTGCTAACGTTGTATCAATTTTATCTTGGAATATAAGGTGATTGGGTGATTTAACACAAATACAATGTTAATATAAAGATTACTTACTTTTAATTTAGGAGATTTGTACAAAATTAACCTACATTGAAACTACAATTCTTATTTTGCTATACGTTTGTCGTATTTTTTTCATTCGATTTCTTTGGCCAATCTCTCATTTTAAACGAAGTTTCGCAAGGACCTTCTGGATCAAAGGAATATGTGGAATTATTAGTAATTCCGGGTACGACTTCCTATAACTGCTCAAACTACTGCCTCGATCTTCGTGGTTGGATATTGGATGACAACAATGGTTATTTTTCTGGTGGACCAACCTCTGGTGTAGGAATTGCTAATGGAGCTGTACGTTTTAAAAACGACCCGTTTTGGCAATGCATTCCAATAGGAACCTTAATTGTAGTTTATAATGATTTAGATCCAAATGTTTCCTTGCCTGCAAATGATATTTCAATTGTTGATGGAAATTGCAGAATAATCTTACCTGTATCTTCCTTTTTATTTGAACACCAAACAACATCTCCCACAACTACAACCTCTAACTATCCGGGTGCGGGATGGAATTCTGGTGGTTTATGGGGACCTATATCAATGGCAAATGGTGGAGATGCTTTTCAAGTATATAATTCGACAAACTTAATCTCGCCAGCACATGGAGTTAGTTGGGCAAATAACAATCTGAATACAATTATCTATTTTGCTGGATCTGCCACAAATTCTGTTTATTATTTCGCAAATACAATTGACAATAATCCATCGAACCAATCCAATTGGATAGCGGGGACTTGCACTGTGCCAAATAACCAAACTCCTGGACTACCCAACAATGCTGCGAATTCAGCCTATATATCTTCACTAAATTATAACTGCGCTGGACCATTAGTTGCAACGCTAACTAGCTCCATTGACGCCAGTAATTGTCTTTGTAATGGACAAGCTTCGGTAAATGCTTCTGGATCTGTACCGGGTTATACCTATGCTTGGTATAATTCTTCTTTTACTCCCATTGGACAAAATACATCCAACGCAACTAACTTGTGCGCCGGGACATATTCTTGCATCGTTAGTTCTTCCATTAATTGCACGGATACAATTTTGGTTACCATCAATAATTCTGCCGCTGCAATCACTCCAACATTTAATCCAATTGCTCCAATTTGTGCCGGAGGAACGATCAACCTTCCAACAACTTCACTCAACGGAATCAACGGAGCATGGTCGCCTGCTGTGGATAATACACAAACCACAACCTATACCTTTACGCCAACTGCTGGACAATGCGCTACGACAACCACTTTGCAAGTTTCTGTTGGTGCACCACAAACTCCAAGTTTTGCTCCCGTTGGGCCCTATTGCTCAGGGGCATCGTTTTCGTTACCAACCTCAAGTATTGAAGGCTTTACCGGTTCGTGGTCGCCAGCGTTAGTACCAACAGCAACCACCAATTACACCTTTACGCCTGCGGCTGGTCAATGTGCTACAACAACCAATTTGTCGGTAACAATCAATCCAATTCCAACGGTTACTATTTTGGAAAACCCAACCATTTGTGCAGGTCAAACTACTGTATTAACAACAAGTACAAGCATTCCGGGAGGATCTTTCGCTTGGTCACCCGGACAAACTACCCCAACAATATCCGTTAATCCAGTAACAACTACAAACTATTCTGTGATTTATACCCTTAATGGCTGTTCCAGCTTAGCTTCCAATTCTCTTGTAACGGTGAATTCAATCATCACTCCAACATTTAATCCAATTGCTCCAATTTGTGCCGGAGGAACGATCAACCTTCCAACAACTTCACTCAACGGAATTTCAGGTTTGTGGTCGCCTGCAGTGGATAATACTCAAACTACCACTTATACGTTTACTCCAACGGCTGGACAATGCGCCGGGACAACCACATTGCAAGTTTCGGTTGGTGCAACACAAACTCCAAGTTTTGCTCCCGTTGGGCCCTATTGCTCAGGAGCATCGTTTTCGTTACCAACCATCAGTATTGAAGGCTTTACCGGTTCGTGGTCGCCAGCGTTAGTACCAACAGCAACCACCAATTACACCTTTACGCCTGCTGCTGGTCAATGTGCTACAACAACCAATTTGTCGGTAACGATTAATCCAATTCCAACGGTTACTATTTTGGAAAACCCAACCATTTGTGCAGGCCAAAACACTGTATTAACAACAAGTACAAGCATTCCGGGAGGATCTTTCGCTTGGTCACCCGGTCAAACTACCCCAATAATATCCGTTAATCCAGCAACAACTACAAACTATTCTGTGATTTATACCCTTAATGGCTGTTCCAGCTTAGCTTCCAATTCTCTTGTAACGGTGAGTAACTCAGTTTTACCGCAATTTGCACCTTGGGGGCCATACTGTCAAAATGATGTGTTAGTGCAAGTAATTTTACCTCAAACGTCAATCAATGGAATTACTGGAACATGGAATCCACAAATGGTTTCAACAGCTACTGCAGGTATTTCAACCTATACGTTTACACCAACAGCTGGACAATGTGCTTCCGTTTTTCAATTACAAGTAGAAACATTTGCAACACCAATTTTAAACGCTGGTGCAGATTTAACAATCTGTAATGGAAATTCAGTAACATTGACTGCAACAGGTGGAATTCAATACGTTTGGTCGAATTCGGTTCAAAATGGAATTCCTTTTCAAGCAGCTATCTCTTCCGAATATTCTGTTTCAGCTACTGATATCAATGGTTGTGTAGGATATGATACGGTGAATATTACGGTTTTAGCCAGTCCAAATGCTTCTTTCACTCCCGATGTAACTAGTGGCATTGCCCCATTAAGCGTTCAATTTACAAATACCAGTACAAACGCTACTTCCTATGCTTGGAATTTTGGAAACGGAAATACATTGGCAGTTTCGAATACAAATACGGTTAGCTCCACCTATTTAACGGCACAATCATATACGGTTTGGTTGGTGGCTTCCAATGGTTTTTGTGCTGATTCTGCTCTAACTACAATCATTGTATTACCAGCAGGGGCTCCGGAAATAGTTATACCAAATGTATTTACTCCAAATGAAGACAACTCCAATGACGAATGGATTATTCAAACAACGAATGTAGCAAGTATCGAAATTGTTATTCTTAATCGGTGGGGCAATGTCATGGCACAAATCACTGATTTAGCTACCGGTTGGAATGGTAAAACAACCAAAGGAGATGACGCAACGGACGGCACCTATTTTTACAAATACACGGCACAAGCAATAAATGGTGAGAATCTATCCGGTCACGGGTTTCTGATGTTGCTGAGATAAGACATTAATAAGAAATAAATTAAAATCTGTAAAAGATTAATTGATTATTAATCTAAATATAATTTTGAATTGAACAATAATTCATAGTAAAACCCGAAATTTGCGCTAAATTAAGCGCATGCATACTACAGTAAATCAAAACAATCCGTTGAACGTAACTTCCAACATTCTACTCACCAATCAACCGAAAGAACAAGGTGTTTTAACTGAAAACAACGATTGCATTATCGTTCATGTTGAATCTGTTACCGTGGAAATTTCGCGATCTCCAAAAAAAACCCTATTAACCAAACCTAAAAACATGATACATTTCATTGCTCAAGCAATTTTTAAAAAACAAAAAGCGTCTTTGGTAACGCTACTGCTTCTTGCAGTTTTGTCTGTGAATGTAGGATGGGGTCAGACCACAAGATATTGGAAAGGAACAGGAACCTGGACGTCTGCTAATCAATGGGCAACAACCAGTGGTGGCACCTATAATACAACTTGGGTTAGCAATGATGTTGCTGTTTTTGATGTTGCCTCAAGTACAGTAACTTTCGCAAGCTCAGGTGTCACTGGGATCACAGCAAATCAAAATGTAACTTTCACAGCAGCGGGAACCCTATCAACAAATGGAACAAATATTCCTGTTTTAGTTGCAAGTGGTATGACTTTGAATTTGGCAGGTCAAGCAATATCAACTGCAGTTGGAACCGGCTTTTCAAAAAATGGTTTAGGTACATTAATAATTACTTCTGGGGGAGCATATCCAGGAGGGTTTACTTTGAATAATGGCACCATGCAGGTAGGTGGTGTAAATGCTCTAGGAACTGGCGGTGCATTAACTTTGAACGGAGGTGTTTTAACCGTGAATTCAGCCACTGCTCGAGACTTTACTGCAAAATTTAATACGGGTGGAATTATAATAGGTGGCAATTTTCAATTAGGTGATGCTGTCAATGTATCAGCAGGCACAGGAAATTTGACTTTCTCAAACGCTACCTCTCTCGGTGCTGCTACAAGAACAATTACAATAGGCGGTGCTGGAACATACACTTTAGGTGGTGTAATTTCTGGTTCAGCTGGTTCAGGTCTTATTATTAATACTACTTCTACAGGTAATATTACTCTGACTGCAGCAAATACATATACAGGTAACACAACAATTAATGGTAATTTAATACTTAATACTGGAGGTTCAATTGCTAGTTCACCAATAATCACAGTTGGCTCTGGAGGAACGTTTAATGTGTCTGGCTTAACCACCGCATTATCTTTAGGCGCAAGTCAATCGTTAAAAAGTTCAGCAACTGGTTCTAACACAACCGCTACAATTACCGTTGCTTCAAGTAAAGGAATTACCTTGTCGGCAGGTGGATTAGAATTCACTGCTTATGGAGGGGGTGCAACAGCTCCACTAACTGTCAATGGTGCGGCAGCTAGTTTGGCTTTAGCTAGCGCGCCTATTACAATTACAACAACAACTGCATTAGCGGCTGGCACTTACAAATTAATTGCAATAGGTGGGTCAGTAACTGCAGCTGTTAGTGGAACGATCGGAACCTTAACTATGGCTGGTTCAGGCTTGGCATCAAATACTACAGGTGCGTTATCAATTGTAAATGGGGAATTAATCTTAACTGTAACTGCCACCCCAACCCTCACAGCGGCAACTTTATCATCCGCAATTTCAAATGTATATGGAACCGCTTCAACGGGAGTTAGCTTTACTGCATCTGGTTCCAATTTAACAGGCAACATAACCGCTACTGCTCAAACAGGATTTGCTGTTTCAACAACACTTGGTTCAGGTTATGGTTCTTCAGTTTCCGTTGCATCAGGTACTACAGTATATGTTCAATCAACGGCAACGAAAGCGGTAAGTACATTTAATACTGCGACAGCAGTAGTTTTATCAGGAGGCGGAGCTGCTTCATCTGTTAATATCACAACTTCCGCATCTGGAAATGCAGTTACTCAAAAAGCACTCACGATTTCATCCGCAGCAGCAACAAGTAAAACGTATGATCGAACAACAACCGCAACGATAACAGGCTCCCTTTCTGGAGTCGTAAATAGCGATGTAGTAACCTTATCCGGTGCAGGAACATTTGCTCAATCCAACATTGGAACTGCAATTAGCGTTACTTCTACATCTACGTTAGGGGGCGCCGGTGCAGCTAATTATTCATTGACTCAACCAACTGGATTGACAGCAAACATTACCGCAAAAACACTAACAGTTTCAGGAGCATCTGCTAGCAATAAAACGTATGATGGAACAAATACAGCAACGGTTACAGGTGGTTCACTCGTTGGAATAGTTTCTCCCGATGCAGTTTCACTTTCACAATCGGGAACTTTTTCTCAAACAACCATTGGAACAACACTATCAGTTACATCAACTTCCACAATTGGTGGAGCAGATGCAGGAAATTACACATTGACTCAACCAACGGGTTTAACAGCAAATATTACTGCAAAAGCATTGACCATTTCAGGAATGACTGCATCAGATAAAACGTATGAAGGAACAACAACAGCAACTCTTTCAGGAGGTTCGTTAGTTGGTGTTGTTTCGCCCGATGTTGTTACACTTACTCAAACAGGAACGTTTTCTCAATCAAATGCAGGGAATGGACTTACAATAAGCTCTACGTCTACCCTTGGTGGAGCTGATGCAGGGAATTATTCATTAACTCAACCTTCTGGAATTACAGCTTCCATTACAAAAGCAACTCCTGTAATCAATTCTTCACCATCAGCATCCGACATTACTTTGGGTCAAGCATTATCTTCATCAACTTTAACAAGTGGTTCAGCAACTCCTTCAGGAGGTTCATTCGCCTTTACCTCTCCTTCAACGGTTCCTGGATCTACTGGATCTTATTCTGCTAGCGTTACCTATTCACCCACTGATGGTACAAATTATAACACGGTTTCAGGAACAACAAATGTGAACGTGAATGCTGCTTTAACACCGACATTAAATTCCGTTACCTTATCATCAAATTTAACTTCAACTTATGGAACTGCTTCAAGTGGTATTAGTTTTTCACCGAGTGGATCAAATTTATCAGGGAACATAACCGTTACCGCTCAAAGTGGTTTTGAAGTATCAACATCGTCTGGTTCAGGCTATGGAGCTTCTGTTTCTGTTGCAAGTGGTTCAACAGTATATGTAAGCTTCTCCTCCACTATGAACGCTGGCATATATAGCAATACTGTATTTGCAGTTATTTCCAGCGCTGGAGCAAGTAATTTAAATGCCACTACCTCATCTACGGGAAATATTGTTTCTCCAAAAGCATTATCGATTAGTCCTGCTACTATTGCTTCTAAATCATATGATGGCTCAAATACTTGTGGAACAATTACACAAGGTACATTATCCGGATTTGTAGGCTCTGAAACCGTAACAATTTCGTCAGTCACAGGTACATATTCAGATGCCAATGTTGGAACTGGAAAAACAGCAACAATCATTTATACATTGGCAAATGGTTCAAATGGTGGTTTGGCAATTAACTATGCGCTTGCCAATACCAATGAAACGGGAGATATCACCTCCAAAACATTATCCATATCAGCTGCAACCATTGCTTCCAAAGTGTATGATGCTTCTTCATCAACGGGAACAATCACCGCTGGAACACTTTCAGGTTTTGTAGGTTCAGAAACAGTTTCATTGTCAACAGTCACGGGGATTTATTCTGATGCAAATGTTGGAACGGGAAAAACGGCTACTATTTCTTATACCTTGGCTAATGGATCAAACGGTGGTTTAGCTACAAACTACACCTTGAGTAACACCTCATCAACTGGAAATATTACGGCCAAATCGTTGAGTATTTCTGCCGCATCTATTGCCTCTAAAACGTATGATGCGTCTGCAACAAGCGGAACAGTAACACCGGGAACGCTTTCAGGATTTGTGGGGTCAGAAACAGTTACGGTTTCAGCTGCCGTTGGAACGTATGCTGATGGAAATGTTGGAACAGGAAAATCTGCAACAATTGTTTATACATTAGGAAATGGCATAAACGGTGGTTTAGCAACGAATTATACCTTAGCTAACACTGTTGGAACAGGAAATATTACAGGAAAAGCATTAACAATCGTTGGAGCAACCGCCCAAAATAAATCGTATGATGGAACAACTACAGCAACAATTAGTGGTGGAACATTAAGTGGAATAGAGTCTGGGGATGTTGTTACACTTTCACAATTGGGAACGTTTGCTACATCCAATGCAGGAACAGGAATTGCGGTAACTTCAACAAGTACAATTGGAGGAGCCAGCAGTGCTAACTATAGCTTGACTCAACCAAATGGATTAACTGCTGATATAACGGCAGCCAATTTGACTATCACAGCAAATAATGTTAGTAAAAATTCAGGAGTGGCTTTATCCGGTGGAGCAGGTTCAACTGCGTTCACTTCAAGTGGGCTTCAAAATGGACAAACGATTGGATCGGTTACGATTTCTTATGGTTCGGCAGGTTCAGCAACTGGTGATGGTATTACTCCTGGTATTTATAGTTCTCAAGTTACACCCTCTTTAGCAACTGGTGGCACATTTAACTCAGCTAATTATTCAATAAGTTATGTGGCGGGGAGTATTACCGTAATTTCTGCTCCTATTGCTATCGCAATTCAAGATTTTGAGACTGTGCCTGCAACACCTACTTTAGGTTATCAATCAAATGCTGCAGGGTCTTTAATTTCAGGAGCATCAGGCACTGGTGACAGGCCTGCAAGCTCAAACTACTTTATCAGCTCAAATACAGCATGGAATGCTAATAATACCTCATCGATTTTAACCTTTTCAAATGTCACAGGACTTGGATCATATATTTCAAAATACTACGAATTTCGATTGGCATCTTATTCAAATGCTTCGACAGGCAATGGTGCTGATGCAACTGATATTGCAACAGTAGAGGTATCGCTAGACGGCGGAACTAATTGGTCTTCTGAACTCAGGGTTTTAGGAAACTCTAATGCTTATTGGAGCTATTCTGCGACTGGATTAGCATCAATTACTTATGACGGAAATAATACTCCTACTGATTTTCAACCTGCGGGTGGAGGATCTAGAACTACGGACGGCTATTCAACGATAAAAATCAATTTATCAGATTTATCCGTACAAGCGAGACTAAGAATCACTCTTTTAAATAATGCAACAGGCGAAAGATGGGTAATTGATGATGTGAAATTGATAGGTACAATAAATACTTTACCAACAATCTTGATTTCATCTACTTCCCTAACTGGCTTCTCTCAAAACTCATCCACACCTAGTTCGGAACAAAGCTATACGGTGTCCGGTGATAATTTAACAAATGATGTAACTATTACCCCTCCAGCTGGTTATGAGATTTCAACTTCTACTGGTGGTAGTTTTTCGGCAACCAATCCGATAACTTTATCAGCATCTGGTGGTAATTTAGTTGGAGAGCCGGTAACAATTTATGTGAGACAAAGCGCTAGTACACTTGGAGTTATTTCAGGCAACATAACACATTCCAGCACCGGAGCTAATAGTCCTAATGTGGCAGTTTCAGGTACACGAACTGGATCCTATTATTCCAAAGCAACTGGTAATCTTGATGATATTAATTCATGGGGAAGCAACACAGATGGAAGTGGAAGTAACCCTAGTAATTTCTCAACAGATGGTATCATTTATGAAATAAGAAATAGGACCAATGCAACCATTGGAGCGAATTGGACCGTTACAGGAACTGCATCCAAAGTATTAGTTGGTGACGGAACGAATAGTACAGATTTTACCATTCCTTCGGGTTTTGTTCTAACTGGAACAGTAGATGTCAGTAATTCCGCTGAACTTACTCTAGAAAATACGACTGCGCCAACTTTTGGAACATTTGCAACAAATAGCACATTAGAATATAAAGACTTGCCAATTACGCTATCGACTTCAACAACTTACAAAAATCTAAAATTAACTGGTTCAGGAACGAAAACTTTTCCAGGTGGAACAACAAATGTAACAGGTAATCTTATTTTTACGAATACAACGATAGATGGCGGTTCAGGGCCTTTTAGTACTATTTCATTAAGTGGTGACTTAACCTACGTGGGTACGGTAACACCACCTGCCGATGCCAATTCAATTACATTATCAACAAATGGAACTGCGGGAGGGACACAAACAATTACCGGAGCAGGAAATACATTGCGCTGGTTTAGAATTCAATCGACCACAGCGAATACAATTTTATTATCGACGAATGGAGGTTCGGGGAATTTACACGTTGGGAATAGCTCTGGCGGAGGAATTACTTTAGTTGATGGATCTATATTAAATATAAATGGTAACGATTTTACATTATTTAGTAGCGTTGGGACCTCATCAGCTTTTTTACTTAATAACACCGCAAGTATATCAACAACTTCAGCTACAGATTTGACGATTGAGCGCACAGGAAATGGAAATCTTGGAACAATACGTTTTACTTCAGGTTCAAATACAATTGGAAATCTAACCTTGAAACATGTCGGCAGTTCTAATAATTTGTTAACACTTGGAAGTGCGCTTTCTATTAACGGAACTCTGACATTAACTACTGGAGTTTTGTCTATCGGTGCAAACACACTTTCTTTAAATGGAAACCTCAACAGAACCTCTGGATTTATCGATGCCAGCAATGCAGCGGCGACAATAGTCTTTGGAGGATCATCTTCCCAAAACATTCCTGCTTCCACTTTCTCTGGAAATATTGCTAACTTAACCTTGAATAATGGTTCAGGTTTAAGTACTGGTCAAAATTTGACTATTGCGAGTGGCCTAAGTTTAACCTCTGGCACTTTAACTGTTGGTGCAAACACCCTCACTTTGAACGGCAGTATTAACCAAACCACAGGAAATATTGATGCAAGTAATGCAACTTCTACCGTTGTGTTTGGTGGTTCAACAGCTCAATCGATTCCAGCTTCAACCTTTACAGGAAATATCAATAACTTGACGTTGAGTAACAGTGCTGGCCTGAGTATTAGCCAAGACTTATCTGTAGTTGGAACACTCACGCTATCCAGTGGTAAACTCACCTTGGGTACAAACCACTTAACACTTGGTGAATCCGCAACAACCTCTGGAACTTTTTCTTCCAATAATATGATCATTGCAACAGGTCTAGGAGAACTTAGAAAAAGATTTACTCAAGGTAGCGGTGATATAGCCTCATTTACGTTTCCAGTTGGAAATATAGGTGGAGTAGCTGAATACACGCCAATTGTCTTAGATTTTGCATCGGGTAATTATGGTGCCAATGCCTATGTGAGTGTTCGTGTTCAAGACAGCAAACAAGCTACGCTAAATAGCTCTGTAACAAATTACCTCAACCGCAACTGGATTGTTGAGCCAAACGATATTACAGGATATTCATATAAAATTCAATTACATTATGTGGATGCGGATTTTGTTACGGATGGCTCAATGGCAGAAGGAGATCTTAAACCGATTAAAATTAGTTCAGGCCAATGGTATCAGCCAACAGACGGATCGTTTACCAATGCTGTAAGTCAAGGTTCAGCAGGTGTTTTTGCTAATTCTAATTACTTAGAATGGAATGGACTGACAACTTTCAGTGAATTTGGTGGTGCTGGTGGATCTAATCAACCCCTTCCTGTAGAATTGCTTTCATTTACAGCTGAATGTGGAAAAGAAACGATCATTTTAAAATGGCAAACAGCATCCGAATTTAACAGTGCCTATTTTGAGATTCAAAAATCGTTAGATGGAAGTACATGGAACACAATTGGTAGTCAAACTGCTGCCGGTAATTCCAATGAATTATTGAGCTATTCTTTCGAAGATGCATCAAAATCAGCCAATACATCTTACTATCGCTTAAATCAAGTAGATAATGATGGATTACAAAAATTCTATGGGCCAATAAGTCCGTTATGTGAATCCATAATTCATTTGAATGGAAAAACGATTCCGAATCCATCAAATAATGAATTTTGGTTACAAATTTCAAGTGCAGAGCAGCAAAAATTCACCTATATATTGCAAGATGTAAACGGATCTAAAATCATGGAAAATAAGGCTGAATTGTTACCTGGATCTAATATGTTCCCAATAAGAGAAACAATTCCATCTGGTATGTATTTCATTGTTGTTCAAACTGAAAATGGGCAACAGGAGGTAATCAAACACATACGTAATTAATTTTCGATAATATTATGAGCCGGTGATTTTACATCGGCTTTTTTTATTGAAATTTCATACAATCATAACCTTACGATAGAATTGAATCTAGCTGAAAGTAAGAACTTTACTACGAGTTTCAAGAATCCTTTACCTTCTTGTTGAATTGTTATGTTTAAAACAGAGTATGTTGCCATTGTAATTGTATCTGAGGATCAATCATTTGTTAAAGGGGTATATTGCCATTTGGGTGTACAAAATGTTAATTGTTTAATTGAACGATCTTTCGGATATACCGATTTTAAAGTACTTATTGAAGAATTAATCAAGGAAGGGTTTCATCAAGTCGAGGTAATTACCGACTCAAATGTAAAAGAGGATGAGTTACTATTAATCAAGGAAATCATTGAAACCAATCAAGAAAAATTAGCAAAATTCGAGATGGTTGACCTACAGGAAAAATATCCAAATCTAGAAATCAAAAAAAATTCTAAGGAATAGCAAAAAAAATCCCCTATTCAAAAGAAAAGGGGATTAACTAAAACAAGCCTAGTGCTATTAATTCTGAGAAAGCTTAATTAAATTTAATGCTGAACCAGCTTTGAACCATTCGATTTGCTGAGCATTATAGGTATGATTTAATTGAATTGATTCCGTTTTACCATTGTCATGACACAATTCCAATGTCAATGTTTTTCCAGGTGCAAAATCAATCAAATCTACAAAATTAAATGTGTCGTTTTCTTGAATTTTATCATAATCGGCTTCATTAGCAAACGTTAACCCAAGCATTCCTTGTTTTTTCAAATTTGTCTCATGAATTCGCGCAAATGACTTAACAATCACAGCGCAAACCCCTAAATGTCTTGGCTCCATTGCTGCGTGTTCTCTTGATGAACCTTCTCCATAATTATGATCACCAACAACAACAGAAGGAATTCCTGCTGCCTTATATGCTCTTTGAACCGCAGGCACTTCTCCAAATTCACCAGTCAATTGATTTTTTACGTCATTCGCTTTACCATTAAATGCATTTTCAGCTCCGATAAGGAGATTGTTGGAAATATTATCCAAATGACCTCTGTATTTCAACCAAGGTCCGGCCATTGAAATATGATCGGTTGTACACTTTCCTTTAACTTTGATTAGCAATCGAGCCTTCTCAATATTTTTTCCATCCCAAATTGGGAAATTATCCAATAATTGCAATCTAGATGAATCTGGTGCTACTTTAATTTCAACTGCGCTGCCATCTTCAGCTGGAGCTTGGTAGCCATTATCTTCTACGGCAAAACCTCTTTTTGGTAATTCATCGCCAACAGGAGCAGTTAATTTAACTTGTTCCCCTTTTGAGTTGGTAATTGTATCCGTTAGTGGATTAAATCCTAAATCACCCGTTATTGCCAAAGCAGCAACCATTTCAGGTGAAGTCACAAATGCATGGGTATTTGGATTTCCATCTGCACGTTTTGAAAAGTTTCGATTGAACGAATGAACGATTGTGTTTTTCTCTTGTTTCTCTGCTCCTGCTCTATCCCACTGACCGATACATGGACCACAAGCGTTGGTAAAAATTTTAGTACCCATTTTTTCAAAAGCAGCTAAAATTCCATCTCGTTCTGCTGTGTAACGTACTTGTTCAGATCCTGGATTGATTCCAAATTCAGCTTTCGGCTCAATTCCATTATCTACTGCTTGTTGCACAATTGACGCAGCGCGCGCCAAATCTTCATAGGATGAATTCGTACATGAACCAATTAACCCCCACTCCACTTTAGTAGGCCATCCATTTGCTGCAGCTTCCGCACGCATCTTTGAAATTGGCGTACCACGATCTGGTGTAAAAGGTCCATTTACATGCGGTTCAAGTTCATTTAAGTTAATCTCAATTACCTCATCAAAATAGATTTGTGGATTTGCATAGACTTCCATGTCACCCGTTAAATGTTCAGCAATTGCGTCTGCTGCTTTCACCACCTCCTCGCGACCAGTTGCATTCAAGTATCTGCGCATTGATTCATCGTATCCAAACGTAGATGTGGTTGCACCAATTTCGGCGCCCATATTACAAATTGTTCCTTTTCCAGTACATGAAAGGGAAATTGCACCTTCTCCAAAATATTCAACGATTGCACCTGTTCCACCTTTCACGGTTAGAATATCAGCTACTTTTAAAATCACGTCTTTGGCTGAAGTCCAACCATTTAATTTTCCGGTTAACTTAACGCCAATTAATTTAGGGAATTTCAACTCCCAAGCCATTCCTGCCATAACATCAACAGCATCTGCTCCACCAACACCTATGGCAACCATACCCAATCCTCCAGCATTCACTGTATGGGAGTCAGTTCCAATCATCATTCCACCCGGAAAAGCATAGTTCTCCAACACCACTTGGTGAATGATCCCTGCGCCCGGTTTCCAGAAACCAATTCCATATTTGGTAGAAATCGAGGATAAAAAATTAAAAACCTCATTGTTTTGATTCAATGATTCTTGAAGGTCTTTGGTCGCACCCACTTTTGCTTGAATCAAATGATCTGCATGTACAGTAGACGGAACAGCAACTTTTTTCTTGCCCGCTTGCATGAATTGTAATAAGGCCATTTGAGCCGTTGCATCTTGCATGGCAACTCGATCTGGAGCAAAATCAACGTATGACTTACCTCTTTCAAATGCAGATGAAGCATTCCCATCCCAAAGGTGGGCATACAAAATCTTTTCTGAAAGAGTTAAAGGTCTGCCAACTACTTGACGCGCAGCGGCAATACGTTCCGGGTATTTTTCATACACCTTTTTTATCATGTCCAAATCGAAAACCATAGTTAAATCAATTAAGGGGTTAATATTTTCAGCGCGAAATTACGAAAATTCGTTGGTAGATGAACATAAAAATCAAAATTCGGTTAGCAAAAATTACAGTACCTACTTTCACTTTCATGCTTGATAGGAATAGACGGATCATACAATTCTGTGATTATCTGTACCAAAAGTTTAGGAAATAAATCAACGATTTCTTGCACTGACATTTTATCCGAGTTTAAGCAAAACAGTCCATCTTTTACATTCACTAATGAAGCTATGGCTGCTTCTTTTGGCAAATGACCAAATTTTTCTTTGAATAAAATACAGTATAAAACCAATTGAACACCGTGCTTTGTATTATTAAATGCCTTTATCACGTCTCCGTCTTTACCTAGCGCAAATTTTACATGTTCCGCTTTCACCTTACCTGACTTATAATCAATTATACGCATTGCATCACCCACACCATCAATTCGATCCACAAATCCTTTAAAGAAAATTGTTTTCTTTTCTCCATTCAAATCAATTTCAATGGAAGAATATAACAATCCTTCAAGTTGATAAATCCATCGAGATATTCCAGTTGTTTGAATTTCTATGCGTTCGGCTTCAAGAATTTTTTTTGTTAATTCCAGCGCCATTTTATAACTAATCAAATTTTTTCCAGTTTCAAATGCCCCAGCATTATTTTCAAAGTGTTTCAGGTATTGAATTCGAATTAATCTTTCATAATTCAGTAACATATCATCAATATCAGTAACGGTCAAATATTTTCGTTCGGTTAGTTTTATATTTCCAGATTTATCTAAATACGCAAAAGGCAAATACAACTCTTCCAAAACAGTGTGAATAAAAGATCCGATTGTATTTGATGCAACCTCTTCTTCCAAATTTTCTTCCTCGCCAAATTCCAGAATGTGCCGATAATAAAAATCCATCGGACACGCCAAATATTTGTTGATTGCAGAAGCGGATAAAGGCTTGGAAAAGAATTCATCTAATCGCTTAAAATAAAACTCATCTTTTTGTATTTCATCATTTAAAATCGTGTTTTCTTCTTCAGGAATATGGTAATGCTCCTTAGTAATAACTATATTTTTATTTAGCCGTGCTAGCTCCATTTCTAATTGTAAAATATAGCGACTTGGCTCTGCACCACCGATTGCTTCTCCACTAGAACAATAAGTGATATACAGCTCAGTTGACTGATGCAATAATCGATAAAAATGATGCGCAAATAGCCCTTGTTTATCTCTTGGTAGAGGCAAACCGAGATACCGTCGTAAATCAATTGGGATAAATGTTTGAATTACATTTGACGGCGGCATACTTCCCTCATTCAATCCCAAAACAATAATTCGTTTAAAATCCAACATACGCGTTTCCAATAGCCCCATAATCTGTAGTCCTTCAATCGGGTTTCCATGGTATGCGATATTGCGCGTATAAGCATGATTTTTAAATACCAATGCAAAACTCTTTAATCCCATTTCAGGAAACCCTTCTGAAGCAATATTTTCAAGCTCAATTAATGAAGAATCAAAACTTTGAACTACCGCTCGTTCAAATAAATGATCTGGTGAAAATGATGCGTAAAGTGCTTGGTTCAATTCACGAATCGTATTAATAGCAAACAACCAATCCATTTTCCACTCTTTGCAGACTAATTCAAGCAAGGAATGAATGCGTGAAGACAATTCCAAATTTTCAATCTTTTGTACAATTCGATTGAATTTTTTTGACTGATACTCTAATGTTGCTAGTTGCTCTTTTTCTGTAGCATCTGATGAGATCTGAATAAAAGGATGATTCATGAATTGTTGTAAATCATTAAAATAAATCACCTTATCACCAAATCGTTTTTTGTTTTCTTGAATTCGAAATAAAAGTTCAACCCAAGATTTAGCGGGAGTGCTTTTCAGAGGTAAACCAAGTGTTATATTGGCTTTCCCAACAATTTTAGGGATATTCCTCAGCATTGGAATTACTAATCCTTCGTCCGCCAATAGCACTAAAGTTTCATTCAATTCCTCCGTTGTTAATTCAGATAAAACGGATGCAGCAATTTTTACTTGACCTGTATATTGTGTGCTTTCAATCAATTTAATTTTCTTACTAGAGGATATAAGATCATCGTTAATAAAAGGAAGTTCTTTCACCTCAAGTTCATGCATGAATTTCCGTAAAAAGCTACCAGCCTCATGCATCTCTTGATCAAGGTAAAAGCGATCGGCATCAATTAAAACATGTGCACCAAAGAGCGATCGCATCTGCTTGATAATGCTCATTTCAGCTTTTGATAGTGCATTGAACCCAATAAATATAAATTCTGCTGAAGTTTCTTTTATCCCCCCCAAAACACTTGGTAAATTATCTGCCAACCAACGGTAAGCTTTGCCTGAATACACGGCGTTTTTAGCATCCAATATTTCATTTAATCGGGTGTAATAATCGGGTAATTTCTCCCAAAACGCCATAAATTTTTGTTGGGTCACGGTAAGTTCTTCAGGTTCCACATTCCAACTTTCTAATTCTCGAATATCCTTTAAGTTTTTAAAAACCGTTGTGTGATCTAGTAAATACCTATCAATTTCATCAAAATCCTGTAGCAAAATTTGCCCCCACGTCATAAATTGATCGAAAGACAATTCTCCCTGATCGATTGGATTCGTGGCCTGAACATGGTATAATTCAATTAGTAATCGAGTCTTATCAATTACATTTTTTGGACAAACCATTCTAATCCATTTATCTATGGTTAATATCCTCGGGGAAAATATAGGTTTTTGGTACTTGGTGAAAAGCGAAGCTGCAATAAATTTAACGGCTCGCTCATTCGGCACAATAATAGTTAGTTGTTGGAGGTTGAATTGATGCTGAAAAATGTAATCAGCTAGTTTGTCTGTTAATTTCATATCTTGAAGTTAATCAATTTTATTTGTGAAAAATTAAAAATTAGATGTCTTTGGAATTTTTATCTTTGAAAAATCAATAACGCATATGAAAATTTTAAGTGCACTTAGTGTTTTTTGGGTAATGGGTAACTATTTCGGTCAAAGTTTAAATGAATTTATTCTAAAAGAATCATATAAACATGAAGGAGGTAGTTATGTTTTATCTAGCACAGGATGTCCCACGGATTTGGTTTTCAACAACGATACGATTTTGAAAAAAAGTAAAGCGGGGACTTATTGTTCAGGTTTTACATTCACTGTTTTTTTTCAAACCATGCTAGAACACGATCTTTTTCAGGACATTTCAACCTCAGAGCTGAAACAACTCCAAAAGGAATGGTATGGAATATCCAAAGAATCCGTTGAAACTCAGTGTTTATATGTTTTTGAAAAAAGAAAATGGGGCAAACAAATATCATTTGATGATGCAAAGCCGGGCGATTTTGTTCAGTTTTGGAGGAACAATAGATCCGGACATTCTGTGATATTCTTAGATTGGGAAAGAGATTCCGTGGGTAATATAGCTGGATTGAAATACAGAAGTTCACAAACAAAAACAGATGGTATTGGTGACCGAGTGGAAGTCATAGGTACTGGTCCTAAAGAACTAAATCGAAAAAGAATTTATATCGCTCGATTAGAAAAACCAGTAGCCATTAAATCAGATAATCCATTTCAGACAGGAAATAATTAATCAATTTCAATGTTAGAATTCAATAACTGAAGAAAACTACTTAATTTTAGGCAATTAAATTTAATTATGGCACTGGACAAAATTGGTATCGCTAAGAGAATTGCACAAGAAATTCAAAATGGGTGGTATGTAAATTTAGGTATCGGAATCCCAACATTGGTTGCCAACTATATTCCAGAAGGCATTGAAGTAGAATTTCAATCTGAAAATGGGATACTAGGAATGGGACCCTTTCCATTTGAAGGAGAGGAGGACGCCGACTTGATCAATGCAGGAAAACAAACGATTACTGCTCGAAAAGGAGCTGTTTACTTTGATTCTGCGATGTCATTTGCTATGATTAGAGGTCAACATGTACAATTAACCGTTTTAGGAGCCATGGAAGTATCACAAAATGGGGATATCGCCAATTGGAAAATTCCGGGAAAGATGGTGAAAGGAATGGGCGGCGCCATGGATCTTGTTGCTTCTGCAGATAATATCATCGTAGCTATGATGCATACCAATAAAGCGGGCGAATCGAAAATCTTAAAATCATGTACATTGCCGTTAACGGGTGTTGGTTGTGTAAAAAAAGTTGTAACCGAGATTGCCGTATTAGAAATAAAAGAAGGAAAATTCCATTTGATCGAAAGAGCTCCTGGAGTTAGTGTAGAAGAAATCATTTCAAAAACGGAAGGGGAATTAGTTGTTCCTGAGCTTGTTCCTGAAATGAAACTGTAATACATACCTAAAAACGATTAGGATTTTTAAATGCCCACGTGGTGAAATTGGTAGACATGCCATCTTGAGGGGGTGGTGCCATTAGGTGTGCTGGTTCGAATCCAGTCGTGGGCACTTTTTTAGAGGCTAAATCGTTGTAAATAAACAGTTTAGCCTTTTTCTTTCCCGACATTTTCCCGACAATTATTTTATTTCTTCTTATAAATTTTAATCTTATCTTACTTTTTAATACTGTATAATGGGGTAATCTATGCGCTAAATAGCCTCTTTTAGTAAAATTGATTTTTTCTTATTATCGCTTCCCTAATCACGACAAAACACGAATAAAATTGTCAATTAGTGCTATCGAAAACCGCTTTAAAAACGCAATAAGATTTATCTTTTCCTTTACATCCGAATTGAATATTAACGCATAAAATTTTAAAAAATGGCTCGTCAAAACGGACTGATTAAAATTAAAGGAACATTGGATAATGTGTCCTTTTACAAAACGAAAGACGGAGATTTGGCACGTATGAAAACATCGGTTGATGGAAAGCGTATTGCGAATGATCCTGCTTTTGTGAGAACTAGGGAAAATGGGGCAGAATTTGGAAGCTCTGCTAAAGCCGGGAAATTAACTCGGGATAATCTGAGACCTATCTCTATGAATGCAACTGACGGTCGTGTGGTTGCGAGAATGACCAAGATTATGACGGACATCAAGAACTTGGACACTACTTCGGTTAGGGGACAAAGAAATGTGGGTGTTGCCATGGCGACAGCCCAGGCAAAAGCCTTGTTGAAAGGTTTTGAGTTTAACAATGGTGCAATGTTAAGCAGTATGCTTTTCAAACCTTGGGCGGTGAACACTTCTACGGGTGTTATTTCAATTACAGGATTAGTACCTACACTGGATATTGTTTTCCCTGAAGGAGCAACGCACGTTAGTTTTTCAGGTGCATACGCAAACATCAATTATGCAACCGGTGTTGCTGATGTGAAATTGACGAACGTTCAGAATTTACCGATTTCTGGGACCTCATCTGTGATTACATTAACACCAACTGCTGTTCCGACAGGGACTGGAGCAAAATTGTTTTTGTTGAAGATTGAGTTTTTTCAATTGGTGAATGCTGTTCAGTACAATTTGAAGAATGGTGCTTACAATGCATTGAAAATTATTGATGTAATCTAAGCGCTATGGAAAGAAAAGTGTATTTCGACAAATTGGCTTCTATCTTGGAGCGTGCGCAAACAAAAACTCCTCCTTTCTTCAAGAAATTGAGGTTAGTTGGACTAGTAGCTGTTACGATTGGAACAACCATTATGATGGCTCCGATTGCTGTTCCTGCTGCAATAACCACCATTGCAGGATATGTATTGTTAGGTGGCACGGTGTTAACCGCTGTAAGTCAAGTAACTATTAACGAAGAATAAAAACTATGGAAAATTGTAGTAAAAACGATTTAATCTTGAATGTCAGAAAGAAATCTGTTCGATTCAAGGCAGGAGCTGAATTGAGTTCAAGTGTTAACCTGATGGATGTTTCGGTAACTGAAGATGCTACTGATACACACGACATCTTGGAGGTAGCGCTTGTGTTGACCAATAAACAATGTGAACAAACTAAATCGGAACCTGCGTGATGAATCACGGTAACGACCATACAACCATTTGGGGAACTCTCTCCGGAACTGCACTGGGCATTGCTGCAACTATATCAAGTTTTGATATTGTGAAAACAATCATTTTAGGAGCAATTGGCGCTACTGTTAGTTTTGGAGTGAGTCTCTTGTGGAATAAGGTTGCGAATTATTTTAAACGGCTAAAAGACTAAAAAAATGGCAGAAGTAATCGAAGGTGGATGTACTAGTTCAGATTTGATTCTGAAGGTGCGCAAAAATACAATCCGTTTTCATGCTGGATCTGAGTTAAGTTCTAGTGTTAATCGCATGGATGTGGATGTATTTGAGGACAGGGATGAGAAATTTGAATCTTTGGTTGTCCAAATCACCTTTTCAGCAGAGAAATGTAGTAATCAATTAAAAATCAATAACAATGGAAGAGAATTGTAAAGAAAGCAATTTTGACTTGCGAGTAAGTCATAAAAAAGACATTCGTTTTAAGGCAGGAGCTGACGTGAGTTCAAGCGTTAACAAAATGGATGTTGATGTGACTGAAGATCGAGATGAGAAATTTGAAACGTTGACTGTGAAACTATCCTTAGGACAGCAACAGTGCGAAAAGGTAATTTAAGATGCTTTTAATAAGTAAAGTGTAAATTGGTGAGGAAGAGGGCTTAGGTCCTCTTTTTTTTTGCCTTAATTTTCGTAATTTCGTTTGGTTGCTTGGTTGGTGTAAGGAGGAATGAATACTCTACGTGGTCTTAACATGCCTGTTTTAGACAGGTAGCTGGGGGTTAGAATCCCTCACCAAGCAACTTTTTCAATTCATTAAATCGGAAACTAAAGCTTTTTGCAAAGTTTGCAAAGTTTGCAATTGTTGCAAGAGGTTATTTCTGGTTTGTTGTACTTTCTGAATGGCGATGACTTTCTTTTTATACTGAATTAATTTTGCAGTATGATTGAATGAAAGCCAGTTGAGTGCTTTTTTTACATCATTGATTCTAACAAACGGAATAACTGAACCGCACAGGTATTTTTCAAATACTCTGCCCTGGCACAATCCCATTACTAACCAATAAAGCATTTCTTTTTCTTCCTCTGAGGAGCATATACACACAAAGCAATTCGGGCAGGGATCATTCATTGGCTTTCCGCTGTGATTTCCTTTATTCAATATAAAGAAATGAGGCTCTGAATAGGTGGTGTTTAGTCTGTGCGTTTTTAATTTGAAAGAGAACATAATTTAGGTGTTAAAAATTATGCTCTGGGGGGTTAGCGCTTCGCGCACACTAATAATTCCAAAAGAAAAAAAAGGAAAAAAAAGAAAGTGCCCGACAAGGGCTACGGAATGAGGAAATGCAAGGTTCTTGGTAAAAAAATACTACCCGACTTTAAACAAAGAATAAGAAGAAAAACCAAAATGTGATTTCATATTAAAGAATAGCACAAAATGAGAGAAATGAAAGGGTGGAGATTATTTTATCAAAACCCGTTAGGGCTTGACCTTGAATGAACGAATGGAGTGCCCTAAATTTGCATTTATTTTTTATTCTTCTTTTAAAGGTTAATCATTTCAAAGTACGCAAAGATTGCATTTCCAGACTTGGCGGAGGTTACTTTTTTAAATTATTTTTTAGAATCAAAATCTCTGCACTTTTGCCAAATTTTAGTTAACAACATTCTAATTTTTTGTCCACCTTATAAATTCATTCATTACCCAATACCATTTTCCATTTTGATAATCTGGAATTCCATCTTTGTTTAATGGAAAGAAATTGTGTTCTAAATTCGGATAACGAATGACTTTATAATTGGATTTACCTTTTTCAATGAAATATAGAGGCAGTAAATCACAGAAATCAGTATTGATGTCGCTCGAGCCATAAGCCACATAAACCGGTATTTTCAGATTAATAAGTTCGTTTAATTGACTTTTAGAGAATGATTTCCATGAGTTAGCGAATGCACCTAACTTATTGCTATCAGGTTCATAGTACATTTTATATTCATTGAAACGGGACTTTTGAATAGAATCGGCTTCTATCCATGTTATTTCACCTGCCTCAGCTTGTTTTCTTGCTGAACGAATGTATTGGTCAATTCTTCCCAGTGGATTAAAGCCAAAAAGACCAAGATGTGTTACTTTCTTATTTGAATGAGCAATTCCTAAGGCGACATGCGATCCTTGTGAATGGCCGGCTACCACCAATTGATTTTTATCTACCCATTTTTGCTTGTTTAAAAATTTAAGCACCTGATTTGCCCGAAACACATAATTATCGAGGTAATCAGCTTTTACAAATTCAGGAGAATAACTGTACTCTTGGGTTGTGTCTAATACATAATTGTAAGATTTGTTGAGATGATCTAAACCAACAGTTACCGGTGTTTTTGGCATTGA
>CALQIX020000024.1 GCA_943330745.2 Lishizhenia tianjinensis
GCTACTGTTGAACAATACATCGCAGTGGATACTACAAACAACAACGGAGGCGGTAACAACGGTACTGCAGGTGTTGAAGAAAATACTTCTATTGACATGAACATCTACCCTAACCCAGCTTCAGAAAACACTACTATCTCTTGGAACAACGAAGTAAACACATTACAAATCATCAACGCTCAAGGGAAAGTAATCGCTCAAGAAAACGTTACTAACACTAACTCTTTCCAAGTAACTGATCTTGCTACTGGTTCTTACTTCGTTCAATTATCTAATAACAACAATATATCATCCAAAAAATTAATCATCCAATAACACTAAAACGTAACTTATTTCCTTACACACGGTTTTAGTTTTTAATTTCATTCCAATCAGTTTTTTTCATAATTAGTTTAGTTTAGGTAAAAAAAAACCACCTCGCTTGAGGTGGTTTTTTTATGAAACAACATTTCTATATTGCAGCTTCGAATTTTTCTGCTACAACCTCCCAATTAATAACATTAAAAAATGCTTGAATATAATCCGGTCTTCTATTTTGGTAATGTAAATAATAAGCGTGTTCCCAAACATCCATGCATAATATAGGAGTTCCGTTGCAGCCTTCACCCATTAATGGATTGTCTTGATTTGCTGTAGAACACACTTCCAATTTTCCATTGGTGACACATAACCAAGCCCAACCAGAACCAAATCTTGTTGCTCCAGCCTTTGCAAATTCCTCTTTAAAAGATTCAAAAGACCCGAAAGCATGATTAATTGCATCAGCTAATTCACCAGTTGGAAGACCCCCTTTATTAGGTGCCATTATTTCCCAAAACAAATTGTGATTCCAAAATCCACCTCCGTTATTTCTAACAGCAGGTTTATCTTTACACACTAACAAAATCTCTTCAATGCTTTTTCCTTCTAAATCTGTTCCTGCTATTGCAGCATTCAAATTTGTAATGTAAGCTTGATGGTGTTTTGAATGGTGTATTTCCATTGTTCTTGCGTCAATATGAGGCTCCAAGGCGTCATAACTATAAGGCAATTGTGGTAATTCGAAAGCCATGTTATTCTATTTTTAAGTTATTAAATTATTTTTCAAAATTAACTACAATTCTTGAACAAGAAACAGTAAATAATATTTGAAGTTTTATACTTTTTGAATTCTTACCTTAAAAATCAAATAAAGCAATTGCCCAAATAGAATAGTGGCAAACAATAAGTGACTCGTTTGAACCAATCCTGGCATATCAGCATAAGCTAAGAGTACACCTGAAACTAAGCCCAAAGACAAAACAAAAAATATCCATCGAATGGGTTGATGCTTGTATTTTTTTTCATTTAAATACGCTATTACGCCCAATAAAATCAACACTAACCAAGAAAAGCTCCTGTGAAAATAAAAAGCCCATCCTAATTTATCAGTCCAAGAATCTCTACCAAAACCTTGTTTGGTTAATTCATCAATGTATTCTCGCACTTGAGTGCCCAAGAAAAGTTGATACGTTGTAATAATTAAAATTAGATAAAAAACCAAGCGCATTTTAGTTGGCAAAACAATTTTATTAGATTCATCAAAAGGACTAAACTTATAAATTAAAAATAATTGAATACCAATAATGACTAATGCTAAAAAAAGATGAACTGTGATTGTCCATGGGACTAAATTAGTAGCTACAACAATAGATCCAAACCATGCTTGGAACGCCATAATGACCAGATTAATGGCCGCCAAATAAATCAATTTCGACTTACGGTAATAGAATAACATCCATGCAAATGCAAAAAGCATTGCGTTTCCAGCAAGAAATCCCAATAATCGATTGACATATTCTGTCCACGTTTTTATTGCATTAAACTGTTCTTCGTTATAAATTGTAGGGTCTTTTTTTATGTTTTCAGCAGTTTCAGACAAGCCAATTCCAGTTAAAAACTTACTAAACTTCTCTACTTTTTTTGTCCGTTTTTGAAGAAATACATCTCTATAATTGGCAGGCAAACTCGCTTCCTCGGTTGGTGGTACCCATTGTCCAAAACACTTGGGCCAATCGGGACATCCCATTCCGCTACCGGTTATTCGGACGAAGCTTCCTGCAATAACTACCAGATAAATCAATATGAGCGTTACCCAATTAAAGCGGATAAAATTTCTTGAAAATTTCATAATTCAAAAATACATAAACTAGTTCATGAAAGATGTACCAGAATAACAATTTCTTCGTTATCTTAGCTATAAGCAAATTAGTGCTCATCATGCGTATAATTAATCTACTTTTCATTTATTGGATTCTATTCAACACGAATAGTTTTTTATCGCAAGACACGAATGAAATTGCACCAGAAATTAGCGCGCATTTCTTACAGAAGGATCAATATAGTGATTCCATTCAATTCTATAGAAAATTATACAAACGAACAAAGAGAATTCAGAAAAAGGAGGAAAATCTAGAATTAGCATTTTATGTTGCCTTGCAGTATTATCCAGAACTTAAAGACACAAAAATCAGTGTTAAACTAAAAAAGATAAAATCGACAATGATGGCTCAACCAGATGCCGATTTCATTGTAAAATCAAGAAACGACCGAAAATATCGCATTTTAATTAACTCAAGTAAAGAATTAAATGGGATGAACTACGAGGATCTTAGCTTTAATTCTTTAGTGGGATGGATAGGACATGAATTAGCACATATTACTGAATACAACCAAAAATCTAATGGTCAATTGGTTCATTTTATTTCAAGTTATCTTTTTTCTAGAAAACACCTCAAACACACCGAAAATTCGGCAGATAAAGAAACGGTAAAGCGCGGCTTAGGATATTCATTATATGAAGGAGTGACTTTCTTATTCAAGAATCCTAAAATTTTCAAGAAATACAAAGAAAGAAACAAGGAATATTATTTATCCCCAACCGAAATCCTCGCTGAAATTAAATTGACTGAACAAAAAAATAAATAAATTTGAACAAGGATTTAATCCATGTCCTCAATATCAAAATCCATTAATTCTTCATTCATATTTTTTATCAACAGCGCAATTTCACTCATTAAAATTGATTTTTCATCCGTTTTAGTTGTTGATTCTAGGTATTCTTTTAAATGCAATTGTGCCTCAAGGATATCCGCTTCTTCAAAAGGCCCATCCAAATTCTCAATAATTGTCAAACATTCCAATGCTTCAAGATAATCTCCTTCTGATGCGATTTCTACAAATTCGGCCAAAAAATTACTGTAATCAATTCGGCTATTCCAGATTGTGGCTAAAAGTTCCTGTCGTAAATCAATAAATGAAGGATTAAAAATGGTCTGCATCATTATTTCTTGAGCTCCATCTGTTGCTAAATCATTAAAAAATTGAATGAGTTCAAAACGATTTTTTGGGGATTGAGTAGTTTGTATGAAGGAAACGAGTTCCGGCAACAATGCTGGAGTCATAACGGCATTTAAATTGTTAATTGCTTTTGAAAAAGAAACTTCATTGCCCGATTTCATCTCATCTAACAACTGATTTATTTTTAGTACATTGTTCTTACTCATTCTTAATTTAATTTTTGTGTAAATGCGATTAATAACTCCCCTATTTTTTCAAACGCTTTAAAAGATAAATTTTCATAGGTATCATTAATATCGTGATAATTTTTATTTGGTCCCATGGTGTAAATAAAGAAACCGGGAACGCCAGCTTGAGTAAAATAAAAATGATCGGAATTAGCTGCAGGTCCTCTTTTTTTGATGATCGGAAGTGCTTTTTGTTTTTTATTGATTTTTTGTAGTAACAAAAACTCTTTTTCAAACAAAGTTCCATTAACAGCTGTAATTCCATCCTCGCCACTCCCCATAATATCTAAATTAATCAAAAAGCGAATATCTTTCAGGTTAATTAATGGGTTTGAAACAAAATATTGGGACCCTAATAATCCAATTTCTTCACCGGCAAAGGCCATAAAAACCAAATTATATTTAGATCCATGTTTTTTAAAATAATTGGCTAAAAAAACTAACATCGCTGTTCCGCTAGCATTATCATTCCCACCCGGAAAATAAACATCATTTCCCATTCTACCCAAATGATCATAGTGAGCTGAAAAAACCAGCGTCTTTGCATTTTTTTTTGTCGCTGGAAGATACCCAATTACATTACGAGCAGTATGAACAGGAACCAATTGTGCATCTACTTTTAACGATACCGATTTTGGCGTTTCCTTTAAAACTGAATCCTGAACAATGATATAAGGGTAGGAATATTTTTTTTGTGAAACAGACCAAGTTAACTTCGTATTCACTATTTCAATAATTGGAATTTTACTGGCCAACTGTTGCAGATATTGTCGTATTTTAGTTACTGTATCACCTCCAAAACCATAATTACGAAAGATTAGGGCGTGATCATCAGTCCAATTATTCAACACACATCTTTGATTATATAAATCGCTGGTGGAAACAAATTTCAACTTCAAATTTCCAGTATATTCACCACTTGATGGATCAACCAAAAAATGAATTCCAGGTAACAAGATAGACGAATCAATTTGCAGAGACACTTCACCTGGAAAAGTATTTACCGGAAATGAAAAGTTTTGAAAATAGGAGTAGTTTGATTGATTGATTGGAAGGAGACCAATTTGACTAAATGTTTGCGCAATATAATTTGCCGCTAAAGAATCCCCTTGATTCACATATCCCCTGCCGTGAAATTCAGAGGAACAGAGCGCCTCAGTAAACTTCTTATAATCGATTTTTTGAGAAAAGGAAAAGCTATAAATCGCACATAAAACGATCCAAACGCTTTTATGCATACCTTCTTTTAATTTTTGCTACAAAATCTGATACCGTTTCTGGATCTGCGTTGTCCCAATGATTCCCTTGAGCAAACTCAGCCATTTTTTCTCTTGCAGAATCTATGCCTGAAAGGATATCTAACATTTTTACCGCCTCAGAAAAAGCTTCGCTAGAACCTTCAAATAATTCATTGATAAATTGAAGTCTTTCATTTAAACCAAAAGAACCAATCAAGGTATCCAATTTTGAAAGAGCAAAACTATCAGTCATCTGAATCTCCATGGAACGCAATTTTCCCAGCCATTCGGAAGTTATTTCACTTGAACTTTCCTCAAAATTTGTTTCAATTTCCGCAGCATGTGAATCTTGTATGGGTTGTTCTGAAATCCTTAAGTTTTCCACTTCAAAAGAATCGGCACTATCTATTTGATTTTCTTCTATCAATTCATCTTCATGATCTGTTGGATTCATTTCCCAGGAAACATTTGATGAGTCTATCGGCTCGCTTTCTATAGGTGCATCATTAATTTCGGTTGGCTCGGTCTGGAAAAATAATTCACCGTTCAACTCTTTATTAATTAACTCATCGTTCGTAAATGTACTTGCTTCTTCTAGCGGAAAATCGGTATTTTGTGATGGAATCGTTACATTCTCTTCAACGATTGAATTAGAAGCAGGTTCAGACAAATCAACCTCAACCAAGCTGAGATCATAAGTTGGAATCTCCAAAATAGATTGTTCGTAAACCTTGTGGCGAATAACTACTAGTTTCTCATATAAATCTCGAGCAGCATCAACAGTGATTTCCAATTCGGTTAACGAGATGGTTCCATTTTGCAATTTTGAAACTCCTTCAACTAATTCATTTACTTTTGATTTCATAGGTATGTTATTTTTTCAACATTTCGCCAAAGTTTCCAACGCTTCGCTTGTTGAACGAAACGAAATTTCGACATTTATCCTTCAAAATTAAAAAAGAAACGATGAGTAAGTCCTATCTTTTTTGAAAATTCTTACACAATCAATGTTAACAACTAATAAATTATGTTTTTAGAGCAATTTCCAACCGAAGGAAGACAGCACGGATGGGTTGAGGTTATTTGTGGTTCCATGTTTTCAGGTAAAACTGAAGAATTAATTAGAAGAATCAAAAGAGCTCAGTTCGCAAACCAGAAGCTACTGCTTTTCAAACCTTCCATAGATAATCGTTACAGTGAAGATAGTGTGGTTAGTCATCAAGGAAATGCCCTGCATGCTCAACTTATCAATTCATCAGGAGAAATATGGAATCATTGGAAAAACGAACGAGTTGTTGCGATAGATGAAGCTCAATTTTTTGACGCAGGAATCATTCAGGTCAGCAATGAATTAGCCCAAAAAGGAGTTCGCGTTATCATTGCTGGTTTGGACATGGATTATCTTGGAAATCCATTTGGCCCAATGCCTCAATTATTGTCAATCGCAGAATATGTAACAAAAGTACATGCCATTTGCGTTTCTTGTGGTAACTTAGCACAGTATTCACATCGAACGGCCGAAGAAAAAGAACAAGTATTAGTTGGAGCAGTTGAAAAATATGAACCTCTTTGCCGTTCGTGTTTCAACAAAATTGCACATTGAAATTAGGACTCTCATACCATGATTTTTGCTTAAACTGTGGAGGAATTTCCGCCCAGAGTTCGAATAAAAAGCAACCGGTTATTGATCGGGTATGTTATGATACTCGAAAAATAACAACTGTTACAAATACCGCTTTCTTTGCCTTAAACGGTGCTTTTAGAAATGGGCATCAGTATATTGACGCAGCATATGACATAGGAATTCGAATCTTTGTTGTTGAACAACAAATTGACCATTCTTTTTATCCTGATGCATTTATTTTGGTTGTGAACGATTCATTATTTGCCCTACAACAGTTGGCTCAAAAGCATCGAGAGAAATTTAATTATCCAATTGTTGCGATAACCGGTAGTTCTGGCAAAACGACTGTCAAAGAGTGGATTTATCATTTGATTAAACAAGACAAAAGAGTGATTCGAAGTCCAAAAAGCTATAACTCTCAATTGGGTGTTGCACTTTCTTTGCTTGAATTGTCTGATTCCTGCGACGTTGCCTTGATTGAAGTCGGAATTTCTGAGCCCAATGAAATGCAAAGATTGGAAGCAATTATACAGCCTACGCTTGGTGTACTATGTTCCCTTGGGCGGGCGCATAGCGAAAATTTTGAGTCATTATCTAAACTGTATAGTGAGAAATTGACATTGTTTCAAAAAGTCAAAGAAACCATTGTGGGAGTTGGCATTACAATCTCAACAGAAACACTGGCTCATATAAATGGTGCAATTGTAAATAAAGAAGCCTATGGAGATTTATTAATCGAATTTCCATTTCAAGATTCAGTAGCTATTAATAACATAAAATTAGCAATTCAGGTTGCCATTAATCTTGGAGTTAGTCAACAAAAACTAAAACAACAAGTAGCAACGATACCTCAATTAGCCTTGCGGATGGAAACATTTGAAGGAATAAATCAAACAACGATTATTAATGACACATACAATCTAGATTTAGATGCACTGTTGTATTCATTGGAATATCAAAAATTGAGCGCGAAAAAAAAGAAACGTATTGTTATCGTTGGATTAGATAAAGAGAACGAAGCGAAAAGAAATGAAGTTGCAGCCATTATAGAACAATTTAAACCTGATCAAATAGTAATAACAAAAGACCCTAACGAAGTTTCGTATAACTATGAAAATGCAGTTATCCTGATAAAAGGAACGCGTAATTCACACATGGAAAAAGTGGCGCAAAAATTTCGATTAAAACGACATAAAACATTTGTCGAAATTGATCTTTCTTCCATAAGACACAACCTCGGAATTGTGCGAAAAGTGATCAAACCAAAAACAAAAATATTAGCAATGGTAAAAGCCCAATCTTACGGTTCGGGTCTTGAAAAAATGGCTGCCTTTTTAGAACAACAAGGAATTGATTACCTGGGAGTCGCTTATGTCGACGAAGGGGTGGAATTAAGAAAAAATGGAATAAAAATACCAATACTGGTCATGAATCCAGAAGAAGAATCCTTCGATCTCTGCATTCAATACAACCTAGAACCAGCGATTTATTCGTTTCAACAACTCGATGATTTTATCAAAGAGTTGATTTTTAGTAAACAAAGTAATTTTCCGATTCATTTAAAATTTGATACCGGAATGCGGAGGCTAGGTTTTGAGCCTGATAACTGTACTCAAATTATTGACGTTATTAAGTCACAGCCCGAAATTCGAATAGCTGGGGTTTATTCTCATCTTGCTGAATCAGATAATTTGCATGACAAACGCTTTACCCAACTTCAAGCTGCCAAGTTTAATGGAGTTTGTAAACAATTAACACATGAATTTGGAGCAACCTTTATTCAGCATTTAGCTAATTCTGAAGCTATTTTTAATTTTCCCGAATTGCAACTGGATATGGTTCGAATTGGAATAGGAATGTATGGAATTTCTAACAATAACAGAATTAAAAAATTATTGAAATCAGCGCTTCGGTGGGAAAGTGCTGTTTCTCAAATAAAATCAATTAAAGCGGGCGAAAGTGTTGGATATTCTCGAACATTTAAGGCGGTAAAAACAACAAGAATAGCCATAATCCCTGTCGGTTACGCAGATGGATTTAGAAGAAACTTAGGGAACGGTAAAGGTGGTGTTTTTATTCAAAATAAATTTTGCCCAACTGTTGGTCGAGTTTGTATGGATATGATTATGGTTGACTTACATGATTTGTTGGTCAAAGAAGGCGATCGCGTTGAGATTATAGGTAAAAATCAACCCATTGAAATACTTGCTGAAAATATGCAAACCATTCCGTATGAGCTTATGACTAGTATTTCAAAGAGAGTTCATCGTATTTATATCGAATAAAAGATTTGGTAGTCGTATAAAGAATTATTAAATTCACTAAAAAATAGATCATGAGAATAGTTAATACACTCTGCACCTTAGCATTAATTTGTGCTCCTTTTGTTTTTAAAGCACAAGATAAAACAGGTTCTACAAAAGATCAAATGATCAAAGAATTTGTTGCAAAAAATTATGAATTCATGGATGGTCTATCTGAAGATGGAACATATTATTTAACTAGAAATGCAACTTTTGGCAAACTCATTTATTATTTTGTGAATGATCTTTGCGTTTCGACTGCCATAATACCAAATGATGAGGAAACGCTTGATAAATTTGTCGCAGAATACAATTCAAAATACACCTTAGATGGCGAAAACACTTGGTCAATTAAAGCTAAATCTGGCACAAATAGTGCTTCTCGTGTCTCTGTCGTTTGGGAAGAAAATGGTGGTTTTTTTATTCTTTTTTATAAGGAGGAATAAAAAAAGCTGCCCTATTAAGACAGCTTATTGATATTTGGGGAGGAAGACGGGGTTCGAACCCGCGACCTCCGGAACCACAATCAGGCGCTCTAACCAGCTGAGCTACAACCTCCGTTTATCAGGTGCAAATATAATCGATTTCTTTCTAATTATACAATCTCATCCTGGAGATTTTGAAAATTTTTCCCCAAAGAACATACGATTTTTCGTAAATTAGTACCCTAAACCAATTAGATTATGAATTATTATTGGCAATTTAAATACTTTACTGAACTGTCATTGAATGAGTTTCATGATATTATTGCTATCCGGCTAAAGGCATTCGTTGTAGAACAAAATTGTGCTTATCTCGACTTGGATGGGAAAGATAAAAAAAGTTACCATGCTCTATGTAGAGACGGATTAGGAAACATTATTGCAACAGCGCGTATTTTACCTGCTGGAATTACATATCCTGAAATTTCCATTGGTCGGGTTGTAACCGATGAAAATACCAGAGGTCAAGGAATAGGTCATGTCTTAATGAACGAATGCATGAATTTCTGCAAAGATGAGTTCGGGCTTTCCCCAATTCGTATTTCTGCTCAAAAGCATTTAGAATCCTATTATAATAAACATAACTTTGTTTCAACCGGTAAAGAATATTTAGAAGATGATATTCCACATGTTGAAATGTTATTTACACCTAATTAATTACAAAATGAAATTGAAATTTATTATTAGTACTCTCTTACTGGTTGCTGGAACAGTATCTTATTGTCAAACAACATTAACGACAATTGACAAATCGTACATTAATCAAAAAATTAAACCAACACAAGATTTCTTCCAATTTGCGAATGGAAAATGGATTGAAAAAAATAAAATTCCAGCATCTGAGTCTCGGTGGGGAAGTTTTAACGAATTGGAACAAAATAATAAATCCAAGCTAAAAGCAATATTAATTGCCGCTCAAAAAAATCTGGGGACAAAAGGTTCTCAAAACCAATTGCTTGGAGACTACTATCAAGCATACATGGATATGGCAACGCGTAATAAGCAAGGATTTGATGAAATTAAACCCGATTTAGATTTGATAAATAATATTGCTAGCATGCAAGAAATAGCGGCAATAGTCGCAGTTCAACATTTAAATGGTATCAGCTCCCTGTTCAATTTTGGCATTGACCAAGACTTAAAAAATATTAATGAAAATGTTGCTTACTTAAGTCAGGGCGGAATTGGTCTACCAAACTGCGAATATTACTTGCAAGAAAATAAAAAACCAATTTTAGATGCATATAAAGAATATGTTTCAAAGGTTTTTCAAAAATTTGGTTATTCGCTGGATGAGTCGACAAAAAATGCTGAAATATTGATTGACTTTGAAACAAAACTTGCAAAATCAATGTTGACGCCTGCCGAACAACGGATTCCTGAAAATACGTATAACAAAATGAACAAGAAAGCAACTTTTAATCTCTTCAGAGATTTCCCTGTAGCTTCATACTTCGAAAAATTAAATCTTGATGCTTTTGATTCTGTTGTTATTGGAACGCCAAAATTCGTTGAAACGATTGCAAATCTTTATTCACAAGAAGATTTAACCAACTGGAAAATATATTTGACTTGGAATGTTATGAATTCATTTATCGGTCATTTGGGAGAGGAATTCATTGATCTTAGATTTGATTTTTATGGTCGTACCTTATCTGGAAAGAAAGAACGGAAACCTTTGGATGAGAGTTGTATAGAGGAAATAACTCGGATTGAAATAGGTGAGTTATTAGGGAAGGCGTTTGTTGAAAAACACTTTTCTAAAAAAGCGCAAGATCGAGTGAATAGTATGGTTGATAATTTACTGGTCGTTTTTAAAAAACGAATAGGAAATTTAGAATGGATGTCTGATGTCACCAAAACACAAGCGTTAATAAAACTAGGTTCAATTGGAAGGAAATTAGGTTTTCCATCCAAATGGGAGGATTTTTCATCGCTTAATTTCTCAAGTAAATCATACATCAAGAATGTTCGTGAAATGAATCGCTATTCCATGAGAAAAAATTTATCTCAACTCAATAAACCAATCGATAAAGAAAAATGGGGAATGCCTGCTCATATGGTGAACGCATACTATCACCCATTATTAAATGAAATTGCATTTCCTGCTGGAATTATGCAAGCTCCATTTTTTGATGAAAACGCTGAAGACGCCGTTAATTATGGAAGAATTGGGATGGTGATTGGTCATGAATTTACGCATGGATTTGATGATATGGGCTCCAAATTTGCGGCCGACGGTTCATTTCGAAACTGGTGGACCGATGAAGACCGTAAACTTTTTGAAGAAAAAACCAAGATGCTCGGGGAGACTTTTTCAGGATTTTGTCCGATAGAAGGGCATTGCGTTAATCCAGATTTAACAATGGGAGAAAACATCGCTGATTTAGGTGGTCTCACTATGGCTTACTACGCGTACAAGTTAACTCAGGAATGTGCTGCGGGTATAAAACGAGATGGCTATAGCCCAGAACAGCGTTTCTTTATTTCATACGCTCAACTGTGGAAAATTAAATATACGGATGCTGAAATGAAGAACAGAATTGCCAATGACCCCCATTCACCAGGAATGTATCGGGTAAACGGTCCATTAATGAATTGTCCAGAATTTTTTGAGGCTTTCGCTGTAAAAAAAGGTGATAAAATGAGGAATTCTGAAAAAAAAGTTGCGCGTATTTGGTAAAATGAAAAAGCAATATTTATTTTTTAGTTTTTTCATTTGTGTTGGATTCATTCAAGCGCAAGGAACATACAAGTTAGCCGTTTTAAAATATAATGGCGGGGGGGATTATTATGCAAATCCTACCTCATTGCCAAATTTAATCAGCTACTGTAATCAAACGTTTGGAACGACAATCTCCAAGGATGTTCCCTATGTTGAAGCAGGAAGCAAGGATGTTTTCACCTACCCAATGATTCACATGACTGGTCATGGTAATGTAGTTTTTAGTAAAGCAGAGGCAGAGAATTTGCGACTGTATATGCAATCAGGAGGATTTCTTCATATTGATGACAATTATGGGATGGATCAATACATCCGTTCTGAGATAAAAAAAATATTTCCTGATAAAGATCTAATTGAATTGCCGCCAGATCACCCAATTTTCCGTCAGAAATTTGAATTCAATGGTTTACCCAAAATACATGAGCACGATGGGAAGCCTGCTCAAGCATTCGCGATTCTCGACAAAGGCAGAATTTTATGCTTATATACACATGAAACAGATTTGGGTGATGGTTGGGAGGATCAATCGGTTCATAATGATCCCAATGAAAAAAGACAGCAAGCTCTAAAAATGGGAGCGAATGTAATAATGTATGTTTTTATGCAATAAACCTAAGTATTGTTTGTCAAGAAAAAGATTTTTTATATATTTGTCCCCCGATTCGAAAGAACCGATTTGTTTTACACGAAAAACAAGAAAATTTGAAATATAAGCGAGAGTAGCTCAGTTGGTAGAGCACGACCTTGCCAAGGTCGGGGTCGCGGGTTCGAATCCCGTCTCTCGCTCTGTGATAGAGTAAGAGAAGGTTTTACCTCAACTCTCGCAAAACACACTATCACGCTCGGGTGGTGGAATTGGTAGACACGCCGGACTTAAAATCCTGTGCTCTTTTGGGCGTGCGGGTTCAAGTCCCGCCCCGAGTACAAAGCCCTGACATTTTTGTCGGGGCTTTTTTTATTCTTGAAACTTGTCAATGGGCTTCCACCTTTGACTTGTAAATTAACCCCAATCATTTTCGGATAGTTGGGGTTTTTTAATACTTCTTTCTAAAGTATGTTTCATATTTGTTACTTTATTGTAACTTTGGTTAAACTAAAAAATATTTGAATGAAAAAAGTAATTTTAAATTTTGCAGCATTGTTTATTTCTTGCTCCATGATACTTTCTTGTGGAAATAAAAATGAAGGAAGTGCAAATGCAAGCAATGAAGCAACGTCTACAGAAAATACAAACGCTTCGCCTAACGCCTCAGTATTAGAAAAAAGTGAATCTAACAAGGAAAGCACTAAAAATGATCAATCTAATAAAGAAATTGATCTTTTGATCAATCAATATGAAGATGGAGTTAATCGCAAAGCTAGTTTAATAAATAATCCACCTATGAATCCAGATGCAGCAATGAGGGATCTAGATGCAATAGACGCTGAGTTAAACGGAATAACGGGTAAATTAAATGCAATGACTCTTTCGGAGGAACAAAAAACTCGCTTTAATTCAGCAAAGGCAAAAAATAAAAAATTGAGTTAATTGTTCAAATACATCAAAAATTAACACTTTAATTGATATAGCCCAAAAAATCTTTGGGCTATTTTATTTATGAAAACACTGATATTATTCTATTTAATTTCTTTAATTACTTGGTCTCAACCCAAAGACAGCATTTTTATAAAAAAAGACAGCATTTATGGAGCCTCTCAATCTATCTATATTACTAAAAAAAAATCCTGTCAGCTCTACAATCGACTGCTCGATTTGAATTTTGGAGAATTTGATACTGAAAGCTATTTAATGTCCTTGTCCTATTTAAAGGAAAAGAACCTAATTCTTAAAAAGAATACGCCCGTAATTTCTGAAACACAATGGATTCCGCTCGTGCAGTATAATAAAAAGTTATTTGCCTATTATCCCTGCGATTTTTATTCTTTTAATAAGGTTTCTATTAATGATTCTACTTTTATTGAATGGACGGGAGAAGGCCCAATTGCCAATCAGATAATGAATCAAAAGAAGGGAAAGAATAACACCTTCGAATTTGACTTGTGTAGCATGTATGACCCTATCAAAACAGTAATCATCCACATAATTAACCCCAAAAAAGGAATTGCTGTGTTTGAAACAATATCTTCAAATAACGAGCATTATTTCTCGCTTATGATTGCTGCGTCGAAAATAAACCGAGTTCCGCTCATTGTAAATCAATGTGATTTTCAAAAACAACGGGAACTAGATTTCGAAGAACCCGATTTCAACAAAATTCTAAATCATTAAAATTTAAACGTAACACCACCCATTACTTGGAAGCCCATTACCGGGTAGTTATACCAACGTGCGTAACGATTAGCAACCATATTGTTTAGCTGCAAGAATCCCGAAATGTTTTTGTTGTACTTGTACTCAAAACCTAAATTGATATCTGCAAATGTTTTTAATGGTGCAGCATACTGCCCGTTTTCAACAACGACATTAGCAATCGTTGAATCAAACACCAATGCTTTTCGGCCTGTTTCAAGAGTCATATCCAAATTAAAAATAAACTTATCTTTCAATGTATAATTACCTCTTAGCACAAATTGCAATTGCGGTAAATTCCATGCAAAAGCTTGGCTTTTCGTTTCATAAGAGAAAAATCGTCCAATTCCATCTATTTTCAATTTTTCGTTAATTTGGTACGACATGGATCCTTCCACAGTCATAATATTCATTGTATCATAAATCACTGCAAATTTGTTCCTATTGGAAAACAAGGTGTCATTAACAAAAAGAGCTTTATTGGTAACACGAGCATAACTAGCACCAATATTGAAACTAGTACGTTGACTCATCACTCCTTTAAATCCAGCATAGGCGTCAAACACTTTATTTTCATTTAATAAATGTGCATTTGGTAAAATAAACTCATTTGAGCTTGTTAAACTTCGTAATGTATTTTGCTTCAATCCACCCCGAATTCCGATGTAAGGGATAAAAATATCATCAAACATGGAGTATTTAATTTCAGCATGCGGATACACATAAACTTTAGTAGTAGATCGAACATTAGCCGTAACATCAACACCCACAGAAACACGTAATTTATCATTCATTAATTGAGTAACAACACCTGGCTTCAATTGTAAAATTAGATCATTACTCACTATTCCAGTATCAATTGAACTTAATGAATCACCATCAATGCCATATTTAAAACTATTATTAAACACATTTAAATCAATTGAGAATGCTTCACGGCCCACTTTATATGTGCCTTTTGATGTAAATGCAACATACTGTTCTTGTGATTTCCAGGCGGCCAAAGAATCAGCAAATGGTTTTTTCGTGCCAAAGAAATTATAGCGCAACCCTAAATCTAGGTTTAATTTAGAGCTATCTTTTAATCCATTGTGTAAGGAAAATTTAATTGCTCCTCCAGCATCTTGATACCGTTGTGCAATACTTTTTGCATCAATTATTCCAGCCGTGTCTACAATTCCGTAATAGTGAAACCCATAATTATCATAGTGAATATCCGAACCAATGCTGAATTTTTTAGCATTATAATTTCCATAAACACCCGTTTTCGTTCGGTCAAATTGTGAAGGGGCAAAATCCCGCATTTTTCCAAAGCTACTAATATGCTTTGCAAATACTCCATATTGAAAATCACTTTTACCAATTGAATTGTAATATACTTCACCCAACGGCATAACTTGTGAACCAATTCCAACCTTCGCATAAAAAGGCGTTAGTTTTGCCGATTTATTTCCCTTGTTGCTATATGCGAGTTCTTTAATTGGGGTAATGGTTGCTTGAGTAGCATAAGAAAGAACCAACAAAGGATATTCAGGCAATGTAGCCGTAATTGTTGTATCTACTAGCTTCGGATTAGATCGCAAACGAAAAGCAGATTCTACTTCACGCAACCCTGATCCTTGTATTACAATAACATCTCCATTGTCCACCGGAGGCTGGGCATGCGCTAAGAATTGACCGAAACAGCAAATTACTAGCGCGAAAAATTGTATGATTGAAAAACGTGATTTCATATTAATTCCCTCCATTTTTTAGTGTGTCAATTTCTTGTTTTACAGCGGTTGCTTCATCTACGATTCCATCTTCTTTATCTGGATAATGTGACAATACCGATTCAATCGTTTGTTCAGCTTGGAACAAATTTTCCTGTTTTATGCAAATTCGTGATTGAAGAATGAGAGACTTGGCAATCCAAAAATTGTATGCGGGTTTCATTTTCAATAACAACCGCACCTCTGCATCTGATTTGGCATAATCCAATTGTATGTAATAAATTTCAGCAATAACGTATTGTGCTTCGGATGCCCATGATGTGGTGGTGTTTTTTGTAATCCAACTCAAAGATGGTAAAGACTCAACATAATTTGCCATTTTAAAATTTGAAATACCCTTTGAATACTCAGCTTCAACTCGAACAGAATTACTCAAATTACCAGACTCAAGAATCAATTTGGAATAAACAGCAGCGGTATCATACTTCTGAAGTAAAAAACTGGAACGCATTATGCCTAATCGTGCAGCATATAATGAGGTAGGTTTTGTGGATACTTTTTCTAAATCTATATAAAATTTCATTGCTTGCTCATACTCCCCTGAATTATAGGCTTGCAAGGATACAAATGCTGCTGCACTTTCGGAATATGTATTCACTGGGAAAGCAAGTAGTTGTTTAAAAAGTTCCACTTTCTTCGGGTTATTCGCATTTCTTCCGTAACAATCGCCTAAAAAATAAAGCGCCTCAGTTGCATAACGTCCATTAGGGAATTTACTTAGGTACGTTTCGAACTTTGGAATTGCAGCAACGAATAAACTATCTTCATATGCCTTATCTGCAGGATCAAAATACAAATTTTCAATTTCCTCAGTAGAAATTTGAGCACAAGGATATTTGTCTATTAGCCCAGCTATTTTATCGGTCTGACTTTGGGCTGTATATACATTTTTCAATCCCGTTGCCGCTTTCAAGCAAATTGCATTATTAGTTAGGTTTGCATCCAAAATACGTTGATATTCAGCCTCCGCTTTGGTGTAGTCATTTTTCAAATAGTAAATATCTGCAACCTCAATTTGACAATCTAAGTAGAAGGATGCTTTGGGATAATCTGTTAAAATTTTCTTGAAATAATTCAAGGCATTGGTATAATCTCCTTTGTCATCTTTGTACGCTAAAGCCAAGTCATATAATGCTGATAGTAAATATTTTGATTTTTTGTGATTGTTTATCAAATTCAACAGCAATTCGATTTTTTTATCATTTTTCTCCAAAAATCCATTCGATTTAGACATGTGGTAAAGTGCTAAGTCCTCACTCCCTTCCTTAAGATCCAAAGCGTCCTGATAATATTTAATTGCCTCTTCATCCTTGCGGGTCATGTAATAAGAATCCCCAATTCGCAAATAGGCATCCAACAATTTCTTTTTTTCTGTAGTTCCAGATTTAACATAAACACGAAACATCTCTATAGACTCAGTTAAATTGTGCTGTTTTAAATAAATATAACCCAAGTGATAATATGCTTCATGTCTCATTTCTGTTGGACTTCCTGATGGGTCCTTCAAGTAATTTCGAAAAGCTTCTATTGACTCATCGAGCATGAGTGAATCTTTCACAGATTTTTTTGGCAAAGATTCGAAATGACGTAATTTAGATTCTGCCACCCAAAATTTCGCCTGACTTTTTAGGCCTAGTTCCATCGGATATTTATCCACCAATTTAAACTTGGAAATGGCATTATCAAATTCATTTCGTTGAAAAAGAGTTACTCCGTAATTAAAAGCAATAGATTGATACATTGTTTTTAAGCGGCTGTCTTTTTTATCAATTGATTCGATGGTTGTAAGTGCCAAATCAAAATTATTAGTTCGACGATACACTTCCACTAAATATTGGTAGATATCATTTTTCCGTTCTGAATTTGGAAATAACTTGATAAATTTTTCGAAAATTTCTACTGATTCATAATAAGGACTATCATCTACATTAAAAGCTAACACGGCAGCATTATAAAGCGCATCTTCTTGAACTACAACGTCAAAGGACATATCAGAGGCTTTTTCAAACGCAGTTCTGGCATTAATCAGGTGCTTATCTTCTTTCGTTTTTTCATATTGCTCCTTAAATATTGACGCGATTTTATAATACGTTAATTGCGAAAGGCTATCTGGAGTTGTTAAAACAAAATTAAATTTTGAAATCGCCTTATCCAGTTTACCCGTTTGATAATAGGCATTTCCGAAAGAATAATTAAAGTTTCTATCTAAATTTCTAGTTTTTTGAACACGCATGATTGAATCAAAATATTCGAAATAAGGTATTGCTTGTTCATATTCCTTCAATTGATAATGTGCATCACCAATTAAAAACCGATTTTCTGGCGTTAAATACTTGATTTTTTCTGATGCAGAAAATAAAGAAATGCACTCCTGGAAATTTGGTAATTGATGCTTGATTTGAATTTGATAATTATAGGCCTGATCTAAGTATTTGCCTGCAGCAATTAAATCTTGAAATTCATTGAACACCACCAGTGATTTTTTATCTTCGCTAAAAAGTAAAGTGGCATAATAATATTTTGAAGAATATCCAAAATCTGTTTTACTCTCTTTGGCATTCATAAATGTTGAACGTGCCTTTGCTGGTTCTTTCAGCAACAAAAAGGTATAACCATATTTGAAATAAAATTCATCTTTTTGCTCTGTTTGTAGTTCATTTGGAATCACTTTTGAATACCATTCTCGAGCCTTCTTGTTTTCATTTTTAAAATAAAAATTTCCCAATCGGTATGAAATTTGATTTTTATAGATGTTCTCCGGGAAATCTTTATTGAATTGCATAAAAAGTCTCACCGCTTCAACATCTGAACTCATCTCCAAAGCGCATACACCAATATAATAGCGCGACTTAACGTGAAATGGATCCGTGGTGGTTTTTACTTTACTAACAAAGGTCTCAAATTCCATTTTAGCCATGCTAAATTGACGCTTGGCAAAAAGTTCTTCTGCACGGTAGAACCCCTCGTAATCTCCAGTATACTTCTGCGTAGCTTGGGATAAATTAACTAAGGAAATTAGAAGAAAAACAATAAAAATGATTTGTTTCATGTATTCAGTTTAAGGCAAGTAAAATTACAATGGGTTATACGGCTAGTTTAGGACATGAGTAAAAGTTTTAAACGCGATTCTGTTAAGATAAAATAATTAAAAAGCATCCGTGTGTTACAATTAACTTGATATTTGTTCCTAAATACATCTTCGTGCCAGCAATAATTAAACTGAATAAAGTAAATATCTACCAATCCAAAAAAATAATTTTGGAAGACGTTAATCTGGTATTAAATGAAACAGAATTTGCTTATCTTATCGGTAAAACAGGAAGTGGTAAAAGTAGTTTGCTTAAAATCTTGTATGGCGAATTGGCACTAACGGAAGGGGATGGGACTGTGTCTGGATTCGATTTACGTAACTTAAAAAGAGCAGAAGTGCCAATGCTTCGTCGAAAAATTGGAATCGTTTTTCAAGATTTTCAATTGTTAATGGATCGAACGGTAATTCAAAATATGATATTTGTTTTAGGAGCAACTGGTTGGAAGGATAAAACACTTATTCAAAAAAGAGCATTGAGTGTTTTGCAATTGGTTGGTGTTGAACAAAAGGCCAATACCATGCCGCATGCTTTGTCGGGTGGTGAACAACAGCGGGTGGCCATCGCAAGAGCATTGTTAAATCAACCTGAGTTAATACTCGCAGATGAACCAACTGGAAATTTAGATCCAGAAACTTCCGAAGAAATTATGCATTTGTTAATTGCGGTGGCTAAGGAAGAAAAATCGGCCATTCTTATGGCTACTCATGATTTGAATATGGTTAAAAAATTTCCTGCACGAGTGCTTCGTGTTGGAAATGGATCTGTTACTGAAGTAAATATCTAACAAAATGAAACGATTCTATTATTTGAGTAGTTGCAGCACCTGCATACGTATTTTAAAGGAACTCAATTTACCAACTCAGTTTGAGTTAATCGACATAAAAAAAACAAATATAGACGAAGAAACTTTGGATTTTCTCCAATCAAAAACTGGAAGTTTTGAAGCTCTTTTCTCTAAAAAAGCAATGAAATACAAATCACTTGGTCTTAATCAAAAAAACCTCTCTGAAATTGACTACAAAAAATTAATTCTAGAAGAATATACTTTTCTTAAACGTCCCATATTAATCGATGAGCAATCTATATTTGTTGGGAACTTGGCAGATGTTGTGCAAAAAGCAAAAATTCATCTCGGAATCTAATCCACGCGATTCTTTGTGAATTATTATTATTAACTTCACATTAAATTAATATTACCGCAATGAGTTACTTTTTTTGACTACTAAAAAGAGTAATCTAAACTTACACATGAAAAAAATAATTCTTTTTAATCTGTTCATACTTTCAGGAATCGAAATGTTTGCACAAAATTTCTATGATCGCGCTGCGGTACAAACGATTGAGATTTTCTTTGGATTCACGAATTGGGATAGCCAATTAGATGCAGCCACTTCAACAGATCTCTATGTTATAGCAGATTCGGTTAGAATCAACGGAGTAAGTTTTGATAGTGTTGGCGTGAAATATAAAGGAAATAGTTCTTACAACCCCAACAACAATAAAAACCCTATTCACCTTGAATTAGATCATATCATTGGTAGCCAAGATTATCAAGGATATACGGATGTAAAACTGCAAAACGGATACTCGGATCCATCCATGATTCGGGAAGTTTTATCCTATTCAATTTTGGAACAATACATGGATTGCCCGAAAGCAAATTTCGCCAACGTGTACATCAATGGAACATTACGTGGTTTATATTCTAATGCAGAAAGTATCAATAAAAAATTTAATGGTGATCATTACTTCATTAGTAACGAGTCATTTTTTAAATGCAACCCAATTGGAGGTGCAGGACCTGGTTCTACCACAAATCCAGATTTAAAATATATCAGCATGGATAGTTCTGCCTATTTTAATGGGTATGAATTAAAATCTACGTATGGTTGGAATCGTCTTGTTGACCTCATCAATACATTAAATAATGACGTAACAAATATTGAATCTAAACTAGATATAGACAGGGCATTGTGGATGTTAGCATTTAACAATGTATTAGTAAATCTTGATTCTTATAATGGTGCATTTCGTCAAAACTATTATTTGTCATGGGATTTAAACGCTCGATTTGTTCCAACAATATGGGATTTAAACATGTGTTTTGGAGGTTTCCCAGGTGGAACTGGTTCTGGTGCTTATACCGCAACGACTCTTGATCCCATGTCCAATAGCACATCAACAAATCACCCTTTAATTGTAAAAATGATGGCAAATCCATTATACAAACGAATGTATATGGCCCATGTAAGAACGATTGTTCAAGAAATATTTGCTTCACAAGATTACATAATTACAGCCAATACATTGCGTGCAACTATTGATGCATCTGTTCAGGCGGATCCTTATAAGTTTTATAGCTACACCCAATTTCAAAACAGTTTATCCACTGATATAGCTGGCGGAGGCCCTCCAGGATCATCAATTCCAGGGTTACAAAATTTAATGGGCGCAAGGACAACTTACTTTTCTACAAATTCAAATTATCTATTGGTTGCGCCTTCTATTTCTGCCTTTGGGGCGAGTAATAACTCTCCGGCCTTCGGCGAAGCAATATACATCACTGCTACATGTTCCAATGAAGTTACTGTTTATTTAGGCTATCGATTGAATCACCAATTAAAATTCAATCGTGTTCAAATGTTTGATGATGGAACCCATGGTGATGGAACAGCCGGAGATCATATTTATGGATTCCCCATAACCCTTAGCGGAGCACTATTTGAATACTACATCTATGCGGAAAACTCTAATGCTGGTTTGTTTAGTCCGCAACGAGCAGAGCATGAATACCATTCATTAGCTATATCAATACCATTTTGTAATATCGGAGATGTCTTGATTAATGAAATTGTCGCTTCAAATAGTACCTCAGCTTATGATTCAAACGGCGAAAATGATGATTGGATTGAGTTATTCAATACTACGTCTAGTGCTATCGATTTATCAGGAATGTATTTATCGGATGATCCAATCAATTTAATGAAATGGTCTTTCCCAATTGGGACAAGTATTCCGGCCAATGGATTTTTGATGGTTTGGTGTGATAATGATATGGGACAAACAGGTTTACACACAAACTTTAAATTAAGCTCATTGGGTGAGAATTTAATTTTCAGCAATGGTGCCTCCATCTATGATCAAGTGCTCTTTGGGGTTCAAACAGCTGATATTGCTTATGCACGTTGTCCTGATGGAAGTTCATTTAGTTTTGCGACAACAACACCCAACGCAACTAATAATTGCGAGGCAGATGTGGCTGAAATAGACGAACCATTAAACATTAGGGCGTACCCTATTCCCGCGACTGACTTTATAAAATTTGTTTCAAGTGAAGAGGAGCAATTACAACTTAAAATAATGGATATACAAGGAAGATCAATGTTGAATCGTATATTAACTTTGGGTGAAAATGAGATTAGCATTAGCGATTGGTCCAATGGCGTTTATTATGCATCCATTGAAAAACCAAATGGGAAAAAGGTAACGATAACGTTAATGAAAAACTAATTAGGAGACAATTACCGCCGAACCAATTAATTCTTCATTGATATACCACGCAGCAAATTGTCCGGAAGTAATTCCCCGTTGTAGTTGATCAAAAAGCAAATAATAATTACCTGATTTTTTTATAAATAGTGCTTTTTGTAAAGGCTGCCTGTATCTAATTTTTGCTTTTATTGGCACAGCAAAAGACTCCTCCCTGCTCCATTCTGGTTTTTGAATCCAATTGATGGAATCTGTTTCCATTACTAAAGCTATCCTATTGAGGGCTGGATGATCAGTTCCTTGACAACTAAATACAATATTGTTTTCAACATCAATTTGAATGGCAAAAGAAGGCAGAGGTCGCCCACCGATATGCAATCCCTTGCGCTGACCTATCGTGTAATAATGAGCTCCTTGATGTTCGGCAACCACTTTTCCGTTTTCTCGATCGAAAACAAAAGGCATTGACAATTCTTCAACATTCTCAGGAGTTGCAGGAATAGCATGGTAAGAAATCAGCGTAGGTAAATCAGCCGGAATTTCAACAACAATTCCTTTTTTGGGTTTTAACTGTTGCTGTAAAAATTCAGGAAGACTAATTTTACCTACAAAACACAAGCCCTGAGAATCTTTTTTTTCTGCCGTTAATAAACCTTGCTCGCTAGCAATTCTTCTCACCTCCGATTTCTCCAAATGACCTATCGGAAAAAGGGCTTGAGAAAGTTGTTCTTGAGAAACTTGGCACAAAAAATAAGATTGGTCTTTAGTTTTATCCAGACCCGCCAATAAGGAACAAGATCCATCTATATTTGCAGCTTTTTGGCAATAATGACCCGTTGCAACTAAGTCTGCACCAAGTTGCATAGCTGCTTTTAGAAACACATCAAATTTAATTTCTCGATTGCAAAGAACATCCGGATTTGGTGTTCTGCCTTGTTCGTATTCATGAAACATATAATTAACAATACGCTCTTTATACTCAACACTCAAATCAATTACTTGAAAAGGAATACCCAAATGTTGTGCCACCAAAAGAGCATCGTTAGAATCATCAATCCAAGGACATTCATCAGACAGAGTAACTGATTCATCATGCCAATTTCGCATGAACATCCCGATCACCTCATATCCTTGCTCTTTGAGTAAATATGCTGCTACACTCGAATCGACACCACCTGAAAGTCCAACAACCACTCGTTTCATGAAGTAAAATTACAATAAAAAGTATGCATTTCTATAGGAATAGATATCTTTAGGAATATTTTGCGTCATGGACATACTTTCAAAAATTAATTGGAAAAATTACCTACTTACATTTACTGTCATTGGTTTTGTCTCAATCATTTTTTTAACAGGAAATGATTCACTCTTTTGGAGCGCAACTGCACTTGGACTTTTGATGATTATTTGCTGGATATTTGAGTTAATACCGATTTATATTCCGGCTCTCTTTCCCTTGATTTTTGCAGTTCCCTTAAAATTAATTACACCGATTGAATTAGCTTCCTCATATGGTAATAGTAATGTATTTCTATTCTTCGGAGGATTTATGTTAGCCTTAGCACTTGAAAAATGGTCGCTTCACGAGCAAATTGCACGGTCTATTATCCATTTCCTTGGTTCAAGTGCTGAAAGAATACTTTTGGGATTTACCGGAAGTACTTTTCTACTCAGTATGTGGATTTCAAATACTGCTACTGCACTCATGATGTTACCAATGGCATTAGCGGTTGTTCATGCATTGCCGAAGACAGAACAAAAGAAAAAATTCCCAATTTTGTTATTGCTTTCAATTGCATACAGCTCCAGCATTGGCGGAATGGCAACATTGGTTGGTTCACCACCAAACACACAAATGGCCGCTTTATTGGACAAAAATTTTGGGATAACTATAACTTTCTGGGATTGGTTTAAGGTTGGTTTCCCCATCAGTTTATGCATTGCGCTTGGTATGTTTTTTCTTTTTTTGATTCTACTTGGCAAAGAGCGTAAAGAAAAATACCATTTTGACATCCCTAAAAAACCATGGACACAAGAACAATTTAAAGTGCTTTTAGTATTCGGTGCTGTTATTCTCTGCTGGATTTTCAGAGGATTGCTAGTCGAGATTACAGGATTTAAATTTGGAGATGAAAGCGTTGCGTTAATTGGTTCGATTACCTTATTTTTAATTCCTTCTAAAAACAAGTCAAAACCATTGTTAGAATGGAAAGATACAGAAAAATTACCTTGGGGAATTTTATTGTTATTTGGAGGTGGTTTAGCATTGGCAACAATATTTGAAAAGAACGGAATTGTTTACGAAATTAACCTATTGATGCAAAATTATTCGACATATTCACTTTGGGCAATCCTATTAATGGTTGTTTTTATAGGAATTTTTGTTACTGAAATAATGTCCAATTTAGCCCTAGTAACATTAATGGTTCCAATCGTTGGGTCATTCGCGGTAACATTAGGTCTCCCCCCTCAACTTTTATGTATTCCTTTAACTCTTGCCGCGAGCTGTGCCTTTATGCTGCCAGTTGGTACACCACCAAACGCAATTGTTTTTTCTTCAGGAGTAATAAAAATTCACCAAATGGTAAAAATTGGTTTCGTTTTAAATATAATTAGCATATTAATTATCACATTTTTATATTACATTATTGGTATTCTTTGATTTAACCTTATTTTTGAAAAAAAATAGCACATGAAATTTAAATTCATCTCCGCTTCATTACTTACCCTTGGATTATTTTCATCGGTTGTTTTAGGGCAAAACACAAAAAACTGGTACAACGGTGAAGGAACGGGTATGTACACAGAGGCTGCATACAAACTTGTAAAAAAGAAAAAATCAACTACTGTTGTTGTGGCAGTTATTGATTCTGGAATTGATGTTGAGCACGAGGATTTACAAGGTAAAATATGGGTAAACCCCAAAGAAATCGCTGGAAACGGAAAAGATGATGACGGAAACGGCTACATTGATGATATTCACGGCTGGAATTTCTTAGGAAATGCAAAAGGACTTAATGTAGACGCAACTCGTCTAGAAAAAACAAGGATTTTTGCTGAATTGAGAGACAAATATGAAGGCGTTGATGCAACGATGATTGAGCAAGATGAAGAATATAAACTATACTTGAAAGTTGCTGAAGAGGTGGGCGAGCAATTTAGAAATATGCAAGCTGAATATGAGCAATACAAAGAGGTAATTGATGCAAATCCAGAATATAAGCAATATTATGACGATAATTTAAAATACAATCTGAACCCAGATTTTGATGACCGTTCGATTATTGGCGATAATCCGAAAGATATCAATGATAAAAATTATGGAAATAACAATTATGAAGGTCCCGATGCCTTGCATGGAACTCACGTTGCAGGGATAATTGGAGCAGTGCGCGGAAATGATAAAGGTGGAGATGGAGTTGCAAACGATGTAAAAATCATGTCATTACGTGCAGTTCCCAATGGTGATGAACACGATAAAGATATTGCCTTAGCAATTCGATATGCGACAGACAATGGTGCACAAGTTATTAATATGTCTTTTGGAAAAGCGTATTCTCCACATGCAAAATGGGTCTATGAAGCACTTCAGTATGCTGATTCAAAAGGAGTTCTCTTGGTTCATGCTGCTGGAAATGACAATAAAAATGTGGATGTAGAATCTAATTTTCCAACTCCTAAATATTCATTTCAAATGACTGAATTTCAAAATTTCTTAACAATCGGGGCATCAACTAATTCTATTACAAAATTGAAAGCTGAGTTCTCCAATTTTGGCACAAGTACAGTAGACATCTTCGCTCCTGGACAAGAGATTTACAGCACCCTTCCAGACAATAAATACAAGGATTTACAAGGAACTTCAATGGCCGCCCCAATGGTTGCTGGTGCTGCAGCATTTCTTAAATCTTATTTTCCAACTTTATCAATGACGCAAATCAAAACTGTTTTAACCACTAGTTCAATGAAATACAACAAAGAGTTAGGTCAATATTCAAAAACTCCAGGGGTAATTAACTTAGTATCTGCTGTAAATGCTTGTAAAAAATTAGAAAAAAAGAAATAATTCTACTGATTTTAAATAGCGATTATTTATAGTAAAACCAACGTTTAATTCATTCATGAAAGTAATAGATCATTTAACCAATTCAAAAGATACGCTCTTTTCTTTTGAAATACTACCACCGCTGAAAGGAAAGAGTATACAATCTATTTTTGATGGAATTGATCCCTTAATGGAATTCAATCCAAAATTCATTAATGTAACCTATCACCGCGAGGAATATATTTACATAGAAAGGGAAAACGGATTACTAGAAAAAATTGCAATTCGGAAAAGACCTGGAACAGTTGGGATTTGTGCAGCCATCATGAATAAATATAACGTTGATGCCGTACCTCATTTAATTTGTGGTGGATTCAGTAAAGAAGAAACTGAAAATGCACTAATTGATTTACAATTCCTTGGAATTGATAATGTGTTAGCTTTAAGAGGTGATTCAATTAAAACTGAAAGTACTTTCCGTCCGCATAAAGATGGTCATGCATATGCCGTTGACCTGATTAATCAAATTTCGGAAATGAACAGCGGAAACTACATTGTTGATGATGTTCAACTAGAACAAACAGACTTTTGTATTGGAACAGCAGGTTATCCAGAAAAGCACTTTGAATCCATGAATATGACTACCGATTTACACTATTTAAAAGGTAAAGTTGATGCTGGAGCAGAGTATATTGTTACACAAATGTTTTTTGACAACCAAAAATATTTTGAATTTGTAAAAGCATGTAGAGAAATTGGCATTACTGTTCCAATTATTCCTGGAATTAAGCCTATTAAAAATTTAAATCACATCACGTTTTTACCAAAATTCTTCAAAATAGATTTCCCAGATGACCTATCACGTGCATTATTAAAATGCAAAGACAATAAGGCAGTTGAACAAGTAGGAATTGAATGGGGGATAAAACAATCTCAAGAATTGAAAGCGGCAGGTGTTCCTTGCATTCATTATTATACAATGTCAAACTCAACTTCCGTTAAATCAATAGCAAATGAAGTTTTTTAAAATTACGATTAAGCAACCAATTATTTTTCTTGCTGTTCTTGTTTCATTTCATGGATTCTCGCAAAAGCATGTAACCGGATTAACAAATACGGTGGTTATAGGCCAATTTGATAAAGCTGAAGATCGATTTTCAGTTGAGATTAACACTACAGAATTACTTGTCGCAAACGGAGTCAAAGCAATGCCTTCCCTAAACTTGCTTAAAACAGGAGCAGATACCCGATTACTAAGTACAGACTCATTAAAAGCACTCGTAAAATCGAAAGGTTATGATACCTATCTTATTGTTTCTGTTCGTGGGTACGATAAACGATTTCAAAAGTCAGAAAGACAAGTAACGCTTGAGGAAGCATTGGGATTTGGTAATTTGTTTCATCTCTATAGAAATGAAGCCACCTCTGTTACTTTTGAATTCACATTTTTTAAAGAAAATAAAATTATTTTCAGAGACATCATGCGGTGCGAAGGAATTTCTGATAGAAATACAGTTTTGAAAAAATACAGAAAGAAACTAAATAAAAGAATCCAAAAACATTGGCGCGGAAAGTAACTCAGGTTACACAAGATCAAGAGCTCATTTACTAGATTTGTACAATAAATTCTGGCCATGAAAAAAGGTACAAAAATATATAGCATACTGCATTTCAAGTGTCCTCAATGTCAGGAAGGTGCATTTTTAGTTTCCACTCCTTACAATTTAAGCAAGTTAGGTGATATACGCGAGGAGTGTGACATTTGTGGGTTAAAATACGCCAAAGAGCCTGGTTTTTATTACGGGGCTATGTATGTATCCTACGGTTTAGGGGTTGCGTTATTTGTAACCATCTGGGCTTCATGTAATTGGTTTTTCAACGATGTTTCCGTGTGGTTACAAATTGGATTGGTTGTTTTATTTTCAATTTTACTAGGCCCCTATTTATTTGCATTATCGAAAATTATTTGGGCTAATTTATTTATTAAATATGACGCCCATGCTAAGCTCGACCGACAAACAAAAACTCATCCATAATACCATTGGATATTTGCTTGAACCAGCACTCATTATTGAAATGGGAGAGATTGGTAGAATTAGAGAAACTGTAGCGGATGAAATAATCATTCATGTAGGAGACGAACTCAAAATGATTCCAATTGTCATATCAGGATCCATAAAAGTTTCACGAGAAAATAATGAAGGAGAGGAGTTATTGCTGTATTATGTTGAGGGGGGAGATATTTGTGCAATGACTCTTCAATGTTGTGTGCGAAAAATTGATAGCCATGTTAAAGCCACAGCCATGGAGCCATCACTTATAATGATGTTTCCTGTTGAAAAAATGGAGAAATGGATGGATACATACAAAAGTTGGCGCGAATATATTTTACAAAGCTACCATACTAGGCTTAGCGAGTTAATGGAAACAATAGATGCCATAACATTTATGCGCTTGGATGAGCGGCTACTAAAATACCTTACGGATCAAGCGAAATTATTGGGGACTCTAGAATTACATCATACTCATCAACAAATTGCCGACGATCTACATTCCTCTAGGGTTGTCATTTCTAGATTGCTTAAACAACTTGAAAACAAAGGAATAATTGACATTCACAGAAACAAACTTCTATTAAAAGATTTCTAATTCGACAGTTTTTGATAATTTAGGGTCGATTTTTGTACTATTTTCAAAATTAATCGTTCTAATTATCTTTTACACTTTTATATGCATAGCAAAACTCTTTTCACATGTTTCCTATTAATCACAGCATCAAGTATTTGGTCGCAAAAGGGAAATAGCAGAGCAGGAACTTCTCAAAAATTTGATCAGGTAATAACGAGCATACAAAATATGTATGTTGACCCCGTTGACACAGAAAAACTTACTGAAGATGCGATAATAGGATTATTAGAAAAACTAGATCCTCATTCCACATATATTTCCAAAGAGGAAGCGGCAGATGCACAATCACAAATTGACGGGAGTTTTGTTGGTATAGGTGTGCGCTTTCAAATAGTTAAAGACACTATAATGTTTGTTAATACTATTCCTGGTGGTCCTTCCGAAAAAATTGGAGTGCAAGCAGGAGATCAATTGATAGAAGTTGATGGTGAGCTAGTTGCAGGAATTGGAATAAAAAACAGTGATGTTCGAAAAAAACTGATGGGTATTAAAGACACAAAAGTGAAAGTAACAGTAAAAAGAAAAGGAACAAATCAATTATTGGATTTCAACATTACCCGCGATAAAATTCCAATTTTCTCTGTTGACTCATATTATATGGTTGACGATAAAATCGGTTATATTAAACTGAATAGTTTTTCAAGAAGCACCATGGAAGAAATGAAAAATGCGCTGACATCGCTTAAGCAGAAAGGGATGAAGCAATTGATTTTAGATCTTCAAGATAATGGTGGCGGTCTTTTAAATGTAGCTCAAGAATTGGCAGATGAGTTTCTTTCTGGCAACAAATTAATCGTTTATTCTGAGGGTAGAATGCAACCAAAATCTGAACTGCGTGCCAATAATAATGGAATGTTTGAGAAAGGTGAGTTAGTTGTTCTTGTGGATGAGTTTTCTGCCTCGGCGAGTGAAATTGTTTCAGGGGCAATACAAGATTGGGATAGAGGATCGATTGTTGGTAGAAGAACATTTGGAAAAGGATTGGTACAGCGCCCAATTGATCTAATCGACGGATCTGAAATTAGATTAACGATTGCTAGATACTATACTCCAACAGGTCGCTTTATACAAAAGCCGTATGATGATCCTGAACGATATAAGAAGGATATTGCACAACGCTTCTTAAGTGGCGAACTAATGCATGCAGATTCAATTAAACTACCTGATTCATTGAAATTTAAAACAATGATTACAAAAAGAGATGTTTATTCAGGAGGTGGAATTGTACCTGACTTTTTTGTCCCATTAGACACGTCTGATATCACTGATTATTTCTCGGCATTAAATAGAAGTGGTATGTTTAATAATTTTGGATTAAACTATGTCAATGGTAAGCGTGAAAACTTAAAATCAAAATACCCCGATTTTTTAAAGTTTAAAAAAGATTTCAAAACCGATCAAGAATTTATGGATGCTTTTTTTGCTCATGTAGCCAAGGAAAAACCTGAATTAATTTATGATGCGAATGAGTATGAATTGAGTAAAAAATTAATTCAAACTCGCTTGAAAGCCGAAATTGCTCAAAATCTTTGGGATTATTCAGAATTTTATGAAATCTATAATAGTAGAAATGAGATTTTACAAAAAGCAATAAACATTCTTCAAACTAAGGAGTATTTGAAAGTAAACTTAGACCGCAATTAAGATAATTTATATTCTACCTGTAACCGCTCAAGTTCTCTAGTTACTTGAATGTTTGGGTTTACTTTAATGTTTTTCGCATTCATTAAAACATCCAATTTATCCACTGGGTCATATACCGTGAATTGAACATTACACGTTCCTTCGTTGGCTAAAAATAAAGTATTCAAATCGTTAATCAACGTATTATTCAATGTTGAAACGGTTAGTTTTAAGTGAAGATTTTTAGCTCGTTTATCTCTAAATTGATCCAAGAGCTCAATAGACTGAATTGAAAATTCCAATTGGTTTCGGAAACGATTCGGTTCAATTCTGCCTTTTATTGCAATAAAAATCCCTGGAGTTAAGAAAATTTGAAAGCGTAAAAAACTCTCACCGAAAATAAATAATTTGTGTGAATCTTGATAGTCTTCAATTACCATTGATCCAAATTTATCTCCTTTTTTTGTCAATCGCTGTTCCGCATCAGTAACGATTGCTGCCAAAACAATGTCTTTTCCTTTATAGGTTTCCGGGTCTTTTAGCATAGAAACACTTCCTGTGCAGAAGGAATCAATTTCCAATTTATAATCATCTAAAGGATGGCCAGAAATAAAAATTCCTACAACCTCTTTCTCCCGATTTAATTTCAGCATTGAACTCCATTCCTCGGCGCTAGGAATTGTTGGTTCAGGTGTTTGAATCATCTCCGGTTGATCAAAAATCGTTCCTTGTCCAGATTCTTGCTCACCTTGAAAATTACTACCAAACCGAATGGCATTATCAATAAATGACCGGCCATTTTGGTCAGCTGCAAAATACTGAGCTCGATGTAAGCCTTGAAATGAATCTAATGCCCCTGCATAAACAAGACTCTCAATTGCCCGTTTATTACAGATGCGTAAATTACTTCTCTTGGTAAGATCAAAAATTGATTTGAATGGCCCATTTGCTAATCGTTCATCTACGAATGCATCAACAGGAGCGCTCCCCAATCCTTTTATGGCACCTAAACCAAATCGAACTGCTCCATCTTTGTTAACTGTAAAAGTATAATTTGACTCATTGATGTCAGGACCTAAAACTGGTAAACCCATGCGCCTGCATTCCTCCATAAAAAAAGAAACTTGCTTAATATCATTCATGTTATTACTCAACACAGATGCCATATATTCCGCAGGATAATTTGCTTTTAAATAGGCGGTTTGATATGCCACCCAAGCATAACATGTTGAATGAGATTTATTAAAAGCATAGGATGCAAATGCTTCCCAATCGCGCCAAATTTTCTCCAATTTATCCACTGGATGTCCTTTTTGAGCTCCCTGTTCAAGAAATAAAGGTTTCATTTTATCCAAGGTGGGGCGGTCTTTTTTACCCATCGCTTTTCGCAAAGTATCTGCTTCTCCCTTTGTAAACCCTCCTAGTTTTTGCGATAAAAGCATTACTTGCTCTTGGTATACCGTAATTCCGTATGTTTCTTTGAGATATTCCTCACAATCATCTACATCATAAACAATGGGTTCTTCTCCATGTTTCCGCTTGATAAATGCAGGAATATATTCTAATGGCCCTGGACGATATAACGCATTCATAGCAATTAAATCTGCAAATTCAGTAGGTTTTAATTCCCGCAAGTATTTTTGCATACCAGGAGATTCATATTGAAAAATACCTATCGTTTCGCCCCGTTGAAACAATTCAAAGGTCTTGAGGTCATCAACAGGAAAATTATCAGGGTCTAGATCTATGCCACGTATGTCTTTCACAAAACGAACGGCATATTTAATTAACGTTAATGTTTTTAAGCCAAGAAAGTCCATTTTTAATAATCCGGCAGACTCTGCGACTGAGTTGTCGTATTGCGTACAGACCATGTCAGAATCTTTTGCAGTTGCCACTGGAACAAAATTGGTCAAGTCATCTGGTGTGATAATCACTCCACATGCATGGATTCCTGTATTTCTGACCGAGCCTTCAATATCTCTAGCTCTTTTTAATACTGCAGCTAATAAATCATCTCCTTCAACAATTTTTCTCAACTCTTTGGCTGATTGAAGGTCTTCTTGACTTAATTTGAATTTATCCGCTAATTCAATATCTGAAAAAGAAAAAAGTTTCTTCAATGAAATATCAGGAACTAATTTTGCCAAACGATCTGCATCGGGCAGCGGTAAATTCATCACTCGAGAAGCATCTCGAATAGCAGACTTCGCCGCCATTGTGCCATAAGTGATAATTTGCGCAACCTGATTTGAACCGTATTTATTAATTACATATTCGATTACTTTGCTCCTACCTTCATCATCAAAATCAATATCAATATCGGGCATGGAAACACGATCTGGATTTAGAAAACGCTCAAAGAGAAGATCATATTTGATGGGGTCAACATTGGTGATGCCTGTGCAATATGCCACAACGGAGCCAGCAGCAGAACCGCGACCAGGACCCACTGAAACATCCATTTCACGCGCAGCATGACAAAAATCTTGAACAATTAAGAAATACCCTGGATATCCCGTATTTTCAATCGTTTTCAACTCAAAATCTATTCTTTCTTTAATCTCAGGAGTAACTTCTGTGTATCTTTTTTCAGCACCCAAATAAGTCAAGTGTCTTAAAAAATTATTTTCACCTCTTTTACCACCATCTGATTCATCTAACGAATCAGTGAACTCTGTTGGAATATCAAATGCAGGAAGCAAAACTTCGCGGGCAAGGGTATAAGGTTCACATTTTGCTATAATTTCTGGCACGGATAAAATTGCTTCAGGTAAATCCGCAAAAAGCGCCTTCATTTCCTCGGAAGTCTTAAAATAATATTCGTTGTTATCTAGTCCATAGCGAAAACCACGACCACGACCTTTGGGAGTTGAAACAAGTTCTCCTTCCTTCACGCAAAGCAAAACATCATGTGACTCCGCATCATCTTTATTCAAATAATATACATTATTAGTCGCTACTAACCGGACATTGTGTTTTTTAGAAAATGAAATTAGCGTTTCATTGACTCTATTTTCCACTTCCAAAGAATGGCGCATGATCTCAAGGTAAAAGTCAGATCCAAATTTTTCCTTCCACCAAAGCAATGATTCCTCAGCTTGTTTCTCTCCAACATTTAAAATTAGACTTGGTATTTCACCGAATAGGTTCCCTGAAAGGACTATCAAGTCATCCTTGTATTGCTCAATCACATTTTTATCTATTCGAGGAACATAGTACATTCCTTTTGTATATGCGATGGAAGCTAATTTAATTAAATTTTGATACCCCCTCTTGTTCTTTGCTAATAGGACAATTTGATAATACCCTTTATCATTAGAACTCTTTTCATGTAAATTTCGACAAACGTTAAACTCACAGCCAATGATAGGTAGCAAATCTGGTTTATCAAATTTCTCACCTTTTTCTGCCGCTTCTAATCGTTTTTCTTTAAGTTTTTTGTTGTACGAAGAAATCGCCTTTTCAAAATGAAAAGCAGCCATCATATTCCCCGTATCTGTTAGTGCAACTGCAGGCATGTTAAGCTCTGCAGCTTTTTCTACCAATCGTTGAATATCTATAGTTGACTGTAAAATGGAATACTGTGAATGGATGTGTAAATGAACAAAACTAACATCCCCAAGGTCTACATGTGAACTTGGTTTATTTGAATCGCCCTTCTTTTTTTCGGCTTGTTCACGCAATTTGTCTGCTTCCGCTTTCAAATTCATGTGCTTCAATCCAAGCGGTTGGATTGCTGTTGGATTAGCATTCTGGAAGTTAAGCAAGTAATCAGGTGATTGGCGCAAGTCTTCTAGTGAAAAATGTTCCTTTCTAACTAATTCGAAAAAACAACGAGTGGTTGCTTCAACATCAGCTGTTGCATTGTGCGCTTCATTGAATGGCGTTTGAAATAGAAAACTATGTAATTCTGTTAATGTAGGAAGCTTAAACTTTCCAGATCTACCACCAGATAGCTTACACAGCTCAGCAGTTTTTTCTGTACAAGTATCTAAAACAGGATATTTTGTAAGGGGAGAATCTAGACCAAGCCTTACAAACTCACAACCGAGGACATTGAGATCAAAATTGAGGTTTTGTCCAACTACAAATTGTGCCTTTGCTAATACCGTCTGAAAAATAGTTAAGACATCTGACAATGAATCCCCGTAAAGACTTGCTAAATCAGTTGAAATGCCATGAATTTTTTCGGCATCGTAGGGAATATTAAACCCATCGGGGCGGATTAAAAAATCACGTTGATCGACCAAATTACCCATTTCATCATGTAACTGCCAAGCGATTTGAACAACTCGTGGCCAATTTGCAGTGTCTGTAATCGGAGCGGTAAAACTCCTTGGTAAACCGGTGGTTTCGGTGTCAAAAATTAGGTACATGGAAAATTAAAATGGGACTTTAAAGTTAGCATAAAATCTGAATGGAATTTTTTCTGATCAAAATAATTTTCCATGAAACAACGATTTTTTCATATCAATTCGATAAATTAATCCGATAATACTTTGTATTGATTCCATGCGCTAATTGAATTGTATTACTTTTGTCTTATTACGATATTAATGGTAATTAATTTTTGAATATCAGGTGAAAATTGCTCTATTTGGTAATCCAAATACTGGAAAAAGTTCCGTATTTAATATGTTGACTGGTTTGCGTCAACAGGTTGGGAATTTTGCAGGAGTTACAGTAGATAAAAAGTTTGGAAATTTTAAAATTGGTCAAACAGAACATCGGATTATTGATTTCCCCGGCACGTATAGTATTTATCCGCGAACGGAGGACGAAGGTGTTGTTTATTCCGTTTTAACTGATCGTAATCACGATGATTTCCCGGAATTGGCTCTAGTCGTGCTTGATTCATCTCAACTTAAGCGAAATCTATTACTATGTAGTCAATTATATGACCTACAGATACCCTTGATATTAGTTGTTAATATGGGTGACATTGCCAAACAAAGAGGTATTACCATTGAAATGGATGCGCTTGCAGCAATTTTCCCAGGAACAAAAGTAGTTTCAACTAATGCCCGTATTGGACTAGGAAAAGATCGATTAATTGATGCTATTTCGAACTTTGATTTTCCGTCAACAATTCAATTATCTAATTACAAACCTGCTCCAATTGAAAATTCACAGGAGCAAATTGAAGAGACAAAAAAAAGAGCATCTTGGATTGATTCCATTTTGCCACAAATTCAAATTCTATCTCCTCAACAGGAACCTCAACGCCATTTTCTTGATAAAATCTTGGTTCATTGGTTTTGGGGTTATTTGATTTTCGCTGCAATTCTACTGGTTGTTTTCCAATTTATCTTTGCATTTGCGACCTATCCAATGAATGCTATTGATCTGCTTTTTTCTACCTTATCCGATTTAACTCAAGAGACTCTTCCACAAGGAGTTTTCACTGATTTACTCAGTCAAGGGATTATACCTGGTTTGGGTGGAGTAGTTATTTTCATTCCTCAAATTGCCTTATTATTTTTCTTTATTTCCATTTTAGAAGAAACGGGCTATTTATCGCGGGTAGTATTTATAATGGATCGATTGATGCGGCCATTTGGGTTAAACGGTAAAAGTGTTGTTCCCTTAATGTCAAGTGTAGCGTGTGCAATACCCGGAATTATGTCTGCCCGAACGATTTCTGATTGGCGTGAACGATTGATCACTATTTTAGTCGCACCACTGATGAGTTGCAGTGCTCGAATTCCTGTTTACACCTTATTAATTGCACTTGTAATACCCAATGAATCAATTGGCGGGATATTGAATTTGCGCGGTTTGGTACTTTTTGGGCTTTACGCTCTCGGCTTAGTTTCCGCATTGCTAGTCGCCATTTTATTGAAGGGTTTTATCAAACGAAAAGGATCCGGTTTTTTATTGTTAGAATTACCGACGTTCAAAAAACCACGAATTCAAAACGTTCTAATTACCGTATTTGAGAAGGTGCGTGTATTTGTTTGGGATGCTGGAAAAGTGATACTAGCCATTTCAATTTTGTTGTGGGTGTTTGCTACTTTTGGTCCGGGTGATTCTATATCCAATGCCGAACAAATAGCAACAAAGGAAGCAGTTGAAAAACAACTTACAAAAGATGAACAAGCTCAATTTATTGCATCTGCACGATTAGAACATTCCTACATGGGTATTTTAGGAAAAACGATAGAACCACTTATTCAACCTATTGGCTACGATTGGAAAATAGGGGTTTCTTTGTTAACTTCTTTTGCTGCCAGAGAGGTTTTTGTTGGTTCACTTGCTACGATTTATGCTGTGCAGGATGATGGTGATGAAAATCAGTTATTAATTGATCGATTGCGGAGAGATGTTCGCAAAGATGGAAGTAAAACATACACATTAGCTACCGGTTGTTCATTGATGGTGTTTTATGTTTTTGCTATGCAATGTATGTCCACTTTAGCCGTAGTAAAACGAGAGACGGGGTCTTGGAAATGGCCAGTTTTTCAACTTGTTTTTATGGGGATTCTTGCTTATTTTGGCGCGTTTTTCACTTTTTCATTTCTATCATGATTCAATTTACTCTCGTACTAATTACTTTTTGTTTAGCAGGAATATTTCTAGGGTTAAGATTATTTAAAAAATTGTTTACCAAACAAGAATGTGATGGTTGTTCAATGGGAAAAGCAACGCAAAAAGATTCCTTATGAAAGGTGTGATTTTTATCCTAACTTCTGTTTTGCTTTGTTCAGGTGCGTGGTCTCAAAAAAAGAAATGGCAATTCCCCTCCTATGATGTAATCAGGACGGGACCTTATATTGGAATTCAGAAAGGAAATTATTTCAACGTGGAATGTGGTTTTGAACGACAATGGAAAGACCTGAAATTTCTTGGGTCTAAAACTACTGCATTATACGGAGGATTGAATTTAAATCTCAAGAATGGAATAATTGGAACAGACATTGGAGGGTGGAAAAAACTAGGGTTTTTGGGAATTACTTATGGCGGTGCTATTAATTATCGGACAAATTTCACTATTTCCAAAGTTGGATTTTCACCCATGATTGGGATTAAACTAAGTAAGTTTCATTTGCAAGTTGGGTATGAATTTCTATTTCCAACAAAAACGATACTAGAAACGAATGAATTTGTGATCAGCTTACGTTATAAGCTTACGTCTCAAAAGAAGATAAAAAAGAATTAGATTTCTTTTTCAAACAGGATTTGAAATGCTTTTTTGGATGACTCCTCACTTACTAAATCCAAATCACTTAACATGGAAATAACCTCATGAAATAGCGGTTTATTTAACTCCATATTGTAATTCCATTCAGTCTCATTCAACCAAGATTGAACTTGATTTTTTTCAAGGTGATAGCGCCAAGAAAGTGTATTAGCAGCTTCCTCATCTGATTTTAACTGTTTTGCTCTTTCGCCCACCTCTTTGCACATTTGATGAATAAGTTCGGAGTATTTGTCCATTATTTCATTTCTAACAGCAACTACAAAACATGGCCATGGGGTTACAACCTCACCAATACACTTGCATTTTCCTTGTTCAACAAAAGGATGCGTTGTAAATTTTTCCCATAAAAATGCATCTGCCTCGTGATTGGCTAATGCCCATAATCCACCATAAATATCTCCAACAACATTAAATTGAAGATTTGCAGCATTCCAACCCGCTTGCTTTGCATGAACGAGCGCCATCAAATGCGAGCCTGAGCCATAACGAGATATTGCAAAGGTTTTATTTTGAAGATCAGCGAGCGATTCAACCGGGGAATCAATTGGGACATGAACACCCCAGCGCAAAGGTGAATTCACATATACTTGAATAATTTTTGCAGGTAAGCCATCCAGTATCGCCTTGGTAATTCCTTCTGTTAATAACACAGCAATATCCAACGATCCAATATCCAACCCTTTGATCATTTGACCTGTTCCACCTGTCATATCACTCCAATGTAATTCAAGTCCCATTTTATTGAATTTTCCCTCTTCAATTGCAAGTCTCCAAGGTAAATTAAAATGTTCTGGAACCCCTCCGATTTTAAGCCCTTTCATACACTTATTTTATATCAACGAATTGCATTTCGTACAATTTTCTGTAGTATCCATCTTGTTTTAATAAACTGACATGAGTTCCGACTTCTACTATCTTCCCTTTCTCCAATACTACAATTTTATCCGCTTTTTGAATCGTTGATAATCGGTGAGCAATTACAATAGATGTTCTTCCTTCAGTTAATCGTTCTGTTGCTTTTTGTATCAATTCTTCGGATTCATTATCAACACTAGACGTAGCCTCATCCAATATCAATATATGTGGATTATAAATATAGGCACGAATAAACGCAATCAATTGGCGCTGACCAACAGAAAGTACTCCACCTCGCTCACCAATTACATAATCATACCCATCAGGTAATTTTTCAATGAACTCATGCGCACCAACTGCTTTTGCGGCTAAAACAACTTGAGTTCTATCAATTAGGGGGTTACCTAAAGTAATGTTGTTGTGAATAGAATCTGAAAAAAGAAAGACGTCTTGTAATACAATGGCTATGTTTTTTCTCAAAAGTCCCAATTCGATATCCTGTATATTCGTGTCTCCTATAAAAATCTCACCTTCTTGATACTCATAAAATCGACCAAGTAAATTCACAATAGTTGATTTCCCTGCTCCAGTAGCACCTACAAAAGCAACCATTTCACTCGGTTGAATATCAAGTTCAATATTCCGCAACACATATTCATTTTCCTTGTAGTAAAAACTAACATTTTTAAATAAAATGGGTTGATTAAAATCAACTTGTGCATTTTTACCTTCGGACTGTATGTGTTCATCTAAATCCATAATTTCAAAAATTCGTTCTGCACGAACTGTTCCTCTTTGAAGTACATTAAATTTGTCCGCCAATTGGCGAATAGGCCTGTATAATTGGTGAATCCAAAGGGTAAACGCAATGATTTGACCGTACATTTCTTTGATTTCAATTGCGCTTTTTCCCGCAATTTGCAAGGCTCCCCAAACCAACAAAAAAGCAATAGAGAGAGAACTTAAAATTTCAACAATAGGAAAGAAAATTGAATTTGCCCAAACCGCATTAATATGTGCTTGACGATGCCCTTTATTAATTTCTTGAAATTGTTCAAATTCCTTTGATTGTCTGTTGAACAATTGCACCAAGGACATACCTGTTAGTCGTTCTTGTACAAACGTATTCAGTCGAGTAACTTGTTGACGTTCCAATTGAAATGAACTGCGCATGGCTTTAGCGAAAATGCGTGTCGCAAAAATTAAAATAGGAATAGGAATTAACGTCATTAAGGATAATTCCCAATTGGTTGTAAACATCAAGGTTAGAACGAACAAAAGTGAAATCAAATCACCGGCAATTTCCATTAATCCTGAAGAAAAAACTTCCGTGACCGCCTCTAAATCTGAAACTACTCGGGTAACCAATGCCCCCACAGGAGTTTGATCAAAATATTTCATTCGAAAGGACAAAATATGTTCAAACAACTTCTTGCGAATATCATGAATAACTGATTGGGCTAATAAATTAGAAAAATAACTTCCAATTAATTGAAAGACACCTTCCAAAAAAAGTAATCCTAAAATCAATAAGATCCAATTTACTAAAGCTTCCTTGTTTTGAGATTTGATAATGTAGGTATCAACCATGTTTCCGATCAATGCCGGACGAAGTGGCCCAAGAATAGAAAGTAAGATTGTACAGAAAATAGAAATCAGAAAAAACCTACGATACGGCTTCGTGTATGAAACCAAACGATAAAAAATAGATCTGTTTACTTTACTTTTTGAAGCCATGAGTGCAAAATTACCGAAAAAGCCCTCATAAAGAGGGCTATTAACTTACAAATATTGATTTTGTTGACGTTATTCAATTACCAAGGTCTAATGGATTGGTAATTTATTGGTGGTGTTTTCATAGATGTTATATTGTTTTATTAATTTTTAGCAATGACCATATTATTTTGAATATGAACTACTTTCGTTTCCAAAAGTTGTCCTTGAGATTTAAACTTAATGTAATAATATCCATCTTTCAGTTCGTTTAAACTAATTTGATGGGCATCAAAAACAGGAAAGGAAGGCATGAAAGGTTCGCCACTTTCCATAACAATTTCTAATTCATCATACCGATTATCATTCCACATTACCGTTATTGCATTGGTTGCAGGGTTTTTTGCAATTTTAACAACACTAAAGGCTGGCTGAGAAGCAGAATAATTACGTTGTGCGTAGGAAGAATTCACGGATGCAAAACAGGCAACCATGAATAAAAAAGTTAAGGCAAGTGCTTTCATAACATGTGTATTAATTGATTTGAATTCTTGTTTCATGAGACAAAGATGTTGTCTTAATCACAACACTCAAAAGAATTAATTGAAAACAACACCAATTTACAGGATGTTATAGAGGAAACAATAAGCAAAACTACTTAGTGAAGCCCAAAAAAGCCTAGTTTTTAAGCTTGGAAAGTATGTTAGTGGTAGAAAAGCCATTCACCAAATCAATTGTTTCAACTGTTCCGCCACGTGAACGCACAAAATCGGAACCAACAATAAAACGTTTAGAGGAAGGGTCTTTTTCGGACGCATCGTAATCTCCCCCTTTTACTAATACATCTGGGCACAATTTTTCAATAAGATTTAGAGGCGTAGAATCATTAAATAGTACAATGGCATCAACAAACCCTAAAGCCGCTAAAATAAGAGCCCGTGATTTTTCATCATTTATCGGTCGATTTATGTCTTTATTTTGCAACCGAACAGAAGCATCATCATTTAATCCAACAATTAATCGATTACCAAAAGATGCTGCTTTAGCCAAATACGTCACATGACCTGCGTGAAGAATATCAAAACAGCCATTTGTAAACACTAATTTTTCATTCTTCATTTTCCACAATAAACAACGTCGTTTTGCCTGCTCAATTGTCAGAATTTTTTGAGAAATAAATTCAAATCTGCTCATTAATAGAAATTGTTTATGGAAGATAGTTTCTTGAAATTAACCCAATCAAAACTAATAAAACGGTTTGAGATACCCAAATCAGTTTCCTAGAAGCATCGTTAGTTATATTTTCCTTGATAAAAAAGACTTAATCGATTGAGTTTGTTTCCTCATCAGGGAATACCAAGCAAGGCTTAAACGATTTGGCTTCTTCGAAATCCATAAAACCATACCCAATAATGATGATTTTATCGTTTACAGAAACTCTTCGAGCCGCTGGTCCGTTCAAACAAATTGTTCCTGAATTATAATCCCCTTTGATAACATATGTTTCCAAACGCTCACCATTATTAATGTTTACTATCTGAACGCGTTCTCCTTCAATAATATTGGCAGCTTGCATCAATCGTTCGTCAATGGTAATACTTCCGATATAATTTAATTCTGCTTGGGTTACGCGAACACGATGAATTTTTGATTTTACGACTTGAATTAACATAGATGAATTTAACTCGGCAAAAATAAGAAAATCAATTGTAAATTATGGAATGGGAGGTTAAATCTTTGAATTCTGAATTATTTGGCATAAAAAAACCTGAAAAAAGCGAAAGAATCAATTGATGCCATCACACTTTTCAGGTCTTCTGCAAGTAAATGTAAACCAAAAAATAAATTAACCGTTGTCAATTATATTCAAAAGACGCAAAAGAATAATTAAAGGTTGCTTCATTTCAATTTTTCCCAAATAATCGGCGAAAAAAATTGCTTTTTTTCTTTTCTGGCTCTATATACGTAAATCTAAGTCCGACATTGAATCGGAACTGATCTAATAAGCCAGAAGTAGAATAACTAGCGCTTCGAAATAATGAAATTGGCAAATATTTACTTGCATTTATGCTTATTCCCGAACATTTATAGCCTGCCTTCACTACTTCTTTGTGCTTAATACTTATCGTTGATCCCAGTCCTGCATTCAGATAAAAATCTACTGGATTAATTTTCGGAATCTCAACTAATCGTGAGGATGCGGTTTGAAGAAAAGATAAGTTCACTCCTGGTTCTAACAATGCATAAATGCTATTTCGTTTTTTAGAATAGGAAAACACCCTAACTCTTGTTGGAAGTGCTACTCTCACCCCATGAATTTGCATAATATCGTGAGAAGCAAGTTCGGTTCGTGCATTAGCATATTCGAACGATGCATATGGTGAAATTAACCCTTTCCCTATCCTGCGAATGAATTTTAATTTTGGGCTTGACATGATTCCAATTTGAAAACCAGTAGCATACTTATTTTGATTCAATTGGGGATTTGATTCATTCCAATGATAGTTATTCAATGAAATACCGGAATACACTTCCCGATATTGGGAATATGACCTTAACGAAATCAAGAAGAAGAATAAAAAGAAAAATAGTGGGCGCATAAGTATTAAATTAATTATTACTCTAACGCATGATTACTTTTTGGTTATTAAAATTAAATTTTAATCCTTACTTAACTCTATATCGCCGGACAATTTTCCGTTATTAGATTTCCATTTGCCTGAACCAGAATAGGTAAATCCACCGCCATCACTATTAACATCCTCGTATTTTTCAAAATACACAGTAAATACTCCGTCCCATTTATCATCACCCGGTTCAGATAGAACCAATTTATAAACAATACAATCCAAGCATTCACCCCCTCGATTTCTATCATCCGGATAAATTAAACCTTTTAAAGCGCGCTTATTCGATCCAGCGACATTATAACCCGTAACGGTTTTTCCATCAATATTTTCAATAATTATTGAAAGATTTTTATCCCTCAATTTCCCTTTCCATTTACCCAATAAATACCTGTATTCACTTTTTACCGAATTAGTATTTTTTGTATCTTCTACTCCTTTAGATTCCGATTGATTCGATGAATTATTTTGACTATCCTTCATTTTTCTCTCCTCCAATTCAAGTTTCTTTTTTTCTAATTCTAATTTTTCCTTTTCCAATTCATTATTCGAAGCATTATTAGAATCTCCACAGGAAGAAAAAACGATCGAAATCAATAAGTAAAAAAATAGTTGATAAAAATAAGATGGTTTCATATGGATTATATTATTAACTCAAAAATAAGAATTTAATTCATTCAATTGTTTCTAATTGAAACAGAATGTCCATTTCTTTTATTTGTAGATTCAGTCGATTCATGAAAATTTTTTCGGTTAATCAATGAAAATGTACCTTCACGATATATAATATTAACAAGGGATACAGACCAAAAGTGAACAAAACTACAACAAAAATTCTGTCCTCGAATTGTTGTAATTTTATTACTGTTTAGTTGGTTTTAGATACTTTTTGATTTTTCGAAATTTCACACTTTTTTACGAGAATAGGTAAAAATAAGTGTTATTTAATGAAAAAAGGAGCTGTTACGCTCCTTCTTTGTTGGCCCACTAGGGCGCTATGTGTAGGAGGTAATTAGCTGATTATCAATGTTTATCTATGCCGTAAAAAACAGTGTTCTCGAATTGTTGTAATATTATTAACTGCTAAATACCGAGATTCAATATCGTTTTATTGCTTTTACAAAAATAAGAGTTTATTTGTTTATTGAGGGTAAATGGAAAGGAATTTTATGTTTTCTATTTTAACATGGTTGCAATCCTACTGACATCAAAACCCATGTACTGGCAAAACTCCTCTACCGTTAATGGCTGATGCTTTTGCTTTGCATGCACTGATTTTATCTGCTTCAATAAATTACGGGAATACCGTTCACTTCTGCCAGTGATTATCATGATGTCTTTTGGGTATATGACCACTCTCTGCATGTTTTAATTCGTTTTACGCTGTTTTGCTTTTCACGATACTCTATCTTGCCTTTATTCATATAGTATCTTACTTTCATCGTGAGGATGAAACGACTATGAAGTGAAATAAGATTTATTGATTTACCGTGGTTTTACAAATGTAAGGTGTTTTACTTGAACAACTTTGACATACTTCGGCATATTTTGGAACAATGGGTTTAGAACGGCTGCGGTTCTATGATTGGATGTGTTTTGGGCTGTACTTTTGGTTCATCTGATTTCAACTCGCGAGGAAAAAAGGATGTCGGCTGAGAGGGTCTTAGCCTTGAATTATTAATCAAAATACACTTTAAAAATGGCAAAGCAAATTGGCATTATTAAGTTGAAAGGCACAATCGGAGATTTGTCTTTCTACAAAACTAAGGACGGTCACTTGGCTCGTGAAAAAGGTGGCGTGGATGCGGATCGTATCAAAAATGATCCTGCGTTTGAGCGTACACGCGAAAATGGAGCTGAGTTCGGAAGTGCTGCGAAATCCGGGAAACTGGTGCGCGATGCGTTTCGTACGTTGATGATGCGTTCTTCGGATGGAAGGGTGACGGCTCGTTTGACGAAGCTGATGTCTGACATTCGTGCATTGGACACGACGAGTGCTCGTGGTGAGCGTAACGTAGCGGTAGCAATTGTAGATCCTGCTGCAAAGGATTTGTTGAAGGGGTTCAACTTTAACAACCGAGCAATTCTGGGAGCAGTGTTGTACCGACCGTATTCTGTGAATACTGGTGCGGGTGAAATCGCAATTCAAGGGCTTGTTCCGAATTTACATGTGGCGTTTCCTTCGGGAGCAACGCACATGGCGTTTACGGGTGCCTGGGCAAAAGTTGATTTTGCAACGGGCACGTATAGCGTGGAATTGACGAACACGGAAAACCTGGTGATCGATGCAACACTAACAGACTTGCTTTTAGCAGCTGGTACTGCACCGACCGGAACGGGAACCGATGTGTTTTTATTGATGGTGGAATTTTTCCAAGAAGTGAATGGCGTTCAGTATTCGATGAATAACGGATCATACAACGCCCTTTCCATCGTGGATGTAGCGTAATCTTTTTAGACTATGGGACTGAAAAAACGATGGGATGAACTTTCTTCTATGGGAGAACGCATCCAACAAGAAACACCGCCTTTCTTCAAAAAACTGCGCGCGATTGGTTTAGTAGTAGCGGCTATCGGAACATCCATTGTGATGGCACCGATAGCTTTACCGGCATTACTTACAACGATTGGGGGTTACCTCATCGTTGGTGGTTCGGTGCTTACTGCGATTAGTCAAGCGACGGTTGAGGAAGGGGAATGACTTTCAAACTTTTTGGATTACTTCCCAGTGGTCAGTGAGATCGCTGCGCTAAGTTGCCCCAAAAAGTTAGCAAATCCCGATGCTGCGATCGGGACTGAAAGAAGGTCTAGCGCTGGAAAGATTTGACTACCCAAATTGTCCTTGTTGCTAAAATTTCTGAAACTCTCCGCCGCAGCGGATCAGACAGCCGGCCACGGCCGACAGGCTAGAAATTTAAACGCAACTTCGTCGTGTGGATCCCAGTCGAATCTTTCAATGCGCAGGGATTTGGGATAGAATTCGATTTTGGGTTTTCTCTTTCAATATCCTGAAAAATTAGTAGTTAGGGTACTTGCAGTTTATGTTATAGAAACGAAGTACCTATTGTTTAATCTTTAAAAATTCAGAAAAATGGATACTGGAATTTTGGAAAATGGCTGCACGAACAGCGACTTTTTGTTGAACGTTAAAACCAAGAAAAACATTCGATTCAAAGCAGGGGCTGAACTAAGCTCTAGCGTGAACATCATGGATGTGAGCTTGGATGAGGACGTGACAGAAACGCACGAGTTCTTAGGAATCAGCATTCGATTGGGTTCAAAGAACTGCCCGAAAGTTGATCCGATTGTAGCAAGCAATTAATTCTATCTTTCTTTTTCCGCAAAAGAAAGAAACAAAGAAAACTCGTCGCTGATGTTCAATTCAGGCGTTCCACTCATCAAACTTGACCGTTTCGGTGATCCTTCGGCTTCCTTACGGTACCCAAGTTTGAGTTTCGCTTCACTTTGAACGTGAACAAAAAGCGACAGGGGATTTTGGGAAACAATTACACAACTTCGTCGTGTGGGTCCCAGTTGAATCTTTCAATGCGCGGGGATTTTGGGAGAGAATTAAGATTTTGGGGAAATATCATTTCAAAACAAAAATTAGATTTAAAAAAATAATTGAATGCCACACGCACACGACCATACCACCGCTTGGGGAACACTGTCGGGAACTGTATTGACAGTTTTAGCGACGATTGATTCCATGGATATAATTAAAACCGTGGTTCTGGCCATCATAGGTGCCAGCGTGAGTTTTTGCGTGAGCTTGTTTTGGAAATGGGTTTGGGCTAGAATAAGACGGCCCTTCGATTAACTCAGGGTCCCTTCGACTAACTCAGGGTTAAAATCCAAAGAAAAATGATTTATTGTTAAACGTTGAAATGCTCTCGGGAAACCGGGGGCATTTTTTAAATCTTAGAAAAAATGGAAAAAGTAATTGACAATGGTTGCACCAATTCTGACTTTGAGTTGAACGTGAAAAAGAAATCTGTTCGTTTTAAGGCAGGAGCTGAACTGAGTTCGAGCGTGAATAAAATGGATGTGGATGTCCATGAGGATATTACTAACGAAGCGCATGAATGGAAAATCACGATGGTACTGAAGTCGAAACGATGTTCGAAGTAAGTGTATTGGAAAGCAGAACGCCACTTGATGAGGTGGCGTTTTTTTTATTTTGTTTAACGTTTTACAACTGAGAGACGCAAGCTTCTCGATTGTGGTTGTTGAGCCCTTGGCTTTAAATTGATGTTACGTACATTTAATTTTTTAATTAGGTTGTTCTTCTGATTCATCTTAGTTCCCTTCATTTTGAACAAAATTGTAGTCTTTAAATGGAAAAAACATTTCACTAATGTTTGGAAGTCCAGGTATACGAGTGAAAATTGTTTGTATTTGAGATACGGTAAATTTCAGGGCTTCCAAATTTAAATCTGCATTTTTATTTGGTGTTACAAGTCCAAAAATTACAGAATAACCGTCATATGTTGCCACTGCTACAAACTCCGAATATTTGTCCATTTTGCATTCATGCATCATAACTGGTTCTCCATCCAAATCAACAAGAGCAGAAATATTTATCTCTTTGAGATTCGGGTACTTTTGAAATAACGTATCGTTTATCTGTTTTATTACTTCATCAAAGTTAAAATCGTCAGAGACTTTGTGATTTTCATCTATGTGAGGAAGAATAGTTCCATAAATATATTCATGCTTTTTGACAGCAGCATTCCAATCATATTTGTTGGGATAAATTTTTGCTAGTACATTAATTGTTGGATTTTTCGAGTTAACAATCCATTTTGGGTGAACTTCAAAGAAACAATCAATTGGTCCAAATTTCATAATAGCATGAAAACCCACAAATTCAGGTAACTCATCTAAGGTTAAAATTTTTAAATCAATTTCTGACTCTTCATTTTCCGCTCTTTTTTTTGCTGCCTTTGAATATCCTTTTTCTGTCACCATAATTCCTCGATCAGCACCTACATCGGCAAGAAAACCTATAAAACTTTCAACCGTTGTGATATTAATTTTCTTTGAAAAGCATTTAGAATCAACTACAGTTTTAACTGTTGTATTTCCAACTTTATTTATAAGTAGTGTGTCAATCTGACGTGATCGTTCAGATTTAATTCCTTTAATTGAAGTGTTGTATAGAATTTCTGAATTAGGATAAATCTCACGAAATCTTTCTAAAACTTTATGTTCATATAATTTCCAACTCATATAAATTATTTCTTGTTTTAGGTTTTGATTATTTTACGTAACGTTTTGCAGCTACCCGAAGGTGGCGATTTCGGAGCACTTAACTGTCAACCAAGCACAAACTTTGATAGAAGCACAATGCTTGATTTAACCACTGAACCGCCACTTTTGGGTAGGTGCTGTTGGCAGTAGTTATTGTTTTACAGTCCATTTAATTCCGTTTCAACAATTGTCAATATGGGATGTAATGAGTTTAAGTAGTTTGTCATGGTAGATGGAGAATGAAATGTTGTCGTTACTCCAGCAATAGAAGTATGTGCAACGGGATTTCTTAACGATGCCAGAGAACCAAGTTGAGATACTAAAATTTGATAAATTCCAAGTGTTGTTAATCTATTTTCAAACCTTTCAACATTAGTCAAGCCAATAATTCTAATAAGAATTGGTCTAAAATTACCCTTGTAGTCGCAACCATATGTCTTACCTACAATTTCTTTTTCAAGGAGTTCAATATTTTTAGGATCAGCAATTCTAGCTCTTGCATATGTCAATGTTATATCGTCAATTACTAATTCTAACCAACCACAAAGCTCAAGTAATGCCAATTTTGAGTAATAGTCTTTATGGACTGGGTCAGCTGGATTGTCATAGAGCTTTTGAAGCTCCTTCAATAGATCTTCTATCGGCTGTTTGGCTTGCATAACTTATTGAGCAAAACAATTTTTTGAAGCTGTTAATCTGTCTACTACTTTTTCTCTTGCAGAAAGACCTTCTTTTAAACTTTGTACACTATATTCAGGAAGTTCCTTGAAATTGTCGTAGAGCTGTTTTACTTTTTGAGGGCTTTCAGATTGTAGTTTTTCTAAATTTTGAGAAACTCCGAATAACAATCCTTCCAAAAAGGTTTTACCAAGTGAAGTCGCAGAAGTTTTATCAAAAATTATTTCATAAACTAGATTAGTTGTTTGATTGTATAACTCCTTCATTGATATTTGAGCTTGTTCATCAATGTTCCGATTGTCGAACATATAATCATTTAGAAACTTTGAAAGCTTACCGTTATAGGAAATTAATTTATCGTTAAAAGCATAAAAACGTAAAATCATTTCTTCATTTGCGAATCGTGATTTTAAACCAAATAGTTTTTTTGTTTCCGTTGATTTTGCAAGTGACTTTAATAAGGAGTTTAGAGTTCCATTGTATATGCAATTTCGTATTTCTTGATTATTCAGTTTAACTCCGCCTGAGTTTAGTCTGTGAAAAATTGTAAACAAATATTCATTGTGCGTTGGTTTTGAGTAGTCACAACGGATAACTGTAACCGGAATCATTACATTTTGAACCCTGTCAAATAGGTCTTTAGATTTTGTTTTTATTGTATGAACACTTTTACCTGATAGTTTTTCATCTATGTCATCAAGTTCGGATAATTTCCATTCATCATCGGAAAGAAAATTAATTATGCTGTTCATACGTTGAAGACCATCAATTACTAATCTCTTGTCGGTTTTGTAATCGAGACTTATGCACATACTAGGAATAGGTAGTTGCTTAGTTAGACTATCTATAAATCTTGTTTGGTCTGGCTTTGACCAAACAATGTCTCTTTGAAAGTCAGGCTGTATCTCAAGTTGTTTCGACTGATATAATCTCAATAAGTCAGCACATGACCTTAATTCATTAAATGCAACTATATCATTAGGCGGCAATTCATTTGAACTGTCTTCAAACTGTTGAATTTCTTCGAGTTCTTTTAAGTTTTTATCTATCATTTTTATTTGTTGTTGTCGTTTGTATAATTACTGCCAACTTATTTATTTGCGCAACAAACCTTCGCCAGTCTAACCATAAAGCTTAGTATAAGCGAAAGTTTTGTCTTTTAAACACTAAAATACATATAAAAATTAAGTGAGTTTTTTGTAAGAAATAGTCAAATTCGTGTAAATGCAAACGATGATTTTGGTGGAACGCTTATTGGATATAGGATTTGGCGAGAGTAGGGGAGTTTTGGAAATGATGAAAAAATAGTATTTATACTAATAAAATTAGGGGTTTTTACTATTTAGGGAGTTGGTGTCCCCCACCCTATTTTGAAGGGATAAGGCGGGAGCTACCCGCCGAAACGCTGACGATGGAGGCGAAGACACCACTGCCAAAGATTGAAAAACATGACCTGACGATTGGAGCCCTCTGGCAACGAAAGATACTGCGAATGGATGAAACGCGCATGACGATAAAACTCCTCTTTGGGCATGGAAGCGAGGATGGACTTGATAACTGCCGGATTGATGTGATACATGACCTTTTGGAGAAAAGGGGGAATGTATTCACAGCATTTCGGCAAGCTATTAGATTAGCATCTTTAAATAAGTAGTGTTAAATTAGACATACTGAAGAACCAGAGAAGTTGAGGTGAACTAGTTCGACAAATAAGCTTAAGACTTCTACCGAGCATTAGTCCTCAACTCCTCCGGGTTCATGTACCATTTAGAA
>CALQIX020000025.1 GCA_943330745.2 Lishizhenia tianjinensis
AAAAATGCTAATTTAAAGTAGCTAAAATATAGATAATAATGTATTTGTTCAGCCTTTAAATAACTCTTTGAAAAAAATCAATAGTAACTTTTTATTAGCTTTTTCACTCTCGTGAAATAATTGTATATTTGCTCTGTCCCAACGAGGAAATCTTATTTAAAAAAATGCTGATTATTCTGAACCAATTGAAGAATTCGACCCAATGTGGTTTAATATCAATTAACCAACCATGTAATTGTTTTAACTGATTATCACTCTTTTTTCTCTTGATTGTCCCATCGAGAAACATTTTGAACACCTTCTACTTGTTCAAATTTTTGCATGAGCAATTCTAAGTGTTCCGTATCGTAAACCATCACTTTGATTTTTCCCTCAAAAATACCATCTTCTGTATCAAAAGCAATGCTTTTCATGTTTACGTTATTCTCTTTGGAGATAATTTCTGTCAATTTGTTTACCAAACCTATTTGGTCAATTCCCATGATTTTTATCGCTGCCTCTCGTTCAGTTAGTTTTTCAGATTTCCATTGTGCTTTCAGGCAACGATACGCCATTTTCGACATCATGTTTTCGGCATTTGGACAATTGTAACGATGCACTTTTATTCCATCTGAAATAGAAATGAATCCAAATACTTTATCTCCTGGAATCGGATTACAGCACTGTGCCATTTTGTATTCAAAACCATTAAAATCATCTCCAATGATCAAGGTATCTTCCTTGGTGTTAATTATTGGCGTTTCGTCAGATTCTATTTTCTTACTCTTGGTTTTTGTAATTTTCTTTTGAAGAATACCGTTTGATTCATCAATGTCTCTCAACTTGGAAAGATCTATCTTCCCCTTAGCAATGCGATAATATAATTCAGTGGCACTGTGCAAGCCAAAATAGTGCGTTAGAAAAGTGATATTGTCTGAATTAAATTTTAGATTGTGCTGCTTGAATTTACGGGTTAATATTTCTCGGCCATCCTGGGCAATTATTTTTCGCTCTTCGTTTAACGATGATTTTATTTTTTGCTTGGCCCGAGCGGACACCACAAAACGCAACCAATCCTCAGACGGTTTTTGCTTATTCGATGTGATGATTTCCAATTGATCTCCATTTTGCAATTGATAACTCAACGGAACCAAGCGATTATTCACTTTTGCACCAATGCATTTGTTTCCGATGTCTGTGTGAATGTCAAACGCAAAATCCACAACGGTTGAACCTACTGGCAATACCCGCAACTCTCCTTTTGGTGTGAAAATGTAAATCTCATCGTTGAATAAATTTGATTTGAATTCATTTACAAAATCCAAGGCATTCGAATCTGAACTTTCAAGCAGGTCTCGAATTTCGGCAATCCAACGATCGAATTTGTTGTCATCATTTTTAGACTCTTTATAGCGATAATGTGCAGCAAAGCCTTTTTCTGCTATTTCGTCCATTCGTTTGGATCGAATTTGAACCTCAACCCATTTTCCTTGTGGAGACATTACGGTGGTGTGCAATGATTCATATCCGTTGGCTCGTGGAGTAGAAATCCAATCGCGTAATCGTTCAGGACTCGGTTGATAAAAATCCGTCACCAAACTATATATGCGCCAACAATCGGGTTTTTCTAATTCAACAGGCGTTTCAACAATAATTCGAATGGCAAAAACATCATATACTTCCTCAAAGGGGATGTCTTGGTCTTGCATTTTTTTCCAAATCGAGGAAATGGATTTTGTCCGCGCTTTTATTTCATAGATATATCCTTCATGAAGCAAGGTTTCGCGAATAGGTGCAACAAATCGACGAATAAAGCGATTTCGAACATCTTTGGAGCTCTTTAAACTGGATTCAATTTTTAGATAGGCTTCCGGTTCACAATAGAGCATCGACAAGTCCTCTAGTTCCATTTTAACTGCATACAAACCCAAGCGGTGGGCGAGTGGAGCGTATAAAAATTTCGTTTCAGAAGCAATTTTTAATTGTTTATCCGGGCGCATGCTTCCCAAAGTTCGCATGTTGTGTAAGCGATCTGCCAATTTTACCAAAACTACCCGAAAGTCATCTGAAATAGTAAGAATCATTTTTCGAAAATTCTCTGCCTGAACAGATGCATTTTCATCAAAAACTTCTGGTATTTTGGTGAGACCATCAATTACCCTTCTTACCTTTTTGCCAAATGAATCTTCAATATCTTGCAGGGTAATATACGTATCTTCAACGGTGTCATGTAACAAAGCACAAGCCACAGCCGTAGCGTCCAAGTCCATTTCCTCCGCGCAAATACGTGCAACGGCTATGGGATGATAAATGTAGGGTTCACCTGATTTTCTTCGAACATCTTTGTGAGCTTCCAAGGCCATATCAAAAGCCTTGCGAATCAATCTTGTTTCTTCGCGACTTCTATCCTTCATGGCTCTCATGAGCCCTTTGAAAGCGTTTAGAATTTCTTTTCGCTCTTGAACTAAATCAATTTCAGGATGTTCTTTTGACACGATTACAGTTATTTAGCCGGGAGTATTTTTGCTGAAACCTCACCGAAACCAATTCGAACTCCATTTCCTTCACAATGACCACGCATGATTACAGTATCGTTATCAAGAATGAATTTTCTTTCCGTTCCATCTTTTAAGGTTAATGGTTTCGTTCCGCGCCAAGCCAATTCCAACATGGAGCCATAACTATCGGGCGTGGAACCAGAAATTGTTCCGGATCCCATTAAATCTCCACAACGTATGTTACAACCGTTCACCGTATGATGGGCCAATTGTTGCGCCATATTCCAATACATGTATTTGAAATTAGAGTTGCAAATAGTTGTTTCTTCTGAATCTTGCGGTTGTAGACCCACTTCTAAATGAATGTCATACGATTTTTTACCCTCAAATTCTAGGTAGGAAAGAACTTCAGGATTTTGTTCACCTGTTTCAGTGGAGAATGGTTCAAGCGCATCTAGCGTTACAATCCATGGTGAGATAGAAGAGGCAAAGTTTTTTGCCAAAAAAGGTCCTAGTGGTACATATTCCCAAGCTTGAATGTCGCGGGCTGACCAATCATTGAATAAACACATCCCAAAAATAAATTCTTCTGCTTCCTGAGTGGAAATGGAATCACCCAACGGTTTTCCATCAAAAGTGACAAAAGCCATTTCTAATTCAAAATCAACTTGTCGAGAAGGAGCGAAAATCGGATTTTCGTTCGGATCTGGTTTGATTTGTCCTTTAGGTCGATGAATGTCTTGTCCGGATAAAATCACCGAACTCGCTCTGCCGTGATAACCAACGGGAATCCATAACCAGTTAGGCAATAAGGCATTAGCTGGATCTCTAAACATGGTCCCAACATTCGTTGCATGTTCTTTGCTTGAATAAAAATCGGTGTAATCTCCAATTTGGACAGGCATTTGCATGATTACATCTTCTATTGGAATCAAAACCTGATCGGCTTTTTCTTGCATTTCGAAATTATCTGACTGCAATAATTCTGAAATTCGATTACGCAATTCTCGGCTAGCTATTTTCCCTTTTCTCATCATTTCATTCAAAAAACAAGATGAAAAATCCGAGAGTGAAAAAGGTAATTCGCCCAGGTAACCAAGATTATGAACTACTGACATGTCTAACACATAATCGCCAATTCTTACACCTACACGAGCGTCTGAATAGCTTGTTTTAAATATTCCAAACGGTAAATTCTGAATCGGAAAATCTGATCCTTCAGGTACTTCAACCCAAGAAACTAATTGGGGATTATTTGCTTTAATCATTTTTCAGTTGTTAGATTTTTAAACGTTGAATCTAAAATGCATTAAATCGCCATCTTCGACAACATATTCTTTTCCCTCCACTTTGAATTTTCCTGCATCTTTCACTGCTGCTTCCGTTCCCAAGGTTACAAAATCGTTGTATTTCATCACTTCAGCGCGAATAAATCCTTTTTCAAAATCTGTATGTATTACACCAGCAGCTTGCGGAGCCGTCATTCCTTTGCGGATCGTCCAAGCACGTACTTCTTTTACTCCAGCGGTGAAATAGGTTTGTAAATTCAATAAATAATAGGCAGAACGAATCAATCGATTAACTCCTGGTTCTTCTAAGCCTAATTCATCTAAAAATAATTGGCGTTCTTCATAGGTTTCTAATTCAGTTATATCTGCCTCGATTTTAGCACCAATTACCAAAACTTCTGCTTTTTCATGTTCCACTGCTTTTCGAACAGCATCCACGTGATGATTTCCTGTTTTCACCGAAGATTCATCCACATTACACACATACATAACCGGTTTTGAGGTGATTAATTGAAATTTTTGAATGATATCAAATTCATCTTGGGTGAAATCTAACCCACGAACAGAAATTCCTTTTTCCAATCCCTCTTTGATTAACAATGAAAGTTCATTTTCTTTCACGGCGTCTTTATCCCCTGATTTAATTACTCGTGACAAGCTGATTAATTTCTTTTCGATTGTTTCCAAATCTTTAAGCTGCAGCTCAATATCGATTATTTCTTTGTCGCTTATCGGGTCTACACGACCGTCTACATGTACAATATTATCATCTTCAAAACAACGTAAAACGTGCAAAATAGCATCTGTTTCGCGAATGTTTGCGAGAAACTGATTTCCTAACCCTTCTCCTTTGGAGGCTCCTTTTACTAATCCTGCTATGTCCACAATTTCCATTGTTGTTGGTACAACGCGTTCTGGATTTACCAAAGATTCAAGTTTTTCTAACCGCGGATCAGGAACTGAAATCGTTCCGATGTTGGGTTCAATTGTACAAAACGGAAAATTAGCAGATTGCGCTTTTGCATTTGACAAGCAATTGAACAACGTTGATTTTCCCACATTCGGCAAGCCGACAATTCCACATTTTAATGCCATATATCAATTTATAGGGAACAAAGATAAGCATTATACCCAAAGCGTTGAATGAATTTTAAATCGATTAATTGCTTATTTTTGCATAAAATCTAAAAAAATGTCAGACGATAAAAAGATTATATTTTCAATGGTGGGAGTTTCAAAGCAGACGCCTCAAGGAAAACAAATAATAAAAAACATTTATTTATCCTTTTATTACGGTGCGAAAATCGGAATCATAGGTTTGAATGGTTCAGGTAAATCTACTGTAATGAAAATTATAGCAGGATTGGATCAGTCATACCAAGGAGACGTCGTATTTTCTCCAGGTTATACGGTTGGATATTTACCACAAGAGCCCGAATTAGATACCAACAAAACAGTGAAGGAAATTGTGATGGAAGGCGCGCAAGAAACGGTAGATGTGTTGAAAGAATACGAGGAAATCAACAATTCATTCATGGATGAGGCCGTATTAAATGATCCCGATAAAATGGATAAGTTAATCGCTCGGCAAGGAGAGGTTCAAGATAAAATTGATGCGTTGGATGCATGGGAATTAGATTCAAAACTGGAAAGAGCCATGGATGCCTTGCGCTGTCCACCGGACGATCAATTGATTGGAACACTTTCAGGGGGTGAGAAACGAAGAGTTGCTTTGTGCAGATTATTATTACAAAATCCGGACGTATTGTTATTGGATGAGCCTACTAACCACTTGGATGCAGAATCAATTGATTGGTTAGAGCAACATTTACAGCAATATCAAGGAACTGTAATCGCAGTGACCCACGACCGTTATTTCTTGGATAATGTAGCCGGTTGGATTTTGGAATTGGATCGCGGAGAAGGAATTCCATGGAAAGGAAACTATTCATCTTGGTTGGAGCAAAAAGGGAATCGCCTGAAAGAGGAAGAGAAATCGGAATCGAAACGACAAAAAATGTTGGCCCGTGAGTTGGAGTGGGTGCGCATGAATCCGAAAGCGAGACAAGCCAAAAGCAAAGCCCGTTTAACGAATTACGATAAAATGATGGCCGAAGATTCGAAAGAAAAAGAAGCTAGATTGGAACTACCAATTCCGAATGGTCCACGTTTGGGTATGAATGTGATTGAGGCGAGCAACGTAGCGAAAGCATTTGGAGAGAAATTATTGTATGATGATTTGAATTTCAAATTACCACCAGCAGGAATTGTAGGGATAATTGGGCCGAACGGCGCGGGTAAAACCACCATTTTCAAAATGATTATGGAAGAATTAGCTCCTGATGCTGGTACTTTTTCCATCGGTGAAACGGTGAAAATTGGTTACGTAGATCAAAATCATAAGGACATCAATCCGGATAAAACGGTGTATGATGTCGTTTCTGACGGGTTGGAATATATCGAAGTGGGCAATCAGAAAATTATTTCACGCGCATATTTGTCCAAATTTAATTTCAATGGCTCTGATCAAAACAAAAAAGTGGGAATTCTTTCCGGAGGTGAACGCAATCGCTTGCATTTAGCGATGACCTTGAAAACCGAAGCAAATGTGTTGTTACTGGATGAGCCAACGAATGATATCGATATAAATACATTGCGTGCCTTGGAAGAAGGAATTCAAGATTTTGCTGGCTGTGCGGTAGTTGTATCTCACGACCGTTGGTTCTTGGATAGAATCTGTACGCATATCTTGGCATTCGAGGGCGATTCACAAGTCTATTGGTTTGAGGGAAGTTACTCCGAATACGAAGAAAACCGCAAAAAACGCATGGGCGACGCTGGTCCGAAACGGATCAAATATCGGAAGTTGGTGAAGTAGGTAGATAATTTTAGCTTCTTTAAGTTGCCGTTAAATAGTTTCAGCGTTCGGTTGTAAAATAATAGGTCAAGGTAGAAGTCATCTCCGTCGATAATCATTCCAAAATAACCTGGTTAAAGCACGATTCGTTGTTCTGACAACCTGTTGTTTGCTCTCCTCAATAAGCAAGGATATTTCTTGAACCAAATCAGGTGCATTGTATTTTTCTAGTTCTTGCATTCTATTTTCCTATTTTTCCATTAAGAATTCTCAACACTACGCAGTTGCACCGGAGATAATTTGTATCTCCTCCTCCGTTAAACCATACAATTCATAAACCATCTGATCGATTTCTTTGTCCGTTTTGTCAATCTCGGCTTTCAGTGCCAGCGCTTTCTTTTTGTTTTCTTCGAATAATTCCAATCACTCAAACTCGTCTTTTTTGCTTAAGGGCTTGCCTTTCACAGCTTTGATGGATTTGTTTAACTCCTTGAGGGGAGATTGAGAGGGGTGAAAAGATGTTAAGTTAAATAGTATCACCTCCCTCGGTCCCTCCTCGAGGAGGGAAGAAAGCCTAATCCTTTGCGGGATGATTAAAGAGGGAAGAAAACCTCTCCACTTGAGGGGAGATTGAGAGGTGTGATCTTTTAGCTTACTTGAAGTTACGAAAAATCATTAAGTTAAGCAAGATGTGATTTTAGTTAAGAACATAAAAAAACGACCGAGAAAACCCAGCCGTTCGGAAAAATAAAACGCTAATGCTATTTCAAATCAAAACGATCCAAATTCATCACTTTGGTCCATGGAATGAAAATTATCATATACCGTTTCAATCGCTGTGTTCATTCTATGTTTTCAGTTGAAAAAGTTAATTTAATAAAAGTTATTGTAACTATTTTTTTGTTTTTTCATTATGCATAAGAAAGTTATGTATATTTGTCCTATGTATTCATCAGAACTTTTAAAAGGGACCTTAAAAACGATTGTCCTTAACTTGTTGAAAGAGCAAGGTAAAATGTACGGTTATGAGATAACCCAGCGTGTTAAAATGTTAAGTAGTGATAAAATTCAAATTACCGAAGGGGCACTTTATCCGCTTTTACATGCACTTGAAAAACAAGGAGAGGTTACAACACAAGAGGAGTTTATTGGTAAGCGGGTTAGAAAGTATTATTCATTAACTGAAAAAGGAACAGTTTCGGCGAATGAAAAAGTAAATGAGCTTTCTGATTTTATGTTGACCTTGCGCTTCTTGTTGAATTTGGATTCAACTAGTGCAAATGGTTAAGCTGACCGATGAGCAAGTTGACTATGTTTTGAATGAAATAAAAGCACGTGGGGTGACTATTGAAGATCTGCAATACAACCTACTAGATCACATGTGCTGTATCATTGAAAACGAAATAAGGGATGAAGACGACTTTTACCAGTTTGTCAATGCTGTTTTTCCACAATTTTTCCACGAAAATTTAGTTGAAATTGAAAAGGAAACTATTTTATTAGTAACATTTAAAAATTATTATGCCATGAAAAAAACAATGTATTTAACCAGTGTTTTGGTTACTGCTTTTATGATTTTATTTTCACTCTTTAAAATCTTTCACTTACCGGGTGCAGCTGCCTTATTTGTAATCACAGTAGTGCTATTCTCCTTGCTATTCTTGCCTTTAGTCATTCTGATTAAACTCAAAGATGAATCGAAAAAAACGGAGAAAATGGTATATAGTTTTGGTTTTTTACTTGGGATTTCAACTTCAATCGGTGTATTGTTTAAGTTAATGCATTGGCCGAATGCAGGGATTTTGATGTTATCCGGTGTTTCGATTTTCACCTTTATCTATGTTCCCTTGTACTACATAACACAATCGCGAACCACCAAAGACAAGTACCAAACCATTTTATTATCCATTTTAATGTTTACGGTAGGAGGATTGATGTTTGCCCTATTCGATTTAAATCACTAGAAATAAATTATCCAGGTTTTCTAGAAATCAATTGATAATAAGATTAAAAAGTAGGGGAAGGATGTTCGATTAAAATCACTTTAATAGTTAATATTTTGAATTGTAAGGAATTTAGCAATAAGTTTTTTCTTAATTTTTTAGAATTCTCTATTTTATGATCAATTGAAAATGAAATATTTGACTATCTTTACAAGTAAAAATTACTTATGCAAAATAATTATCTAAAATCTTTACTTACTATTATAGTAGTTCATTTTTCGGTTTCTCTTTTTAGTCAGTTATCGATATCGAATATTTATGATATGACCTCAACTGGAGGTATTTTTACCAGTAATTTCTTCAGAACTGTTGCAGTAGATGTTAACGGTGATGTTTGGGCTGGAACCAATGGTCAGAAATTGTATCGATTTAATGGAAATGCATGGGAGCCTGCAACAACTTTTACAACACAAAGCTTTAGATTTATTACCCCAAATCCAAATGGGGGTATTTGGGTTGCACAAAGTGGCAGCACAGGAACCGACGCAATTAATGGTGGTGTCGACTTTTTGGATTCTACTTATGTTAGAACGCATTATGGATCAATTGAAGGACTAGTTTCGAGGTACACAACATCACTTACAAGAATGAATAATGGAGATGTTGTTGCTGTTCATGCTCCAAACACAACTGGAGGTGTTGTTAGTGGAGGAGGAATCGATATAATTTCTAATGGTAATGTAAGTTCTATTTTGAATGGATTACCTTCAGGTGCTTTTGCCAGTGATCGAAAATGTTGGGCTGTAGGATCAAATGGAAGTAGCCAATTTTGGGTTGGAGTTGAAAGAGCATGCAATACTTCAGGGGTTTGTAATTATGGATACATTGCAAAATATGATAATCTAGGAAATCACCTAGGAAATATTGATATTACCAATTCGCCTATCCCCTTCACGAATACTTCTGCATCAACAATTGTAAGATCCATTCATTTTACAAACGACAACAAAGTTTTTGTTGGGTTATTTTCTGGTGGTGTTGCAGTTTATGATCTTGTTTTTGATGTTTGGACAATCATTAATGAAACAAACTCACTTTTCCCGGCAGGTGCATCAGTGAATAATCAAGCTATTTATTCAGTTGGTAATGAGGTTTTTATAGGTACCACGGCAGGATTATTGATTTATAATTCGAATGGTACATTAACAAATCCAGCTTCTTATCAATTAATTAATACAGGCTTACCAAGCAATAGCGTTAATGGAATTTCTAAAGGTCCTGATGGACATGTTTGGTTGGCAACAAGTGCTGGAATCGTAGAAATGGCTTCATCTACACTTACAGGAAGTGTCAATAATAGTATTGCATATTTTGCGCTTGGCACAATCAGCCATTTACCTTTGGATAATTCAAAAGTATATCTAAAAGATATGGTAACTGGGATTTATTTGGATTCAGTTGTTACAGGTGTATCTGGGTCTTTTACATTTCCTTTTCCAACATCAACAAATCCTATTCAGTTGGAAGCTTTTCACACGCTAAATAACAATACCTATTCATGTAAAATTCCGAATGTCGTTCCCTCAGATATTAATGTTAATCTTTCAGAAGGACTTTGGCAGCAAGTAATGGATTCGATTCCTAGTTTAAACTCTTTCCAAACGGAAGCTAGCTTTTTTTGGGATTTGCTAACTACTTATCCATCTTTTCAAGGATATTCTGTTGCCGATATTCAAGCTAATCTCCAGCAATTTAAACATTTGTCTCCACAGAATCATGAGAATGAACTTGAGGTATTGGCAAGAATGATTGTTTTTAAGGAGGTAATGCAATCCTATGGATATAATTCATTGGAAATCTCTACTAATTTAGTTTCTGCAACAACAGACTTTTTAATTGGTATTTATTCGGATGTTTTTTCAAAGAAAAAATTAGATTTAGATGCTTATGTATCAACAGTAGTTTCGGATGCAAAAAAGGAAATATTTGATTTGGCAATCGAACAAGTTATTGAAGTTTCAGATCCAGTGATATCAAAATTATGTTCTTACATTGCTGATGTTGATTTGAGAACAACAATCGAAGCATCTCTGAAGGCAGCTATTGTTATTGTTAATCAAAATGCAGAATTAGATGCGGGAGAAAATTTAAGTACTTCGCTTATTTTTGATCAGATTGAGGAAGATATTACCAATCTAGTGAATTTGATTTTCACTAAAGCGTTATTTGAACAATATTATATCAAAAAAACGAAGCAAAATATTACGACAGCGAATGTAAATTTAAATTCAGCAAATACATCTTCAAATTTTTTAACTGCAGCAAATAATGCCAATACAAATATTCAAACGTCTCAAAATTTATCAACAAATGTAATGACGGGAATGACCAATTTCAGTACAGCTTCTGAAGCTGCAGGCCAAGCACAAACTTTATTTAACGCAGCATCCACCATTGCAGCCTTTACTGGTTTCGGATTGGGTTATGCAGTGATTTTGAAATCAATGGGCACTGCCGCACAAGTAATGAAACATGGACTATTAGCATCATCTGTTGCACTCGGTGGAATGAGAATGTATTATTTAAAAGCTGAAAGCTTGACAGCGGCAAATGAATCATTTATACCGGCACTTCATACGATTCCAGACAATAATTACCAACCAATTTCATTGATACCATTAAATGACGCGTTAACGAGTTATCAAAATCAACTTCAAGTCACCATGGATTTTGTTCAAAATAATGATCAAACCAATGCAATCGATGCTATGATCAATTTATATTATTTGGATTCTGTTCTAGCTAAGCAATACTACATTACATCTGCACAAATGCTTACCGCTGCGCCACAATACCACTTGCAGTCGGGTAATGGAGATAATTTCACAAATTCAATAATCATAGGTGGAATTGAAGATAATCGTTCAAAACGAAGAAGCTTTTCAAATTTTTTCTCGGCCTATATCATTGACAGCACAGATAATTCTTTGATTGACTCAATTCTTTTCATTGGTAATGATATTATCGCAGATGGATTAGACTTATTTGATTCTCTTTCTTTTTATAATGTGGAAATTGAAAATATCCCAGTAGAGCCTCATTTATTGGACCTGGGTGTTTTGGATCAAAATCCTTTTGTGTATGGTCAAACTAAAACCGTTCGTGCCGTTGTGAAAAATATTGGTCAAAGCGATATAAACAATGTCTATGGTAAATTCCAAATCGGTGGAGGATTTAATGCAATTCAAGATTCCGTTTATCTCGGAACAGTGGCAGCCGACCAAATTGACACGTTAGAATTTCAAGTTACTGCTCCAACTTATGATACAATTGTTCACTTTACAATAGATTTGAATGCTACAAATGGTGAAGTAGACGGTATTGGTGGAGCGCTTGTGGTTAACGGTGGTAATCCAGTCCAAGTTAGTGAAATCGAAATCGAAAAAACGTTTGTTAAATTGTGGCCTAATCCTGCGAAAAATGAGTTGAGTATTTCAACCAATTCAAATGCATTTAATTTGCAAATATTTAACCTGCAAGGTAAGTTGATGCATTCAATCTATTCAAATAGCGCTTCATTATCTGTTGATGTACAGCGTTTTGAAAATGGATTATATTTAATTCAAGGTGTTAAAGACGGTTCAATTCTATTTCAAGATAAATTCATTAAACTGTAATATGATAAAGTGTATGAATAAAAAATGCGCTAGTTGCTTGAATTAAGAACAGAAATAATTTTGCGTCCAACTACCACTGCACAATTAGATGCATGGGTTGATTGGGTTTTGGTTCAGGGAAATAAATGACCAAAAAAGCAATAAGAACTTTGTGAAATATCCTAAAAAGAAAAAGCCCTAATTGATTTCTCAGTTAGGGCTTTCAATAATATGTGAAGAAATTAATCTTTCTTGTTCGAATCTTTAATTTTTCCGTTTACTTTTTCTTTCTTCTTCATGCGCTCAATTTTTTTTTCAGCGATGGTCAATTCCAATTTTGTGTATTGCTCGGATGTTAATACGTTTTTCAACATTGCCATACGTGCATCGTTATTTGATTTTACAATCGCATTTTTTTCAGCATCTGACATTGTTGTATTCGCCATAATTCCTTGGTTTTTTTGAATGATTCCCAAGTTTATTTCTTTAACCTTCGCTGCTTGATCGTCAGATAACGATAATTCAGTTTTCATTCGCATTGTTTGATTAGTTGCGCGCTCTTCAGCAGTTTTCTGACCAAAGCTAATTGTAGAGCTCAATAAAACGAATCCTAGTACAAGTGATTTTAGTGTTTTCATAAATTAAATTTAATTCCCGAATTTACAAATAATATGCCAACCACAAAACGATATTGGGAAACTTCTTTTAATTGTTCACAATTACTTTCATTCAAAACCTTAACTTTGTTATCTTATGAATGAATCGCACGAAAATAGTTTCTACCCACAAAAGCCAATTTTTGAAGAGAAAAAAGAATCAGGTACTTGGATGAAAACAGTGCTTTCAATGGCTTTGTTTATTGGAACCTTTCTATTGTTTTTTGAAGAACAAGTGTCATTTGTTTTGATGCTTGTTTTGGTGCTTTTTATACATGAGTTAGGACATTTTCTCTTGATGAAATTATTTAAATATGAAAATGTGAAAATGCTTTTTGTTCCATTGATGGGTGCTTTTGTACAAGGTAAAAAGAAACAGTATTCGCAGGTTGAAAGCCTACTGGTGGTTGGTGCAGGTCCGTTTCCGGGTATCATTTTGGGTGTTTTATTTCTTTTTCTTTTCCAAATGAATTTAAATGCAAATTACTTTTTGATTTCAATCTTGTTTTTTGCCCTAAACTTGATCAATTTACTTCCTTTAGACCCTTTGGATGGTGGACAATTATTTAAACTTCTCTTGCGCAAGAACTCGGATTTATTCTTATTGATATTTTCGTTTACTTCCTCGATGATATTGATTCTTTTAGGATTGTATTTGGAAAATTGGTACCTGACGTTATTTGGATTCTTCATGGGTTTCCGTGTTCGAAACATGCAAAGAAATTACATTATTCGCAAATGCCTAAGAGAAGAGAGTATAAATTACACCAAAGATTACAATGAACTAAGCAACCAAGAATATTCCCAAATCAAAGATGTTATTTTGGATAATTCAAAATCACTTAAAAAATTTAAAGATATGGATGAGGGAGACGATGCGGATAGATTGGTTGCACAAGAGGTAAATTCAATATTAGTGGTTCCCATGCAGATGAACGCTTCTTGGTGGTTGAAATTACTGATTTTACTTTTTTGGATTGCTTCGTTTGTTCTACCAGTTTATTTAATTTTACAAATTGATCCGGCTCTTTTTGATTATGGTATTTTTAATAAATGAGAAAGTTTGCTTTTTGCATGAATCCGGATCTGGAGTCATAAAGTCAGTCTTAACTGGAAATAGATACCTTGTTGAAAACGAATCAGGAATAGAGCTTGTTTTATATAGTCATGCACTTGTCAAAATTCATAGTGAAGAATACTCCTCAAAAATTGTTATTAAAGATTTTGTTCCTGTCAAGCTCAAATCAAAGGTAACAAAGGAAGACCCAGAAATTGATTTGCACATTGAGGAATTAATTGATCATTACAACAAGATGTCTAATTTTGAGATCTTACAATGCCAAATAAGGCACTTAGAGGCTTTTGTTCAACGTATGCTTTCGCGCAATTGTCGTCGTTTTGTCGTTATTCATGGCGTTGGTGAAGGTGTTTTGAAAAATGAAGTGCGCATAACCTTGAGAAATTACCCAGGAATTACAGCGCGCGATGCAAATGCTCAAAAATATGGAAAAGGGGCAACCTTGGTGGAAGTAAATTATAATATGCGTTAAGGCTCAATCCTTTTGAGTAATTTTGTGCCATGTCAATTCAAGAAAAGCAACAAGCAATTATCGATGAATTCCTCGTTTTTGACGATTGGATGGATAAATATGAATATATCATCGACCTAGGGAAAGAATTACCGCGTATTGATGAGGATAAAAAAACTCCCGATCGAATTATAGAAGGATGTCAGTCACGTGTTTGGTTAGATTCAATGTATATAGAGAATAAACTTTCTTTTCATGCAGATTCAGATGCAATTATTACAAAAGGAATCATCGCTTTGCTCATTCAGGTTTTAAATAATGAAACACCCGAAAACATTGCTTCAGCAAATTTGTTCTTCATTGACGAAATTGGTTTGAAAGAACATTTATCTCCAACACGTGCAAATGGATTGCTAAGTATGGTTAATAGAATGAAAATGGATGCAATTAAACTACTGAAATAGTTGATTATGAAGGAAATGGAAGATAAAATAGTGACGATGCTTAAATCAATTTATGACCCCGAAATTCCGGTGGATATTTATGAATTAGGATTGATTTATGAAGTTAAAATTGATAAAGAAAATCAAGTTCAGATTGAAATGACCTTAACTTCGCCAAATTGCCCCGTCGCAGAATCTCTTCCAAAGGAAGTAGAAGATAAAGTGGAAACAATTGAAGAAGTTGTTTCTTGTAAAGTAAATATTGTTTTTGATCCACCTTGGGACAAAGATATGATGAGCGAAGAAGCAAAATTAGAATTAGGATTTTTATAAGATGAGAAGAGTTGTTGTAACTGGTTTGGGTGCACTGACACCTATTGGAAATAATGTAAGTGATTTTTGGGATAATTTATTGGCAGGTAAAAGTGGCGCTGCTCCAATAACAAAATTTAATTCCTCCAAGCATAAAGTTCATTTTGCCTGTGAGTTGAAAGATTTTGACCCAAAACCTTTTTTTGAACCAAAAGAATTTAAAAAAATAGATCCCTTTTCTCAATACGCCCTGATTACTGCTGAAGAGGCCATTCAAGACTCAAAATTGGATTTATCTGTCATCAATAAAGATCGTGTAGGTGTAATTTGGGGTTCTGGAAATGGAGGTATTCAAACGTTTCAAGATCAAATGATGGAATTTTGTCAAGGAGATGGCACTCCTCGGTTTACTCCATTTTTTATACCTCGAATTTTAGTGGATATTGCATCGGGTTGGATTTCAATAAAATACGGCTTTAGAGGGGTGAATTTCTGTCCTGTTTCAGCTTGTGCTACCTCAACGACTGCAATTATTGAGGCGTTCAATTATATTAAATGGGACAAAGCAGATATCATAGTTACCGGAGGATCTGAAGCGGCAATCAATGAATCGGCTATTGGTGGATTTTCTTCCGCCAAAGCGCTTTCGACAAGAAATGATAATCCTGAAACTGCTTCTCGACCATTTGACGTTTCACGTGATGGCTTTGTTATGGGCGAGGGGGCAGGTGCTTTGGTGCTAGAAGAATACGAACATGCAATGAAACGTGGCGCGAAAATCTATGCAGAAGTGGTTGGTGGTGGAATGGCAGCCGATGCCTATCATTTAACAGGTACTCATCCAGAAGGAGATGGGGCTGTGTTGGGGATGAATGAGGCATTGCGCGAAGCTGGAATTCATGCTGACCAAATTGACCATATTAACATGCATGCTACTTCAACTCCTTTGGGTGACTTGTCTGAATTGATAGCCGCAAAACGAGTATTTGGTGAGCGGAAATCACTTGCTATATCGGCAACCAAATCGATGACAGGACATTTACTCGGTGCCGCTGGTGCCATTGAGGCAATTGCTACCGTTTTAGCTTTAAAAGAACAAAAAGTGCCCCCAACAATCAATACAACGGAGATTATTCCTGAATTTGCTGATTCTTTTCATTTTCCTATGGGTAAATATCAGGAGAAAAAAATGGAATATGCCATGAGTAATACCTTCGGTTTTGGAGGGCACATTGCAACCATCGTATTAAAAAAGATTTAATTTTCAGGTTATTTACATTCCCTAGTTGATGAGTTGTTTGAAATGCACTCTTTTCCATCTTCTTGTGTTGTAATTTTACCAGGTGATAGAATTGAAACATATATCGCTTGAGTTTTCAAGGCCTGTCTTAAAAGAACTAAGTTTATCTCTCGCTCCCGGGGAAATACTCGGAATTGTAGGTAAAAGCGGCGCTGGTAAATCAAGTCTAATGGCCGTTTTAGCCGGTAAATTAACCCCTCAAATTGGTGATGTTGTTTTTGAAGGAAAGATTTTGCCCCCTGCCAATCAATTGTTAATACCTGGATATCCATTTGTTCAACTAGTAGAACAGCAATTTGCATTGGATTTATATCATACAGTTTATGAAAATATCCATCTGAAAGCTTCTCATTTAGCATTTGATAAACGGGCCTCGTGGGTAAATAAACTAATTGGAATCTTAGGACTGAAAAGAGTAATTAATCAAAAAGCTATTACTTTATCTGGTGGCGAGCAACAACGATTGGCAATAGCACGTGCATTGGCTACAAAACCAGCGATTTTATTGTTAGATGAACCTTTTGCACATTTAGACGAGTTATTAAAATCTAAGTTGCAACGTTATTTATTGAAGATCAATCAAGAAACCAATTGCTCCATCGTTTTAGTTTCACATGATGGCATGGATTTGTTGTCTATTTCTGACGCTATCATACACCTAAAAAATGGTAAGATTTCTAAAAAAAGAAAACCACAAGAAATCTATTTTAATCCAAAAAATAAAGAAGAAGCCGAACTTTTTGGCCCTTGGAATCGATTCGAATTAAATGGAGAATTGAAATCCTTTAGACCGAGTCAATATCAACTTGTTTCTTCGGAAGGATTGGAAATTCAATCGGTGGAAGCTTTATTTAAAGGCTCCTTTTTTGAAAACAAATGTATGGTTGGTAATAAACCAGTAATTTTACATTCCAATCAGCCACTTCAAAAAGGAATCCAATTTATTTTCAATGCATAAGATAAAGACAAGAGCTATTTTCATTTATTCGCTTGCTAAAGAGACAATTCAGAGTTTTTTAGAGGAAAAAGCGTTTTTTCATGGAGCAGCATTGGCTTATTATGCTCTTTTCTCCTTGTTTCCGTTACTTTTTTTATGTGTTTCACTCTTGGGTAGATACCTAGGTGAAGAATTAATCTTGCAAGTAATAAGTGATTTTCTTGTGGAAAAAGTTGGACTAACCAATGTAGATGAGATCATGAAAATTGTTGGAAGTTATAACCTGGATAAGGGAAGTGTGGTGATGGAATTAGTTGGATTAGCTGTTATTCTGTTTGCAAGCTCAGGGTTTATTCATTCCCTAAAAAATAGTATTAACGAGTTTTTTAATGTTCAAAAGGCGAAGCTAAAAGGAAGAAAGGCGATTAAGGTGAATTTGATAGAGAAATTGCTATCCTTTCTTTTTTTAGCTGTTTTTGCCTCGATATTTTTAGTTATCTATTTATTTCATTCGTTTAGCTTTACATTAATTCATTATTTTTTTAATGAAAATTCGTCATTTTTGATTCTCATTCTCCATTTCATGGATCACGTAATTTCAATTCTGTTGAATTATCTTATTTTCTTGTTCTTGTTTAAGTATTTACATAACGCAACTGTTACTTGGAAAGCCGCTTCAATGGGAGCATTGGTAACTTCGGTACTCTTGTATTTAGGACAACTCATACTAAAATATTACTTGTTGAATGTGTTTACGCTCGGTTCTGCTGGTATTGCCGGAAGTTTATTTATTTTCCTAGCGTGGGTTCATTATTCCTCTCAAATTATTTTTGTTGGGGCTAAATTCACCTATACCTTTTCAAAACGAATTGGTCAACCGATAACATTAAAATAAGTGAACAAAATTCAACTATAGGTGTTTAGAATTAGTAATTAAAAAAAAATATTCATGCGTCAATTGTTATTTCTGGTTTTTTTGATTCCTTTTGTTGCCTTCAATCAGTCTGGTATTGTAAAAGGAAAAGTGTTACAAGCAGGAAATGGTTTGCCCATTGAATTAGCCAAAATTCAAGTGGTTGATCAACAAAAAGGAGCGTTAACAAATGAAAATGGTGATTTTGATTTAGTAGGTCTAGCTCCAGGTGTATATTCATTTAAAGCAACGGCTTCTGGTTTTAAAGAATCGGTAATTAATGAAATAACTGTTACAAACGCTCGAACGGTTACTATTGAATTTCAATTGGAAGATTTTATTGTGGATAAAAAAGAGATTTTGATTGAAGCGAAACAATTCAACACAAAATCGGAGTCTCCAAATTCCTTAAAAACATTAAATTCTACGGAAATTGAACGATTGCCTGGAGCCGGTAGAGATGTTAGTAAAGTAATCGCTGCCTTGCCCGGTGTTGCTTCTAGGGCTACTTTCCGAAATGATATAATCATTCGAGGAGGATCTCCTGGTGAAAACAAATTTTATTTAGACGGTATAGAAGTGCCAAACATTAATCACTTTGCCACACAAGGAAGTAGTGGTGGACCAGTCGGCTTACTCAATGTGAATTTTATTCGCGAGGTAGATTTTTATTCAGGTGCATTTCCTTCAAATCGCGCAAATGGATTAAGTTCTGTACTTTCTTTTAAACAAAAAGATGGAAATCCAGACGCCTTAATTACCAATTTCGCATTAGGATCAAGTGATGCTGCGTTGACGATGGATGGAACGATAGGTAAGAAAGTTGATTTTATTTTGTCTGCTCGTAGGTCTTACTTGCAATTTTTATTTGCGGCCCTTCAGTTGCCTATTTTACCTGCTTACAATGATTTTCAATACAAAGTAAATGTAAAATTGAATAAAAGAAATAAATTGACCTTTATTGGCTTGGGTGCAATTGACGTTTTTAAGTTGAATCAGAAAGTAAATGAATCGATTACGGATACATCCAAAATAGAATATAATAACTATGTTTTAAATAATTTACCTATTCAAAATCAATGGAATTACACAGTTGGAGTGAACTGGTTGCATTCATCTAACAATTCGTTTCAAAATATCGTTCTCAGTAGAAATATGCTGAATAACAGTGCATACAGGTATAAAAATTTAATTGAAACGCCAGAGAATTTATTACTAGATTATAAATCGTTTGAAGCGGAAAATAAATTTAGATTTGAGCACACGTACACTAAAAATGGGTGGAGATTCAATGCAGGTTTAGGCTATGAGTATGCTCGTTATTTTAACTCTACATTTAATAATATCACCATTCAAGGTCAACCAGTAACTATTGATTATAACTCGAACGTTTACATGAGTAAATTTGCGTTGTTTTCTCAATTGAGTAAAGCTCTTTTTGATCAAAAGTTAAATGTTTCTTTTGGACTTCGAACTGATTTTTCGAATTATGCTAAAAGCATGAGTAATCCCTTAGATCAATTGTCACCGAGTGTTTCTGTTAGTTATAGATTAACTGAGCAGTGGGCGATTAATGGAAATATTGCTCGATACCACCAATTACCATCTTATACTATTTTGGGATACCGTAATTCAGCTGGAGCGCTTGCAAATAAACTGAATGATGTAAAATACATTCGTGCAGAGCACTTTGTTTTGGGAACTGAATTTTTAACCAAAATGAATTCTCGATTCACCTTGGAAGGATTTTACAAGAATTATAGTCGATATCCTTTTTCTGTGAAAGATTCATTGTGTTTGGCCAATGTAGGTTCAGATTTTGGTGTTGTTGGAAATGAGGAAATAAAATCGATTTCAACCGGTAGAACATACGGAGCAGAATTCTTGTATCAACAAAAACTGTATAAAGGATTCTACGCGGTATTGGCTTATACCTTTGTGCGTTCTGAATTCAAAGATAAAGATGGGAAATTTGTCCCAACATCCTGGGATAGTCGTCATATCGTTTCTATGACGGGCGGAAAACGCTTTAAAAATGGATGGGAACTTGGATTTAGGTGGTTGTTTTCTGGTGGTTCACCATATACCCCAGTTGATGTAGCAAATTCTAGTCTTATTCAAAATTGGAACATTAATGGCTTTGCTTTTCCGAATTACAATTTGTTAAACACTGCTCGTGAAGCGAATTTTCATCAGTTAAACATGCGTGTTGATAAAAAATTCTACTTGAAAAAATTCTCGCTGAACTTTTATTTGGACATTCAAAACGTTTACGGATACAAAACCAAGGTTGCACCAATTTATTTAGCCGTAACCGATGCAAGTGGAAATCCAGTGGTTGATCCGAATGATCCGTCAAAGTATTTGTTAAAGAAAATTGATAATACATCCGGAATCGTTCAGCCAACATTGGGTATAATTATCGAATTTGCAGCAAAACGAAAGAAGTCGTAAAATTGGATTTCTTTATTTAAACGAAAAATAGTAGATTTACGTTTAAATAGTTTTAAGTGAAACTGAATATTTATTTTCTTCTTCTTGGTTTCATTGGGCTGTGTAAACTTTCACTGTCTCAAGATATTCATTGGTCTCAATTTAATGACAATCAGTTGTTTCAAAATCCAGCTCACGCCGGTCATTTCAACGGAGATTACCGCTTTATTTCAAATTACCGCAATCAATGGAAAAGTGTGACCATTCCATTTTCTACTTTTTCCGCTTCTATTGACATGCGTAAAAAAAATCTGGGGCTTGGAATTTTACTTTTTCACGATCAAGCGGGTGATGGAAAATTTAAAACAATAGAAGCTCAATTAAATTTATCTTACCAGTTGAATTTGGTAAAAGATAGTTCGCATGTTTTGCGTTTTGGACTCAATGGGGGATTGAATCATCGGCAGTTGAATTGGGATAAACTCTATTTTGATAATCAATACAACGGGTATGTTTTTGATCCAACTCTTCCAACCAATGAGAATTACCAAGCAGATAGCAAATCAAATTTAACCATTGGTTTGGGGTTGATGCATGAATGGAAAAAAACGAATCGATTTAAAATTACCTCAGGAATTGGCGCTTATAATTTAAACCAGCCCAATCAAGGATTTTATACTTCAATTGTGAAGCGAGATATCCGATTTACCAGTTTTGTGAAAGGAACCTTTCAGTTGAATCCTAAGTGGGATGTCGTGCCGAGTATTCAATATTCACAACAAGGAATTTACCGCGAGTTAATCGTTGGTTCTTCTCTCAAATATTATTTACTAGATACTCCCAAAAAATACCAAGCATTGTATATTGGGGGGTGGAATAGGGGGGTAGATGCATCTTTTTTAAGCTTGGGGATGGATTACAATGATTTATTCGTGGGAATAAGTTACGACATTAACTATTCGAAATTAGTTCCAGCAAGTCGATTGCGCGGAGGTTTTGAGTTGGCCGCACGCTATATTATTCGAACGTTTAAACCGAAGAAAATTCTGCATAGGGTATGTCCAGATTTTATTTAATTTTCTTTTTGTTTCTCTTGTCTTTTGCATCGTTTGGGCAAAATTTCGTGAAGAAATACATCAAATTTGCAGATGAACAATATAAGAAGGGTGATTATTATTATGCGCTCGAATATTATAAACTGGCATTAGAATCTGATTCGTCCAATATCGATTTATTATGGAAATATGCTGAAACGCATAGAGCATATAAAGATTATCGTAAGGCTGAATATTATTACGGGAAAGTATACCAGCGCGAAAAAGCTAAAAAATATCCTTTTAGCTTACTCTATTTTGGTTTAATGCAAAAACAAAATCATAATTATTCAAAAGCGCGTGAAACGTTCAAATTAGCAAAAAAGACATATCAAAAAGACACTGAAGGGTATTTGTATCTAAAAGCGGTTCAGGAAATTAGCTCGTGTGAATGGGCATTAAATAATAACAAAGATTCATTGCCGATAGACCTAATAATTCTTCCTGAGGAGGTAAACACAAGTAATGCCGAGTTTCCGCATGCGGTCAAAGACGGCAAATTGATTTTTTCTTCTCTTCGGGCGGATTCCATGAATCTACAGGAAGAAATTCTTTCACCCATTTATAAAACCAAATTGTATTATTCAGAAATCAAAGAAGGAGTTTTTCTTCCCAATGAATTATTGGATTCATTAATTACTGAAAATAAAAGTAGAGGAAATGGTACCTTTTCCATAGATGGTAAAACCTATTACTTTAGCGTCTGTGAGGATTTAGATTTTAGTTACAAATGTCAGATTTGGTATTCTAACTATTCAAATGGTAATTGGTCTATAGGAAAACCGTTGGATGCAATTATAAATGAAGTTGGGGTAAATACAACAATGCCTTCTATTGGTAAGATAAATGAAAAAGAAGTGTTGTTTTTTTCGTCTGATCGCTCAACATCAAAAGGTGGCTTGGATTTATATTATTCAGAATTAATTTCTTCCAATAATAGTTTTTCAACTCCCTTACCAATCATCGTTTTGAATTCTTTGGATAATGATATTACACCATGGTGGGATGCTACCACCAATCGTTTGTATTTTTCTTCTTCCTGGGAATTTGGATTTGGTGGACATGATATTTTTTACAGCGAATTTATAAATGGACAATTTCAAAAACCGATTAATTTAGGATTGCCAATTAATAGTCCAGCAAATGATATTTATTATTTGGCGCAATTAGATACAATTTATTTTGCTAGTAATCGAGTTGGAACTAATTCGGTTAAAAATCCAACCTGTTGCTCCGATATTTTTTCCGCTTTTTCTCAGCCACTTCCTTCTGTAATTGATACAACAGTGATTACAAGCAAACCAAGACTTCGGGAACGATTTCCTGTTCAATTGTATTTTCATAATGATGAACCAACTATTGACACATGGGATACGGTAACACCCTTGAATTATTTACAAGCTTATTCAGATTATAAAAAATTGTTGCCTGACTATATCAAAGAGAATGGTAAAATTAAATTGAATCAAGCGGAGCGAATAGATAAAATCGAACATTTTTTCGCAGACAAAGTGGACAAAGGAGTTCAAGATTTGGATAGTTTTTCACGTATTGTTTTAGAAGAAGTGAAGCAAGGAGGGAAAGTAAAAATTGGTTTGAAGGGATTTGCTAGTCCATTGGCTCCAACCGGTTATAATGTAAATTTGACAAAGAGAAGAATCAATTCGATTATTAATTACTTAACAGGGTATCAAGATGGAGTACTAATTCCTTACATGTCAAAGAATACCACAAATGGACCACAAATTATTTTAGAATACGCACCTTTTGGTGAATATAAAGCTGATCAAACAACTAGTGACAATCCAAAGGATCCTCCAAAATCAATCTTTTCCTATGAAGCAGCTATTGAAAGAAGAATCGAAATAGAAGCATCGAGTTTCATTTCCTACGAGAATCAATTTCCACTAATTGCTGCTAAATCTACCTTTGATGCTGGTCAAATCAAACAAGGACAGCAAGTTGGAGCTTATTTTTTAGTAGAAAATACATCAGATAAAGGGGTTGAAATAATGGATGTATTCAAAGGTTCAGAGAATGTGACGTTTGAAATTCCTTCCGATTTTATAGAGCCGCATAAATCGGTTTTGGTAAAAATGTTTGTAAATACTAAATCATCAAAAGGATTTAATACTGAAACCCTCGAAATATCATTAAAAGGTTATTCTGAAAAACAAAAGATATCCATCACTTTTCAAGTAAACTAATGCAGATCAGTGAAAATTGGGGGAAATTACAAGAAGCGGAAAAAAAAGCTTTGCTTTTGTTTCATGAAATTGAACAAAACAAACTAATTTGCTCCGGAAAAAGTGAAACTCAAATTTCTGAAGAGATTTTAATATTAGCAAAATCAAAACTGGGAGTTGACGTTTTTTGGCATAAACGCATTGTACGTGCAGGAAAAAATACCTTGTGTCCATACAAAGAAGACCCTCCTGACTTAATTTTGAAAGACGATGATATATTGTTTCTCGACCTCGGGCCTGTTTTTGAAGAATGGGAAGCAGATTTTGGAAAAACATATGTAATTGGGAATGATCCAATAAAATTGAAATTAAAAAACGATATTGAAACTTCGTGGATTTCGTTAAAAAAACAAATTCAGGATTTGCCTAATATCAGTGCTAGTGAGGTTTTTCATTTGGCTAATAAGGAAGCGACTAAAAATGGATGGGAATTTGGCGGTGAGATTGCTGGACATCTGATTGGTAAGTATCCACATGAAAAACTCGAAAAAGGAAATTTTAAATACTACATTCATCCAGATAATCACACGAAATTAAAAGAAAACTCACTTAACGGAAAAATAAATAATCATTGGATTCTCGAATTACATTTTGTTCATGCAGAGAAGCAAATTGGTGCTTTTGTCGAGGGTTTGTTATTCTAGTTATTTACCTTTCGCTTTCAGAACAATTAAAACCGTGTGCAAAAGAATCTTTATATCAAGTGCTAAGCTTCTGTTTTTAATGTAAACAAGATCATATTTCATTCTAAGAAGCATTTGTTCCACATTTTCAGCGTACCCATATTTCACTTGTCCCCATGACGTAATTCCAGGTCTAACTTTGGTTAAATGTAAAAATTGAGGATTGATTTGTGCGATTTGGTCAATATAAAATTGTCGTTCAGGCCGTGGACCAACCAAGGACATTTCGCCTTTCATTACATTAATAAATTGAGGGAATTCATCTAAACGTGTTTTACGCATGAATCGACCAATTGGAGTAATTCGAGGGTCTGTTTCTGAGGATAATTGCGGTCCTGCTTTTTCTGAATTTTCATACATAGTCCGGAATTTTATTATTTGAAACGGCTTCCCATTTAATCCGATTCGTTCTTGCAAATAAAAGATTCTGCCCGGAGATGACAATTTAACTAATATGGCTGAAACAAGATATAGTGGTATACAGATCAAAAATGCAAAGAATGATAAAGTGAAATCCATCAAACGTTTGACTGCTTGTTGCCAAAAGGGCATGATTTCTGGATTTATTTCAATCAATAAGGCACCGAAAATATTATTTACACGAAGACTGCCTGACACGATATCAAACATATCTGGTAAAATCTTTATACGGGTATTGCCATTTTCAATTTTACCCAAGAGGGCTTTTAATTTATCATGCTCTGTGCTTTCCAATGCAATTATTACCTCCTCTATGTCATAGTTCTTTATGACCCATTCGATTTGATCTGCATGCCCTAGATACTTCAGTTGCGTTTCGAGTTGTTTATCAATTCCATTTAAATTTACAAATCCTACAAAATGGTTTATTATTTTAGATAATTGTGTGAGTTCATAATATAATTCAACTGCTTTATCTCCCCCTCCAACTAGCAATGTTCGAAAACCTTTCCCTTTTTTCGAAAGTTGCTGAACAATGATACTTGAAATTACTAACCGAGGTAAAATAGTAAGCAAAGAATGAATTCCAATCAACAATCCAGCCGATAAATAATAGGAGGTGTAATCTTTAACATCATCATCTAAAATTAAAGCGAAGAAGATAATCGCATTTCCGATAATGGACGAACTCACTGTCAATCCAATCGATTTAAGACGATACATTCGTTTTATTTCATGATAACTACCCTGCAAATAATATAATAATAACCAACAAAATGGAATAAAAATTAATCCAAGTATAAACGCTTGATCGGTATCAAATTCAACCTCTTCAATAAGTGTTTTTCGAAAAAAATAAAATAAAAACCAAGACAAGAATGCTGTAGTCCAGTCAGAAAATATACTCAGCCATCCCCACAGTTTTGTGTTCATTTCACTAATTAAAATAGACTACTTTAATATTGTCGATTCGAATTTCACTCGCTGATTTCCCTTCATCCAAAGTAGCAATAAAGGATTGTAAAAAATTGGATCCATTTGGCGCATAACCTATGAGTTCTTTTCTGTCAATATATATTTTTTTCCATTTAACTGTGGATTCATCTTGGGTCTGTAATTTAATGTGGATATTGTTCACAGTCGAATTATCTGGTTTCACATAGATTAAACCCGTTGTAATCGAATTTGTGTTGTGATAATCAATTTCTAAATAAGCTTCCTTGCCCTTCGCGATATACAATTGCTCTTGTGTTGATGCAATCCAAGATGAATCCGTGGTTGTTAAGTTTATTATGCCGTAGAAATTTCCGTTGAACGACTGAAGATTAGTATTGGTTGTAGGCGTAGTTTTTATAGCAGAAGTATTCTGATCTACAGTAATTTTCACATTTAGTGGGTCTTCAAAATCTTCAATCCAAAATTGACTATATGAATTGTATTTCGTCGTTGGATTTAATGTAAGCGTTTGATTTTGGGTGAATGTGGCGTTAACCTCAAAAACTTCCATAAATGGATAGATTTTTTTAGTGGCAGCAATTCCGTTATTGCGAATAGCAGGATAAATTTTAATATTACAAGCACCAGATTTAAGAATTGGAATTTTGAAAGGAACTTCAAATACACCAATTATTTGATCATCAATATATACCCACGCGTCTGAAAAATTATGGGTTAATTCACCTTCTGATCCCGAAAGACCAGTGTTTGATTGCAAAGTCCACTGAGTAACTTCTAGCCAAGCCGGATCAGGATTATTTTTCACACAACTAGTGAAAGCGAATAAAAGTAAAGATATTCCTATAATTAAGCGCATGTTCTATTTTTAACGTAAATTTTAGTGGTGTATTGCAAATATTAATCAGTCTTTTTTAATCGGTCTAAGATTAAATAAGCAATTTCTAATGCTCGCAACCCATCTTCTCCCGAAACGACCGGAATTGAATCTGAACGGATTGCATGATGAAATGATATTAATTCTTCTTGAATGGCATTTGAGGGAGCTAAATCGGGTTTATTGAAAAGGATTTTCTTTTTGGTTTTTCCTTTTCCAGGATCAAATACAATATCAAAATCATCAGGTTCACCCTGAATGTCTTCCATTTCAACTACCTCAAGTTCTTTTTGCAAAAAGTCAACACTAACATAGGCATCGCGTTGAAAAAAACGTGATTTACGCATGTTTTTCATGGATATTCGTGAAGCGGTTAAATTGGCAACGCAACCATTCTCAAATTCCAATCGTGCATTGGCAATATCATGAGAATCGCTAACAACCGCAACTCCCGATGCAGCAACTTTTCTGACACGAGAGCGAACGATACTCAAAATAATATCAATGTCATGAATCATTAAATCTAACACAACAGGTACATCTGTTCCTCTTGGATTGAACTGAGCCAATCGATGCGTCTCTATAAACATTGGGTTTTTTAAATAGGACTTGGCGGCAATAAATGATGGATTGAAGCGCTCAACATGTCCCACTTGAATTTTTGTTCCACCTTCATTTGCTAAAGCGACTAACTTGACACCTTCTTCAATGGTTTCAGTAATAGGTTTTTCAATAAACACATGTTTTCCACGTTTTATTGCGATTTGCGCAATCTCAAAATGATGCAATGTCGGAGTAACCACATCAATACAATCCACAGACTGAATTAGTTCTTCCGGATTATGGAACCGTGTTACACCAAATTTTTCAATCACAAATGCTGCATTGTGATCATCTGGATCAAAAAATCCAACAAGATTATATAAAGAATCCAGCTCAAGGAGCAATTGAATATGAATCTTTCCTAAATGGCCAGCTCCGAAAACGCCTATTTTCAACATGAAAACTGATTTTGACAAAAGTATAAAAATAGATTGGATTTGGTCGTTCATTCAAAACGAACTATAATAATGTTAATTACTTCATACTAATTTTGATTGGTGTATCTTTGAAATAATTACTTTTGTTTAAAATATCGAACATGGCAAACAATTTATTAAAAGGCAAGCGCGGAATTATATTTGGAGCCTTAAATGACCAATCAATTGCATGGAAAGTGGCTGAAAGAGCCCACGAAGAAGGGGCTGTATTTGTTCTAACAAATGCACCAATTGCAATGCGCATGGGGGAAATCAATGGACTAGCGGAGAAAACAAATAGTCAAATTATTCCAGCTGACGCAACGAGTCTTGAAGATCTTGAAAATTTAGTTGTGAAAGCAATGGAGATTTTAGGTGGAAAAATAGATTTTGTGCTTCATTCCATCGGAATGTCTCCCAATGTTCGCAAAGGAAAACACTACACAGAAAGCAACTATCAGTATTACAACCAAACAATGGATGTTTCCGCTATTTCACTGCATAAGACGTTATCCACCTTGTATAAACATGATGCTTTGAATGAATGGGGATCTGTAGTAGCTTTAACATATATTGCAGCTCAACGAATTTTTCCTGATTATAATGATATGGCAGATGCTAAATCTTTATTAGAATCGATTACTCGTTCTTTTGGCTATCATTATGGTATTAAAAACAAAGTAAGGGTAAATACAATCTCCCAATCACCTACGGTAACAACAGCAGGTCAAGGAATTAAAGGATTTACAGAGTTTATTAATTTCTCTGAACAGATGTCTCCATTGGGTAATGCCTCAGCAGTGGCTTGCGCAGATTATTGTGTCACAATGTTTTCTGACCTTACAAGGTATGTAACCATGCAAAATCTTTTCCATGATGGTGGATTCTCAAATACAGGGGTAACCCAACAAGTTATAGAGAAATTTGGTACTGAATAAAAAATAGTCGCTGAATTTGTTTCCGATTACTTGCGGAATCATTATTTTTGAACACAATTAATTAATTTATAAAAATGTCGATTTTAGTAAACAAAGATTCTAAGGTAATTGTACAAGGTTACACAGGTAGTGAAGGAACATTTCACGCAAGTCAAATGATTGAGTACGGAACCAATGTTGTTGGTGGTGTAACACCTGGAAAAGGTGGCTCTCTTCATTTAGAAAGACCGGTTTTTAATACTGTTTCTGAAGCAGTTGAAAATACAGGAGCCAATGTTTCTATCATTTTCGTTCCGCCAGCTTTTGCTGCAGATGCAATTATGGAAGCTGCCAATGCGGGAATAAAAGTAATTATTTGTATCACGGAAGGAATTCCTGTGAAAGATATGATAGCGGCAAAAGAATATATTAATTCGTATGATTGTCGATTAATCGGACCAAATTGCCCAGGTATTATTACAGCAGGTGAAGCTAAAGTTGGAATAATGCCAGGATTTGTTTTCAAAAAAGGAAAAATTGGAATTGTATCTAAATCAGGTACATTAACATACGAAGCAGCAGATCAAGTTGCAAAAGCAGGATTGGGAATTACAACAGCTATTGGAATTGGAGGCGATCCAATCATTGGAACTACAACCAAAGAAGCTGTTGAATTATTAATGAATGACCCTGAAACGGAAGGGATTATTATGATTGGTGAAATTGGAGGTAACTTAGAAGCGATTGCCGCTCAATGGGTTAAGGAAAATGGAACTAAGCCAGTAGTTGGTTTTATAGCGGGAGAAACCGCACCCAAAGGACGAACTATGGGTCACGCAGGTGCAATTGTTGGTGGTGAGGACGATACAGCTGAAGCAAAAAAACGAATCATGAGAGCGTGTGGAATTCATGTTGTTGATTCTCCTGCTCAAATTGGAGCCAAAATGGCTGAAGTTTTAGGGGTAATGGCTTGATTAATCATCACTAATTGAAAAAAACCTCTTTTTTTATGAAACTTTTTAAAGAAAGTTCAATAATTTTTTGGAATTTACTTTTTTGTAGTATATTCGCTAATAAATCATATCATTTTCATTTTAAGAGTATTAGTAATTCATGATGAACATTTTCGTTGCTAAACTAGATTTTGGCGTATCAAGCGATCAGCTCAAACAAGAATTCGAGCGATTCGGAAAAGTTAACAAGGCTACTGTTGCATTAGATCGTGAAACAGGAAAATCAAGGGGATTTGCGTTTGTTGAAATGGCTTCTCGTGAGGAAGGAGAAGCTGCTGTTAATGGATTGGATGGGAAATCGTTCAATGGTCGACCATGTGCTGTGAAAGAAGCAGATCCACGCCCAGATAATAGAACACCTAGAGAACCTTCAACTCGTACGTTTAATCCAGGACCAAGAAGAGACGAGGGTGTTGCTAAGGCTCCAAATGTTTCTTCTGTTGATCCAGTGGTTGAATTTCCACTTAGTTCAGAGGTTAGAAAAAAAAGCACAAAAGAAAAAGATAAAAAAGGAAAATCAGATTGGGATACTGATGGAGGTCCGAAGAAAGTTAAACCAATATCGTTTAAATCGAAACCAAAATTTAACGATTTTGATGATGATGAAGATGATGATTTGAATTTACTTAAATTAAGGCGTGAGCTGGAAAAAGAAGATTTGGAGGACGACGAAGAAGATTTTTAAATAATAAAAAAAGCAACTCAAACGAGTTGCTTTTTTTATTTTAATTTAACGTAAAAAAAACATAATCTTGGTTTTGTTGTTGTTATCTTTGCATCCTCTATATAAAAAAAATGCTAAATCGATTCTTTCTATTAATTTTCTTAGGTTTAAACTTTCAATTTTTTTCTCAAAAAGCGACAATCAGTGGGTATTTAACTGATGCATCCAATGGAGAAGCATTAATTGGCGCCAAAGCGTTAATTCCTTTGACAAAGCAAGGTGCAGTTACCAATACATATGGTTTTTATTCCTTGACTCTTCCCGTTGGGAAATACGTTATTGAGTATCGCTATACTTCCTTTTTAACGATTACTAAAGAAATTGATTTGACAAAAGATGTTTCATTGAATGTAGAATTGGGCTCTTCCGTAAATGAATTGAATGAAGTTGAAATCAATGCCAAAAAAGGTGAGAATGTGAACTCTGCCAAATTGGGACAAGTAGAACTTCAAATGGAACAAATTAAAACACTTCCTGCTTTCATGGGAGAGGTTGATGTTATCAAAGCGATTCAATTGCTTCCTGGAGTTTCTTCCGTTTCTGAGGGTGGGCAAGGATTTTACGTGCGCGGTGGTGGGCCAGATCAAAACCTAGTGTTAGTGGATGAGGCTGTTGTGTATAATGCAGCTCATTTATTTGGTTTTTTCTCTGTTTTCAATGCCGACGCGGTTAAAGGAGTGAATTTGATAAAAGGTGGTATGCCGGCAAACTATGGAGGAAGAATGTCCTCCGTTCTTGAGGTTAATATGAACGAAGGGAATAACAAAGAATTCAAAGTGAAGGGTGGGATTGGTGCAATATCATCTAGAATTACCGTTGAAGGACCACTAAAAAAAGATAAAGGTTCATTTATCGTTTCCGGAAGGCGCACCTACATTGATGTCATTATGAAAGCGGCGATTCCTGACACATCACCATTTGCGGGAACAAGTTATTTCTTTTATGATTTTAACCTAAAATTGAATTATAAAATCACAAAAAAAGACCGCGTATTTTTAAGTGGTTATTATGGTAAGGATGTTTTTTCATTTGGGGATACTAAATCTAATTTTAATGTGAAAATGCCATGGGGAAATGGTATAGCGGCTTTTCGTTGGAACCATTTGTTCAATCCTAAACTATTTATGAATGTAACTGGAACTTTCACGGATTACATGTTTAAATTTGGTTCTAATCAAGATCAATTTAGATTTTCCCTAACATCAGGTGTACGTGATGTTGGTGCTAAGGTTGATTTTTCATATTACCCAAATACAAAGCATAAATTAAAATGGGGGGCTGATTATATTTTTCACACATTCACACCAACCAGTGTTTCAGCAGAATCTGATAGCATTGTATTTGATACGGGACTTGCCCAAAAATTATATTCTCATGAATCTGCAGTATATCTGACCGATGAATTTGATTTGAATGATGCCTGGAAATTCAATGTTGGTTTGAGGTATAGTATGTATCAACAGGTAGGGCCTTTTACAAGATATATAAAGGGAGATGTAGGAACCCCAGATACCTCCATACAATATGGCAAAGGTGATTTAATAAAATTTTATGGTGGTTTTGAGCCACGATTCTCTTTTCGGTGGATGTTGCCAGATAAAAGCTCAATCAAAGGGGGTTACTCATTCAATTATCAATATGTACATTTAACTTCACTAAGTGCGGTTTCATTGCCAACAGATATCTGGTACCCAACAACAGACAAGGCAAAACCGCAAAGTGGTTGGCAAACATCATTGGGTTATTTTAAAAACTTTGATGATGACAAATGGGAAACATCAATTGAAGCATATTACAAAGGGATGAATAACCTAATTGAATACAAGGAAGGCGCTCTTCCAGGCGACAATGTAAATGATAACACAGATAACTTGTTAGTTTTTGGAAAAGGGTGGTCCTATGGTGTTGAATTCTTTGTCAAAAGAACTTTTGGTAAACTGACTGGTTGGGTAGGATATACATGGTCAAAAACAGAACGGAAATTTGCTGATTTAAATGAAGGAAATCCATATCCCGCAAAATACGACCGTAGACATGATCTCAGTATTGTTGCAACTTATAAACTAAATGAACGATGGACATTTGGAGCCGCATTTATTTATGCCACTGGAAATACGTTAACTCTTCCAACTTCTTGGTATGTTCAAGAACAAAATTTATTATTTAATTATGGTGCGAGAAACTCAACACGTATGGCTCCTTATCATCGATTGGATATTTCAGCAACATGGTATGATAAAGCAACTAAAACAAAGACAGATGCAGTTACTGGAGCAAAAATTGAAGTAAAAAAACGATTCAGACACAATTGGTCATTTTCGGTGTACAATGTTTATAACCGTGCTAATCCTTTCTTTTTGTTTGTAGATAATAACGGTGATTTCTTATCCGGAGATTTCAAATTGACTGTGAAGCAAGTAACTTTGTTTCCGGTTATTCCTAGTGTTACATGGAATTTTGCTTTTTAATTTAGTTACTATGAAATTAATCTTAATTACCACCTTTTTTTCTCTTTTTACCCTTTTAATTTCTTGTACAAAAGAGGTGAAAATTGATATACCCGGATATAAAAAACAATTAGTTGTTGACGGAAATATTGAAACTGGATCACCTGCAATTGTCTTACTATCTTCATCAAATGATATTTATTCACCTACTAATCTGGACGCTTATCTCAATGGTTTTATTTCTGGAGCAACGGTTATCGTTTCTGATGGTACGATTACAGATACTCTTTTAGAGATTTGTTCGGATAATTTGCCTGCCGGAACGGAAGAAATTGCCTCAGCTTTTTTTGGTATTCCAGTGGATCAGTTAGTTAATTTGCATTTGTGTGCGTATATCACTGATCAAATAGTGGGTGAAGAGGGGAAAACATATTCATTAAAAGTAATTCATGAAGGAAAGGAATATACTGCTCAAACAACTATTTTACCACCAACTAATTTGGATGATTCTTTCTGGAAACCTGAACCTGGTTTGTCGGAATATGGTTTTGCATGGTTAAAATTAACAGATGCTCCTCAATCAGGTGATTCCTATAAATGGGAAGTAAAGCGAATTTCTGATTTTGGATTTTCTAAACCATTTGGTCCCTTTTTTAACGATCGATTTTTTAATGGATTAACTTTTGAATTTGCTTATGAAAATCCAATGAGTTATAATGATCCTTCTGTTCCAGATCAATTTAAGGGATATTATCATCAAGGGGATACAATTGTCATGAAACTATCTAAATTGGGACAGTCGGAATTTCAGTTTTTTGAAAAGAAATATAATCAAATATATTCATCAGGAAATCCTTTTGCAACACCTGTAAATGTACCCTCCAATATAAGTGGTGGTGCATTAGGAATTTGGGCTGGATTTTCTCCAAGTTATGATACATTGATTTGTATCCAATAATCACATCGTTATTTTTAAAATTTAACGTATTGCGACACTCATTGAAATGATTTATCAACGTTTCTAATCGGATTGCTGTAAATTATTCTTGAAGAAATATTTGGCTAATTTTGACGATACCGACTGAATTCAAAATTGAGGGTAGTTAGTTCATCACTGGAAATAATATTGAATTTACCATTGTGGTCAGTGGTGATTTTTTTAATTAGACTTAATTTATCCAATATATTTTTGTTTGAATGATCAATAATTGGTGTGACATCTAATAAATTGGTAATTAACTCTGGATTTATCTTTTCTCCGTTATAGTTAAATTGTATAACTATTGAAGGTTCTATATCAGTTACAGTAACACGAATGTACTTTTCAATGTCATTTTCTTCAAAACAATATGAAGCCAATAAAAATGCATTTTTCCATAGTTGAAACAAATTGATTTCATTTCCTAATATTTCAATGTTTTGGTCAATCTCAATGTGAATTGAAATTGTTTCAAAATGAAATTTGTAGACGGATAAAACGGATTGAATTACATCATTTAGGTTGACATTAATAATTTCTTGCGATTTTGAGCCTTTTGCGAAATTGGTGAGTTCTTTCACTATTAATGCTGCACTATTGCTAGTTTCAATGATGGTCTTTGATAAAGAAAGTGTTTTTTGAAGGAAGAAAATGAGTTCTAAAATATCAAGTTTATTTTCTGAATTAAGAATGAATTCAATTTCAGTGACATCATCGACATCGAATTTTGAATTAACGAAAGCTTGAGCTAAATCTTTAACTAAAGAAGAATCTATCTTTTTGGAAAATAACAGTTCTGAAAAGTCAATTAAGTCTCTTCTTTTTTGTCGTCCAGAGGCAAACGGTATTTTAGATTTTTTTTGTGCAATTGATATAACAAAATTCAATGTTTCTATTGGATAAGTTCCATTTTCAATACTTTCAACGAGGCTAATTATTGAATTATTAACCTCAATTGCACCATTTTTAATTATTCCAAAAGGCGTATTTAATTCATGTGAAATAGATGCCGCTAACTCAGATAGAAGCGACAGTTTTTCGTGTTCCAAGTATTTGTGCGTGAGTTCTGTTATTTTTTTTGTCTGAATATTTACTTCTTGTTCAAGTTTTTGGTTTATTTCAAACAATTGCTTTTGTAGTAATTCTTTTTGAATTTGCTCCTTTAATTTATCTACCCGGTTTGCTAATAAGGGAGCAATAGTCATTAAAAATCGAATATGATTTTCATTGAAAAAATCCTCTTCTTCATGTCCACAATTAATCACACCAATCAAATCATCTGCTATTTTCAATGGTATTGAAAGTTGAGATTTAATCTCTTTGGGGGTAATGAACTCTGTAGTGTTCGATGTAAGTAAATAGTTGGTTGTTTTTAAGCTAGTTAGTAAATCAAGTTTGGAATACGTTTCTGCTTGTTGACTCACAATTTGAACGAGTTCATCACTACTATTTTCTTTCAGATATATAGTTGTTGTATAAAATTTTAATTCCTCAATACACATTCTAACTAATTCAAAAAGCATGTCGCGATAATCATTTTTTGATAGAATAAATTGAGAAAAATGATTGATTCGAGTTTCAATTTCAAGGTCGATTAACCGTTTTTTTTCTGCTTTTTTCCAGTGACTTATATTCCCAACAAATGCTATTCCTTGGAGTCCATTTTCATTCTTTGTACGGATGAAGGCCACTCTAAAAAATTCTAATCGTTCTAAATCACTCATTTCATACTTAAGTGATTCAAATTCGTCTGTTTCAATACTGAACAAGCTTTTTAAAACAACTGAAAGTTTAGTTCCGTCTTCAAAAATTAATAAATCAGATAATTTATAATTAGTAAGTTCATCAGTTCTAGCAAAGAAATCCTTTGTAATTTTATTGTGTTGAATAATTTTACCACTTTCATCAAATATTATTACAGCATCAATCGCATTTTCAATGATTAGGCGGTTATTATTTTCTTTAGATTGCAGTTCTCTAAAAGTTCGCTCCAACTCAGAGGTTCGCTCTGCAACAAGCTTTTCTAGCTGTGTGATTTCATACCTTAGGTGAATTGTTTCAAATTCTTTAGAATGTTTTTCTGACAGGAGAATTTTTTCGAGGGATTTAGATTTTTTTATTGCCCAAAGTGCGGTCACTAAATCACCTGTTTTTTCAGATATTTCTGCAAATAATTGATAAATCTCAATTTCTATATTGATAGATGATTTTAATATCGCATTTTCTTGATCATTTTCTGTTAAGAAAATTAAATCTCCCTTTTCTTTTTCTGCATTATCAAATAAATTGATTGCACTTTTTAATGCTTTAATCGCTGGTTGATCTCTTTCTTGATTCAGATGAACTTTTGACAGTAATAGCAAGGCCGTTGCTTCGATTGCATATGATTTAATTCTTCGCGCATAGTCTAAGCTTCTATCAAAATTCTCAATCGCCTTTTGGTATTCTTTTTTTAAAAAGTTTACCTCTCCGATATTACAATAAACAACGGCAAACATGAAATGATTGGTGGGCTGAATCAAAGTCAAACATTCTTCAAAGGAATGAAGAGCATCTTCATAATTTGCTAATTGAATGTAATTATCTCCCGTATTGTTTAATGAACGAATAAGTCCTTCGGAGTCGCTTGTTTCGTAGGAATACGCCCTGCTTTTTAAATTAGCGATTAATCGATTTTCTTGTTCATTTAAATGGTCATATATAAAACCTAGTGTATTGTATACATGTGCTAGATTTTTTTTATCATCTAATTTTTCGAAAAGTACAATTGCGTCCTTTGCAAATTCAAATCCTTCTGGAAAAAATCCAAGTGATTGAGATGAAAATGCTAGATTTCGTAATGCTTCAGCGATTCCTTTTTCATATTGAATTGCGCGCGATTGATTTAAAATAAGTTTAGATTCTTGAAATGCCTTTTTAGGATCAGAAGTACTCAATAATAGTATATCAATATTGGCATTATCTATTTGTTCCTTGTTCATCTCTTATCTATCAAAATACGCATGTGCTAAAGATAAATAAATTGTTCGTAGAAAGAATTATTTGTTAAATTCTTATCAAAATTGTTGGTAACTATACATTTTTGAAGATGAAACGTTCTAAATGGAAGAACAAAGTTTTAAGCGAACAATAGACTGACGATTCAAGACTTAAATTTCTTCAGCTGCTAAAACGGGTTTTCTAAAAACTATTTTTCCATCAAAAATATCCATTATTACATTTTGATCAGTATTTATTTTTCCTGCTAATAAAGCTTTAGATAATTCATTCAATACTTGTTTTTGGATGACTCTTTTCACTGGTCTTGCTCCAAAAAAAGGATCGTAACCTGCTTCAGAAATCCAGTCAAAAGCTTCTGGAGTTACAACAAGTTTTATATCTTTTGTTTTCAACAGGACTTTCAAATTGTTTAGTTGAATGGTAACAATTTGCCGCACATTTTCTTGTGTTAACGGCATGAACATGATTAATTCATCTATTCGATTTAAAAATTCGGGGCGAATCGTTTGACGAAGTAGTTCCAAAACTTCAAATTTTGTTTTTTCTTTTACTTGCTCCAAATCTTCCCCTATCACTTGATCAAATCGTTCGTGAATTAATGAAGAGCCCAGGTTAGAAGTCATTATGATAATTGTATTTTTGAAGTTAACTGTTCTACCTTTGTTATCAGTTAATCTCCCATCATCCAAAACTTGCAATAATACATTAAAAACATCTGGATGAGCCTTCTCAATTTCATCTAATAAAATGATCGAATAGGGGCGCCTTCTTACAGCTTCTGTAAGTTGACCACCTTCATCATAACCAACATATCCCGGAGGTGCACCCACTAATCTACTTACGGCATGTTTTTCTTGGTATTCACTCATGTCAATCCGCGTCATAGAATTTTCATCATTGAAAAGAAAATCGGCCAACGCTTTTGCTAATTCTGTTTTTCCAACACCGGTTGTCCCCAGGAAAATAAAAGACCCAATAGGCCTTCTAGCATCCTGTAAGCCTGCACGAGAACGTCTAACAGCATCAGATAAAGCTTCTATTGCTTCCTCTTGCCCAACAACTCTTTTTGCCAGTTCATCTTCTAATCGTAATAGTTTAGAAACTTCACTTTCAATCATTTTTTGAACAGGAATACCCGTCCATTTTGAAATAACTTCTGCAATTTCTTCTGCATCCACTTCTTCTTTTATCATCTTTGAGTGAATTTGCATCTCGGTCAATTGATTTTTTGATTTTTCCAACAAAGATTCTGCTTCTTTAATCCTGCCATATCTAATTTCAGCAACTTTGCCATAATCGCCTAATCGTTCCGCTTGATCCGCTTCAAACTTAAAATTTTCTATTGCTTCTTTCGTTCTCTGAATAGAGTCTACTACATCCCTTTCTGATTGCCATTTGGCATTAAATGCATCACGTTTTTCACTAATATTTGCCAATTCTTTTTCAACGTTTTCGAGTTTTTTTTGATCGTTCTCCCGTTTCAGTGCCTCCCGTTCAATCTCAAGCTGCATGATTTTTCGATCTAATTCATCCAATTCCTCAGGTTTTGAGTTGATTTCCATTCTGAGTTTTGAAGCAGCTTCATCTATTAAATCGATTGCTTTATCAGGTAAATGTCGGTCGGTAATGTACCGTTGAGATAATTCTACCGCCGCAATAATTGCTGCATCCTTAATTAGTACCTTATGATGATTTTCATATTTTTCTTTTATTCCACGCAAGATAGAAATAGCATCTTCGGCACTTGGTTCGTCTACTAATACGGGCTGAAATCGCCGAACGAGAGCCTTGTCTTTTTCAAAGTACTTTTGATATTCATTTAATGTGGTTGCGCCAACTGCTCTGAGTTCACCCCTTGCCAAAGCAGGTTTTAGAATGTTAGCAGCATCCATGGCACCTTCACCGCCACCACCCGCACCAACTAATGTGTGAATTTCATCAATAAACAAAATGATTTCCCCTTCTGCATCAATTACTTCTTTTACCACCGATTTGAGTCTTTCCTCAAATTCGCCTTTATACTTTGCGCCAGCGATAAGTGCACCCATATCAAGAGAATAAACGATTTTATTTTTTAAATTATCGGGAACATCACCACTGATTATTCGGTGTGCCAATCCTTCTGCAATCGCGGTTTTACCAACCCCAGGTTCACCAATAAGTATAGGATTGTTTTTTGTTCTCCGGGTTAAAATTTGTAACACACGTCTTATTTCATCATCCCTTCCAATAACGGGATCAAGTTTTCCTAATTTTGCCAATTCATTCAAATTTTTAGCAAATTTTTCCAAGGATTGATAGGTTCCTTCCTGATTGGTTGATGTGACTTTTTGTCCTTTTCTTAATTCCATAATGGCTTGTTTTAAATCATTTTTCTTTAAGTTATTGTCTTTGAACAGTGTTCCAATAATATCGTTTGATTCAAGCATGCTTAGTAAAATCATTTCTATGGAAACGTATTCATCTTGCCATTTTGCAGTTTCTTGAATTGCATTATTTAATACCGAAATGGCTGATTGTGATAAATAAATTTGTCCACCAGATACCGTTGGTAACGATTGAATAATTTTACTCAAGGCAGCTTCAATCATTTTCGTATTAATATTCAATTTCCCTAGTAGATAGGGTACAACGTCCTTATCTACTAAAAATATGCCTTGTAAGAGATGCGCATTTTCGATTGTTGGATTTTGCTTGTTTTCAGCAAGTTTCTGGGCTTGCTGAATGGCTTCCTGTGATTTCGTTGTGAATTTTGAAAAATCCATGGTAATATATTTTAGTTACTTTTCCTCGTCAAATAATAAACCACCTCCCGCATGGAACAAAAAAGATGTAAAAATGACATGTGTAATCGTTGTTAATCTGACAAAATGACTGTAATATTTCCACCGTGATCGACTTTCATAATTAAAAAAAAGTGTACTTTTGTTGTAATGGAAAAGCAAGTAATTCTGAATGAAACGCAAGTGGATTTAACAATCAGGAGACTTTGTTATCAGTTAATTGAAACGCACAATAATTTCGAAAACACTGTTCTGATAGGGCTTCAGCCAAGAGGGATTCATGTTTTATCTCGTTTGAAAGAACAATTAGAATCCATTTTAAATCACCCAATCGTTTGCGGAAATCTGGATATTACATTTTACAGGGATGATTTTCGACGAAGAGAAAAGCCCATAATACCAAGTGTGACAAATATTGATTTTGTGATAGAAAATAAAAATGTCGTTTTGATTGATGATGTGCTGCATACTGGTAGGACAATTCGGTCTGGTTTAGATGCAATTATGACATTTGGTCGACCAAATAAAGTCGAATTATTGGTGTTAATCGATCGCAGATTTCAACGTGATTTGCCAATTCAATCCGATTATGTTGGATACACAGTTGATACATTAATTTCTGAAAAGGTTTCAGTGGAATGGAAGGCAACAGAGGGAGCTGACCAAGTTTTTCTTTTTACGAAAAATGAAATAAATGAATAATCTCAGCGTAGACCATTTAACAGGAATCAGAGACCTTACCAAAGAGGATATTGAATTAATTTTTAAGACTACCGATAGTTTTAAGCAAGTTATTAATAGACCAATTAAAAAAGTTCCTTCATTGCGTGATATAACTGTTGCTAATTTGTTTTTTGAAAATTCAACTCGGACAAAACTCTCTTTTGAGTTAGCAGAGAAACGACTTTCGGCTGACATAGTAAATTTTAGTGCTTCCGGTAGCTCTGTGAAAAAAGGAGAATCACTTTTGGATACGGTAAATAATATCTTGTCCATGAAAGTGGATATGGTGGTGATGCGTCATCCAAATCCGGGTGCTGCCCACTATCTTTCTCAACGAATTAAAGCTAAAGTCATAAATGCAGGCGATGGTACGCATGAACACCCAACTCAAGCTTTATTAGACGCATATTCTATCCGTGAACAGTTGGGAACAATTGAAGGTAAAAAGGTTGTTATAGTAGGGGATATTCTTCATTCACGAGTTGCTCTTTCAAATATATATTGTTTGCAAAAATTGGGTGCTGAAGTTATGGTTTGTGGTCCAACTACTTTAATTCCTAAGCACATGGAAGAATTGGGAGTTCACGTTTCGCATAATTTGCGGGAGGCCCTAGAATGGTGCGATGTGGCTAATATGTTGCGTATACAGTTAGAGCGCCAAGATATTCGATTTTTTCCTAGTATCAGAGAATACACTATGTTGTTTGGTCTAACAAAAGAAATATTAGATTCATTGAGTAAGAAAATAGTAGTGATGCATCCCGGTCCAATCAATCGTGGTGTTGAAATTTCAAGTGAAGTAGCAGATTCAGACCAAAGTATTATACTAAACCAGGTAGAAAATGGAGTAGCTGTGCGAATGGCAGTTATTTATTTACTTGCTGCCAAAATTGAACGTTAATGAGTCTGCCATCCAAATATTTGGACAGAGCAGTGGAACAATTATCCTCTCTGCCCGGTATTGGGAAAAGAACTGCGCTTCGGATGGCCTTGCAGCTTTTAAAACGCGACAAAGAGGAGATTGCTGCATTTTCGCATTCCATTATTGAATTAAAAGGAAATACCTTAGAATGTGAGGTTTGTAATAATATTTCAGACACTCCGAAATGTGCTATTTGTTCGAATTCAACGCGTGATAATTCAATAATTTGTGTTGTAGAAGATATTCGTGATATCATGGCCATTGAATCAACACAAAGCTTTAAGGGTTTGTATCATGTTCTAGGTGGGATTATTTCTCCCATGGATGGTGTCGGCCCGTCTGATTTATACATTGATTCATTAGTTGATAGAATAAGCGAAGGAGTAGTGAAGGAGGTTATTTTTGCTTTGAGCCCAACGATGGAGGGTGATACAACAAATTTTTATTTGTACAAGAAGATTTCTAATCATGATCTATTGATTACTACATTGTCTCGAGGAGTATCCGTTGGAACAGAATTGCAATATGCCGATGAAGTGACTTTGGGAAGATCTTTGGCGCAAAGACAAGTGTTTAAAATGTAATACACACGGAATTGTTTGCATTTAGTAATCTGAAATGAAAGAGTTTTTGCTTTTTTTATTTATCTTCGGCATTATTCTTGAAAAGAATCGTTTTTTTTAAATTAATCTTATGAAATATTTATTTTTTATTTTCTCCACCATGTTTTCGGGTGTAATTTTTGCTCAAGGGCCTAGTATTAAATTCGTTGCAGATAAGCGAATGGTAGCCGTGGGTGATACAGTAATATTAAAAATCACAAAATCAGCAAATGTTCCCGATACGAAACTTAAAATAGGAGCGGAAGTAGGTAAAGATTACAAAATAGTTTATGCGAGAGAAGATGAAATAAATAAAGATATTTCTTACATATGGTTAATTTTTAAAAAAATCGGACCTATAAACGTATCTATTACAGCTAAAGTGACAGTTGATTCTATACCAAAAGGGAAAAAAGTTATTGAAAAAATACCTATTTCTTTGAAGTATGAGAAAAAAGGTTATTTCTTAATTACCGATAAAAATGAATATAGTGAATTAAATCAACTGTTTACTGGAGGAGATGTTGATAGTTACATTAAGTTAGTGAAAAAGGCTTCGAAAATGGTAGAAAATGACAAGTATTCGAAAGATCCATTTGCATACATTTGGTTGGCAAGAGGTTTATATTTAATTTCTGGTGAAAGTTTGGATTTTTCAATGAGCAAATACCAGCCTTATAAATCCGCCTTTAATGATGCAGTGAGTGCTCTCTCAAAGGCCTTGAAATACGACAATAATGGGTTTTTGGAAAAAGTACCCACTGACGATAAAAACTTAACAGATGATAAATTTTCTGGTTTTATCAATGAAATGCAATACAAATATTACGACGAGATTGTTTTAAGTAATTTAACCAACGATACAGCTGTTGTTAAAGGAAAAACAAAAATTAAGGATTATGCAAAAATAAATACTTCAATTAGTAAGTATTTGAAAATAACAAAAAATCCGATTTGTGTAAAATATTTACAAGTAGCTTGTCTCTTTAATTTAAAGGATGCAAATGCGAAGGTTCTTTTGAAAGAAGCAGAATTAGAATTGACAAAATATATTGCTGGAAAAGACTCACTTGTTTTTACTGAAACAGATGAATTATTTTTTGCTGCCGGAATATGTGAATTATTAAAGTATTATAGTTCAAATAAAAAAGCTACTGATGCTTGTGTATTACAGAAAAGAGCAATAGCAGCATTACCAACTCTTATAGAAAATCGCGAAAAATTCGAAGAATTTCAAGAGTACTATGACGAAGAGTGTAAGTGAAAAATAAAACCAAGTATTTTTTTGCTTTACTAGCCTCGTTGATTTTACTTTTTACAGTCTCTTTTTCTACCCTTTCACTTATTGAATTCTCTCAAGCTAAAAAAGAGTATCAAGCACTAAATTTTATTCCAGCTGATGCTGAATTTGTAATGCGTGTAGATGCTAAACAATTGGGTAAGGATTTTTTCAAACGAATTATTGAATCAGGAAAGACTGATTTTTTATCAAAAGAAAACAAAAAATTTAAAGCAAATTCAACTATTAATTTTTCGTCTGTAGATTGGTCGTTTCCGGTGTATTTTTTTCTAATGAAAACAAATAATGAATGGGCCACAGTTACAGTTTTTTCGTTAAGAAGTAATAGCGATTTTGCCGCCAGAAAAAATCAAGAACCTTATCAGCATACCTTTGAATTTGAGCAAAAAGGATTTTTAGTTTCTGGGTGCAAGAAACAGAGTTTTCAATTAGTTAAAAAACGGATAGAAGAACAAAATTCTTTGGGTTGGAATAAATTAATATCGAAAAAGGAATCTATTGCATTTCAAACAAAAATGTTTCAACTTTCGGGTGCTGTTCAATTGCTTGGAAATGATTTGATAATCGAAAGCGATATGGATTATTTTCAAGCATCAACTAAAAATCGAAAATTTTTAAAGCCTGAAGGATTTCATATTTCATCCATAATCCCAATTAAAGGAATGGATTTATTAGTAAAACAAGCGAATGAATATTTTGATTTTAATTGGAAAAATATTCCTGAGATTGAATCTGCTTCAATTAATTATTTGGGCCTAAAGCCTCCTTATTTCCCTCAATTTCAACTTCTATTGAATACAGCAGAACCATTTGCAATTAATGAATTTATTAAGGTGAACGATTTAGCAATTGTTAAAGGAGATAAAACCGAAATTAAGCTTGGAGAATTAACATTTAATGGACTAGAAATTGATGATTATTCCTATCTATTGACAACAGTTCCAACAAGAAAAACGAACTATTATTCAACTCAAAATTTCGGGAAAATCGAAGGGGATTTAAATAAATTGGTTCAATTTGAAAATGTCCCGATGCTCAGAATGTTACTTTTACTCAATTCAAAAATGGTTGCTGCAACTCAATTTATTGATAAAACAAAAAGGATTTCTGTAATCGCGACATCAAATAAATCAACAAAAAAGCAACACCTGATTTTTAAAATTGAAATGAAGCCCAATAAGAATTTCTTGGATGAAGTAATTCAGTTATTAAAAGCCTTAGATTCCGATATTTAGGATTAATTTCTCGAAATAAATCGGTGCCTCTATCATTCTCGGTCCATACCAAGAAAACATTTCCCCATCAACCAAAATTACTTTTGTTTCAGGATACTTCAATTGAAAAGTTCTAATATGTTCAGTTCTAAATGGATATGGTTCACTACTTAACAAAAGAATATCAGGCGCAATTTGCTCAGATGTATCTAGCGTTGGATAACGATTTTCTAAGACATAATTCTCGAAACCAATTTTTTCTAAAATTGAATTTATGTATGTGTTTCTGCCAACAGCAATCAACGGTTTATCCCAAATGAGATAGAGAACTTTTTTGTTTTTTTTAATCGGATTAAGTGCTTTGAAATTGGATTCAATTTTTGAAAGGAGCTCGTTCGACAAAGTTTCCTTATCCAAAATCTCTCCTAACTTTTTTATCATCCACAATGCATCTTCGTATGAATTTATTTCACTTAACCACACCGGACAAAAGTCTTCCAGTTGCTCAATATCTTGTTGTGTGTTTTCTTCTTTATTGCCGATAATTAAGTCGGGTTTCAAGTGCCTTATTTTCTGAATATCGACGTTTTTTGTCCCTCCAATGCGAATTTTTTCCTTATGCCATTTTTTTGGATGGATACAAAATTTAGTTACACCAACCACTTCACTATCTAGACCAAAATAGGCAAGTAATTCTGTTTGAGATGGAACTAACGAAACAATCCGAATTGGTTTTTTTGGAATTCGGATACTTCGTCCTAACTGATCGACGAAGGTGTTGTTTTCCATTACGACATCGCTTGAATTACGTCGTGCCGCGTAACAATATGAAATTTACCATTAGTAAGCTCAACCAAAACTGCGGGTGAATTTTTAGTGATTAATTTACATAGATCATCAACAGAGGTATTTTCATGTACAATGGGGAAAGGTTCATGCATAATGGATGAAATAGGCGTGTCGCGAAGCTCAGGTTGATCAACAAGTGCCTGATAGACATGCAAATCATCAATCGATCCAACAAATCGACCATCCTTTAGCACGGGTATTTGTGAAATACCAAATTTCCGCATTTTCGCTATCGCATGTGAAACTAATTCTTCAGCAAAAACGGTTACTAAAGATGTATCAGCATGTTTTGAAACAATATCCGAAGCAGTTATGGGTTCTTCTTCCAAAAAACCGCGTTCACGCATCCAATCGTCATTAAAAATTTTACCAATATACCGGCTGCCATGATCATGAAACAAAACAACAACAATATCTTCTGGTTTTAATTGATCTTTTAATTGAATTAATCCTTTAATTGCTGAACCTGCTGAATTCCCAACAAAAATCCCTTCTTCTCTTGCCAGTTTACGTGTATAAACAGCGGCATCCTTATCGGTCACTTTCTCGAACAAATCAATAATATCGAAATCAACGTTCGCGGGAAGAATATCTTCACCAATTCCTTCAGTTATATAGGGGTAGATTTCGTTTTCATCAAAAATCCCAGTTTCTTTGTATTTTTTAAAAACGGATCCATATGTATCAATCCCCCATATTTTTATATTCGGATTTTTTTCCTTTAAATACTTTCCTACACCTGAAATTGTACCACCCGTTCCAACACCGACAACAAAATGAGTGATTTTTCCGTCTGTTTGTTCCCATATTTCAGGACCAGTCGATTCATAATGTGCTTGTCTATTGGATAAATTATCGTATTGGTTTACGTACCAAGAATTAGGGATTTCAGTGGCGAGTCTTCTTGAAACAGAATAATAGGAGCGTGGATCAGTTGGTTCAACGGCAGTCGGGCAAACGACAACTTCGGCTCCAACTGCACGGAGAATATCCATTTTTTCTTTGGATTGTTTATCATTTAAAACGCAAATCAATTTATACCCTTTGATAATACAAGCTAAAGCTAAACCCATCCCAGTATTTCCTGAAGTACCTTCAATTACCGTTCCACCAGGTTTTAACACCCCTGATTTTTCAGCATCTTCGATCATTTTAACAGCCATTCTGTCCTTAACTGAATTTCCAGGATTGGTTGTCTCTACTTTTGCAAGAATGGTTGCTTTTATTCCGGTTGTAACTTTATTTAAACGAACTAAAGGAGTATTTCCAATAGTTTCCAATATGTTGTTGTATACTTTCATTTTTTGGTTTTATACAAATGTAATTACTTGAATTTTACTCCTAGGTCGACTTTCATTTCATTTTTCAAGAGATATTAACAAAACCCGTTACTTTTGATCGATTTAAGCTTAATTTTTTAAGTTATTTTGCACTTAATTTGGATGTTATAAAGGGAAAAAACACGTGAAAGTTGTACCTGATGATAAATTACTTTGAACTTCAATTTTTCCATTATGCGCTTCAAGAATAAGCTTGACATAAAATAAGCCTAGCCCAAATCCTTTGACATTATGAAGATTTCCAGTCGGTACACGGTAAAATTTTTCAAAAATATGGGCAATATTCTCTTTTTGAATACCGATTCCATTATCCTCAATTTCAATTAAAAAATTCTTTTTTTCAGTTTTGGTTCGAATTATGATCAATGGGTCTTTTTCACAATATTTGGAGGCATTTTCAATTAAATTGTATAAAACATTGGTAACATGAACTAAATCACCGCTAATTTCAGTGTTTTCCGCCATTAGATTCAACTGAATTTTGCCACCTCTAAATTCTTGACTAAATTCAAAATTTTCCTTTATATCTTTCAGTATTTCATGAATATCAATCTTCTCTAATTTCAATACGATTTGTTCTTTGTCGAGTTTAGCAACATTAAGAACTTTTTCAACTTGATTTTCCAATCGTTTATTCTCTTTGTAAATAATAGTAGCGTATCGCTGTATTTTTTGAGGATCTTCTGAACTGTTTGGCCGCATTAACATTTCAGCAGAAAGACCAATGGTTGAAATTGGAGTTTTTAATTCATGAGTCATATTATTTATGAAGTCATTTTTTACTTCTGAAAGTCGTTTTTGTTTCACTATTACATTAATGGTAAATAAGAAAAAAACTAAAATCAATAAGGCAATTACCACGACATATATCCATGGAGAAAATGAATTAGACACAAAAATAATTGGTTTGAAGTCGGTATTTGGAAAAAAAATTGTGAAATAGTGACCATCCATTTTTTTTCCTAAAGGGGGTGAAACTATTTTAACCGATTTTGGGGCATTCTGAAAAGCACCTTGATTTTTATACAAGATTAAATCACTATATACCATTTTTTCAGAAAAGCAATCATACATACCTACTTGAAAATCAAAGTTTATTTTGTTGTGGTAAAATTCTCTTTTTAAAATAGTTTCAAGATAAAATAATTGGAGTTCTTCACTGATTTCTACTAAAAAATAATTATCTCGAATTTGCTGTACAGCGCCATATTGATCAGTACTATCAGCAGTTTGTTTTGAAATAATTCGTCTAACATTTTGTAATGAAGATAAAGTTTGATTGGTGAAATGGTCTTTGTTTAATTCTACTTGTTTTTTTTGAATTGCCAAATTTTCCTCCTGCATTGATTGCGTTTTTCGAATCCAACTTATTTGAATTATTAAAATACTTATCATGGAGATAATGGCAAGAATTATTACCGTGTTGATTGTCCGGACCTTCATCACTTAAACATTTTTTATACTGTTTTTAAACCTACTTCAAAGATAGAGAAAATGGGTTAAGGTTTTTGTTCTAAAATAATTACTAAGTTTATTTTTCAAATTGTATTATGATAGACAAAAAATCAATTCGCCGAATTATCACTGCTTCTTCTTTGGGAACGGTAATCGAATGGTATGATTTCTATATTTTCGGAAGCTTAGCTCCAATTATAGCCACACAGTTTTTTCCAAAAGAAAATCCAACAGCTGCATTTTTAGCAACCCTTGCTGCATTTGGGGTTGGATTTGTGATTCGGCCATTCGGAGCATTGATATTTGGACGTTTGGGTGATTTAATGGGTAGAAAATATACTTTTCTATTAACATTGATTTTAATGGGTTTTTCCACTTTTGCTATCGGTTTGATTCCATCCTACGAAAGTATCGGAATAGTTGCACCAATAATTGTGTTTTTGTTAAGGGCCATACAAGGATTAGCACTGGGAGGTGAATATGGAGGTGCAGCAATTTATGTGGCCGAACACGCTCCAGAAGGAAAAAAGGGATTTTATACTAGTTTTATCCAAACAACGGCCACTTTTGGACTTTTACTTTCTCTTGCTGTTATTCTTGTCTGTAAATATTTGGTCTCTGAAGGTGAATTCGAAGAATGGGGTTGGAGAATTCCATTTTTAGTTTCAATTATTTTAGTAATCGTGTCCTATGTTATTCGAACTAAAATGGAAGAATCACCTATTTTTCAGCAGATGAAAAAAGCGGGTAAGACCTCAAAGAATCCACTTCGAGAAAGTTTTACGAAATGGCGTAATTTGAAATTGGTATTGATTGCTCTGTTTGGTGCTGCAGCCGGTCAAGGAGTGATTTGGTATACTGGACAATTTTATGCTATGAATTTTAGCATTAAAACGTTGCATATAGATGAAAGTCAGGTGCAATTTCTATTGATTCCAGTTCTACTTCTTGCTACCCCTTTTTTTATTGTTTTTGCTAAATTATCGGATCGCATTGGAAGAAAGAAAGTTATGTTAACAGGAATGGCTTTGGCAGTTTGCTGCTATTTTCCTATTTATAAACAAATGTCTGTCCTGGCTGATTGGAAATCCTGGGAGAATAATCCAGAATATTATCATGTGCAAACAACAACGAATGTGAATGAAAAGAGTGGATTGGTTGAAGTTATCAACCGAACTTCCTATTTGAATGGCTGCAAGCGAGTAGAGATTATTAGTCTTGAAACGGGAAAAAAACAAAAACATCCGGTAATTATGAAACAAAAGATCTATTTAAATTTTTCCAAATTAAGTTATTTGGGCTTTTTGATTTTTTTGCAATTGATTTTTGTTTGCATGGTATATGGACCGATTGCAGCATTTTTGGTAGAATTGTTTCCTCCAGAAATCAGGTATACTTCTTTGTCTCTTCCATATCATATTGGAAATGGCATATTTGGGGGATTGACACCGCTCATAGCTGAATTATTGGTGTTGAAATTTAATGACCCTTTAGCTGGAATATGGTATCCTGTGTTTATTGGTGTATTGACCTTAATTGTTGGCTTAATTTTTATTCGAGAAAAAGAAAAAGTAGCGTGATTTTGAATGAACTGTGTAACTGAAACATTCCTTTTCGTTGGAATTCGTATTTTTGCACTTTAAAACAAAATAATATGGATGCTTTATTAACTTCTTTAATCGTTTTACTTTCATCAGGTGGTGTTATTCTAACAGCTTATTATCTTTTAAAGAGGGAGACAGATCGTGAGAAGTTGAATCTTCAGCTTGAGTTGCGAAAAAGCAGACAAGAGTATTTTTTACCAAATAGAGTAGAGGCATACCAACGATCAGTTCTGTATTTAGAGCGCATCAATTTAAATAGTTTAATCATGCGTTTGCATAATCCAGGACTGCCTGCTAGAGCGATGCAAGCTGAATTATTAAAAACAATTCGCGATGAATACGATCATAATGTGGCTCAACAATTGTTTGTTTCTCCTCAAGGTTGGAAAATGTTGCGTGATTCAAAAGAGGAAACAATTAAAATTATCAACATTGCTGGAAATCAAATGAATGAAACAGCTTTGAGTACAGATTTGGCTACTAAAATCTTTGAATTAGTAGGTGAAATCGGTCAATTACCAACAGAAATAACTGTTGAATTCCTGAAAAAAGAATTGCAGGATTTATTTTAAGAACGTACTTTATTTAACTTGTTAACGCATCAACTTTTATGTCGTGTTGTATTAGCTGGGGTTTAATAATTGATTGACATAAGTTGGCCTTTTGTTCAAATAGAATGTAGCAATTAATGCTTAAAATGGAATAATAAAATCAAGATCTTTCAATCTGTAACAGTACAATATATATTGAGATGTTATTTGAATTCCTTTGGAAATGTTGATATAAGCATCTTGAGTTACATCAAACCACATCACCAATACATAGAGCACATAAATGGATTACCTCAATAAAGTAACATGACCGACCATGATACGATTTCCGAGTTTAACATCTTCATAGATTAGTTTCCAGGTATAAATTCCATCTTGGCAATTTTTCCCAAAAGCTCTCCCGTCC